>CAYSHK010000001.1:0-5444 GCA_964430935.1 uncultured Rhizobiaceae bacterium
GCTCCACCAAGGGACGCAAGATTTCATCATCCGTTTCATCAGTGGTGAAAATGCAAATGGTGACGGAAGCCGTAGCGCCATAAAGATCACTTTGCACAATGACCGCCGGGCGCGGCTTGCTGGCATACCCGCCTTTGGCGGCCACTGTCCAGATCTCACCGCGTTTCATTGCCCATCAAATTCGGAGATGGCATCGACAAAGGCCTGATCCTCCGCCTCCTTCGGAGAGGAGGCTATCGCCTTGGCCACTTTGCGCGCCTGGCGGATGAATTCCTCTGAACGCGTATCTGGCACCCAAAGCTGCACGCAGCGCATTCCACGCGCCCGCATGCGCTCACGATAGCGCCGCACCTTGCCGGCGGAAGAAGACTTGTTGGAAGCAATATTCATGCAGGCCTCTCATGCTATGGTTACATGTAACCATACAGGAATGCGCTGACTCTGGCAAATCATATCTCCGCTGGTCTAGGTCTCGATCCAGACCGGAACACTCATCCCCCCTCCAGCTTCCGCACCAGCGCGGGCAGCTCGGAGAAGTGGTCGAAGCGCGCCGCCGCCTCGATCTCCTCCAGCGGCTTCTTGCTGTAGCCGCCGGTGTAGAGCAGCAGCGGATAGCCCGCCGCGTGCGCCGCCTCCTCGTCGGTTTCCGAATCGCCCACGTAATACACCGGCGCATCCCCGCCCAGCCGCCGCGCGCATTCATGCAGCGGCTCAGGATGCGGCTTGCGCACCGGCAGCGTCTCGCCGCCCACCAGCGCGTCGAAATAATGCGCCATGTTCAGCCCTTTCAGCGCCTCCCAGGCGAGATCTTCCGACTTGTTGGTGCACACCGCCATTTTCGCGCCCTCGGCCTTCAGCGCGTCCAGCGCCTCGCGCACGCCTTCGAACACGATGGTGCGCTTCGCCGGCTCCGCGCCGTAATATTTCTTGAATGTCTCGAGCGCGCGCGCGAACTCCTCTTCGGAAGGGTTCCCGATTCCCGCGTAGCGCAGCGAGCGCGAAAGCTGCTTGGGCAGCCCCTGCCCGATGAAGGTGGCGAAAGTCTCCACCGGAATGGGCCCCGCGCCATAGAGCTCGGCCAGCATCCGGTTGGCCGCATGGCACAAGTCCGGCGCGGAATCGATGAGGGTTCCGTCAAGATCGAAAATCAGGCGCATGAAATCCACGTGTCTCCTTCTGCCGCATGATATGTCTCGTTCCCCTGGAGTCGGCTCTTGACAGCCGGAACACTCTTTGCCGACACTTCCCGCATGATCATGAAAAAGGATGGATCGGCATTCGCTGCCGCCATTCTTCTGACCGGAAATGCCACATGGTGCGCAGCGGGCATGACTACCGGCTTCCGGTGCCTTGCGGGATTGGCTGTAGTTTCCCTATGGCTGGGCCTCCTTCCAAGAGGCTGGTCGTCCGCAAAGCGCCGCAGGCAATATCTGGTCGCCCTGGCTTTGGGCTTTTTCGTCCTTGCGCCCGCGCAGTTCGGCGCCTGGTCCATGCTGGGCGCCCTGATGGCCATGATGGCCGGCATGTTCGGCCTCGGCTCGGCCAATACCGCCGCAACCGCCATCCTCCTGCTGGGTGTCATGATCCTGCCGATGCAGATTCTCCTGTTTCCGGCGGCGGCAGCCCTGATGCATCGCCTGCCTTTCTTTTCGACGACGTCCATTCTCAACCTGGCCACCGTACTGGCGCTGGCTTCAAGCCTTTCCCTCTATCTGGTCGCCACGGCCCGGATCCTGTTCGGTTTCGCACTCATCCTGTGATGAGGAACACTCCGCGGACATGAGCCACCCCCTTCCGCCGCGCACGTTCGCGCACGGCGCCCGTACAGCACAGGATCCCACTCCTGTCCGGTCAGGCGATGGCTTCCTCGGCCTCTTTCCGGATGGCGGAGATGTTGGCGCGGTAGGCCTCCTCGTTGCCACCCTTGAACACCGCGGATCCGGCCACCAGCGCCCGCGCGCCGGCCGCGGCCACGGTGCCCGCCGTGCCGGGCGCCACGCCGCCGTCCACCTCGATGATGATGTCGCGATCGCCGATCATCTCACGGATGCGGCGGATCTTCTCCACCACCGCCGGGATGAAGGCCTGCCCGCCGAAACCGGGATTCACCGACATCACGAGCACAAGATCGAGCCGGTCGAGCACATACTCGATGACCGATTCCGGCGTATGCGGATTGAGCGACACACCGGCCTTCTTGCCCAGATCGCGGATCACCTGCAGGGAGCGGTCGAGATGGGTGCAGGCCTCGGCGTGCACGGTGATGTAGTCCGCGCCCGCCTTCGCGTAGTCCTCGAGGTAGAGGTCGGGATTGTCGATCATCAGGTGCACGTCGAAGACCTTCTCCGTGTGCGGCCGCATGGCGGCGATGACCGGCGGGCCGAAGGTCAGGTTGGGAACGAAATGCCCGTCCATGACGTCCAGATGCACCCAGTCCATGCCGGCGCGCTCGATGGCCTCGATCTCCTCCTTCAGCCGGGAGAAATCCGACGACAGCATCGACGGCGCGATGATGATCTCGTTGCTCATGTCTTCCTCTCTTCCTCCGCTGCTCGGCCCGGCGCGCATGCGCGCGGCCGCGATTTTCTGTGCACGTTCCACCAGCGGGATAGCATGTTTTTCCCCCACGGCTAAACCCCCGCCCCCGCCTTTCCACGGGACGCAATGTCTCAGGGGGCGGCACCATCTTTGCAAAGAGGCCATGTCCCAGTCGTTCCGGCGCATCAGCGGACGCGGAAAGAGCGAGGGCGACGGCCATGCCTCCCGTCATTCATCCGGGGCGTTTCCTGTAATGTGAACTCGAGGCCGGAGGCCTCACTGCCAACCGGCGGGTGATGGCATGACGAAAAAACGGGCGGCCCTTTCGGGGCCGCCCGTCGTGGATACGGATCCGATATGGAGCGTCAGGCCACCTTCGGGTCCAGCTCGCCGGACTCGTAGCGCTTCGCCATCTCGGCCAGCGGGATCGGCTTGATCTTGCTGGCGTTGCCGGCGGAGCCGAAGGCCTCGAAGCGGTCCTTGCAGACCTGCTTCATGGCTTCCATGGCCGGTTTCATGAACTTGCGCAGGTCGAACTCCTTCGGCTGCTCGGCGGCCACCTTGCGGAACTGGCCGGTGGCGGCCAGGCGCAGGTCGGTGTCGATGTTCACCTTGCGCACGCCCATCTTGATGGCGCGCACCAGCTCCTCGACCGGCACGCCGTAGGTCTCCGGGATGGCGCCGCCATAATCGTTGATCAGCTTGATCAGCTCCTGCGGCACCGAGGACGAGCCGTGCATCACGATGTGCGTGTTCGGAATCTTCGCATGGATCTCCGCGATGCGGTCGATGGCCAGGATGTCGCCGGTCGGCGGACGGGTGAACTTGTAGGCGCCATGCGAGGTGCCCACGGCCACCGCCAGCGCGTCCACCTTGGTCTTGGCCACGAAGTCCGCGGCCTCGTCCGGGTCGGTCAGCAGCTGGTCCTTCTCCAGCTTGCCCTCGAAGCCGTGGCCGTCCTCCTTGTCGCCCATGCCGGTCTCCAGCGAGCCCAGGCAGCCCAGCTCGCCCTCCACGGACACGCCCAGCATGTGCGCCAGACGGCTGACCTCGGCGGTCACGTTGACGTTGTACTCGTAGGACGACGGGGTCTTGGCGTCCTCCTCCAGCGAGCCGTCCATCATCACCGAGGTGAAGTTCTGATGGATGGCCGAAAGGCAGGTCTTGACGCTGTTGCCGTGGTCCTGATGCATCACGATCGGAATGTCGGGATACATCTCCACCAGAGCCTGGATCATGTGGCGCAGCATGGTGTCGCCGGCATAGGCGCGCGCGCCGCGGGAGGCCTGCAGGATGACCGGCGAATCGCACTCCTTCGCCGCCTCCATGATCGCCAGACCCTGCTCCATGTTGTTGATGTTGAAGGCCGGAAGGCCGTAGTCGTTCTCGGCTGCATGATCGAGCAGCTGCCGAAGCGTAACCAGTGCCATGAGTTCTCCTCCTGAAAATGTCCCGCCGGTACTTGTGGCCCGTCGGCGCGGGCCGGAAAAGTCCCGGTCATGAAGCCGTTCCGCCCTCCGGAACCGATCCGGAGGGCGGCAGAATCGTGTCCTAGCAGTCGCTCTCGCGCAGGGCCTTCACGCCCGGAAGCTCCTTGCCCTCCAGCCATTCCAGGAAGGCGCCGCCGGCGGTGGAGACGTAGGTGAAGTCGTCCGTGACGCCGGCCGCGTTCAGAGCCGCCACGGTGTCGCCGCCGCCGGCGACGGTGGTCAGCTTGCCGGCCTTGGTCAGCGCGGCGGCCGCGCGCGCGATCTCCACCGTGCCGGTGTCGAACGGCGGCACCTCGAAGGCGCCCAGCGGACCGTTCCACAGCAGCGTCCTGAGATCCTGGAGACGCAGCTTCAGATCGGCGATGGACTGCGGTCCGATGTCGAGGATCATGGAGTCCGAGGGCACGCCGTCCAGCGTGCAGGTCTCGGCCTCCGCGCCCGCCTTGAACTCCTTCGCGCAGGTGGCGTCGGACGGCAGGACGATCTCGCAGTCGTTCTCCTTCGCCTTCTCCAGAATGGCCTTCGCGGTATCCACGAAGTCCGGCTCCGCGAGCGAATTGCCCACGTCGTGACCCAGCGCCAGCAGGAAGGTGTTGGCCATGCCGCCGCCGACGATGATCTGGTCCATGCGCGGCAGCAGATTCTCCAGCACCGGGATCTTCGTGGACACCTTGGCGCCGCCCACCAGCGCGGCGGTGGGCCGCTCCGGATCGTCCAGCGCCGCGGAGAGCGCCTCCAACTCCTTCATCAGCGACAGTCCCGCGTAGGAAGGCAGGAACTTCGTGATGCCGTATGTGGAGGCATGGGCGCGATGCGACACCGAGAAGGCATCGTTCACGTAGATGTCGCCGAGGACGGAGAGCCTGCGGGCGAAGTTCTCGTCGTTCTCCGTCTCGCCGGCATGGAAACGGAGATTCTCCAGCATGAGGACCTCGCCGGGCTTCAGCGCCCAGACGGCCTTCTCCGCCACCTCGCCGACGCAGTCGGAGGCGAACTTCACCTCCCGGCCCAGAACCCCGCCCAGGGCCTCGGCCACCGGCGCCAGCGAGAACTTCTTGTCGCGCTGTCCCTTCGGACGGCCGAAGTGGGAGAGGATCACCACCTTCGCCCCGCGCTCCACCAGGTCCGTGACCGTGGGAGCGAAGCGCTCGATGCGGGTGGCATCCGTCACCCGGCCGTCCTCCATCGGAACGTTCAGGTCGGCGCGGACGAGGACGGTCTTGTCCTTCACGTCCGCGTCCGCGATGGATTTCACACCTTCGATGCTGCTCATGACATCACCTTGCCCATGGCGACGGCGGTATCGTTCATGCGGTTGGAGAAGCCCCACTCGTTGTCGTACCAGGAGAGGATGCGCACCAGGCGGCCGTCCATCACCTTGGTCTGGTCGAGCGCGAAGATCGACGAGTGCGGATC
>CAYSHK010000002.1:0-5239 GCA_964430935.1 uncultured Rhizobiaceae bacterium
TTCGCCGGATCGATCCTGCTCGCCTGGCACTACGCTGTGGACGGCATCGCCGGCATGGCGGTGGCGCTGCTGTGCTGGCATCTGGCCGGACGGATCGCCCGCGGGCTCGAACGGCTGCCGGAGATCCGCCGCTACCGCGCCCTGCTACGCGCCACCCGGAACCGCTGAAGCCGACGGAAGAACGAAGGGCGGCGGCGCGCGATCACGCCCCGTAACATCCTGCAACACCGTTCACCATTGGCCGCGGTCCTCCAGAAATTCCTTGACGGCAAGCGGCCGCTCACATATTCCCGTCGGTGGGCCACCCCTCCCCAACGAGGGGCGAACATCTGGAAGGATGCTACATATGACTGGTATCGAGAAACCGGCTGCGCGGCCGGCCAATCCGCGTTTCTCCTCCGGCCCCTGCACGAAGATTCCGGGCTGGACTCCCTCCCTCCTCGAAAACGCGCTGCTCGGACGCTCCCACCGCTCCACGGAGGGCAAGGCGCGTCTGAAATACGCAATCGACCTCACCCGCGAGATCCTGGAAGTCCCGGAGGACTACCTGATCGGCATCGTGCCGGCCTCCGACACCGGCGCCGTGGAGATGGCACTGTGGTCCCTTCTGGGCGCCCGCGGCGTGGACGTCCTCGCTTGGGAAAGCTTCGGGAAGGGCTGGGCCACCGACGTGGTGAAACAGCTGAAGCTCGAGGATGTGCGTGTTCTCGAGGCCCCCTACGGCGAACTGCCGGATCTTTCGGAAGTCGATTTCTCCCGCGACGTGGTGTTCACCTGGAACGGCACCACCTCCGGCGTGAAGGTGCCCGACGGCGAATGGATCGCCGCCGACCGCGAGGGCCTGACCATCTGCGACGCCACCTCCGCCGCCTTCGCGCAGGAACTGGATTTCGACAAGCTCGACGTCACCACCTTCTCCTGGCAGAAGGTGATGGGCGGCGAGGCGCAGCACGGCGTGATCATCCTCTCGCCCCGTGCCGTGGAACGGCTGGAGAGCTACACGCCGCCCTGGCCGCTGCCCAAGATCTTCCGCATGACCAAGAACGGCAAGCTGATCGCCGGCATCTTCAAGGGGGCGACCATCAACACCCCCTCCATGCTCTGCGTGGAGGACTACATCCGGGCGCTGGAGTGGGCGAAGGAGATCGGCGGCCTGACCGCCCTGCAGGCCCGTGCCTGCATGAATGCCGCCGCCCTCAACGAATGGATCGAAAGCAGGGACTGGATCGAGAACCTGGCCGCGGATCCGGAAACCCGCTCCAACACCTCCGTGTGCCTGAAACTCTCCGAGCGGGCGGTCGCCGGACTGAGCGGGGAGCAGGCGGCGGAAATTCCGAAGCGCATGGTCCAGCTGCTGGAGGAGGAAGGCGCGGCCTACGACATCGGCGCCTATCGCGACGCGCCTCCCGGCCTGCGCATCTGGTGCGGCTCCACCGTCGAAACGCAGGACGTGATGGACCTGCTGCCCTGGCTGGACTGGGCCTACGCCAGGGCCCGCGCCGAGGTGACCGGCGGCTGAGGGCGCGGGCGGACGTCCGCGTCCGCCCCCTTTCCGCCGCGGCGGCATCCGCAACGGTTTCCGGACAACCGAACAATTCCGACACATTCAATCCAAGGAGAGAGTCCCATGGCTCCGCGCGTTCTCATTTCCGACAAGCTGTCCCCCACCGCCGTCCAGATCTTCAAGGATCGCGGCCTCGACGTGGACTACGAGCCCGAGCTCGGCAAGGACAAGGAGGCCCTGATCGCCCGCATCGGCGACTATGACGGACTGGCGGTGCGCTCCGCCACCAAGGTCACGGAGAAGGTGCTCGAGGCGGCGAAGAACCTGAAGGTGATCGGCCGCGCCGGCATCGGCGTCGACAACATCGACGTCCAGAAGGCCTCGGCCAAGGGCATCATCGTCATGAACACCCCCCTGGGCAACGCGGTCACCACCGCCGAGCACACCATCGCCATGATGCTGGCGCTGGCCCGCAACCTGCCGCAGGCCAACGAATCCACGAAGGCCGGCAGATGGGAGAAGTCGAAGTTCATGGGCGTGGAGGTCTTCAACAAGACCCTCGGCCTGATCGGCTGCGGCAACATCGGCTCCATCGTCGCCGAGCGCGCCCAGGGCCTGCGCATGAAGGTCATCGCCTTCGATCCCTACCTGTCGCCGGAGCGCGCGCAGGAGATCGGCGTCGAGAAGGTGGATCTGGACGAACTGCTGGCCCGCGCCGACTTCCTCTCCCTGCACACGCCGCTGACCGACAAGACGCGCGGCATCATCGACGCCGACGCCCTGGCGAAGATGAAGAAGGGCGCCCGCGTCATCAACTGCGCCCGCGGCGGCCTGGTCGTGGAGAAGGACCTGCTGGAGGCTCTGAAGTCCGGTCACATCGCGGGCGCCGCGCTGGACGTCTACGAAGTGGAGCCGGCGAAGGAGAATCCCCTCTTCGATCTGGACAACGTGATCTGCACCCCCCATCTGGGCGCCTCCACGACCGAGGCGCAGGAGAACGTCGCCGTGCAGATCGCCGAGCAGATCGCCGACTATCTGCTCACCGGCGCCGTCACCAACGCGCTGAACATGCCGTCCATCTCCGCGGAGGAGGCTCCGCGTCTGAAGCCCTACATCGAACTGGCGGAGAAGCTGGGATCCTTCGCCGGACAGATCACCACCACCGCCATCGAGGACGTCACCATCGAGTACGGCGGCACGGTGGGCGAGATGAACACCCGCGCCCTGACCTCCGCCCTGCTCGCCGGTCTGCTGAAACCCATGCTGGGCGAGGTGAACATGGTCTCCGCCCCGGTGGTGGCCAAGGAGCGCGGCATGACCATCAACGAGGTGCGCCAGACCCCGCGCGGCGTCTACGAGGGCTACATCCGTCTGGTCGTCCACACCGAGCGGCAGAAGCGCTCCGTGGCCGGCACCGTCTTCGCCGACGGCAAGCCGCGCGTCATCCAGGTGAAGGACATCAACATGGAGGCGGAGTTCGGGCCGCACATGCTCTACGTCATCAACGACGACAAGCCCGGCTTCATCGGTGCGCTGGGCGCGATCCTCGGCGAGGAGAACGTGAACATCGCCTCCATGAACCTGGGCCGGTCGGAACCGGGCGGCGAGGCGGTGCTGCTCATCGACGTGGACGAACCGCTGCCCGAGCGGGTGCTGGAGCGCGTGCGCGCATTGCCGCAGGTCAAGTGGGCCTCGGCTCTGGCATTCTGAACCCGCATGGTGTAACAATCGGCAACGGCCCCGGGCTCCCCGGGGCCGTTCGCATGTCCGCGGCCGGCTTGCGGACATGAGGGGAGTCAATGCGAAAGGACCGAACGACATGACCAACGTCGTGGTGACAGGTGCCCAGTGGGGCGACGAGGGCAAGGGCAAGATCGTGGACTGGCTTTCCGAGCGCGCCGACGTCGTGGTGCGCTTCCAGGGCGGCGCCAATGCCGGCCACACCCTCGTCATCGACGGAACCACCTACAAGCTGTCGCTGCTGCCCTCCGGCATCGTGCGTCCGGGCAAGCTGGCCGTGATCGGCAACGGCGTGGTCATCGATCCGTGGTCCCTGGCCGAGGAGATCGAGAGCATCCGCGGACAGGGCGTCACGGTCTCCCGGGACAACCTGCGCATCGCCGAGAACGCGACCCTCATCCTGCCCCTGCACAGGGAACTGGACGGCATCCGCGAGGCGGCCGCCGGAAAGGGCAAGATCGGCACCACGGGGCGCGGCATCGGCCCGGCCTACGAGGACAAGGTGGGCCGGCGCGCCATCCGCGTCTACGATCTGTCCAATCCGGAAACGCTGCCGGCGAAGATCGAGCGCCTGCTGGCCCATCACAATCCGCTGCGGCGCGGTCTGGGGGTCGAAGAGGTCGACGGACGGGAACTGTTCGAGCGCCTGATGGAGATCGCACCCGTCATCCTGCCCTTCATGGACAGCACGTGGGCCCTGCTGGACGCCCAGAAACGGGCCGGAAAGCGCATCCTGTTCGAAGGCGCGCAGGGCACCTTCCTCGACATCGACCACGGCACCTACCCGTTCGTCACCAGTTCCAACACCATCGCCTCGCAGGCCGCCACGGGCTCCGGCGTCGGTCCCTCGACTCTGGAATACGTGCTGGGCATCGCCAAGGCCTACACTACGCGCGTCGGCGCCGGCCCCTTCCCCACCGAACTGCACGACGAGATCGGCCGGCGCATCGGCGAACGCGGGCGCGAATTCGGTACCGTGACCGGCCGGGCCCGCCGCTGCGGATGGTTCGATGCCGTCCTGGTGCATCAGGCGGCCAAAGTCTCCGGCATGGACGGCATCGCCCTGACCAAGCTGGACGTGCTGGACGGACTGGACGAACTGAAGGTCTGCGTGGCCTACGAGCTGGACGGCGAGCGCATCGACCGCCTGCCCGCCGGGCAGGGGGCCCAGGCCCGCGTGAAGCCGGTGTACGAGACCCTTCCGGGCTGGAAGGAAAGCACCTACGGTGCCCGCTCGTGGAACGACCTGCCGGCACAGGCCGTGAAATACGTGCGCCACATAGAGGAGCTGATCGGCTGTCCGATCGCCATCCTCTCCACCTCCCCGGAGCGCGACGACACCATCCTCGTGAAGGATCCCTTCGAGGACTGATTCCGGCAACCGCGCGGGAACCGGCCGGTCGATGGCGCGGGCCGGCCTTCCGCCGCGGCGCTCACTGCGGCGGGATCTCGCCCATGTACTTCCGGGTCAGGTTCTTGGACAGCTCCACGGCCGGCTGGTCGAACGGGTTGATGCCCTTCATGTAGCCGACGAGAATGGTCTCCAGCATGAAATGCATGAACAGCGCCCCGAGCGTGCGTTCATCCACCTTGTCCAGGAAGAAGGTGCGCACCGGACGGCCGCGCGAGGCCAGGGTCTCGGCCGTGGCACGCTGCTGGCAGTCCGTCATGTCGCCGATGGTGCGCCCGGCCAGCAGCTCCAGCTTGGGCAGATGGGCGTAGCCCTTCGGAATGCGCAATCCCCGCCCCCGGGTGTTCAGCATGATGATGGTGTAGAGCTTGTCGTCCGGACCGTCGAGATAGAGCTGAAGCTGTGAATGCTGGTCCACCGGTCCGATGGCCGTCACCGGCTGGGAGCCCTGGCCGTTCTTGCCCAGGCTTTCCGCCCAAAGCTGCTGGAACCACGCCGCCAGCAAACGCAGCCGCGAGGAATAGGGCATCATCACCACGGAATTGATGGGACGGAGCTTCTCGAGGGCCAGATACGTGAACGCG
>CAYSHK010000003.1:0-1616 GCA_964430935.1 uncultured Rhizobiaceae bacterium
CCGATCCGGGCGGGGATCGAGCATCCGGAGTACACGCACGAGACCGAGGTTCCGGAGAACGTACGCAAGTCGCTCGTCGAGGATCTTGCCTGAGCACATCGCCCCCGGTTGCTTCAGGCAAGCGAGGGCCCGGCCTCTTCAGGGAGGCCGGGCCCCATCTCTTTCCGCCGGCTGCGGCGGCGCGGCAACAAGGATCGCCACCCTCCGTCAGGATCCGGAGCCGACCGTCCGCAGCCCTTCCCTCTCCACCCAGGCCTCGGCATCGTCCAGGGTGCGGGCGAGACGGTCGAACATCTCGCCGATCTCCGCCTCCGTCATGATCAGCGGAGGGCATAGGGCGACCGCGTCGCCCAGCATGCGGCACAGCAGGCCGTGCGACTGGGCGAACTCCACCGTCTTCGCTCCGACCCTGCCGACGGGATCGAAGGGGCGGCGGGTCGCCTTGTCGGCCACCAGCTCGACGGCGCCGATCATGCCCACGGCGCGCGCCTCGCCCACCAGGGGATGGTCGGCGAGGCCGGCGAAACGGTCCTCGAACAGACGGCTCTTCCGCCGCACCTCATCCACGATGCCGTCCCGTTCGTAGATTTCCAGCGTCTTCAGGGCCACCGCGCAGCCGACGGGGTGTCCGGTGTAGGTGTAGCCATGCCCGAATGTGCCTATCTTGCGCGATTCATCGAGCATGGCGCGGTAGAGATCCTCCTCGATGGTGATGGCACCGAGCGGAAAGTAGGCGGACGTGATGGCCTTGGCCACCGAGATGGACGTCGGCGAAAAGCCCAGTCTTTCCGCTCCGAACATCTCTCCCGTGCGTCCGAATCCGCAGATCACCTCGTCGGAGATCAGGCGCACGTCGTATTTCTCCAGCACCTCCGTGACCGCCGGGAAGTAGCCCTCCGGCGGAATGAGCACGCCGCCGGCGCCCATGACGGGCTCCGCGATGAAGGCGGCCACCGTCTCCGGCCCCTCCCGCTGGATCAGCTCGTCCAGCTCGCGCGCCATGCGGGCGACGAACTCCTCCTCCGTCTCCCCCTCCTCCGCGTAGCGGTAGTAATGGGGGCACGGGGCGTGGACGACATTGCCGATGGGCAGGTCGAAATCCTGATGGACGATGGGGAGGCCGGTCAGGGAGCCGGACGCCACCGTGACGCCGTGATAGGCCTTCAGGCGCGAGATGACCTTCTTCTTCTCCGGCCTGCCGCGGGCGTTGTTGTAGTACCAGGTCAGCTTCACCTGCATGTCGTTGGCTTCCGAGCCGCCGGAGCAGAAAAGCACCTTGGACGCCTCGCAGGGTGCGATCTCCTTGAGCTTCTCCGAAAGCTCGATGGCCAGGTCGTGGCTCTTGCCGCCGAACAGGTGCGAGAAGGACAGGCGCTCCATCTGTTCCCGCGCCGCCTCGACGAGCTCCTCGTTGCCATAGCCGAGGGAGGCGCACCACAGCCCGGACAGCCCCTCCATGTACTCCCGCCCCTCCGAATCGTAGACGAAGACGCCCTTGCCGCGCTCTATGACCAGCGGGCCCGTCTCGCGGAAGGCGGCGAGATTCGTATAGGGATGGATGACGGTTTCGATGTCGCGCTGGGCAAGATTGCTGGGACGGGTCATGGATCGGTTCC
>CAYSHK010000004.1:0-119950 GCA_964430935.1 uncultured Rhizobiaceae bacterium
TTCCACATGCGCACGGTGGAGATTTCATCCTGGCACTTCACGGCGATCACGGGAGAGACCTCGGGGCAGGCCAGTTCGAGACCGAGGTTGCGGAAGCCCTCGTGCAGGCGGCGCGAGTTCTCCATGAGGCGCTCGCGACGCCAGGGCTCGGCGGCCAGCTTCTCCACGGCGCAGATCGAAGTGGCCACGGAGGCCGGTGAGGGCGAGGCGGTGAACATGTAGGGCTTGGTGGCCCAGCGGATGGCCTCGAACAGCGGGTGATCGCCGGCTCCGAAGCCGCCGATCGCGCCGATGGACTTCGAGAACGTGCCGACGACGAAATCCACCTCGTCCTCCAAACCGGCTTCCTCCGCCAGTCCCCGTCCGTTCTCGCCGAGTACGCCGAAGGAGTGGGCCTCGTCCAGCAGGAGCTGGAAGCCGTATTCGCGCTTTACCTCTATGAATTCCTTCAGCGGCGCGCGATCGCCGAACATGGAGTAGATGCCTTCCAGCACCACGAGGCGGCCGCCCTCCTCCGGATCGTGCCGGGCCAGACGCTTGGCCAGGCTGTCCGGGTCGTTGTGGCGGAAGCGTTGCAGACGGGCTCCGGAGAGCGTGCAACCGTCGTAGATCGAGGCATGGGAATCGGCATCGAGGAAGACTGTGTCCTTCGGTCCGGCCAGGCCGGAGATCATGCCCAGATTGGCCTGATAGCCCGTGGAGAAGACGATGCAGTGCCTGCGGTTCAGGAAGCGGGCGAGCTTCTCCTCGAGCTCGCGGTGCATGGCGTATGTGCCATTGGCGATGCGCGAGCCCGTCGTGCCGGTGCCGTATTCGCGCAGGGCGCGGCAGCCGGCTTCGATGCAGTCCTTCTCGAAGGTGATTCCCATGTAGTTGTTGGTGCCGGCGAGAATGACCTCGCGGCCGCCGATGATGGCGCGGGTGGGCGAAAGAATGCGGTCGTTGACCAGTCCCACGGCGTCCGCGCCGAGCCGCACGGCCATTTCGTGGCGTTCCATCACCGGGCGGTGCTTTTCGAGAAGGTCGATCATGGGCGGCGTGTCCCTGTCAGGAGATGCGCTCGGCGACGACGCGCACGAGATCATCCATGGTGTGGGTTTCGGAGAGGACGTTCAGCGGAATGTCGATGTCGAACTCGTCCTCGACCTCCATGATGAAGTCCATCACTCCGACCGAGTCGATGTTCAGTTCGGCGGCGATCTCGGTGTCGGGACGCAGCTCCTTGCCCTCGGGATTGAAGGGGGCGAGAAGCTCGACGAGCCTTCCGTAGATCTCTTCCCTGCTTCTGCTCATGTGCGATTCTCCGGCAGGCGCTCGCGGGGCAGCCAGCCCCGTTCGCAGTACCAATGCAGCGTTTCCCGGAAACCTTCAGCAAATCTGATGCGCGGTGTCCAGTCCGTCCTTTCGGCGAGCGTGGGTGGACGGGCCACCCAGTCCGGGTGGTAGAGCTCCCGCGCCTTGGCGGCGGAAAGCATGAAGGCGCGTCCCGTCAGGGTCGAGACCAGATCGGCGCCGAACCCCGCGAGACGGACGAGCGTGCGCGGCAGCAGGACCATCCGCACCGGACGCCGGAGCACGTCGCCGGCGATGCGCGCCATGTCCTCCCACGTGTAGCCTTGCGGGGTTCCGTCGTCCATTTCCAGCACCTCCCCGTCGATGTCCTCCGACGCGGCCAGATGCAGCAGGGCGGAGGCGAGGTCCCGCACGTGGATGAGGGAGACGCGCATGTCCCGGCGGCCCGGAAGCAGGGTCACGGGACGGGTCAACTGGTCGAAGAGACCGAGCGTGGCGCGGTCTCCGGGGCCGTAGACGGCAGGTGGCCGCAAAACGGCGACGGACATGCGGGCTCCCGCGGCCCCGGTCACGGCGGCTTCCGATGCGCGCTTGGAAGCGGCGTACGGGGAGAGATGCGGCTCCCGTGCGGCCAGGGAGGAGACATGCACGAAACGCCGTATGCCGGCCCGGGCCGCCGTCTCCGCCAGCCGCCCCGCCGCCTCGGCGTTGATGCGGTGGAAATCCGCCTCGCGCGCGGCCGCGACCAGTCCGGCCACGTGCAGCACCGTATCGGCTCCGGTCACGAGACGGGCGAGCGCGTCGTCGTCCTCGAGACTTCCCCGCAGAGGCTCCAGCAGCGGATGGTCCGGAAGGCGCGAGGGATCGCGCGCCAGAGCCCGCACGCGCCAGCCCGCGTCGAGGGCGGCGTTCAGGACATGGGAACCCACGAAGCCGGTGGCTCCCGTCAGTGCCAGGGTGCGTGAACCGGATGCTCCGTCCGTCATGTCCCGGAACGGTCAGGCGTTGACGGCGGCCGGCAGATCCGCCCCGTCCTTGCCGGGCGTCGGCAGGGGAAGGATCTCTCCGGCGAGGAACATGGCGCGGGCCTTGGAGCGGGAGAGCTTGCCGGAGGACGTGAAGGGCAGGCTCTTCGGCGGCACCAGAACGATGTCGCACTCCACGCCGACGGCGCGGTGCACGGCGGCGGAAATGCGGGTGCGCAGCTCCTCCATCTCCTCCGGATCCTTCAGTCGGCATTGCGCGAGCACGACCACCTTCTCGTGGCCGCCGGCCCCTTCGAGGGCGAAGGCCGCCACGTCGCCGGAACGCAGGGGCTCGACCTGCTCGGCGGCCCATTCGATGTCCTGAGGCCAGATGTTCCGCCCGTGGTAGAGGATCAGGTCCTTGGCCCGGCCGGTGATGACGATCTCCCCGTCCAGCATGTACCCCATGTCGCCGGTGTCCATGAAACCGTCCTCGCGTATGACCTCGGCGGTGGCTTCCGGATTGCGGTAGTAGCCGTCCATCATGGACGGACCCTTCACCCAGATGTGGCCGATTTCTCGCTCGCCGAGCTCCCGTCCTTCGCGGTCCACGACCTTCAGTTCGTGGCCGGGCAGGGGGCGGCCGCAGGAGACGAAGACGCGGGTCCTCTGCGGATCCGGGTTGTCGGAGGGCACGGCGCGTCCGGCCAGCTTGTACTGGGCGCGGTCCACACGGTCCACCTTCATCGGCGCGTCGAGTTCGGCGAAGCTGATGGCCAGCGACATCTCCGCCATGCCGTAGCTGGGCAGGAAGGCCTTCGGGTCGAACCCGGCGGGAGCGAGCGCCTCGGCGAAGGCCCGGAGGATCTCCGGACGCACCATGTCGCCGCCGATGCCGGCGATGCGCCAGGCGGAGAGATCCAGCTCCTTCGCCTTGCCGTTCACGCGGCGGGCGGCCAGATCGTAGCCGAAGCTCGGCGCGTAGCAGACGGTGTTGCGATTCCGCGACATCAGGGTCAGCCAGAGGACCGGGCGGCGGGCGAAGGATGGCGTGGCCAGATAGTCCACGGTCACCTGCCCCATCATGGGAGAGAGGCAGAAGCCCACCAGGCCCATGTCGTGATAGAGCGGCAGCCAGGAGAAGGCCCGGTCGTCGATGCGCATGCGCATGCCGTGTTCGAGGATGCCGCGGGTGTTGGCGCAGATGGCCCGCTGCGAGATCAGGACGCCCTTCGGGTCCGAGGTCGAGCCGGAGGAATATTGGATGTAGGCGACCTCGTCGGGGCCGAAGGGGGCGATGGCACCCTCCTTCTCCGGCAGGCTCCGCAGATCGTCGTGGGTGAGCACGACGGGCACGCCGGCGGTGCGCGCGGCGTCGGCGAGATGGCCGGACAGGTCCGAGGGACCCAGCGCGGCGCGGACGTCGGCGGCGCGCATCATCGCGGCGATGCGGGCGACGTAGGCGTCCCGGCCGCCGATCTGCATGGGATAGGGCATGGGACAGGGGATGATGCCCGCGTACTGGCATGCGAAGAAGGCCGTCATGAAGTCGGGCCCGGTCTCCGCGACGATGGCCACGCGGTCGCCCCGGGCGATGCCGGCGGCGGCCAGACGTCCGGCGGTGACCAGCGCCCGCTCGCGCAGCTCGGCATAGCCGAGCACGTGCTCGAGCCGGCCGCGCGGGGAATGGAAGTTGAAACCGGTTCCGCCCCGCGCCGCGAAGTCCAGTCCCTCGCCCAGGGTGGAGAAGCCGCCGGCCCGTCGGGGCTGCCCCTCGACGTGGACGGGCAGGGGATGGAGAACGTCATTGCCGTTTCCACCATCGGCGGCGGGGGTTCCGTCGGGGCGAGACACCATGTGCATTCCAGTGGTCATCCGTCTTGTTGGTTTTTTGTCGTTGTCCCGGGTGTTCTTGAAAATGCCGCGGCCGGAAGCGTTCGCAACCAGAGGGTTCCAAGGCCGCATCGTGCACCCTTTTCCGGGAAAAGAGATACCATTTCGGGCGAACGCGCCGAAATCAAACTGTGTTTCAATTTGTAACGATGGGGTTTCCGGGGGTGTTCCGGAGCGTGCGACTTTCTGTCCCGGCTCAGAGGCGGCCGGTGAGCACGAGCCAGGCGACGAGGCCGGCCGCCCCGGTCAGGACGCCCGCCGCCCAGACGAGGAGCAGGAGGGAGAGGCCCGGAGCCTCCGCCTGTCTTCCGGCGGCTTCTTCCGTCCCGTCCCCGGGCGGATGGCACGTGGCGAGCAGACGATGCCGGCGGACGACGCGATGGGCTATGAACTTGCGCAGGAAGGCCACCATGTCCTCCAGCCTGTCGGTCTCGAAGAGCACCTCCCGATCGTCCACCGTGTCCTGCACCAGCCGCCAGCTGCGACCGTCGTCGGCGATGACCACGTGGGAGGAGAGGTCGATCCACAGCCGCGGCGGATGGCCGGGCACGAGGGCTATGTCGATGAAGCCCTCCGCCTCGGGCATGGCCTCCACGTAGGGCAGGATCTCCTGCTTCAGCGAGAACAGCCGCAGCATGGCCGCGTCACGCACCGCCAGCATGGCCTCGTGGTGTTCCGCCTCGAGGCGGCGGGCCGCATCCAGTTCGTCGCGGACCTGCCGCCTTGCGTCCCTTATGTCCTTGTCGTCGCGGATGTTCCTCATGCTCCCGATCAGGAAGGAATGTTCGCGTGGCTGTCCCGCTTTGGGCCTGCAGGCCCGCGTCGCACGTTCCTCCGGAATGCGGGATGCAGGAATGATGCCAGCCGTTCAGCACACGTTCAGGTGGATCTTTCTACACGTAACCCCGAGAGGGGCGGAACGGATGGAACGGAGGTATCCGGCCATGAACAGGCGACCACTTGTTCTTGCTGCCGTCACTCTCTTGACGGCAATTGCTTTCTCGATCCCTGACGCGAAAGATGCAATTGCGGCCAATCCCGGGTTCTGCACGATCTATGCCGACCGTGCGGTGGCGCAGCAGTCCCGCAATCGCATTCTGGGTTGCGGATACTACGGTCCGCGCTGGCACCGCAACTGGGGGGCGCACTTCGCATGGTGTCTTTCCCAGCCGCGCTGGAAGGCGCGCCGCGAGACCCGTGTCCGCCGGCGCCTGCTGCGGCAGTGCCGCGGCCCCGTCATGCCCCGGACACGCACCTTCCTCGCGCCGCGCATCGGTGGCCTGCGCCTCGACTGGTGCCGCTACTGGGCCCGTCAGTGCGGCGCTCCGGCCGCCAACGCCTTCTGCCGCACCCGCGGCTACAGACGCGCGATCTCCTTCCGCAAGGCCGTGGACGTGGGACGCTGGGAGCCCACGCGGGTGATCGGTTCCGGGCGCGTCTGCACGGGCAGTTTCTGCGACGGTTTCCGGCGCATCACCTGCGTGCGCTGAGAGCCGGTCCGGAAGTGGCCGGGGCGGCGCCGGCATCGGGTGCGGGGGGCCACCCGGTGCGCCGCATCTCCTCGAGGCGCGAGACGGTGCGCAGGAATGTTCTGCGCAACGGACCTTCCGGATAGATCTCGCCCGGTTCGCCGGCGGCCGAGGCCACCAGCCGCACCCGTTTCTCGTACAGGGCGTCCACGAGGGTGACGAACCGGATCAGTTCGTTGCGCTGCTCCGGGGCGATGATGGGGATGCGGTCGATGAATACGATGTCGAAGCGCTCCGCGATGGCCAGATAGTCGGCCGCGCCGAGAGGTTTCTCGCACAGATCCGGGAATGCGAACCGTGCGACCCTGCCCGCGGCCCGAGGCACCATCAGCACGCGCCCGCCCAGATCGAGGGGGTGGGGCTGCGGGGACGGTTCGCCGGTGGCCGAGAGCCACATGCGTTCCATCGCCTCGTCCGCCGCAGGCCCGAGCGGCGATGTCCAGACTTCGTCTCCGGCGGTGCCGCACAGGCGGTAGTCCGTGCCTCCGTCCAGCGAGAGCACCTCGGTGCGGGCGCACAGCAGGGTGATGAAGGGCAGGAACAGCTGGCGGTTCAGGCCGTCCGCGTAGAGTTCGTCCGGCGGCGTGTTGGAGGTGGCCACCATGACGATCCCCAGATCGAAGAGGTGTCCGAACAGCCGCGAGAGGATCATGGCGTCGGTGATGTCGGTCACCTGGAATTCGTCGAAGCACAGGAGCCAGGCGTCGCGGAAGATGATCTTCGCCACTTCCTCCAGCGGATCGGCGTCCTCCCAGATGCGACCGTCCGCCTGCTTGGCGCGGATGTCGTGGATGCGCTTGTGCACGTCCTGCATGAAGGAGAGGAAGTGCACCCTGCGCTTGCGTTTCCCGGGCACGGGCGCGGCCTCGAAGAACAGGTCCATGAGCATGGTCTTGCCGCGCCCCACCCGTCCCCAGACGTAGAGACCGCGCGGGGCGGGCGTCTTCTCGCCGCGACGGAAGAGGCGCGAGAGCAGGCCGCGGTCGCCGGCCGGCGTGTAGCCCTTCAGGCGGCGGGCCAGGTCGTCCATGCGTTCGGCGACCCGTTTCTGCGCGTCGTCCTCGTCCAGCCGTCCGCCACGGACGGCCCGCGCGAGCGCGCGGCCGACGGCCCCCGTCATCCCGCGTCACCGCCTCCGCCGCCCATGCCGAGGCGGGCCAGCAGCTCCTCCGTGGGCCTGCCGTCCTCCGTCCAGCCGCGCAGGGCGTAGTATTCGGGCAGCATGGCGTCCAGATGGTTGACCTCGCCGGCGAAGGTGCCGGATGGCGCGGGCATGTCGAACATCCTGCGCGGCAGGGTGTCGTCCGCCGCGGTGAACCCGGCCTCCAGATTGAAGAGACGCTCCAGCGTCCAGATCCTCTCTCCCGCCTCCAGCATTCTCTCCAGCGTCCAGCCGCCGCAGGCGGCGTCCAGCAGGCGGGCCATGTAGTCGTGATCCCACGCGGAGGTGGTGAAGGCGCAGATTCCGAGCGAATCGAGGGCCGCCTCCTCGTCCTGGGTGCGCTTGACGATGGGCGCCTTGACGGACGGATCGGCGGTGGAGAAGTCGCTCTGGTAGGGATCGGCGCGCATGTGGCAGGCGCCGCGCGGGCTGGTGGCGTAGGCCAGCCCCATGCCCTGCATGGCGCGCGGATCGTAGCCGGGAAACTCCTGTCCCTTGACGGTCATGGCCAGCTCCGGATGGCCGTACTTCTCGCAAAGACGCCGCGCGCCGAGAGCCAGATCGGCCCCGAACCCTTCCGCGACGGCCGTCTTCAGGGCCATCTCGGCCAGCGCCTCGGCATTGCCGAAGGAAAGCTCGATTCCGTCGGTGATCTCCGGCCCGATGATTCCCTTCTCGAACATCTCCATGGCGGCTGACAGGGTGGCGCCGAAGGAGATGGGATCCATGCCGTCCTCGTTGCAGACCATGTTGGCGAAGGTGGCGGCGTCCAGATCGCCGACGCCGACCATGGCCCCCAGGGCGTAGGCGGATTCGTATTCCAGTCCGCCCTGCGGCAGGCGGTAGCGTTCGCCCTTCTCCGCGGTGAAGTGGTCCGGCTGGATCTTCGCGACGCGGCCGCAGCCGATCGTGCAGGCGAAGCAGGCCTTGTTGGTGATCAGGTTCGGCTGCCGGCCGGGGCCGGGACTGCGGCGCATGGCCTCGGCGGAGATGTCCTCGTAGTGCTCGAAGGTGGTGTCGAGACAGTTGCGGGTGGGCAGGGAGCCGAAGGAGCCCGTCTTGCTCATCATGGCGTTCGTGCCATAGGTGGTCAGGCTCTGCCGGCCCGGCGAGGCGGCGAGCATGGCGTGTCCCTCCATGACCACCTCGGCGAAACGGGCCGGGTCGTGCACCTTCACGCCGCCGGTGCCGCGCACGGCGACGGCCTTCAGCCGCTTGGCGCCCATGACCGCGCCGACGCCGGAACGCCCGGCGGCGCGGTCGCGGTCGTTCATGATGCAGGCGAAGCGCACCAGCGCCTCGCCGGCACGGCCGATGCCGGCGACGCGGATGTCGCGGCCGTGGCGGTCCTTGAGGGCGCTTTCGGCATCCCAGAAGCTCTCGCCCCAGATGAAATCCTCCGCCGGGAGCAGCTCCGCCTCGCCGTCGTCGATCCACAGGTAGACGGGGCGCTCGGCGCGGCCGGTGACGATGATCATGTCCCAGCCGGCGAATTTCAACGCGGCCCCGAAATGGCCGCCGGAGTTGGAACAGGCCACGGCTCCGGTCAGCGCCCCCTTCGTGACGACCGAATAACGCCCGCCGGTGGCCGCCGAGGTTCCGGTCAGCGGCCCCGTGGCGAAGATCAGCGGCATCTCCGGCGCCAGAGGGTCCATGCGCGCCGCTCCGGCCTCCCACAGGTATTTCGTCGCCAGGCCGCGCTGGCCGATATAGGCGTCGCGCCAATCCTCGCGAAGGGGTTCCGTCTCGCACGTTCCACGGTCCAGATCGATCCGCAGGATCCTTCCCTGCCAGCTCATGGGCGTCTCCATCGTGTCGCTTGCAACGTGGGCACCGGCGGTGCCGGCATGCCGTCCCGACCAGTCTACCACCCGCCGCGGGATCACCGGAAGGCCCGCGTGCCCCGGCGGACGGGGGGAAATGAGGCCAGTGGCGCGCTTTCGGTCCGTCCAGCGGAGACGGTGGCGGGTGGTGTCGGCGGGCGGTTCAAAGGGAAGGCGAAATACTGTAGGGTCGGGTGGAAATCAGGGAGGGTCCGAGAACCGTGTTTCCCATATCGACGACCGTCGCCGTCCGCTTTCCGCCTTTCGTCACGTGGGCTCTGATCGCCCTGAACGTGCTGGCCTACGTGTGGGAGACGGGACACTACGTGCAGGGCGGCGAGGCCGGACTGCGGGCCTTCCTCTATCATTGGGGGCTTGTGCCGGCGCGCTATTTCGTTCCCGACTGGGCCCTGGCCCGCGGGCTGGATCCCACGGACTGGTGGCCGTTTCTCACCAACACCTTCCTGCATGGCGGAATCCTGCATCTCGTCTTCAACATGTGGACGCTCTACATCTTCGGGCCGGCGGTGGAGGACCGGATGGGCAGCGTCCCCTACCTGCTGTTCTATCTGGCCTGCGGCGTTGGCGCGTCCTTCGCGCACGCCTGGATGAACCCGACCTCCACGCTGCCGGCGATCGGCGCGTCGGGAGCCATCGCCGGGGTGACGGGCGCCTACATGCGCCTCTTCCCCCATTCGCGCGTGGTGGTCATGGTGCCGGTCTTCTTCTATCCCTTCTTCTTCGAGCTCTACGCCTTCATCTTCGCCGGCTTCTGGTTCCTCACGCAGCTGATGCAGGGCATGGCGTCGCTCTCGGTGCGTCAGGAGGCGGGCGGCGTGGCCTGGTGGGCCCATGTCGGCGGGTTCGTCATCGGCTGGCTGATCGCCGGCATATGGGGGCGCGAGGGGCGCCGCTACAGACCCCTGCAGGCGGACGAGGGCGCATGGGGCTGCTGTCCGGACGGCAGACGTGACAGAAGCGGTCCGGCGGGGTAGGCTCGGCGCATGACGGGAATTCTCAGGAGGTTACTTCCATGACGGCAATGGATCTGCTCTGGCTGTTCTTCATTCTCTCGGCGCTGCAGCCGGTGATGCAGAAGAAGCTGCTGGAGGCCATGCGCCAGCGCAAGATCGCCGAGATCGAGAAGAAGCGCGGGTCCCGCGTCATTCTCCTCGTGCACCGGCAGGAAACGATGAGCTTTCTCGGTTTTCCCCTGATGCGCTTCATCAACATCGAGGATTCCGAGGAGGTCATCCGCGCCATCCAGCTCACCGACGACAATGTGCCGCTCGACGTCATCCTGCACACGCCCGGCGGACTGGTGCTGGCGGCCACGCAGATCGCGCGCGCCCTGAAGAGCCATCCGGCCAAGACCACCGTCTTCGTGCCCCACTACGCCATGAGCGGCGGTACGCTGCTGGCCCTGGCCGCGGACGAGATCGTCATGAGCCCGCATGCGGTGCTGGGGCCGATCGACCCGCAGCTCGGGCAGAAGCCCGCGGCGTCGGTGCTCAAGGTCCTGGAGATGAAGGAGCCGAAGGACATAGACGACGAGACGCTGATCCTCGCCGATGTCTCGAAGAAGGCCGTGGCGCAACTGCAGCGTACGGCCCAGACCCTGCTGGAGGGGCAGATGGACGCCCGGAAGGCGAAAAGTCTCGCAAAGACCCTCTCCGAGGGGCGCTGGACGCACGACTATCCCATTCTGCCGGACGAGGCGAAGGAGCTGGGGCTGAAGATCTCCACCGACATGCCGCAGGAGATCTACGAGCTGATGGGCCTCTATCCGCAGCCGACCAGGGCGGTGCCCTCCGTGGAGTATCTGCCTGAGAAGCGCACGGGTGGCCGCCATCCGTTCCACAGGGGCGGCGACCAGCCATGAGGTTCTTCCGTCCTTCCCGTCCCGGCTCCGGCGCGGCCGCGCTCGCCGGGGCGCTGGCTCTCTTGCTGTCGGCGGCGGCGCCGGTCGCGCCTTCCATGGCGGAGGGGGCGGACGGCGGGGCGGTTCCTGCCGTTCCCGGGACTGGCGTCATGAAGGGAAAGGAGGGCGGCGGGACCGTCGGGACGAAAGGGGAGGAGCCTTCCCGGGCCGATCTCCTGGACGGCCTTCTGGCCCGCCTGCATCTGGCCGGCGATGGGCCGGAGGCGGAGGCCATCGCCCGCAGCGTGCGCGAGCTGTGGGCGGAGTCGGGTTCGCCGACCGCCGACCTTCTGGTGCTGCAGGCCGGAAAGGCCCTGAAGGCCGACGATGCGGAGACGGCTCTGCGGATCCTCGATCTCGTGGTGCGCCGGTGGCCGGACTACGTGGAGGCCTGGAACCGCCGGGCCGGCACGCGCTACATGATGGGAGACGCGGAAGGCGCCCTGAAGGATCTGGACCGGGTTCTGGAACTGGAGCCGCGGCACTTCGAAGCACTTTTCACCAAGGGTGCAATTCTGGAAGAATTGAAGAGACCGAGGGAGGCCATGGCCGCCTACGAGGCGGCGCTGGCCGTATGGCCGGGCATGGGGCCGGCCAAGCGGGCTCTGCACAGATTGCGTCTGGAGCTGGATCAGGAGACCTGAAGCCGCAATGCCGCGACGATATGTCCCCAAAGACCGCAAAATCGGGAAAATTGCGGGGTCGGGGGCACGGGCGCATTTACCATGCCGGAGGATTTGCCCGCGTGCGGGGCGCTTGCGGCGCTCCCAAGCCTTTAATTTTTCGTTAAAATATGCTATGAAGACAAAATGATGAAATCATGAGGCGACATCCGGACTCTACCGCATGCTGCGAGTCCGGGTTTTTTACGTCCGCTTCCATGCCGGGGCGAGTGGCAGATCCTTCCCCTCTTGCCCGTAGTCGAACCGGGTGATCCGGCCGATGTGCGGAAAAGGCATGAGCCGGGAGGCGTCATCACGCAACCGGTCTGGCCGGATGATGCCGTCCGCATGATTTCACCGCAGCAGGATTTTCAGGTGACGTGAACAGGCGTCAAACCAGGTTCAGGGAAAACATCATGGCGGCTAAAAAGAAAGCAACCGCGAAGAAGCTGACCTTCAAGCCCGGCGAGTTCATCGTCTATCCCGCCCACGGCGTCGGCAAGATCGTCGACATCGAGGAGCAGGAGATCGCCGGCATGAAGCTGGAACTCTACGTCATCGACTTCGAGAAGGAGAAGATGCGTCTGCGCGTTCCCACCGCCAAGAGCGAACAGGTGGGCATGCGCAAGCTTTCCGGCAAGGACATGATCGAGGAGGTTCTGAAGGTCCTGCGGAGCAAGCCGAAGGTCAAGCGCACCATGTGGTCGCGCCGCGCGCAGGAATACGAGGCGAAGATCAATTCCGGCGACATCATGTTCGTCGCCGAGGTGGTGCGCGATCTCTATCGCTCCGAGCGGCAGCCGGAACAGTCCTATTCCGAGCGGCAGCTCTACGAGACGGCGCTCGACAGGCTGGCCCGCGAGGTCGCCGCGGTGCGCAAGGTGGACGAGAAGACGGCCATCGCGGACCTGGAGAAGGTGCTCGACCAGGCCGCGGCCAAGGCCGAGGCGGCCGCCAACCGCGCCGCCTGACGGACCGGGGGACACCCTTTCGGAAGAGACACGGGCTTCCGGCGGAATGGCCGGAAGCCCTTTTCCATGCCGGAAACGCCGTCCTCAGTCCTTTCCGGGACCGTCCGCGCCATCCGCAAGGCCGACCTCCTCCGGCGTGAATTCGTAGGTGCCCGAGCAGAACTGGCAGGTCGCGGTGATGCGGCCGTCCTCCACCATGGCCGCCCTCTCCTCCTCGGAAAAGCGGCGGATCGTCTCCAGCAGCTGTTCGCGCGAACAGTTGCAGCGCCATTCCACGGGAACGGGATCGAAGACGCGAACGCCGTCCTCGTGGAAGAGACGGTAGAGCAGACGCTCCGGCGAGAGATCCGGGTCGAGCAGCTCGTGATCCTCGATCGTGTCGAACAGGGCCACGGCCCGCGGCCAGTTGTCCGCGGCGGGATCCTCTTCTCCCTCACGGACAGGGGTTCCGGCGGCGGGTGGCAGATGCTGGATCATGGCCGCCCCGGCGCGCCATCCGGAACCTTCGGCGTCGCTTGCCTCGCCGGCCGCCAGCCGCACGCGCGTGGGAATCTGCTCGGACTGCGCGAAATAGTTCTCCGCCGCCTCCGCCAGCGGTCCGGAGAGGGCCACGACGCCCTGGTAGCGTTCGGTGTTCGGCCCCTGGTCGATGGTGAACACCAGATGCCCCTTCCCCATGAGCCGTGCGGGATCGCGGGCTTCCCCGTCCGCAAGGGCCTTCACGGCGGCTTCGTCGAAGCGGGCCAGGCCGCGCACGTATCCCGGCGTGGTGAAATCCGCCACCAGCATGTTCACGGGGCCGTCGGTCTGCGTCTGCACGATCAGCTTTCCGTCGAATTTCAGGGAGGTGCCGAGCAGAACGGACAGGGCCATGATCTCTCCGAGAAGGCGGGAGACCGGCTCCGGATAGGCATGCTGGCGGATCGCTTCGTCCACGGAACGGCCCATGCGCACCACCCGGCCGCGTACGTCCAGCGCGTCGACCGTGAAGGGCAGGGCGAGGTCGTCTCCGATGTCCCGGCGTGCGGGGCGTTCTTTCGGGGTGTTGTCGGTCATGGTGTCTTCCGCGTCATGTCGGGGATGTTCCGCGTTCCATGTCGGGTGCGGCTGCCCGGTTTGCAAGGCCGCCCGTGGGCACCTCAATGTCCGGAGGAGCCGAAACCGCCCTCTCCGCGTTCCGTTCCGTCGAGCGCGGCCGTCTCCTCCCATGCCGCCCGTACCACCGGCGCGACGACCAGCTGGGCGATGCGCATGCCGCGGGTCACGGTGAACGGTTCGGAGCCGTGGTTGATCAGGATGACGCCGATCTCGCCGCGATAGTCGGAATCGATGGTGCCCGGGGCGTTCAAGCAGGTGACGCCATGCTTCAGGGCGAGCCCGGAACGGGGGCGCACCTGGGCCTCGTAGCCGTCGGGCAGCGCGATGCGGATGCCCGCGGGCACCAGCGCCCGGGCGCCGGGGGCGAGCCTGATCGGCGCGTCCTCCGGAATCGCCGCCCGCAGGTCCATGCCGGCGGCGGCTTCGCTCTCATAGCGGGGCAGGGGGAGATCCCGGCCGTGACCGGTGCGGACGATGCGTATGCGGACGTTGGCGCTCATGCGCCGGGGAAGGTGGTGCGCCAGTCGCTGCCCTCGCCCTCGGCGGGCTTGAGCACCTGCTTCTCGACCACCTTTCCGTTCTCGTCGATGCGGTAGACGATGGGCACGCCGGTGGCCAGCTCCAGCTTCAGGACCTGCTCCGGCGTCAGGTTCTCCAGCCACATGATGATGGCGCGCAGCGAGTTTCCGTGGGCGGAGACGAGCACGTTGCGCCCCTTCATCACCTCCGGCAGGATGCGTTCGCGGAAATAGGGCACGGAGCGGTCCGCGGTGTCCTTGAGGCTTTCGCCGCCGGGCGGGGGCACGTCGTAGGAACGTCGCCAGATGTGCACCTGTTCGTCGCCCCACTTCTTCCGTGCGTCGTCCTTGTTCATGCCGACGAGATCGCCGTAGTCGCGTTCGTTTATGGCGGGATCGCGGATGACGGGAATGTCCGTCTGGCCCATGTCCTCCAGGATGATGTCCAGCGTGTGCTGGGCGCGCTTCAGGGAGGAGGTGAAGGCCTCGTCGAAGCGGATGCCGGCCTGTTTCAGAAGCTGCCCGGCCTTGTGGGCCTCCGCGATGCCCTGCTCGGTGAGGTCCACGTCCTTCCAGCCTGTGAACAGGTTCTTCTCGTTCCATTCGCTCTGGCCGTGGCGGACCAGAACCAGTGTTCCCGTCATTGTCCGATTGTCCCCTACATGTCGTTCAGGCCGAGCACGTCGGCCATGGAATAGAGTCCCGATTGTCTGTCGCGCGCCCACAGGGCGGCCTTGACGGCGCCACGGGCGAAGATCTCGCGCGACTGCGCCCGGTGCGTCAGCTCGATGCGCTCCTCCGGGCCGGCGAAGATCACCGTATGGTCCCCGACCACCGAGCCGCCCCGCAGCGTGGCGAAGCCGATCGTTCCTTCCCGGCGGGGGCCGGTATGGCCCTCGCGGCAGAAGACGGCGTTTTCGCGCAGATCGTCCAGCCCGCGTCCCTCCGCGGCGGCATTGCCGAGCATGAGGGCGGTGCCGGAGGGCGCGTCCACCTTGTGGCGGTGGTGCATCTCGACGATCTCGATGTCGAACTCCCCGCCCAGCAGGGAAGCCACCTTGCGGGTCAGCGCCACCAGAAGGTTGACGCCCAGGCTCATGTTGCCGGCCTTGACGATGCGTGCATGGCGTGCGGCGGCCTCGAAGGCCCGTTCCTGCTCCGGCGTGAATCCGGTGGTTCCGATGACGTGGATGACGCGGGCCTGCGCGGCCAGTTCGGAAAGCCAGACGGACGTTTCCGGCGTCGTGAAATCGATGATGCCGTCGATGCGGGTGAACAGCTGCAGCGGATCGTCGGAGACCGGGACGCCGATTTCCCCGGCGCCGGCGAGCACGCCCATGTCCCTGCCTATGTGGGGGGAACCCTTGGGCTCCAGACCGCCGACGACCTCCACGCCGTCGGTTTCCAGAATGACCTTCGTGATCGCCCGCCCCATGCGTCCGGCGGCGCCGGCGACTGCCAGTTTCAGGGTGTTCATCCGCGCCCTCTGGTCATTGCCTGTTGTCCGTTGCGCAGGTCATAGCAGGCAAGGCGGATGCTGAAAAGGCGCAAAAACGCTCTTTCCCTTCCCGGGCGGACCGGTTTTCCCGGCGCCGTTGTGCCGCTGCGACAGGGGATTGCGCGGCGCGTGCGGCCGCGGTCAGACGCGCATGGGCATCAGCACGTAGATGACGCGCTCGTCCGCCAGGTCGCGCATGATGGTCGGCGAGGCGCTGTCGTTGAGCAGGAAGAGCGTGGTGTCGCCCTCGAACTGGCCGGTGATGTCCAGCAGGTACTTCGAGTTGAAGCCGATGTCCATGGGTTCGGCGGAATAGCTGCAGGCCAGCTCCTCCTCCGCCGATCCGGCCTCCGGATTGTTCACGGAGAGCACGAGACGGTCCTGCGAGATGGACAGCTTGACCGCCCGCCCCTTCTCGGAGGAGACGGTGGAGACGCGGTCCACCGCCTGGGCGAAGAGCCGGGTGTCCACCTCCAGCCTCCGGTCGTTGGCCACGGGAATCACCCGCTCGTAGTCGGGGAAGTTTCCGTCGATCAGCTTGGAGGTGAGCAGCACGCCGTCTATGGCGAAACGGATCTTGGTCTCCGACAGGGCCACGGAGATGTCGCCGTCGGCGGCGTCGATGAGCTTGACCAGCTCCAGCACCGTCTTCCGCGGCACGATGATGCCCGGCATGTTCTGGCAGCCCTCGGGGGCGGGAATCTCCGCCCGCGCCAGCCGGTGGCCGTCGGTGGCCACGGCGCGCAGCATGTGCCCCCCCTCCGTCTCGATGTGGTGGAAGTAGATGCCGTTCAGGTAGTAGCGGGTCTCTTCCGTGGAGATGGCGAAGCGGGTGCGTTCGATGAGGAACTTCAGGTCGGCCGGGGCGATGGCGAACTCGTGGCTGGGCTGGCCGGCGGCCAGGTCGGGAAAGTCCTCCGGCGGCAGCGCCGGCAGCATGAACCGCGAACGGCCGGCGACGATGGCCAGACGGCCCTCGTCGGGCTGCTCGAGCGAGAGCTCGGCCCCGTCGGGGAGCTTGCGCACGATGTCGTGGAGCAGATGGGCGGGAGCGGTGGATGCGCCCTCCTCGACGATGGTGGCGCTTCCGGTTTCCTCCACCACCTCCATGTCGAGATCGGTGGCGGTGAGGCGCAGGGTGCCGTTCTCCGCCTGCACGAGGACGTTGGACAGGATGGGGATGGTGTTGCGCCGCTCCACCACGCTCTGCACGTGGCCGAGCGCCTTCAGAAGCGCGTTCCTCTCGACTGTGACCCGCATTCCCCTTGCACTCCAGACATGTGGTCGTACCGGTTCCCGCCGCGGCACGGAATGCGCGTCGGGGCAGGCACTTTGCCTTCAAAAGCGAGCCTTTGCAAGGTCGCCTTTGGGCGCAGCGGCCGCGGGTGTGGAAAAATCGGACGTCCCGTGCGGACGGTTCCGCCGCCTCCGGACGGGGCGGGGCTCTTGCATGCGCGGGCGGGGCGGACTATATAGGAGCCAAGAGACATTCTCACATGGTCTCCCATGGCGGGAGACGTTGAGAGTGGGTCCCGCGGGGCCCGCTTTTTTTGTTCCCCGCTCCCCGCATCGGCGCGGGGAGGACCGGGACACTGCGGAAGATGCGGAGATGAAGGACGACAGGCGACTGGCCAGGGAGACGGGGGCGGCGGAGCGCGTGGCCCGGCTCGCCGAGCCCCTGCTGGAGGACATGGGCTTCCGGCTGGTGCGCGTGCGCATGGCCGGAAGGGATCTGCAGGTGATGGCGGAGCGGCCCGACGGCACGCTGACCATAGACGACTGCGTGGAGATCTCGCGCGCCCTGTCCCCGCTGCTGGACGTGGAGGATCCGGTTTCCGGTTCCTACAATCTGGAGATCTCCTCGCCGGGCGTGGCGCGCCCGCTGGTGCGCCCGGAGGATTTCGAGACCTGGGCGGGGCACGAGGCGAAGATCGAGATGATCACGCCCATCGACGGCCGCAGACGCTTCCGCGGCGTCCTGGAGGGTTTCGACGAGGAGACGGGCGAGGTGCGTCTGTTCCTGCCGGCGGAGAAGGCGGACGGGAAGAAGGGGGAGCCGGACGTTCTGGTCGGGCTCGCCTTCGACGACATCGACAGCGCCCGGCTGGTGATGACCGACGAGCTGCTTGCCGCGGCCGCTGCGCGGGCCAGGCCGGGAACGGCCTCGGACGGGGCGCCGATGGACGCGGAGGACGGTGGCGGAACCCGCGCCGGCCGTGGGCGGTCGAAGGGACGAGGTGGATGATCCGGTTCCGGCGGAGGTCGCCGGGACGGAAGGGATGAATTTCTGGAAGGGGCCGTGCCCGCGGGAGATGCGGACGGCGTGAAGGAAACGGAGAGACGAGACATGTCGAATGCTGTGAGCGCCAACAGGCTGGAGCTGCTGCAGATCGCCGAGGCGGTGGCGCGCGAGAAGTCGATCGACAAGCAGATCGTGCTGTCGGCCATGGAGGAAGCCATCCAGCGGGCCGCCCGCTCGCGTTACGGCTCGGAGCTGGACATCCGGGCGAAGATCGATCCGAAGACCGGCGAGATGAGCCTGAAGCGCGTCATCACCGTGGTCGACGAGGTGGAGAACGAAAGCGCCGAGATGAGCCTCGAGGAGGCGCGGAAGATCAATCCCGAGGCGCAGGTCGGCGACGAGTTCTCCGAGCCGCTGCCGCCCATCGAGTTCGGGCGCATCGCCGCGCAGAGCGCCAAGCAGGTGATCGTGCAGAAGGTCCGCGAGGCGGAGCGCGAAAGGCAGTATCAGGAATACAAGGATCGGGTGGGCGAGATCGCCTCCGGCGTCGTCAAGCGTTCGGAGTTCGGCCATACCATCGTGGATCTCGGGCGGGCCGAGGCCATCGTGCGGCGCGACGAGAGCATCCCGCGCGAATCCTTCCGCCCCGGCGACCGCATCCGCGCCTACATCTACGATGTCCGGCGCGAGCAGCGCGGACCGCAGATCTTCCTTTCCCGCACCCGGCCGGAATTCATGGCCAAGCTGTTCGCCCAGGAGGTGCCCGAGATCTACGACGGCATCGTGGAGATCGTCTCCGTGGCCCGCGACCCGGGTTCGCGCGCCAAGATCGCCGTGCGCTCCAACGATTCGGCCATCGATCCGGTGGGCGCCTGCGTCGGCATGCGCGGCTCGCGCGTGCAGGCGGTGGTGAACGAGCTGCAGGGCGAGAAGATCGACATCATCCAGTGGACGCCGGATGCGGCCTCGTTCATCGTCAACGCGCTGGCTCCGGCCGAGGTGTCGAAGGTGGTGCTCGACGAGGACGCGAAGCGCATCGAGGTGGTGGTGCCGGAGGACCAGCTCTCGCTGGCCATCGGCCGGCGCGGCCAGAACGTCCGTCTGGCATCCCAGCTGACCGGCTGGGACATCGACATCATGACGGAGCAGGAGGAGGAGGAGCGCCGGCAGAAGGAGTTCGCGGAGCGCACCCAGCACTTCATGGACGCGCTCGACATGGACGAGATGCTGGCCCAGCTGCTGGCCTCCGAGGGCTTCGCCTCGGTGGAGGAGCTGGCCTACGTGGATCTGTCCGAGATCGCCGGCATCGAGGGGCTCGACGAGGAGTTCGCCGAGGAGATCCAGAACCGGGCCCGCGAATACCTGGAGCAGGAGGCCGCGGAGCAGGACGAGAAGCGCCGCGAACTGGGCGTCTCCGACGAGCTGCTGGAGATCGACGGCCTGACCCCGGCGATGCTGGTCAAGCTGGGCGAGGAGGGCATCCGCACTCTCGAGGATCTCGCCTACTGCGCCACAGACGACCTCGTGGGCTGGCGGGAGCGCAAGGACGGCGAGACCGTCTTCCACGAGGGCATCCTCACCGGCGACCTGTCGCCCGAGGAGGCCGAGGCGGTGATCATGCAGGCGCGCATCAGGGCGGGCCTGATCGAGCCGGAGGCGGAGGAGGCCGCCGATGACGCTGAGGAGGATGGCGGAGAGGCCGGATCCTCCGGGGAGGACACCGGCGGGAACGCCTGACGGGAGGACGACGGATCGGAATGACGCGGCGGAGCCGAAGAGATGGGCATGTGCCCGAGCGCACCTGCATCGTCACCCGGGAGACGCTTCCCCGGGAGGAGCTGCTGCGTTTCGTGCTCGATCCGGAAGGACGGGTGGTCTTCGATCCGCGTGGCGATCTTCCCGGGCGCGGTGCCTGGCTGAAGCCCCGGCGGGACGTCCTGCTGGAGGCCGTCGGCGGAAACGCCTTCCCGAGGGCTTTCCGGCGTTCGGCGAAGGTTTCCGCCGATCTGCCCGAGCGGGTGGCGGAGCGGCTGCGGGAGCTGGCGCTGGATACGCTCTCCCTGGCCCGCAAGGCTGGACAGGCGGTCAGCGGCTTCGACCGGGTGGCGGAGGCCGTCGCGGCGGGCCGTGTCGGCGTCCTGATCGAGGCCCGCGACGGGGCCCCCGACGGCCGCAGAAAGCTGGAAGGGCGGCTGAAAGGCCGCGGAATGGAGGTCGAAATCGTCGATTCTTTCGATTCTTCACAATTGAGTTTGGCATTTTCCCGGCCAAATGTGATACATGCAGCCATGACAGATGGCTCTCTGGCGCGGAAGTTCGTCCGGCTGACCCGCATGGCGGATGCCGTGGCGGGACGGGACGACGGGCCGGGAGACGCCGTGAGAACACTTGAGCAGAGCAGGCAATGAGCGACAAGGACAAGAAAAGCGGCAAGCCGACACTGAGCCTTCGCCGCACCACGGCGGAAACCGGGCGCGTGCGCCAGAACATCGCGCATGGCCGCTCCAAGACGGTCGTCGTGGAGACCAAGCGCAAGCGCATCATCACGCCGCCGGGCAAGGGCAGGCCCGCGGTGCGCAAGCCGGCGGACGAGAAGAGCGCCGCCCCTGCGCCTGCGCAGCCGACGCCGGAGAAGGAGGTCGAAAAGGCCCCGCCCGCCGGCAAGGAGCGGAAGGGGCCCGCCGCCTGGGACAAGCTCACTCCGGAGGAGCGGGCGGCCCGCGAGCGTGCGCTCGAGCTGGCGCGTCAGCGCGCCATCGAGGAGGAGAAGCGCAAGGAGGAGGAAGAGAGGCGTCGCGCCGAGGAGGAGGCCCGCCGCAAGGCCGAGGAGGCCGAGAAGGCCCGCCGCCTGGCGGAGGAGGCTGCCGCGCGCGAGGCCGAGGAGGCCGCCAAGCGCAAGGCCGAGGAAACCGGCGCGAAGGCGAAACCCAAGCCGAAGGCCCCTGCCAAGCCGAAGGCCGCGGAGCCGGCGCGTCCCAGCGCGCCCGCCGCGGAAGTCAAGAAGAAGCGCGAGAAGCCTTCCGCGCCGTCCAAGCCGTCCCGTGGCGGTGGCGAGCGCCGGCGTGGCAAGCTGACGATCACCCGGGCGCTGTCCGGGGAATCCGAGGAGGGGCGTGCGCGTTCGCTGGCCGCCTTCCGCCGGCGCATGGAACGCCAGAAGAAGCAGGCCGCCGGATTCAGCGCGCCCAGGGAGAAGATCTCCCGCGAGGTGGTGATCCCCGAGGCCATCACCATCCAGGAGCTGGCCAACCGCATGGCGGAGCGCGCCGTCGACGTCATCAAGTTCCTGATGAAGCAGGGACAGATGCACAAGATCAACGACGTCATCGACGCCGACACCGCCGAGCTGATCGCCGAGGAGTTCGGCCACAGGGTGAAGCGCGTCTCCGAGGCCGACGTGGAGGAGGGGCTGATCGGTCCGGAGGACGATCCGGAGACGCTGAAGCCGCGTCCGCCGGTGGTGACCGTCATGGGGCACGTCGACCATGGCAAGACCTCGCTGCTCGACGCGATCCGCAAGACCAAGGTCACGGCCCACGAGGCCGGCGGCATCACGCAGCATATCGGCGCCTACCAGGTGGAGACGGACAACGGCAGGATCACCTTCCTGGACACGCCGGGCCACGAGGCGTTCACGTCGATGCGCGCCCGCGGCGCGAAGGCCACGGACATCGTGGTGCTGGTGGTGGCCGCCGACGACGGCGTGAAGCCGCAGACGGTGGAGGCCATCAGCCACGCCAAGGCGGCCGAGGTGCCGATCATCGTGGCCATCAACAAGATCGACAAGCCGGAGGCCGATCCCAACAGGGTGCGCACCGAGCTCATGCAGCACGAGGTGTTCGTCGAGAGCATGGGTGGCGACGTGCTCGACGTCGAGGTTTCCGCGCTGACGGGACAGGGCATTCCGGATCTTCTGGACGCCATCCACCTTCAGGCGGAGATGATGGAGCTGAAGGCCAATCCCGACCGCAACGCGGAGGGCATCGTCATCGAGGCGAAGCTCGACCGCGGCCGTGGTCCCGTGGCCACCGTGCTCATCCAGCGCGGCACCCTGAAGGTCGGCAACGTGGTCGTCGCAGGCACCGCTTGGGGCAAGGTGCGGGCGCTGATCGACGATACCGGCACGAACGTGGTTGCCGCGGGGCCGTCGATGCCGGTGGAGATTCTCGGTTTCCACGGCGTGCCGGAGGCCGGTGACGTTCTGGTGGCCGTGGAATCCGAGCAGCGGGCCCGCGAGGTCGCCGAATACCGCGAGCGCAAGAAGCGCGAGGCGAAGGGCGCGGCCATGCGCCGGGCCTCCCTGGAGCAGATGATGAGCCAGATGAAGGAGGGCGAGCTGAAGGAGTTCCCCGTCCTCGTCAAGGCGGACGTGCAGGGTTCCGCGGAGGCCATCGTGCAGGCGCTGGGCAAGCTGGGCAACGACGAGGTGCGCGCCCGCGTGATCCACTACGGGGTCGGCGGCGTCACGGAATCCGACGTGCAGCTCGCCGCGGCGTCCGGAGCGGTGATCCTGGGCTTCAACGTGCGCGCCAACAAGCAGGCGCGCGAGGCGGCGCAGCGGCAGGGCATCGAGGTCCGCTACTACAACATCATCTACGACCTCGTGGACGACATCAAACAGGCCATGAGCGGCCTGCTGGCGCCGGAGCTGCGCGAGACCCATCTGGGCAACGCCGAGGTGCTGGAGGTGTTCCGCGTCTCCAAGGTCGGCAAGGTGGCCGGCTGCCGTGTCACCGAGGGCATGGTGGAGCGCGGTGCCGGAGTGCGTCTCATCCGCGACGACGTGGTGATCTACGAGGGCAAGCTGACGTCCCTGAAGCGCTTCAAGGACGAGGTGAAGGAAGTGCAGGCCGGACAGGAGTGCGGCATGGCTTTCGAGAACTGGCAGGACATCAAGCCCGGAGACATCGTGGAGTGCTTCCGGGTCGAGGAGATCCAGCGCACCTTGTAGGGACCTGAGCCATGAGCAAGAAGAAACCGCCCTCGCAGCGCCAGCTGCGGGTGGGCGAGACCATCCGTCATGCGCTTGGCGAGGTCTTCATCTCGCGCCGGCTGGACGAGCCGGGACTGGACACGGCGACGGTGACCGTCACCGAAGTGGAGACGTCTCCGGATCTGAAGCTGGCGACCGTCTACGTGCGGCCGCTGGTGGATTCGGAGCGGGAGGGGCTGGTGGAGGCGCTGAACGCGCACGCCGGCCGAATCCGGGGGCTCGTCACGCCGGCGCTGCGCGGCATGAAGTACATGCCGCGGCTGCGTTTCCGGCTTGACACGTCGGCCGACTACGCGGCCCGCATCGACGAACTGCTGCGCGATCCGAAGGTGGCGCGCGATCTGGACAGAGACGACGAGGACTGAATGGCCCGCAGGAAGAGACGTGGCGAGCCCGTGCACGGCTGGCTCGTGCTGGACAAGCCCTACGACATGACATCCACAGCCGCGCTGGGGGCGGCGAAGCGGCTCTTCAATGCCGCCAAGGCCGGCCACGGCGGGACGCTCGATCCCCTTGCCACCGGCGTTCTGCCCATCGCCTTCGGCGAGGCGACGAAGACGGTACAGTACGTCATGGAGGGGGAGAAGGCCTACCGCTTCACCGTGCGCTGGGGCGAGGAGCGCGACACCGACGATGCCGAGGGCGAAGTCGTGGCGACTTCGGACAGGCGCCCGACGCGCGAGGAGATCGAGGCCGTTCTCCCCGGCTTTGTCGGGGAAATCTCCCAGTTGCCGCCGAAGTTCTCGGCCATCAAGGTGCGCGGCGAGCGCGCCTACGATCTGGCCCGTGACGGCGAGGAGGTGGAGCTGAAGCCGCGCCTGGTGCTGATCCACGACCTGCGGCTGGTGGACATGCCGGACGGGAATACCGCCGTTTTCGAGGCGGAGACGGGCAAGGGGGCGTACGTGCGCGCTCTGGCCCGGGACATGGGCCGGGAACTGGGGTGTCTCGGCCATATCGCGGCGCTCACGCGCACCCGCGTGGGGCCGTTTCGGCTGGAGGATGCGATTTCACTGGAAAAGCTGGAGGAATTGCGCCATAAGGACGCCGGACGCGAGGCCTTGCGAGAGGTTCTGCTTCCGGTCGAGACCGCGCTGGACGACATCCCGGCGCTGGCCGTCGACCGCAATCAGGCCACCCGCATCGTTCGCGGACAGCAGGTCATCCTGCGCGGGGGCGACGCTCCGGTCAACGAGGAGACGGTCCTGGCGACGTGGAAGGGAAAGCCCGTCGCGCTGTGCGCCGTCGAGGCCGGAATCCTCAAACCCCGCAGGGTGTTCAATCTGTCCTGAACGGGCCGCTTCGTCCGTTTCATCAACATTCAACCGCTTGAAGGAGCAACCCGATGTCGATCACGCCGGAACGCAAGGCGGAACTCATCAAGGAATACGCCACCAAGGAAGGCGACACCGGTTCGCCGGAAGTGCAGGTGGCCATCCTCACCGAGCGCATCCGCAATCTCACGGACCATTTCCAGGTCCACAAGAAGGACAACCATTCCCGCCGCGGCCTGCTCAAGCTGGTTTCCCAGCGCCGCAAGCTGCTGGACTATCTGAAGGCGAAGGACGAGGCACGCTATCGGTCCCTCATCCAGCGCCTCGGCCTGCGCCGCTAGGGGCGGGCCGCATTCGGCGTCCTTCCGGCCGGGAGGACGCATGCATGTCTGCATCTTGCTTCGAGACGGGCGGGCCGGGCTGTACGCAGCTCCGGGCCGTCCCTGCGTCCGGAAGACGCGAGCCGCCTGCAAGCAGGATGAGGATGAGTGGAACAGGAAGAGGACAGGCGGTCATGCATGCATGTCATGGGTGACGTGCAGGAATACGCAGGAAAAGAGAAGATGTTTGACATTCATACCGAAGAGATCGAGTGGGCGGGACGCCCGCTGAAACTGGAGACGGGACACATCGCGCGCCAGGCCGACGGCGCGGTGCTGGCCACCTACGGGGAGACCACGGTCCTGGCCACCGTGGTGGCGGAGAAGGCGCCGAAACCGGGGCTGGACTTCTTCCCCCTCACGGTGAACTACCAGGAGAAGACCTACGCCGCGGGCAAGATCCCCGGCGGATACTTCAAGCGCGAGGGCCGTCCGAGCGAGAAGGAGACCCTCGTCTCCCGTCTCATCGACCGGCCCATCCGTCCGCTGTTCGACAAGGCGTTCAAGTGCGAGACCCAGATCATCGCCACGGTGCTGTCGCACGATCTGGAGAACGATCCCGACATCGTCGCCATGGTGGCGGTCTCCGCCGCGCTGGCCATCGCCAACCTGCCCTTCAAGGGGCCGGTGGGAGCCGCGCGCGTCGGTCTCATCGACGGGGCCTTCGTGCTCAACCCCACGCTGGACGACATGGAGACCTCCAGGCTCGACCTCGTGGTCGCCGGCACGAAGGATGCCGTGCTGATGGTGGAATCGGAGGCCCAGGAGCTTTCCGAGGACGACATGCTCGGTGCCGTCATGTTCGGACACCGGGAGTTCCAGCCGGTCATCGAGGCGATCGAGCGTCTGGCCGCCAGAGCCGCCAAGCCGGCCCGCGAGGTGGAGCCGGTCGACCTCTCCGATCTGGTGGAGGCCGTGCGTGCCGAGGTCGGCGAGGAGCTGAAGTCGGCCTATTCGATCGTCGAGAAGATGGCCCGCCACGACGCCGTGGACGCCGCCCGCGAGAAGGCTCTCGCCGCGCTGTGCCCGGAGGAGAAGGCGGAAGCCGGCGAATGCGAACCGGCGAAGGTCCTCGAGGCCTTCAAGCAGCTGGAGAAGGAAATCGTCCGCGGACAGATCCTCGACACGGGCACGCGCATCGACGGCCGGAAGCTGGACGAGGTGCGTCCCATCGTGGCGGAGGTGGGCATGCTGCCACGCACCCACGGCTCCGCCCTGTTCACCCGCGGCGAGACGCAGGCCCTCGTGGTGACCACGCTGGGCACCGGCGAGGACGAGCAGTTCATAGACGCGCTGGAGGGCACCTACAGGGAGAACTTCCTGCTGCACTACAATTTCCCGCCGTTCTCCGTGGGCGAGACCGGGCGCGTGGGCTTCACCGGCCGCCGCGAGATCGGTCACGGCAAGCTGGCCTGGCGGGCCCTGCATCCCGTCATGCCCGACACCTCGGAATTTCCCTATACGGTCCGCGTGGTGTCGGAGATCACGGAGTCCAACGGCTCCTCCTCCATGGCCACGGTCTGCGGCGCCTCGCTGTCGCTGATGGATGCGGGCGTTCCGATCAAGCGGCCGGTTTCCGGCATCGCCATGGGCCTGATCCTGGAGGGCGAGCGTTTCGCCGTCCTGTCGGACATCCTCGGCGACGAGGACCATCTCGGCGACATGGACTTCAAGGTGGCCGGCACCGAGGAGGGCATCACCTCCCTGCAGATGGACATCAAGGTGACCGGCATCACCGAGGAGATCATGCGGACCGCCCTCAACCAGGCGAAGAGCGGCCGCGCCCACATCCTGGACAAGATGAAGGAGGCCATCACCGAGAGCCGGCCGGAGCTGACCGAGCATGCGCCGCGCATCGAGGTGATGAACATCCCGGTGGCCAAGATCCGCGACGTCATCGGCGCCGGCGGCAAGGTCATCCGCGAGATCGTGGAGAAGACCGGCGCCAAGATCAACGTCGCCGACGATGGAACCATCAAGATCGCCTCTTCCGACAAGAAGGCCATCGAGGCGGCCAGGGAGTGGATCACCTCCCTGACGGCGGAGCCGGAAGTGGGCCGGATCTATACCGGCAAGGTGGTGAAGATCGTGGACTTCGGGGCCTTCGTGAACTTCTTCGGTCCCCGCGACGGTCTGGTGCACATCTCCGAGCTCGCAGACCGCCGTGTCGGGAAGGTCTCCGACGTCGTCAAGGAGGGCGACGAGGTGAAGGTGAAGCTGCTGTCCATCGATCCGCGCGGCAAGGTGCGGCTGTCGATGAAGGCCGTGGATCAGGAGACCGGAGAGGATATCTCCGGCAAGGGAGACGAAAAGAAGGAAGACTGAAGATCTCGGATGTCTTCGGTCCGACGGACGAAGATTGCAGCCCTTCCGGAACGATGGTTCCGGGAGGGCTTTCCATTTTCATATTTGAAATTGTTCATATACGACATTGCCGCATGATGGCATTTCTTCTTGCGGAGGAGTGTATTCCTGTATTATTTTCTTTCCATGGAATATTCGCGACAGCATCATGGGGGCACGTGATGGCGCATTTCGGAAAGGCCGCCCTGGCGACGGGGCTGGCCATCTTCATGAGCGGCATGGCGCATGCCGCGGATACGGAAGGGAAGCGGCCGGATCTGGGCGAGCTTCTCCTGTCGAAGGACAGGAATCCCATGGTCACCTTCGTTCTGGCGATGAGCGATGCGTGTCCGGTGGATTTCGTCGGTCTGGCGCAGGATGCGGGAGAGGCGCTCGGTGTCGTCGATCCCCTTGCCGCGGCGGGTGGCGGCGGAGCCTTCGGCGACCAGGTTCAGGGGCTGCATGCCGAGCACAGGGCCAGGCAGAGCTTCCTCGACAAGGCGCTGAACCGTTTCTGTCTCTATTCCAAGCTTTTCGGCGACGGCTCCTGCGAACGCGGCAAGTGACGTCCGTTCGCGGCGGGGAGGGAGTTTTCCAGGAGCGGCCGTCCGGCCGTGCGCGCCGTGCGGTCCGTCATATGGAAAAGGGGAGGGCCGGAGGGCGGCCTCTCCCCTTTGCCGGTCGCTTTCCCTGTCAGACCGCGGCCTGTACGCGCAGCTCCGTCTGCCAGCCCTCGTAGGTGCCGCCGAGCTGGCCGGCCATGTCGGATATGGCGGCGGTGTCGGCGTCGATGACTTCCGGTAGTGGCGCTGCGAGCCGGTGGAACTGGAGCACGAAATGCTCGCGCTCCGGTGCGGGGGAGAGGATGCCGTCCACCACGAAGCCGTTCTTGCGGGCCCAGTTGGCGAAGGCGATGGCCTGGTGGCGGTTGGCGAAGCGGGCCGCGTGTTCGATGGGACGCGGTTCCTCCAGCCTGTCGCCATTGGCGGCGAGTTCCGAGATGGCGGCCATGTCGCGCATGCGGCGGCGTTCGTCGGTGGTGGGAAGGAGAAGCTCGAAATAGACGCGGTTCTGCGGATCGGCCTCCATGCGCATGCCGATATCCATGTCGCGACGGACGGCGATGCGGCGCAGCAGGTTCTCCGCCTCCTCCCGGCCGCAGGAGACGTAGAAGAAGAGCGTGCGGCTGCCGTCGGCGGTCACCTGGCCGACGTAGCGTCCGCCGATGGCGGAGATCCAGTCCTCCAGCTCCGTTTCCAGCTCCTGCATGCGGTCCTCTTCGGCCGGCAGGGGCGAGCCGTCCCGGTCGCGCTCGTAATCGAACTGGACACGGAGGAGGTTGGGAAGGTCCAGGTTGGGCAGCTCGTGCGCCGCCGTCGCGTTGAAGAGAATCCAGGCGGAAATGCCGTCGATGTCCGCCTCGAATGCTTCCCAGTGTGCTTTCATGACTGTCCGTCCTGACGCAGATACTCACGGATCGTTCGAATTGTCCGTATTCTGGCGGGGAGGGATTAACGCACCCTTTCCGTGGCCGGCGGTCGCCGCGGCATGCGGCGCCATGGTTTCCGAAAGGTTGCGGTCCGTTTGCGGAGGGTGGCGGCCTTTCGTCCGATGGAGTATGGAATGGTGACATCCAACAAGCCGCAAGGGGGGCGGTGACATGGGCAATCGTATCTGGGATGCGCCGGATGGCCGGCGGGCGGTGATCACCGGCGCTTCCGCCGGTCTGGGCGAGGCCTTCGCGCACCTTCTGGCGGAGGAGGGCTGGGATCTGGCTCTCGTGGCCCGGAGGGAGGACGAACTGCACAGGGTGGCCGGCGTCCTGCGGGCCCACCATGGCGTGGAGGTGCATGTGGTGCCCGCGGATCTGACGCGGCCGGGGGCCGGGGGGCTGGTTGCCGACCGGCTGGCGGCCAGGGGGTTCGTTCCCGACGTTCTGATCAACAACGCGGGGTTCGGCCTGGTGGGCCGGGCGGTGGAGCTGCCTGCGGAACGTCAGCTGGAAATGATCGACCTCAACCTGCGGGCCGCCGTCGATCTGTCGCTGCGCTTTCTGCCATCCATGACGGCGCGCGGGCGCGGCGGGGTTCTGAACGTGGCCTCGCTCGCCGCCTTCATGCCGGGGCCGAACATGGCCGTCTATTTCGCCACCAAGGCCGCGCTGCTGTCCTTCAGCGAGGCGCTGGCGGAGGAGATGGCCGGAACCGGCATCACCGTCTCGGCGTTCTGTCCGGGGCCCGTGCGCACCGGCTTCCTGGATGCGTCCGGCGTCAGCCGCACCTGGCTGTCGCGGGTGCTTCGTCCGGTCAGGGCCGACATCGTGGCCCGGGCCGGGTGGCAGGGCTTCAAGGAGGGGCGGACGGTCGTCGTGCCGGGGCTGCTCAACACTCTCATGGCCTGGTCCGTCCGTTTCGCCCCGCGCGGCCTGACGCGGCGGGTGACCCGTCTGCTGCTCGTGCCGAGGGGACGGCGCGGAGGGGAGGCGGAAGGCGGGCCGGATGCCGCCGGCGGCGGACCGGACGGGAGCGCCTGATCAGATGGAAAGATCCCGGAAGGCCTCGACCACCCGTTCGTAGACCTTCCGCTTGAAGGGCACGACGAGTTCCGGCAGCCTTTCCAGGCGCTCCCAGCGCCAGAGGTCGAACTCCGGCGCGTGCCCGTGTCCCGAGATGTCGATCTCCGAATCCTCGCCGGTGAAACGGGCCGCGAACCATTTCTGCTTCTGTCCGCGGTACTTTCCGCCCCATGCCTTGCCGATCAGATCGTCCGGCAGGTCGTACGTGAGCCAGTCCGGCGCCTCTGCGATGATGCGCGCGGAGGAAACGCCGGTTTCCTCCTTCAGTTCGCGCAGCGCGGCGGTGGCGGGGTCCTCCCCCTCGTCGATCCCTCCCTGCGGCATCTGCCACCAGTTTCCTGCGCCCTCGTTCTCCGGCCGGTCGGCCCTGCGGCCGATCCAGACCCGCCCTTCCGGATTGAACAGCACGACGCCGACGCACGGTCTGTATGGGAGATCCCGCATCATTTCCTTCCTTCGAGCTTCGGGATGGCGCTCAGCGGCACGATGTCGATGCGTCCGCGCAGGCCCGAGAGCCAGTCCTGCAGCGCCTCCAGGGTCTCGGGAAAGGCGCTGCCCATGCCGATGGCATGGCCCTTGCGGGCCGCCCGCTCCTCCAGTTGCGCGAGCCGGGCCTGGATGGCGAAGGGGTCGCGGTCCGTGTCCAGACGCACCTCGGTGCTCAGCGACGGCAGGCCTATCACCATGGACAGCTCCGGCGAGAGGGATTTCGCCGCGCTTCCATCGTCGAGGAAGAGCAGGCCGCGCCGCTTCACCTCGTGCAGGACGTGGGAGAGCGCCGGTCCCTCCGAAAGGAATTTCTGCCCGGAATAGTTCACCAATCCGACGTACCCCGTCGCCCGCCCCATGAACCAGTGCAGTGCGGAGAGCGTCTCGCGCCTGCCGGCAGAGGCCAGGAGCGTCTTCGGGCCCGGGTTCACCTCGGGATAGCCCCAGGGCTCCATGGGCACCTGCAGCAGGACTTCATGTCCGGCCCGCCGGGCCATGTTGATCCGGCTCTGAAGATTTTTCGCATGGGGTGCGAAGGCCAGCGTGACGACGCCGGGCAGCTCGCGGATGGCGCGCTCCGTGGTTTTCGGGTTCAGCCCCAGCCCGCCGATGACGATCGCCACCTTCGGCCGGTCGGAAAGCAGTACGTCTTTCGGAACGGGGCGACCGTAGACCCGCCACGGCTTGCGCCCGTTGCGCGCCACCTTCGGCAGCGGGCCGGAAGGGCTCCGTTCGGTCAGGCTGCGCACCGGTGCGTGCACCAACGGGGCGTCGGCAGGCAGGCCGAGCAGGGCGAAACGCTGTCGGCGCGCCTCCTCCGGCGAGCGGGGGAGGCTTTCCGCGTTCGGCACGCGCGGATCGGGCGGGGTCGAGGTCGCATCTCCGTCGTCCCGCGGAACGGTAAGGATCTTCAGCCGGGAGGTGTTCTCCCGCTTTTCCTTCTCCGTCGCGGAAGGTCCGTCCACGCCCCCTTCGCTTTCCGCGTCCTTTTTCTCGGCCGGTTTGCCCGTGCTCGCCACGATCCGGGTGTCCACCTGGCGGATCTTCGCGGTCGCCACCGGATCCGCTCCTTCGGGAGGCGGGGTCAGGATGCCCCAGGCGATGGCGCCGCCCAGCACCGCGAGCGTGACGATCCATGCCGCGGTCGCCGGCGTGGGACGTCTCTCCCACAGCCTTTGCAGCCGCGATCGTGGTTTCAGCGGTGTGCGCAGATCTTCATGCATCCGGAAAAGGGCCCCGTCGGAATGCGAGTGATTCGCCACGGCATTATACAGCTTCCGGACGCATCTGGCTGCCGCTGCCACACCCTCGGGACAACCCGGGATTGCTTTCAGTGGACAGAATGGTTGACCCGTCTGCCTTCCTTCGGCTTATATTCTCTTTCCGGCATCCGGAAATACAATGCAACCGGATCGCACCGGCATCACCCAGGTCTCAGGGAGGGACTTCACAATGAAGAGGATGTTCATCGGCCTTCTGGCCGCCGCCGCGCTGGCGGGTTCCGCGATCGCCTCGCAGGCGGCGACGACCCTCAGGGTCACGTTGCAGCTGCCCATCAAGCACCATCTCGGGCAGAACATGCTCGACTTCAAGAAGGAGGTCGAGGCGAAGACGAACGGCGAGATCAGGATCGAGATCTATCCGTCCGCCCAGCTCTACAAGGACAAGGAGGTGCCGCAGGCGGTTTCCTCCGGCGCCATCGAGATGGGCATCGCCTCCCTCACCCGCTTCGCCGGCACGGTCCCCGCGGTGGACATCTTCTACGTGCCCTTCATGTTCGACAGCCAGGAGAAGGTGAAGAAGGCCACCGCGCCCGGTTCGCCCATCCGCGGCCCGCTGGACGAGGCCATTCTGAAGACCGGCGCCCGCGTGCTCTGGTGGCAGGCCTTCGGTCAGGCCATCATCCTGTCCAAGGGGGATCCCATCAAGCTTCCGGCCGACATGAAGGGCAAGAAGGTGCGCGTCTTCGGCAAGACGCTGGGCGAGATGGTCAAGGTGCTGGGCGGCTCTCCGGTGCTGATGAGCGGCTCCAAGCAGTTTCTGGCCTACCAGCGCGGCGCGGTGGATGCCGGCATGACCGGCATCACGGCGGTGAAGTCGCGCAAGCTCTACGAGGTCATGGACAACATGACGCTGACCCGCCATGCCGACATCGAGTTCATCGTCATCATCAACGAGAAGGTCTGGCAGGGCATCAAGCCGGAGTACCGCGAGATCATCATGGCGGCGGCGCGGCGCGTGGAGAAGGATCTGCGCGACAAGATGAACGCCATCGAGAACAAGGCGCTGGAGGACGTGCGGCCGAAGATCAACACCATCGACCTGACCGAGGCCGAGCGGAACGAATGGCGCAAGGCCACGAAACCGGTGGTGGACGCCTACGTGAAGAATGCCGGTGAACTCGGCCGCAGGCTGGTCGAGGAGGCCGGCAAGCTCTAGTCCGGAATACGGAGCGGGCCGTCCCGGAGCGGGGCGGCCCGTTTCCATCGGGCCGTCGCGGGGGAGCGGCGGCATGGAGGGCAGGGGCGTTCCCATGATCCGTCTCGTGGACCGTATCAGCGCCTGGATGGCCGGCCTGGCCGCATGGATGTTCTTCGCCATCGGTCTGATGGTGACCTGGGAAGTCGTGACGCGGAAGGTGTTCAACGACCCCACCATCTGGGTGGACGAGGTGGCCCGCTTCTTCCAGGTCTGGGCCGTCTATCTCGCTGCGGCGCACATTCTGAAGCGGCGGGACATGATCGTGGTCGAGATCGTGCCGGTGGACGGTCACCCGCTCCGGCGGAAGATTCTCGATTCCATCACGCTGGCGGTGATCGGCGTCTTCTCTTCCGTGGCCACCTGGTACGGCCTGCAGATCGTCGTCGAGTCCGTCCGGATGGGGCGGCACACCTCCACCATGCTGGCCGCTCCGAAATGGATGACGGAGAGCGCCATTCCGATCGGGTTCGGCCTCCTGCTGATCCAGGTCCTGGCGGAATTCGTCAAGCTGTGGCGGGGCGATGCCATCCCCGCGCAGGGTCATGCCGGCGACGGCGGGGAGAGCTGACGCATGACCACGATCTACATCCTGGCGGCGCTCTTCGGCCTGCTCCTGCTGCGCGTTCCGGTGGCCTTCACGCTGGGCGGACTGGGGCTGGCCATGCTGTGGCTGGGCGGCTTCTCGCCGATCATGGTGCCGCAGGCGCTGTTCTCCTCCATGGACAGCTTCATTCTCCTCGCCGTGCCCATGTTTCTGCTGATGAGCAACATCCTGCTGCGCGGAGGGATCGGCGCGGATCTCTTCGCCGCGGTGCAGAGCTGGGTGGGGCACTGGCCGGGCGGCCTCGGCGTGGCCACCATCATCTCCTGCGCGATCTTCGCGGCCATCTCCGGTTCCTCCGTCGCCACCGCGGCCACCATCGGCACGGTCGCCATATCCGAGATGACGAAGCGCGGATACGACCGGCCCTTCGTTCTGGGTCTGCTGGCGGCGGGCGGCACCCTGGGCATCCTCATTCCGCCCTCCATCCCGCTCATCCTCTACGGCGTCATCACCGAGGAGAGCATCGTCCAGCTCTTCCTCGCGGGCATCGGGCCGGGCCTCTTCCTGGCCGGGCTCTTCATCGTCTACTCCATGCTCCATTCCCGCTTCTCGCCCGGCTACCAGCCGGTGCCGAAGGCGAGCTGGGCGGAGCGCCGCACGGCCTCCCTGAAGGCCCTGCCCACGGTGCTGCTCGCGGCGATCGTCATCGGGGGCATCTATGCAGGATGGTTCACGCCCTCGGAGTCGGCGGGCATAGGCTTCTTCGTGTCGCTGATCATCGTCTTCGCCATGGGCCGCATGGACTGGCGGAAACTGAGGGAGGCGGTGGACGCCTCCATGAAGACCACGGTGACCATTTTCCTCATCGTGGCCGGCGCCAAGCTGTTCGGCAAGGCGATCACGCTCTACCGGATCCCGCAGGAAATCTCCATGTGGATCGCGGGCAACATCTCCGAGCCGGCCCTCTTCGTCCTGCTGGTGGGCGGCGTGCTGCTGGTCATGGGCTTCGTTCTGGAATCGCTGTCCATGCTGCTCATCATGGCGCCCGTGCTCTATCCCTCTCTCGAGACCATGATGATCGATCCCATCTGGTTCGGCATCTTCTTCGTGGTGCTGATCGAGACGGCGCTGATCACGCCGCCGGTGGGGCTCAACCTGTTCGTCATCCAGGCGGTGGCCCGTTCCTCGCTGCTGGAGGTGGTCCGGGGGGCGTGGCCCTTCGTGCTGATGCTGCTCTCCACCGCGGCGCTGCTGTGGTTCTGGAAGGATCTCGCCCTTTTCATCCCCTTCCGCCTGTAGGCATGTTCAGATCCTGTTAACTCCGTCGGCAGCATCATGGCGGACGGAGTACGGGAATATGGAACAGGGGGAGGCAGGCGGTTTTCCTGCCGGTCACATGACGGGACGCAAGCAACGTTCACGCACGGCCGCACGTGCGGTTCTGCCATGGTTCTGCGGGCTGCTTCTGCTTCTCGCCGCCGCCCGGAGCCCGGCGCTGGCGCAAAGCTGCAGCTTCACCGTGGACAATGTCGATTTCGGCGATGTGGATCTGGCGTCCGGGCAGAGCTACACGGTCACCGCCACGCTCAACGTCACCTGCTGGGGAACGGCCAACCGCTGGGTGATCTTCTGTCCCAACATCAATGCCGGATCCGGCGGGGTGGGAGCCGGAGGCGATCCGCGCTACATGACCCAGGGCACCACGCGCCTCAATTACAACCTCTACCGGCCCGGCACCTCCACCATCTGGGGGTCCTACGTCTGGCCGCATCCGCCGCGGCCGCCGGTGTACGGCATCTATCTGCGCGGTTCCTCGTGGTTCGGCTTCGCCTCGGGGTCGACGACCATAGAGGCGCGCATCCAGGCCGGACAGACGAACCTTCCGGCGGGGGACTACTACTCCACATTCGGCAGCAGCGAGACCTATTTCGAGTACGACTACTACGCCTCCGGTGTCTGGTGCGGGAACATGCCGAGTCCCTCCGTCGCCCATCCCTATTTCCAGGTGCACGCGCGCAACGTGTCCGCCTGCTCGGTGTCCGCCACGGATCTCGATTTCGGCACCGTCGGCGTACTGAATGCGCCGGTGGACACCACCAACACCATCAGTGTGCGCTGCACGGCCGGAACGAGCTACCAGATCGGCCTTTCCGGCGGCAACGCCGGGGCCGCGGATCCCACCCAGCGCAAGATGAGCAACAACGGCCGGGAAATCACCTACGGCATCTACACGGACGCCGCCCGCACCCAGGGATGGGGCGATTCCCTCGGCGTCAACACGGTCTCGGGAACCGGCAACGGATCCACGCAGAACTACACGGGATACGGACGCGTGCCGGCGCAGGCGACCCCTCCGGCGGGAACCTACACCGACACGATCATCGTCACCCTCACGTACTGATCCCGGAACCGGGCCTCATCCCTTGCGGCGGCGGGCCAGGGCGCGCAGGCGCAGGGCGTTGAGGCGGATGAAGCCCTCCGCGTCCTTCTGGTCGTAGGCGCCTTCGTCGTCCTCGAAGGTCACGAGGCTTTCGTCGTAGAGCGATTTGGGCGATTTGCGGCCCACGACGATGACGTTGCCCTTGTAGAGCTTCAGGCGCACCGTGCCCTCGACGTCCTCCTGGCTCTTGTCTATGAGCGCCTGCAGCATCTCGCGCTCCGGGGAGAACCAGAATCCGTTGTAGATGAGGGTGGCGTAGCGCGGCATCAGCTCGTCCTTCAGATGCATGGCCTCGCGGTCCAGCGTCAGGGATTCGATGGCTCTGTGCGCGGCCAGCAGGATGGTGCCGCCCGGGGTTTCGTATATGCCGCGGCTCTTCATGCCGACGAAGCGGTTCTCCACTAGGTCGACGCGGCCGATGCCGTTGTCGTGGGCCAGCCGGTTCAGATGGGCCAGCAGGCGGGCCGGGCTCATCTCCTCGCCGTCGACGGCGATCGGATCGCCCTTCTTGAAGTCCACCGTGATGTAGACCGGCTCGTCGGGCGCGTCGACGGGATCGATGGTCCTCTGGAAGACGTAGGGCTCCGGCTCCTGCCAGGGATCCTCCAGCACCTTGCCCTCCGAGGAGGAGTGCAGCAGGTTGGCGTCCACGGAGAAGGGGGCCTCGCCGCGCTTGTCCTTGGGCACCGGAATCTGGTGCTTCTCGGCGAAGGCGATCAGATCGGAGCGGCTCTTGAAGTCCCATTCGCGCCAGGGGGCGATCACCTTGATGTCGGGATCCAGGGCATAGGCGGACAGCTCGAAGCGCACCTGGTCGTTGCCCTTGCCCGTGGCTCCGTGGGCGATGGCGTCGGCGCCGGTCTCGTGGGCGATCTCCACCAGCCGCTTCGCGATCAGGGGCCGTGCGATGGAGGTGCCCAGCAGGTAGACGCCCTCGTAGACCGCGTTGGCGCGGAACATCGGGAATACGTAGTCGCGCACGAACTCCTCGCGCAGATCCTCTATGTAGATTTCCCGGATGCCCAGCATCTCGGCCTTCTTGCGGGCGGGCTCCAGCTCCTCGCCCTGCCCGAGGTCGGCGGTGAAGGTCACCACCTCGCAGCCGTACGTCTCCTGCAGCCACTTCAGAATGATGGAGGTGTCCAGACCGCCGGAATAGGCGAGCACCACCTTCTTGACGGAATCCTTGCGAGCCATCGTGGAAATTCCCTGCTTTCGGATTGATGGATTTGGGCCGCACTATAGGCGCGCGGCGGCGGCGGACAAGAGGAAAAAGGGGCGAACTTGCTCCGCGGGCCGCAAGTATTGCATAGTACGCCCGATCCGGGGGCACCACCCGGACCGGAGAAACGTTTTTTCATCAACGGTCGGGACGAATCCATGAAACACGTGATGCACAAGATCCTGGCGGCCATGCTGTTCGCCGCCGTTTTCCTCTTCGCCGTGCCGTCCGCCCCGGTGCAGGCGGCCACCGCCTGCAAGGAGCTCGAATCGAAGACCGCCTGCGGACGGCGTGACGATTGCACCTGGGTGGATTCCTACAAGCGGAAGGACGGAATCAAGGTGAACGCCTACTGCCGCAAGAAGGGCGGCAAGGGTTCCGCTTCCTCCAGTGGGAAGAAGAAGTCCTCCTCCGGTAAGAAGGACAGGTCGAAGACCGCTTCCGGCGGCAAGTCCGCATCCGATGACAAGTCGGGCAAGAAGGGATCGGATACGGGAACCAAGGCGAAGGACAGGAAGGACAAGAAAGGCAAGAAGGGCAAGACCGCCAAATCCGACGACAAGAAGAAGGATGGCGACAAGAAAAAGAAGAAGAAGCCCGCGAAAAAGGACAAGAAGAAGGACAGGAAGAAGGGCAGCTGAGCCTCTTTGTCCGCTGTGCCGATGCATTTCCCGTCCGGGTCCGCCCGGGCGGGTTTTTCATGCTCGGAAGGTGGAGCGGAAATGCGGGAAATGAAAAGGCCGCCCCGAAGGACGGCATCGTTGCAGGAAACTGGAGCGGGCGATGAGATTCGAACTCACGACCCCAACCTTGGCAAGGTTGTGCTCTACCCCTGAGCTACGCCCGCATGTCTTCCAGTTCTGTCGCCGGGGGCCCTGCCCGCCGGCGGGTTGTTATATTGCGCAAAGCGATCCGAAATGCAATAGCCTTGTAGCGCCGAAACCAAAAATTTTTCCACCGGAGGGGAGAGCCATGCCGGCGACGCGGGAGGACCTTTTCAGACTGCTGGACGAGCTGGGCATCGCCCACGAGACACGGGATCACGAGGCGGCCTACACGGTCGAGGACGCCCGGCGGCTGCGCGGTCTCATTCCCGGAGGACACACGAAGAACCTGTTCCTGAAGGACAAGAAGGGCCGCCTCTGGCTGGTGGTCGCGGACGAGGAGACACAGGTCGACCTGAAGCACCTGCACAAGCGCATCGGGGCGGCGCGTCTCTCCTTCGGCAAGGCGGAGCTGATGGAGGAGGTGCTCGGGGTGAAGCCCGGTTCGGTGACGCCCTTCGCCCTGATGAACGATACGGAGGGGCGCGTGACCGTGGTGCTGGACGAGCGGATGCTGGAGCGGGATCCGCTCAATTTCCATCCGCTGGAGAACACGGCGACCACCACGATCTCCCGCGACGGACTGCTGGAATTCCTCCGGGCCACGGGGCACGAGCCGATCGTCGCGGACGTGACCTGAGAGCGGGAGGGAAAATGCCCCCGGCACCGCGGGGTGCGGGGGCATCGCGATTCCGTGGTGCGATCCGGCTCAGGGTGCCGGACGGATCAGTCGCCCTCGCCGGGCTCCTCGGTGAAGTACTTCTCCAGCTTGTTGGGCTCGCCGTCGTGCTTTTCGGCGTCGGGCAGGGGGTCCTTCTTCTGGGTGATGTTCGGCCAGATCTTGGCGTACTTGGCGTTGAACTCCACCCATTTCTCCATGCCCGGCTCGGTATCCGGAAGAATGGCCTCTGCGGGGCACTCGGGCTCGCACACGCCGCAGTCGATGCATTCGTCCGGATCGATCACCAGAGTCACTTTGCCCTCGTAGAAGCAGTCCACCGGACAGACTTCCACGCAGTCGGTGTATTTGCACATGATGCAGTTTTCAACGACGACATAGGTCATGGCGCTTATTCCCTGAGATGTAGCCCCGAACAGGCGCCGGAGGCTTTGGCGAGACAGTATCCGTGGTTCCCCGCCCATGGCGGGCGTATCAGCGTTTTACACCCATCATGGGCCTGATGGCGAGTGATGATGTCGCACAACCGAGCGCAAAAGTCAGCTATTTTCCGTCGTCGCCGGTCTCCTCCAGATCCAGCCGGATCTCGGCGGCGGCCCCGGGCGAAAGACGCCGTTCGGAGAAACCGGCCACCCGCACCACGCGGACATGGCCGTTGCGCACCACCGTGAGGACGTCGTCCATCCGCACGAGGGCGGAGGGGCGGGAGATCTTGCGGCGGTTGATGCGCACCTGCCCCCTGCCGATGATCCGCGCGGCCTCGGCGCGGGTCTTGCAGATGCGCACGCACCAGAGCCACTTGTCGGCCCTCTGCTCCAGAAGCGGGCCTCCGGCTCCTTCCGCTCGGCCTCTGTCGCGCCGCCGTCTGCTCAGGACTTCTTCTCCATGTCCATTTTCAGCTTCTGGAGCACGGCGAAGGGCGAATCCGCATCCGGCGCCCGGCCGCGCCGCGGTCCGCGTCCACCCTTGCCGTTCTTCTTCGCTCCCTCGGGGCGTTTCCCACCGTGTGCCTGCCGGCCCTTGCCCCGGGAGGGCTTTCCGCCCGCGCGTCCGCCGCTCCTGCCACCCTTGGCGGAACGCTGCCTGCGCTGGCGGAACGGGCCCGTGCCCTGCGGCCACCAGACTTCGAGGAATTCCGGTTCCGCGGCCTTTTCCTCGGGGGCGCCGTCCCCGGAGGAGGCGGCCTTCGCTTCCGGCTCCGCCGCGGCATCGCTACCGGACGCCTCCTCACCGATCCTCTCTCCGTCTTCGGCCGCGGCTTCGGCGCCGTCGGCCATCGCCTCCGCCGAGCCGGCCCCGCCGGATCCGTCCGGAGCGGCATCCGCATCCGCGGCCGCTTCGTTTCCGTCCCGCCCTCCGTCGCCGGAGGCGGCATCAGCTTCCATTCCGGTTCCCCGTACGGGGCGTTTCTCGGCCCGATAGCCGAGGGCCTTCAGGACGGCGGAGAAATCGTCGCCCGAACATCCGACCAGCGACATCATGTCGGGAATGACGACGAAGCCGCCGCCCTCGACGGATCCCGCCGGGCGTTCCTCGCCGTCGAAGCGCGGCTTCCAGAAGACGCGTTCGCGGATCATGTCGCCGAGGCGCTCCAGCATGTCCACGCGGACGACGCGCGGGCCGCAATCCATGTAGCCGCAGACCTGGCAGAAGCCCTCCGGCCAACCGGGATCCTTCTCCACGGAGGTGAGGCCCTGTCCGGGCGGCTCCGGCAGGTCGGCCACCGTCACGGTGCCCTCCTTCTCCTTCTGGAGCCCCCAGAGCAGCACCCGCAACTGCGCCGGCGCCGGCTTCAGCAGCGCCGGAACGAAGATGTGGAAGGCCCCGAAGCGCACGCCGTGGCGGCGCAGCAGGCCCCGGGTCTCCTGATCCATCTGGCGCACGTCGGCGGCCACCTCGGGACGCGGCACGATGCCGAGCCCCTCCACGAGACGGTAGGCCAGCCCCCGGGCGACGCCGGTGATCTCCTCGTCGTCGCGCAGCCGCACCAGCGGTTCGAGCAGGTTCTCGACATGGCGCGAGACGAATTTCTTCAGGCGGAAGAGCACGGCGTCGCGGTCCGCGGCCTCCAGCACCTCGTCGGCAAGCAGCTTCACGTCGGGTTTCAGGATGTCGGGGCCGGGGACGAGGCGTCCGACTTCGGCGCCATGCCAGACGATGCCGCCCCTGGCGGTAAGCTCGAAATCGGTGTCCGGAGCGGCGGCCAGGGACTGGGCGCGTCCCGCGAGTTCCTGCGCCAGGGCCTTGCGCGCCGCGGCGTTCCATGCCTTCTCATGGGCACCGGTGCCCGTTTCCCCGTCGGCGATGAACCGCAGCCCCTCGACCCGGCCGACGTACTCGTCCTCGACACGTACAGCGCCGTCGTCGTCTACGCTTGCCATCAACTCTTCCCTTTCCCGGAGCCGTTTGAGAAGCACCGATGTTTTCCTGTCAATGAAGCGCCGCGTCAAGCGTTCATGCAGCGCATCGGACAGTTTGTCCTCGATTTTCCTTGTCTCCTCCCGCCACCAGCGCGCATCCTTCAGCCAGCTGCCGCGATTGGCCACGAAGGTCCATGTGCGGATGTGGGCGATGCGCTGCGAGAGCGCGTCGATGCCGCCGTCGAAGCGGGCGCAGCGCGCCACCTGCGCGGCCAGCCAGTCCTCGTCTATGACGCCTTCCGGACCGGACAGAAAGCGGAAGATGCGCCCCACCAGGGCGGCGTGATCCCCTCCTGTGATGTTGCGGTAGTCCGGAATCTGGCACACGTCCCACAGCAGGCGCACCATGTCCGGAGTATCGGCCACGCGCATGACATCCTCGTGGCGGGAGAGTGTTTCCAGCGCGGCGATGTCGGAGGTGCGGCGGGCGCGGGCGAGGCCTTCCCGGTTGGGCAGGGCGTTCAGCGAGGCCAGCAGCCTGTCCACGGAGGCGAACGACAGATTGCGGTTGCGCCACTGCGCCACCTTCACGGGGGGGAACCTGTGTTCCTCCAGCGCCTCCACGACGTCGGCGTCCAGGGGGCGGACGGAAGCGGTGACGCCGAAGGTGCCGTCGTTGAGGTGGCGTCCGGCGCGTCCGGCGATCTGGCCCATCTCCGCCACGGTCAGCTCGCGGAAATGGAAGCCGTCGAACTTGCGGGTGGCGGCGAAGGCCACATGGTCGACATCCATGTTCAGCCCCATGCCGATGGCGTCCGTGGCCACGAGATAGTCCACCTCCCCGGACTGGTAGAGCGCCACCTGGGCGTTGCGGGTGCGGGGAGAGAGGGCTCCCATGACCACGGCGGCGCCGCCCTTCTGACGGCGGATCAGTTCGGCCGTGGCGTAGACGGTCTCCGCGGAGAAGGCGACGATGGCGGTGCGCGGGGGCAGGCGGGTGATCTTCCTGGATCCCGCGTAGGAGAGGCGCGACAGTCGCGGGCGTTCGCGGAAGGAGACGTTCGGCAGCAGGTTCTTCAGAAGCGGCCGCATCGTGGCGGCGCCCAGCAGCCAGGTTTCGGAGAGCCCCCGGGCGTGCAGGATGCGGTCGGTGAAGACGTGGCCGCGCTCGAAATCCGCCGCCAGCTGGATTTCGTCTATGGCCACGAAATCCGCGCGGATGTCGGAGGGCATGGCCTCCACCGTGCAGACGAAGTAGCGCGCCTCCGGAGGCCGGATCTTCTCCTCCCCGGTGATCAGGGCAACCTTCGCTTCGCCCACGCGCTCCCGGATGCGGTCGAAGACCTCGCGGGCCAGCAGCCGCAGCGGCAGCCCGATGATCCCGGTGGGGAAACTCAGCATGCGTTCGACCGCCATGTGGGTCTTGCCTGTGTTCGTCGGTCCCAGCATGGCGATGATCCGGCCGCTTCCGTTCATGGTCCTTCCCGCTGCAAGAGGGTTGGAGGAAAGAGCGAGGGTCCGCCGGGTCATATCCCGGCTCCGCCTTCCCTTGCAATGCGTTTCATTCCGGGACGGTCCGTCAATGTTCCGAACTCTCTGCGAACATTTGCCGTCCGAATCGCTGACTCGGCGCATGTTTCATGTATGTTCCGCCCCTTTCCAGCGCAATGCACGATCTGTGATTGCGGCACCTCCCGCGACCACCTTCCAACGGTTGCGATTCCGCGTCCGAGGTGGTTAACGGATCCGTTCCGCCGCGGCGGCGGTGGTTAACCGCAGGTGAAATGCGCAACCGGCGCATCCGGCCTCCGGCGTTAACGATCGAATGAAAGGCGAACGAAAACCGTCCGAATCAGCCGCCCTGGAGATCTTCACGGAATGTTCGCACAAGATATTGGGGATTTCCGGCATGGGTGCCACAAGCCGGAGGGAACCCGGACGTCCGCTTCCGGAGCAGGCCGGTAAACCTCCTGGTCCGTATCGGGACGGTCCTGGGAGGGCTGCCGGATTTTCGCCGGATTCCGGAAATCTTTACTCTTTGCTGCTTCAATCCGCCTGCATGTCGATATCGGGTGCTGGGGATCCGGAAACGTACAGGGAGGCGGAATTTCCGCGTTGTCCCGGCCGAGTTCCCGTGTTCAGGAGGGCAGGTTGGTGAACGGCAGCAGGAACAGGGAGAGGGACGTGGTCGAGATCCTCGACCGTTCCATCGAGGCGGCGGGCATGGCCGTCTATCACTGGGACATCGCCAGCGACCGGCTGACCTGGAGCCGGAACGCGGCCGAGGTCCTGGAGGTGGAGGATCCCGGATGCCTGGAGACGGGCCGGGCCTACGCGGCGCTGCTGGACCGGGAGAACATGGCCACCCGCTACGACACCGTCATGCATTCGGTGCAGTCCGACGACGGTGGAGGCGTGGCCTATTCCATAGAATATCTCGTCCGCCCGTGGGGGCCGGACGACCCGCGCGGCGCCTGGCTGGAGGACGTCGGACGCTGGTATGCCGACGAGAAGGGGCGACCGAAGGAGGCCTTCGGCGTCGTCCGGCGCATCGACGAACGCTATCGCAACGAGCAGCGTCTCCACTATCTGGGCAATTTCGACCCGCTCACCGGGCTGATGAACCGCGCCAGCATGGGCGAGGCGCTGGACCAGGCGATCGCCAACGCGGAACGGCACGGCACGAACTGCGCCTTCCTGGCGGTCTCCATAGACAACATGGCCGTGATCCGCGACGCCTACGGGTTCGACGTGGCCGAGGAGGTGATCCTGAAGGTGGGGCGGCGGCTGAAGCAGGTGAAGCGCAGCGGCGATTCCCTGGCCCGCTATTCGGAGACCCGTTTCGGCATCATCCTCAACGACTGCTCCCGCGAGGATCTTCGGATCGCCGCCGAACGCTTCCTCGGGGTGGCCAACGAGGAGGTGATAGAGACCAGCAGCGGCCCCGTGTGGGCTCTCATCTCCCTCGGCGGCGTGGTGATGCCGGACCATGCGCGGGACCGCGACGAGGCGGTGGCCTGCGCGGAGGAGGCCCTGGCGGAGGCCGCGTCCCGCCCCATGAGCTGCGTCGTCATCTACGAGCCGGAACCCGACCGCATCTCCCAGCGCATGCTGAACGCGCGCTGCGCCGCCGAGATCGTCAACTCCCTGAAGCACGACCGGTTCACGCTGGCCTTCCAGCCCATCGTCGATGCGCGCAGCGAGGAGCCGGTGATGTACGAATCCCTGCTGCGCATGCACGACAGGGACGGGGAGATCGTCGCCGCGGCCCACCTCATTCCCCTGGCCGAGAAGCTGGGTCTCGTGCGGCTGATAGATCTGAACGTCATGGAGCTGGTGCTGGAGACCCTGCGCAACCATGGGGATGCGCGGCTGACCATGAACCTCTCCGGCATCACCGCGGCGGATCCGGGCTGGTTCGGGCGCATCATGGATCTGCTCGAGGCCAATTCCTCCGTCACGGACCGGCTGGTGGTGGAGATCACCGAGACGGTGGTGCTCAATGAACTTGCGGAGATCGGACGCTTCATCGGACGGCTGCGCGAGCTCGGATGCAAGGTGGCCATCGACGATTTCGGGGCCGGATACACGTCCTTCCGCAATCTCAAGGAGCTGGACGTGGACATCGTGAAGCTGGACGGGGCGTTCTGCGACAACCTTTCGGGCAATCCGGACAACCAGTATTTCGTCCGCTCCCTGGTGGATCTGGCCCACAATCTCGATCTGGAGATCGTGGCGGAGTGGGTCCAGACGGAGGAGGACGCCGCGCTGCTGCGGGACTGGGGCGTGGACTATTTCCAGGGGCGGCTCTACGGATCGGCGCGGATCGGGCATCCCTGGCCCTCGCCCCGTCTCTCCAGCCACGAGGGTTTCCATGCCGTGGCCGCGGAACGGGAGAAGCGGGAGGAGCGCCGCGAGGATGCGGACGACGCCCCTGCCATCCCGGAGCGGACCTTCGGAAAGCGGCGCACGGACTCGCTGCGCGAGCCGGACGAGGCGGCGTCTCCGGAGGACGCGGTGATCGCGCCGGTGGTCGCCGGAGAGGAGGCCTCCCCCGCAACGCCCGTCGACTTCGGGGAGAGATTCCCGGAAACATCCGGAAGCGTTCCGGAAGTGCCGCCGGCGGTGGAGGGAACCATGGATCCGGCCGGAAGGAGCGCGGCGCCGGGTGGCGCTTCGGGAGAGGGCATGCCCGCGGAGGATGAAGCGGACGGCCCCGCGGAGGCGGTGGATGCGGATGCGGCTCCGTCGGCGGCGTCGATCGGCGAGGCGCTCTCCACGCTGGAACGGGAACTGCAGGATCTGCGGCGGCTGCTCGCCGCCATGCGCGGGGATTCCGCAGACGGGGCGGAGGGCGCGCCGGCGGCGCGGAAGTCCTCCGGAGCGCCGGAGGGGATGCGCGGGCGCGGCTGAGGCGCATTCCTTCAGGAAACGGACGAAATGACGATTGCACCGATGGCGGGGCTGGCGCATTAATCGCGTCAGCCCTTTTCGTTCGTCATGTGGAGCAGAAGAGATGTCGCAGAAAGATCCTGTCGTGATCGTGTCCGCAGCCCGCACTCCCGTGGGGTCCTTCAACGGATCGCTGGCGACGGTGCCGGCGCACGAGCTGGGCGCGGTGGTTCTGCGGGCCGCGATGGAGCGCGCCGGCGTGGAGCCCGGCGAGGTGGAGGAGGTCGTGATGGGCCAGATCCTGTCCGCCGGGCAGGGGCAGAATCCGGCCCGCCAGGCGGCCGTGGCGGCGGGCGTGCCGTACGGGAGTCCGGCCTGGGGCATGAACCAGCTGTGCGGTTCGGGCCTGCGGGCCGTGGCGCTGGGCATGCAGCAGATCCTGGCCGGGGATGCGCGGGTGGTCGCCGCCGGCGGCATGGAATCCATGTCGCTCTCGCCCCATGCCCAGCACATGCGCGCGGGAACGAAGATGGGCGAGCTGCGGCTCGTCGACACCATGATCCACGATGCGCTGTGGGATGCGTTCAACGACTGCCACATGGGCATCACGGCGGAGAACGTGGCCGAAAGGTGGAACATCTCCCGCGAGGAGCAGGACGCTTTCGCCGTGCGCTCGCAGAACCGGGCGGAGGCGGCCCGCCGCGAGGGGCGCTTCGCGGAGGAGATCGTGCCCGTGACGGTTCGTCATCGGAAGGGCGAAACGGTGGTGGACACCGACGAATACATCCGCGAGGGCGTGACGGTGGAGGACCTGGCCCGGCTGCGGCCGGTCTTCAGGAAGGACGGCACGGTGACCGCGGGCAATGCCTCGGGTATCAACGACGGCGCGGCCGCGGTTCTGCTGATGCGGGCCTCGGAGGCGGAGCGGCGGGGGATCGAGCCCCTTGCGCGCATCGTCTCCTGGGCCCATGCCGGCGTCGATCCGGCGATCATGGGCACCGGCCCCATACCGGCCTCGCGCAAGGCGCTGGAGAAGGCCGGATGGACGGTGGACGATCTGGAGCTCGTGGAGGCCAACGAGGCCTTCGCCGCGCAGGCCATCGCCGTCAACCGGGAGATGGGCTGGGACGAGGAGCGGGTGAACGTCAACGGTGGCGCCATAGCCATCGGCCATCCGGTGGGGGCCTCCGGCGCGCGCATCCTGACCACGCTGCTGTACGAGATGCGCCGGCGGGGCGCGGGGCGGGGCCTCGCCACCCTGTGCATCGGTGGCGGCATGGGCGTCGCCATGTGCCTGGAGCGGGACTGACCGTTCCGCGGCGGGCGGCCCTCAGCCGAAGGCGTCCTTGCGCTGGCGCAGTTCGGCGAAGACGCGGTAGTTCTCCACGCCCATCATGCCCAGGTTCTCCCGGATCTCCGTCGATTCCGGACGGAGGAATGGGTTGGTGGCCTTCTCCAGGGCGATGGTGGTCGGGCACGCGGGCCTGCGCTCGCGCATGAGTTGGCGCACCTCCTCCGCCCGCTTCCGGAGCGCCTCGTTGCCCGGTTCCACCGTCAGGGCGAATTCCGCGTTGTTCAGGGTGTATTCGTGGCCGCAGTAGACGGTGGTGTCGTCCGGAAGATGCCGCAGCAGGTCGAGGGAGTGCCACATGGTCTCGGCATCGCCCTCGAACATGCGGCCGCAGCCCAGGGAGAACAGGGTGTCGCCGGTGAACACGATCCTCTCGTCGCAGATGTAGTAGGCCAGCGAACCCATGGTGTGTCCGGGCACGGCGATGACGTCGAAGCGGTGCCTTCCCAGAGAAAGCCCGTCTCCGTCCTTCAGCGCGACGTCGAGACCGGGGATGCGGTCCCTGTCGTGCGCCGGTCCGTAGACGGTGGCGCCGTATTCCGCCTTCAGTGCGGCGTTGCCGTCCACGTGGTCGTGATGGTGGTGGGTGTTGAGGATGTGGGTGAGCCTCCAGCCCTCCTTCTTCAGCTCGGCGTCGATGGTCCGGGCGTCCGGCGTGTCCACGACCATGGTCTCGCCGCTTTCCGGATCATGGAGAAGCACGGCATAATTGTCGCTGCGGCAACGAATCTGGCGAATTTCGAGTGCGCCCATGATAATCCTCCCGTAGGCTGTGTCCGCTTCCATCCGTGTTATATAGGGGGCGCACAGACGCGCCCCCAGTGGCGTACGGGAGACATTTCGCCTCATGGATGTCATAGCGCTCCGTCAGTTCTACGAAACGCCCCTGGGGATCACGGCGCGCCGGCTGATCGCCAACCGGCTCAGGGCGGCCCCCATGCCGCCGGCGGACGCCCGCGTTCTCGGGCTGGGCTATGCCGCCCCGTGGCTCGGCCGCTACGCACGGCACGTCCGCGAGGTCTTCTCCTTCATGCCGGCCCGGCAGGGCGTGATCCACTGGCCGCCCGACGGGCCGTCGGCCTCGGCGCTCGTCGAGGAGACGGCGCTGCCGCTGGCCGACGGATCGGTGGATCTGGTGCTGCTCATCCACGGGCTGGAGCTGGCGGAGCATCTTCCCGGCCTTCTTTCCGAGGTGTGGCGGGTGCTCGCCCCGCAGGGGCGGCTGCTGGCGGTGGTGCCCAACCGGCGCGGACTGTGGGCGCGCATGGACACCACGCCCTTCGGCCATGGCCGCCCCTTTTCGCGCGGCCAGCTGGAGGCGTTGCTGGAGGCGGCGCACTTCAGGCCGGAGCGGCACATGCCCGCCCTGTTCGTCCCGCCCGTGCAGAAGCGGTTCGTTCTGCGCTCCGCTCCCGCGTGGGAGCGCCTGGGGAGCATGCTGTGGCAGGGTTTCTCGGGGGTGATCGTCATGGAGGCGGTGAAGCAGGTGCGGGCCTATACCGGGGAGCGGCGGAAGGTGCATGTGTTCACCGGACTGCGACCGGTGACGGCTCCGTCGCCGGCGCTGGGATCGGTGGGCGGAGCCGGCCGCGCCGAACAGCCCTTGCATCGCGGCATGCCGGGGAGTATCCGATACCGATCCGGCAGTAGCGAACGAGGTGAAGAGACATGACCGGTCCGCAGCCAGGCCCCGGCATACTGGACATCGCCCCCTACGTCCCGGGCCGCTCCGAGGCGGAAGGGGAGGGGCCCGTCCACAAGCTGTCCTCGAACGAGTCGCCCCTGGGCGCCAGTCCGAAGGCCATCGAGGCCTTCCGCGCCATGGCCGACAGGCTGGAGTTCTATCCGGATGGCGCCGCCCACGACCTGCGGAATGCCCTGGCGGCCCGCCACGGGCTGAATCCGGACCGCATCGTCTGCGGCAACGGCTCCGACGAGCTTCTGGAGCTGCTGGCCCACGCCTATCTCGGGCCCGGCGACGAGGCGATCTACACGGAGCACGGCTTTCTGGTCTATCCCATCGCCATCAGGTCCAACGGGGCGACGCCCGTGGTGGCGCCGGAAAGGAACCTCACGGCCGACGTGGACGCCATCCTGGAGCGCGTCAGCGGACGCACGAAGATGGTCTTTCTCGCCAATCCGAACAATCCGACGGGCACCTACCTGCCCTTCGACGAGGTGAAGCGCCTGCATGCGGGGCTGCCGGAGAGCTGCCTGCTGGTGCTGGATGCCGCCTATGCCGAATACGTCCGCCGCAACGACTACGAGGCGGGCATCGAGCTGGTTTCGGCGTCGAACAACGTCGTCATGACGCGCACCTTCTCCAAGGCCTACGGTCTGGCGGGGCTGCGGCTGGGCTGGCTGTACGGGCCGGAGAACGTGGTGGACGTGCTCAACCGCGTGCGCGGGCCGTTCAACGTCAATGCGGCGGCGCTGGCCGCCGGCGTGGCCGCCGTGGAGGACGTGGAGCATCTGGAGCGGGCCGTGGAGCACAACGAGAAGTGGCTGCCCTGGCTGAAGTCGGAGCTGGAGCGTCTCGGGCTGGAGGTGACGCCGTCCATCGGCAATTTCCTGCTGGTCCACTTCCCCGACGAGGAGGGGAAGAGGGCGCCGGAGGCCGATGCCTTCCTCGCCGGCCGCGGTCTGATCCTGCGGGCCATGGGCGCGTACGGCTTCCCCAACGCCCTGCGCGTCTCCATCGGCACGGAGGAGGCCAACCGCAGGCTGGTGGCCGCGCTCGGGGAGTTCCTGGGCCGATGACGGAGGATGGAAACACGGAGCCGATGTTCGGCAGGGTGGCGCTGATCGGCCTCGGCCTGATCGGTTCCTCGCTCTCCCATGTGATGCGGCGCGAAGGACTCGCCGGAAGCATCGCCGGATCGGCGCGCAGCGAATCCACGCTGAAGCGCGCGGAGGAACTGGGCCTCGCGGACGTGCTTTCGCAGGATCCGGCGGAGGCCGTGCGCGATGCCGATCTGGTGTTTCTCAACGTGCCGGTGGGCGCCATGGGGAAGGTGGCCGAGCGCATCGCGCCCGCCCTGAAGAAGGGCGCCATCCTGACCGACGTGGGTTCGGTCAAGGAGGCGGTGATCCGCGATGTCTCGCCGCATGTTCCCGAGGGCGTGCATTTCATACCCGGCCATCCCATCGCGGGAACGGAGCAGTCGGGGCCGGACGCCGGATTTCCCGAGCTGTTCGAGAACCGCTGGTGCATCCTGACGCCGCTGGAGGATACCGACCCGGAGGCTCTGGAACGGCTTGCCGGTTTCTGGCGGGCCTGCGGCTCCAACGTGGAGACCATGGATCCGAAGCATCACGACCTGGTGCTTGGCATCACCTCCCATCTGCCGCATCTCATCGCCTACAACATCGTGGCCACGGCGGCGGACCTGGAGGAGGTCACGGAATCGGAGGTGATCAAGTATTCCGCCGGCGGCTTCCGCGACTTCACCCGGCTGGCGGCTTCCGATCCGACCATGTGGCGGGACGTGTTCCTGAACAACCGCGAGGCGGTGCTGGAGCTGCTGGGGCGCTTCTCGGAGGATCTCTCGGCATTGCAGCGGGCCATCCGCTGGGGCGAGGGGGAGAAGCTGTTCGACCTGTTCTCGCGCGCCCGCAAGATCCGCCGCGAGATCATCGAGGCCGGGCAGGACACCGGGGCGCCGAACTTCGGCCGCAAGTAGAGGCGTGGGCGGCCGTCCGTCCGCTCCGGCGGCAGCGGGGCGTCAGCCGATCTCGGCGAGCGAGGGGAAGGCCTCCAGCAGCCAGGTGGAGATGATCTGCATGGAGCCGGTCAGGAACATGATGCCGGTGATCACCAGGAACAGGCCCATGACGATCTCCACCGTGCGCATGTGCCGGCGGAAGCGCTTCATGAACGACAGGAAGCCGTTGATGGCGAAGGCGGCCAGCAGGAACGGCACGCCGAGGCCCGCGGAGTAGACCGCCAGCAGGAAGGCGCCGCGGGCGACGCTCTCCTCGGAGGCGGCGATGGCCAGGATGGAGGCCAGCACCGGGCCGATGCAGGGCGTCCAGCCGAGCGCGAAGGCCAGGCCGATGACGTAGGCGCCGATGAAGGTGGCCGGCTTGGCGTCGGTCTGGTAGCGCTTCTCCATGAGGAGGAAGCGGATCTTGAACAGGCCCATGAAGTGCAGGCCCATGACGATGATCACGATGCCGGCGATCTTGGCCAGGATGTCCAGATATTCCCGGAGGAGCTGGCCGATCGCGGAGGCGCCGGCACCCATGGCGACGAAGACCGTGGAGAAGCCGAGCACGAAGATGAAGGCGGCGAGCAGGGCCTTGCGCCAGGCGCTCCGGGCCTCGGCGCCTTCCGCCTCGGTGAGTTCCTCGAGATTGACGCCGGCGAGATAGCACAGATAGGGCGGAACCAGGGGCAGCACGCAGGGGGACAGGAAGGAGAGAACGCCCGCCGCGAAAGCCGCCCAGATCGATACGTCCAGCCCCATGTCCATGCTCTCCCTTGCCGTCGCTCCGCCGATGCTTCCGCGGATTTATGCCGTCCCCCGCCGTGGCGTGCAAGGGCGGGGCGGGTGAAAGTCCATCACTTTTCCGCAATCGCGGCGCGGATGATCGCCTTCGCCTCCTCGCTGTCCCACTCCGCGGGGCCGATCAGACGGGCGAATTCGCGCCCCTTCCGGTCCACGAGGATGGTGGTGGGCAGGCCCCGTTCGCCCAGCTTGCGCAGGGCCTTCGCGCCCTGGTCCATGAGCAGCAGCAGGTTGTCGCCGTCCAGCACGTGAAGCCCTTCTTTGGCCCACTTGTAGCCCTTGCGGTCCTCAGAGGCGGCGATGACGAGGAACCGCTCCTTCGGGAAGGCCTTCTGGAGATTGCCGATCTTCGGCATCTCCTTGCGGCAGGGGAAGCACCAGGTGGCCCAGAAGTTGACCAGAAGCACGCGCCCCTTCCACTCCGACAGGCGATGCGGCCGGCCCTCGCCGTCGTAGAGGACGAGATCGGACACGTCGCGGCGTTCGGAATGGATCACCAGGCGCTTCATCGGGCCCGTGGCCATGTGGCGGCCGATGGCGCCCGTTTCCGCAGCGGTGGCGGGGCGGCTGTTGCCCTGCCATGCGAAAATGCCGTAAACCCCCAGCAGGCCCAGCGCCACCGCGGCGGCGGGCAGAACGATCCGTCTGGCTTTGCGTTTCATGATATTCATCCCGTCCTGATTCTTCCGGAGGTTTCAGACATGGCCAACAAGATGTGGGGTGGCAGGTTCTCCGACGGCCCCGATGCGCTCATGGAGGAGATAAACGCCTCCATCGATTTCGACAAGCGCCTGCACGAGCAGGACATCGCCGCATCGAAGGCCCATGCCCGCATGCTGGCCGAAACCGGCATCATCTCGCGCGGGGACGCCGAGAGGATTCTCCGCGGTCTGGACGAGATCGCAAGTGAAATCGCCTCGGGGAAGTTCACGTTTTCGCGCGCGCTCGAAGACATACACATGAACGTGGAGGCCCGTCTCGCCGAGCTGATCGGAGATGCCGCCGGCCGCCTGCACACCGCCCGCTCCCGCAACGACCAGGTGGCCACCGACTTCCGCCTCTACATACGCGACGCCTGCGATCACGTCCGTGATCAGATCACCGCGCTGATGCGGGCCTTCGCGCGGCAGGCGGAGCGGCACGCGGAGGTCATCATGCCCGGCTTCACGCATCTGCAGGTCGCGCAGCCGGTCACCTTCGGCCATCACATGCTGGCCTACGTGGAGATGCTCGCGCGCGACCGTTCGCGTTTCGAGGATGCGCGGCGGAGGCTGAACGAGAGCCCGCTGGGCGCCGCCGCGCTGGCCGGAACCAGCTTTCCCGTCGATCGCCGCATGACCGCGGAGGCGCTGGGGTTCGACGCGCCGATGCGCAATTCGCTGGACGCGGTGTCCGACCGCGATTTCGTGCTGGAGGTGCTGTCCGCCGCGGCCATCTGCGCGGTGCATCTCTCGCGTTTCGCCGAAGAGCTGGTGGTCTGGTCCTCCGCGCAGTTCGGCTTCGTCCGGCTGCCGGACCGCTTCACCACCGGATCCTCCATCATGCCGCAGAAGCGCAATCCGGACGCCGCGGAGCTGGCGCGCGCGAAGTCCGGACGGGTGATCGGGGCGCTGGTCACCCTGCTGGTGGTCATGAAGGGGCTGCCGCTGGCCTATTCCAAGGACATGCAGGAGGACAAGGAGCCGGCGTTCGAGGCGCTGGACACCCTTTCCCTGGTTCTGGAGGTCATGCGGGGAATGGTGGAGGCCATGGAGCCGGTGGAGGACAGGCTCCGCGCCGCAGCGGCGCACGGCTTCTCCACCGCGACGGACCTCGCCGACTGGCTGGTGCGTGCGTTGGACATGCCGTTCCGCCAGGCCCATCACGTGACCGGCGCGCTGGTGGCGAAGGCGGAGGAGAAGGGCGTCGATCTGGCGGATCTGACCCTGGAGGAGATGCGGGCCGTGGAGCCGCGGATCACCGACGACGTCTATTCGGTGCTCACGGTGGAGAACTCGGTGCGTTCGCGCACCAGCTACGGCGGTACCGCTCCGGACAACGTGCGGCGGATGGCCCGGTGGTGGCTGGAGCAGCTCGGCTGACGACGCCGGAGCGCTCCCCGGAATCCCGACGTCCGAGACGCATGCGGAAACGCAATCGTCCGACGTGCCGCGGCGGGATGCGTGCTTCCTTCCCGGGCCGGCGGAATGGTCAGAATAGGCTGCCCTGAACGGGAACACCCCTTTCGGACCGGGATCTTTTCCGCTCCGCCCTCCCGCATCTGGCGAAGAAGCGCCTGCCGCCGCCGGCCGTCCTCGTCTCCGGCCGGTGATCCGGCAGTTCCATCCGCTTTTCCAGATCCCTGCGGATCTCCGCCGCCTCGGTGGGACAGGAAGCGAGCAGGTGGACGTGCAGCTCCTCGGCTCCGGCATTGCGCAGCATGGCGAAAAAGCGGGCCGCATCCGCGATTTCCGCCGGGGAAATGGTGCCGCAGGCGACCGCCTGGCAGGTGCGTTCGTCGATCCGCCTGGCGGCGATGTAGACGGCCCCCGGCAGCAGCGGCGCGGAGTCGATCCTGTAGACGCTGTGGATGTAGCGGGTGCCGGAGGCCCCGTACCAGTACCAGAAGCGCTCCTCCTGCGGACAGCCGGTATGGCGGATGCGGGCCGGTTCGTTGTTGGGTGTGACTGCTCTGTCCTTCATACGAACAACAATAGAACAACGAGGGAACGAAAGTCAATCCCGGATCAGCCGCAACGGGAAAATCCACAGGACAGGCACTGGTCGCATCCCTCGGCCCGGATCAGTGCCGCCGCGCCGCAGCCCGGACACTGGCCCGGAGGCGTGGCGGTGTCCGCGGCGTGTTCCCGTGGCCGTCCTTCCGGGGAGGGCAGGAAGCCGATCTCGATCATGTGCCGTTCGATCACGTCGCCGATGGCGGCGAGGAGGGAGGGGACGTACCTGCCGTCCATCCACTGCCCGCCGCGCGGATCGAAGACCGCCTTCAGCTCCTCCACCACGAAGGACACGTCGCCACCACGCCGGAACACCGCCGAGATCATGCGGGTGAGAGCGACCGTCCATGCGTAATGCTCCATATTCTTGGAATTGATGAAGATTTCGAATGGACGTCGGCGGCCGTTCTCCTCGATGTCGTTGATGGTGATGTAGATGGCGTGGTCGCTGCCCGGCCAGCGGATCTTGTAGGTGAAACCGGGCAGAACTGTGGAACGCTCCAGCGGCCGGCGCATGTAGACGATGCCGCCCCGGTCGCGGGCCTCCGGAGCCTCCGTCGGTGGCTCCCGCCGTCCGGTGGCGTGGGCGTCCGCCGCATTCGTGTCCATTTCCGGCGCGGAGAGGACGGAACCGGTGATCGGATTGGGGCGGTAGGTGGTGCAGCCCTTCAGGCCGGCCTTCCAGGCCTCCATGTAGATGTCCCGGAATTCCTCGAAGGAGATGTCGCGGGGGAGGTTTATGGTCTTGGAGATGGCCGAATCGACGTGCTTCTGGATGGCCGCCTGCATGGTCACGTGCGCCCGCCAGTGCAGGTCGCGGGCGGTGACGAAGACGTCGGGCAGCGGCGCGTCCTCCCCCTTCGCCTCCCGGTAGCGGCGCACGGCCCAGTCGGTGACGGTCTCGGTCCGCGCCTCGCCGTCCGGGCCGAGGATCCGGCGTTCGTATTCCGTGGCGAAGATGGGTTCGATGCCGCTGGAGACGTTTCCGGCCAGCAGCGAAATGGTGCCGGTGGGAGCGATGGAGGTGAGCAGGGCGTTGCGGATGCCGCGCCGCTTCACGGCCTGGCGGATCTCCGCGTCCATGCGGGAGAGGTGTCCGCAGGACGGATGGCGCTCCGCGTCGTAGAGGGGAAAGGCGCCCTTCTCCTCCGCCAGCTCCGTGCTGGTCAGATAGGCGGTGCGTTCGATGACCGCCATCCAGCGTTCGGCGGTTTCCACGGCCTGCGGCGAATCGTAGCGCAGGCCGCACATCGCCAGCGCGTCGGCCAGCCCGGTGATGCCCAGTCCGATCCGGCGCTTGGAGCGGGCCTCCGCCCGCTGCCGGGGCAGGGGATAGGTCGAGATGTCGATGACATTGTCCAGGAAGCGCACGGCGACGGCGGCCGCCTCCGCCAGGCTTCCCTCGTCCAGCGCCGCGCCGTCGCCGAAGGGATCGCGCACGAAACGCACGAGGTTGAGCGAGCCGAGCAGGCAGGCGCCGTAGGGCGGCAGGGGCTGTTCTCCGCAGGGATTCGTGGCGCGGATGGTCTCGATCCAGCCGAGGTTGTTGTCGCGGTTGACCCGGTCGATGAAGATCACCCCCGGCTCCGCGTGTTCGTAGGTCGCCCGCATGATGGCGTCCCAGAGCCGGCGGGCGGGGACCGTCTTCCACGTCCGCCCGGCGAAGGTCAGGGGCCATTCGGCGTCGTCGCGCACCGCCTCCATGAAGGCGTCGGTGACCAGCACCGACATGTTGAAGTTGGTCAGTCTGCCGCGTTCGCCCTTGGCGGTGATGAAATCGCCGATGTCGGGATGGTCGCAGGAGAGGGTGCCCATCATGGCCCCGCGCCGCGCCCCGGCGGACATGATGGTGCGGCACATGGCGTCCCACACCTCCATGAAGCTGAGGGGGCCGGAGGCCTTCGCGTCGATGCTGCGCACCTCGGCTCCGCGCGGGCGGATGGGCGAGAAGTCGAGCCCGATGCCGCCGCCGGCCTGCATGGTCAGGGCCGATTCCTTCAGGTTTTCGAAGATGCCGGCGATGGAATCCTCGATCTCCCCCATCACGAAGCAGTTGAAGAGGGTGACCTGCCTGCCGGTTCCAGCCCCGGCCAGTATGCGGCCGCCGGGGAGAAACCGGAAATCCTCCAGAATGTCGAGAAAGGCCCGCTCCCAGCGTCGGCGGTCCCGCGACTTCTCCACCGAGGCGGCGGCCCGGGCCACCCGCCGCCAGGTGTCCTCGATGCAGGCGTCGCCCCCGTTTCCGTCCGCGGGGACGTAGCGGTACTTCATCTCCCAGATCTCGCGGGAGATGCCTTCCAGACGGGTTCTGCCGCATCTCGCCATGCCCGCAGTATAGACCCGGGGTCATTCCGAGTCCAGAATATGTTCACCCTATGTTCGGCAATGGTCAATGGAGCGTAAACGGCACGCCGTCCGGATCAGGCATGGCCCCGTTCCTTCAGCTCGCGCATTCCCTCGTCGGCCAGCTCGCGCGCCCTGGGTTCGATCGCCTCCTCCAGGCGGCGCATGAACTCCCTGCGGGGCAGGCCGGGCTCAAGCGGCGGCAGGAACTCCACGACGATGGTCCCCGGCCAGCGCCAGAAGGTCCGCCTCGGCCAGAAGATGCCGGAATTGAGGGCGAAGGGCGTGCAGGTCACGCCCAGCCCCGCGTAGAGTGCGGCCACGCCGGGCTTGTAGTCCGGCGGCGCGAATGGAGGGCGGCGCGTGCCTTCGGGAAAGATGAGGATCTGGCGGTTCTCCGCGAGCGCGGCCTTCGCGGAGCGGATCAGCGCCTTCAGGGCCTTCGGCCCGGAGGAACGGTCCACGGGTATCATGCGGAACTTCATGAGGAACCAGCCGACGAGCGGAATCCACGTCAGTTCCCGCTTCAGCACGATGGCGGCGTCGTCCAGCAGGTGGAACAGCGCGAAGGTCTCCCACATGGACTGGTGCTTGCCGGCGACGATGGCCGCGCCATGCGGGATGTGCTCCGCTCCGCGCACCTCCATGCGCATTCCGGCCAGAACGCGGCACATGGCCACGAACACCCGTGACCACCAGCGCAGGGCGGCCGCGGCGTGGCGTCGCGGAAGGACGAGGAACCAGATGCCCAGGATCATCACCAGCGGATAGGAGATGTAGAAGGCGAGGTTCAGGGCGACGGAGCGCGCCACGACGCCCGCGGTGAGCCTCCGTTCTGGTTGCCGGATTTCCGTGGTGCCGGTCATGGCGTCATCCCTGGCGGAACATGTTCTGCAGGATACGTATCACCGCGGTGCGGGCGGAGGCCAGGGAAATCATCGTCGCGACGATGACGACGATCGCCCATGTCGCGTAGGTGCGCAGGGCGAGCTGCCGGTCGCCGAACAGCATGTTCCAGGCTCCCTCCCGGATGCCCTCCGAGGGGGCGATGAAGGCCAGCAGCGCGAAGATCAGGAAGGCGACCACCACGCCGGCCAGCGCCGAGACGAAGCCGGCGCGCAGGAAGCGCTTCTCCACCTGCCGGGCGATGAAGCGGTCGCGCGCGCCCACGAGATGGAGCACCTCGATGGTTTCCCGGTTGCTCTCGAGCGCCGCCCGCGCGGCCCATGCGACGAGTATCGCGGCCGCGATGGCGATGCCGGCCAGGATGGCCACGCCCAGCCACCCCGCCGTGCGGGCCATGTCGGAGAGCTGGAGCACCCAGTGGCCGTGCGCGTCGACGCGGGCGCCGCGCACCTTCACCCGTATCAGGCCGTCCAGGGCCTCGATGTTGGCCGGCTTCTTCCGGTCCAGGGTGATGGCCACCAGGCGCGGGATGGGCAGGTCGTCCAGCAGCCCGGCCCGGCCGAGCCAGGGTTTCAGCAGATCCCTGTTCTCGTCCATGGACAGGACGCGGACGCTGCGGATGCCTTCCGTGCCGCGCAGCAGGCGCACCACCTCGTCGACCCGCTTCCGCACCTCCTCCGGGCTGTCGTCGAGCGGCAGGATCTGGGCGGTGGCCTCGGACACCACGCCGGCCTTCCAGTTGTCGATGGCCTGCCAGGTCATGAACATTCCGCCGGCCGCCATGGCGGCGAGGAAGCACATCACGGTCATCGCCACCATGAAGGTGCGCAGCGGCGCGTGGGCGCGGGGGAGAATGTTGCGTCCGGCGAAGACGGGCGGTCCGGCCCGCCCCCAGCCGGAGGGCTTTCCGGCGTTCATGGCATGCTCCCTCCGGTCATGGTCAGCCTGCCGTCCCGGATGGTCATGATGCGCGCCTCGGGGGCGGCGTTGAGCAGCTGGTGGTCGTGGGTGGCGATGACCACGGTCGTGCCCAGCCGGTTGAGTTCCACGAACAGACGCAGCAGGCGGCGGGCCAGGGCGGGATCCACGTTGCCGGTCGGCTCGTCCGCCAGCAGCACGCTCGGCTTGCCGACGATGGCGCGGGCGATGGCCGCCCTCTGCTTCTCGCCGCCGGAAAGCACGGGCGGATAGGCGTTGGCATGGTCGCCCAGCCCGACCCAGGCGAGCAGCTCCATCACGTCGTCGGCGTACTCGGATGGCCGTTTTCCGTCCACGAAGAGCGGCAGGGCGACGTTCTCGAACGTCGTCAGGTGGTCGAGCAGCCGGAAGTCCTGGAACACCACGCCGATCCGTCTCCGCATGTCCGGAAAGCGGCGGCGGGGCAGGGTGGCGATGTCCTCGCCGAACATGTGGATGAGCCCGCGGGTGGGGCGCAGTCCGAGATACATCAGGCGCAGCAGGGTCGTCTTGCCGGCGCCGGAGGGGCCGGTGAGAAAGGCGAAGCCCCCTTCCTCCAGCTCGAAGCTGACGTCGCGGAGGATCTCCGGCCCGTTGCCGTAGCGAACGCCGACATTCTCGAAGCGGATCACGTTGCCGTCCTGCCGTTCCGGGTTGTTTACGCGCCCTTAACCATGTTCGCGCCTAATGACCGGGAACACGGGGGTGTCCGTCTCTTCTTCCCGCACCCTCGGCGTTCCCTCAGCGAATCACCGCCGAAGGATTCCCGCGATGATAGTCACATGTCCGGCATGCGCAACAGGCCATGAGGTGCCCGCCGATATGCGGGCGGCCTCCGGAAGGCTGCTGCGCTGCCCCGCCTGCGGCCACCGGTGGCTGGACGCCGCGGCTTCCGCCGCCGGCGGCGGGACCGTGACGCTTCTGCCGCGGTACGACGCGCAGGTCGTCGACATGCCCGAGACGCCGTCCCGTGAACATGCCGATGCGTCCGGCGGCTCGGACGCGGAGGCGGAGGAGCGGGCGCGCAGGGCGGCCGAGGCGCTGGCCAGGCAGGCGCTGGCCAGGGAGCGGGAGCGGAAGCGGAAGGCGGCCCGGCGGCGCGCGGAGCGCATCCGCTGGTCCGCGCTGGCCGCGACGCTCGCCGTTCTGTCCTTCGTGGTCTGGCGGTATCCGGATGCCGTGGTGCGGCTGCTGCCCGGCGCGGCCCATGTCTATGCGCTGGCGGGAATGGACGTGCGCGCCACGGGCCTCGCCATCCGCGAGGTGGACACGGCCCAGACGCTGGCGCCCGACGGAGGGCTCGTATTGTCGGTCTCCGGACGCATCGCGAACGTCTCGGTGCGCGATGTCCGCGCGCCGGGGCTGGAATTCCGTCTCCTGGACGGAAAGGGGCGGGTGCTGCATTCCTGGAAGCTGCCTTCGGTCTCCGGCAGGACGTTGCCCGCCGGCCGGACCGCCAGTTTCGTGACCCGCGTGGCCCATCCGCCACGGGACGCGCGCAAGGTCGAGGTCCACCTCCTGAAGCGGACCTGAAGGACACGCCGCCGCCATCTCCCGCGGACTTTCCCGAAGTTGTGCACCGCAGCCGCATCGCGGGGTTGGCCCCGCGGTTGCAAGTTGCTATGGGCTTGGGCCTGTTACCGCACACGGAATGTCGGGAGGCCCCCCATGGATACCGTCGTCGTCGATGGCGTGAAGATCGAGATCCTGTTCCCGGAGCGCGAGATCGTTGCGCGGGTGGAGGAGCTGGCGCACGAGATCGCCGCGGCCCGGCCGAAGGATCTGCTCGTGGTGCCCATACTGAAGGGCAGCTTCATCTTCGCCGCCGATCTGCTGCGGGCCTTCTACCGCAGCGGGCTTCTTCCCGAGGTGGATTTCATGATCCTGGCCAGCTACCGCGAGGCGACGGTTTCCTCCGGTCGCGTGGAGGTGCTGCGCGACATCGAGACGGAAGTGAAAGGGCGGGACGTGCTGTTCGTGGACGACATTCTGGAATCCGGGCGCACGCTGGCCTATGCGCGCGATCTGCTGGCGGCCCGGGGGGCGCGGCGGGTCATGACCGCGGTCCTGCTGGACAAGCCGCACCGCCGGGTCGCGGACATCGAGGCGGATTTCCGGGGTTTCGAGTGTCCCGAGGTGTTCGTCGTGGGCTACGGCATGGACATGGCCCACGCTTTCAGGGAGCTGCCCTTCGTGGGGCACGTGATCGGCCGGGAGGACGAAGAGGGGAAGGCCCCGGCCGGAACGTGAAAGGGCCCGGCGTAGCGGCCGGGCCCCCGATGATCCCTCTGTGCGCGACCGTCCTCAGACCAGGCCGCGGTTGATGAGGCTTTCCGCGATCTGGACCGTGTTGAGGGCCGCGCCCTTGCGCAGATTGTCGGAGACGACCCACAGGTCGAGACCGGAATCGACGGTGGAATCCTGGCGGATGCGGGAGACGAAGGTGGCGAAGTCGCCGACGCACTCCACGGGCGTCACGTAGCCGCCGGGCTCGCGCTTGTCCACGACCAGCACTCCGGGGGCCTCGCGCAGGATCTCGCGGGCCTCGTTCTCGTCCACCGGCTTCTCGAACTCGATGTTCACCGCCTCGCCGTGGCCCACGAACACCGGCACGCGCACCGCGGTGGCCGTCACCCGGATGTCGGGATCGAGGATCTTCTTGGTTTCCGCGTTGAGCTTCCATTCCTCCTTGGTGTAGCCGTCGTCCAGGAAGACGTCGATGTGGGGGATGACGTTGAAGGCGATCTGCTTGGTGAAGTTCCGCGGCTCGGGCATGTCGTTCATGTAGATGCCCTTGGTCTGGTTCCACAGCTCGTCCATGGCCGCCTTGCCGGCGCCGGAGACGGACTGGTACGTGGAGACCACGATGCGGCGGATGCGGTAGCGGTCGTGCAGCGGCTTCAGCACCACCACGAGCTGGGCGGTGGAGCAGTTGGGGTTGGCGATGATGTTGCGGCGGTCCGCGTCCTTCGCCCAGTCCTCGAGCACATGGGCGTTCACCTCCGGCACGACGAGGGGAATGTCCGGCTCGTAGCGCCAGCAGGACGAATTGTCGATGACGATGGCTCCGGCCCTGCCGATCCTGGGGGCCCATTCCTTCGACACCGAGGAACCCGCGGACATCAGGCAGAAGTCCACCTTCGAGAAATCGAACTGCTCGAGATCCTGGCACTTCAGGATCCGGTCGCCGAAGCTGACCTCCACGCCCAGCGAACGGCGGGAGGCGATGGCGTGGATCTCGTCCACGGGGAATTCGCGCTCGGCCAGAATGTTCAGCATCTCGCGCCCGACGTTGCCCGTCGCGCCGACGACTGCGACCTTGTAACCCATCTTCCTGTACTCCTCGAGATCTCTTTCTTTCCTGCCGCTCCCGGACGGATGTTCGGTCTTCCGTCGCCCCCGGCCATCTGCGTGCGCCCGTCCTCTCCCCGGCGGGAGAGGAGGCCCGGGGAGGGGGTCAGGCCGTTTTGGCCGTTTTGGTGGTAGTCGAGAGGGTGGCGACGGCCTCCGTCCGGAGATGCGCGCGAACACGCGGCGCCACCCGCCCGTGGCGGGGCGCACTGCGGAACGTGATCCGGTGCTCTGCGTGCATGGTCTTCCTCGGAAACGGGCCCGTCGGCTGGAATGCTGGGCCGCTACATAGCCGCGCCCGCACGTTCCGTCAATGCGGGAAATGTGGATAGCATCGGCTTTCGCTTGCCCTCGTGGCGGTTTTGCAGCACCCTTGCCGGCACTGGTATCGAACAATCGGGGGTGTGCCGGTCCGTCCCGGATGCCGGCTGGAAAATCGTTTCATGTTCGACTGGCTGTTCACGATCGAGGGCTGGGTGAGCCTGGCCACGCTCGTCCTTCTGGAAATCGTTCTCGGCATCGACAATCTGGTCTTTCTGGCCATCGCCTCGCGGCGGCTGCCCGAGCACCAGCGGCCGGCGGCGCAGCGCATCGGTCTGCTGGGCGCGCTGGTTCTGCGCGTCGGCCTGCTGTTCGGGCTGGTATGGCTGACGCGCCTGACCACGCCGATCTTCACCGTGGGCGGTTTCGCCTTCTCCTGGCGCGATCTGATCCTGCTGTCCGGCGGGCTCTATCTTCTGTGGAAGGCCACGCTGGAGATCCACGAGGAGGCGGAGGGCGGCGAGGAGGCGCCCGGGAACGTGCGGGCGGCGGGCTTCCTCGGCGTGATCGCGACCATCATGGTCCTGGACATGGTCTTCGCGCTGGATTCCATCATCACGGCGGTGGCCATGACGCAGTTTCTGCCGGTCATGATCCTCGCCAACGTGGTGGCCATCATCGTGATGATGGTCTTCGCGGGGCCGGTCAGCCGGTTCATCGAACGGCATCTGACGGTCAAGCTGCTGGCGCTGTCCTTCATCCTGCTGATCGGCGCGGTGCTGGTGGCGGACGGCCTGCATTTCCACATTCCGCGCGGCTACATCTATTTCGCCATCCTGTTCTCGCTCTTCGTCGAAGCGGTCAATTCCTGGGTGCGCCGCAAACGGGAGCGGGGGAGCGGCCCGTCCTCCTGAGCGGACCGGGCGCGGAGGCGGCCGCCGGCGGTTTGTAATCGACCGCCCGAGCGCCTATATTGCCCGCACCTTTCCGCCCTGGAGGAACAACCGGACGATGACTGGCGGCGCGCGCATACCCTTTCGCAAGATGAACGGTCTCGGCAACGATTTCGTCGTGCTGGACGCACGCGCGCGGGACCTTCCCATGACGCCGGAGACGGCCCGCGCCATCGGCGACAGGGAGAAGGGCGTCGGCTGCGACCAGATCGTCGTCCTGCGACCGGCCGCGGATGCCGACGTGTTCATGGAGATCTGGAACCGCGACGGATCCCGCGTCGGCGCCTGCGGGAACGCGACCCGCTGCGTCGCCGACATCGTGCTGAACGAGACGGGGGCGGGGCGGGCCCTGATCCGCACCGACGCCGGATTGCTCGTGGCCACGCGCCGGGATGACGGACTGATCGAGGTGGACATGGGCGCGCCGCGCTTCGACTGGCGGGACATCCCGCTGGCGGAGGAATTCCGCGACACCCGCGGAATCGAGCTGCAGGTCGGCCCGATCGACGATCCCGTCCTGCATACGCCGGCGGTGGTCAACGTGGGCAATCCGCACGCCATATTCTGGGTGGACGATCTGGAGGTCACCGACCTGTCGCGCACCGGCCCGCTTCTGGAAAATCATCCGATATTTCCGGAAGGAGCGAACATTTCGCTGTGCAAGGTGGAGGCCCCGGACCATCTGTCCCTGAAGGTCTGGGAACGCGGGGCCGGGCTGACCAGGGCCTGCGGTACCGCGGCCTGCGCGGCGGCCGTGTGCGCGGCCCGCAAGCGTCTGGCGGGGCGGGACGTGCGGGTGACGCTGCCGGGCGGCGATCTGTTCATCCGTTGGCGGGAGGACGACGATCACATCCTCATGGCCGGTCCGGTGGAGTACGAATTCGAGGGCGACCTCCCCGAGGAGCTGTTTTCCGGAGCCGCCGCGTGACACGACCGATCATGTCTGAACCCACGCTCATCACGTTCGGATGCCGGCTCAACGCCTTCGAGTCGGAGGTGATCCGCCGCGAGGCCGCGCGGGCGGGACTGGCCCATGCCGTGATCGTGAACACCTGCGCGGTGACGGCGGAGGCGCAGCGGCAGGCCCGGCAGGCCATCCGCAGGGCGCGCCGGGAACATCCCGATGCGCCGATCATCGTCACCGGATGCGCCGCGCAGACGGAGGCGGAGGCGTTCGCGCGGATGCCGGAGACGGACGCGGTTCTGGGCAACGTGGAGAAGCTCCGGCCGGAGAGCTGGGCCGCGGTGTCCGGCATCGCCCCGGGCGGCGGGGAAACCAAGCCGGTGCTGGTTTCCGACATCATGCGCGAACGGGAGCTGGAACCCGTCCGCATTCCCGGAATGAGCGAGCGCACGCGGGCCTTCGTGCAGATCCAGACCGGTTGCGACCATCGCTGCACTTTCTGCATCATCCCCTACGGGCGGGGCAATGCGCGCTCCCTGCCGGCGGAGGACGTGGTGGCGCAGGTGCGGGCGTTGCGCCGGGCGGGGCATCGGGAGGTGGTGCTGACGGGCGTGGACCTGACGGGCTGGGACGGCGGTGCCGACGGTGGACGGCTCGGCCATCTCGTGGCGCGGATCCTGCGCGAGGTGCCGGAGCTGGAGCGGCTGCGCGTCTCCTCCATCGACGTGGCGGAGATCGACGCGGAGTTCCTGCGGGTGCTGGCGGGGGAGGAGCGTCTGATGCCGCATCTGCATCTTTCCCTCCAGGCCGGCGACGACATGGTGCTGAAGCGCATGAAGCGCCGGCACACGCGCCGCCAGGCGGTGGAATTCTGCGCGGAGGTGCGCCGGCTGCGTCCCGGCATCGCCATCGGGGCGGACATCATCGCCGGTTTCCCGACGGAAACGGAGGAAATGTTCGCCAACACCCTGAAACTGGTGGACGACTGCGATCTCGTGTGGTTGCACGTGTTCCCGTTCTCGCCGCGCGAGGGCACGCCGGCGGCGCGCATGCCGCAGGTGCCGGGCGAGGTGCGCAAGGCCCGCGCGGCCGCTCTCCGCGAGGCGGGCGGGCGCAGACTTTCGGCATTTCTGGAAAGCCTGAAGGGATCGGTGCGGCAGGTGCTGGTGGAGCGCCCCGGTCTGGCGCGTACGGGCTGCAACGCACAGGTGATGATTGACGAAACCGTCCCCGCGGGAGAAATTGTGCCGGTCCGCATCACGGGCGTTTCCGGCCAGATGTTGACGGGAGCAGTGGCATGAGCGACAGCAGGGGGGGCTTCTTCCGCCGTCTTTTCGGCAGGCGCGGGGACGAACCGGAAAAGGGCGCGCCGGAGCCGCGGAAAGAGCGTGAAGCGCGTGAAGCGTCGGAGGACGCCCCTTCTACGGAGGAGCCGGTGTCGGATGTCGCTCCGGCGGAGGCGGCGGAATCTCGCTCCGCGGCTCCGGAGGAGGAGACACCGGGAAAGGTGGAGGGGGAACCCGCCGCGTCCTCCACGGAGCCGGGGGAGGATTCCGGCGGAGGCGGCTGGCTGGCGCGTCTGCGCAAGGGGTTGAGCAAGTCCTCCTCGGTGCTCGGTGGCGGCATCGCCGGGATCTTCTCGAAACGGAAGCTGGATGCCGACACTCTCCAGGATCTCGAGGACATCCTCATCCAGGCGGATCTCGGCGTGGACATGGCCGAGCGCGTCATCGAGCGCATCCGCAAGGGGCGCTACGAGAAGGGCATCGGTCCCGACGAGGTGAAGGCCATCCTCGCGGAGGAGGTGACGAAGGTTCTGGAACCGGTGGAGAAGCCCTTCGACATTCCCCCGGACACCCGGCCCTTCGTGGTGCTGGTCGTGGGCGTGAACGGCTCCGGCAAGACCACCACCATCGGAAAGCTGGCGGCCATCGCCCGGGGGGAGGGCCATTCCGTGATGCTGGTGGCGGGCGACACCTTCCGGGCCGCCGCGGTGGAGCAGCTCGGCGTGTGGGCGGAACGGGCCGGGGCGCGTTTCATGAGCCGCGACACCGGGGCCGATCCGGCCGCGCTGGCCTTCGACGCCCTGCAGGCGGCGCGGAAGGAGGGCGTGGACATCGTCTTCATGGACACCGCGGGCCGCCTGCAGAACCGCAAGGAACTGATGGAGGAGCTGGCCAAGATCGTCCGCGTCATGAAGAAGGTCATTCCCGACGCGCCGCACGCGACGCTGCTGGTGCTGGACGCGACGACCGGGCAGAACGCCATGAACCAGGTCGAGGTGTTCCGGGAGGTGGCCGGCGTGACGGGCCTCGTGATGACGAAACTTGACGGAACGGCACGTGGTGGCATTCTAGTCGCCATTGCCGAGCGGCATGGCATTCCCGTGCATGCCATCGGCGTGGGCGAGAAGATCGACGACCTGCAGCCGTTCGACGCGAAGGCCTTCGCGCGGGCCATCGCGGGAGTGGAGGAGAACGCATGAGCGCAACATCCGATCCGGAGGCGCGGAAGGAGCTGTCCCCGGGGCTGAAGCTGCTGATCGAGGCCGGCCCCCTGCTGGCCTTTTTCCTGGTCAATGCGAAATGGGGCATCTTCGCCGGGACGGCCGTCTACATGGTAGCGGCGTCCGCGGCCATGCTGGCCTCGTGGCTGCTCATCCGGCGGGTGGCGGTCATGCCCGTGGTGGCGCTGGTCTTCGTGCTCGCCTTCGGGGCGCTGACCATCTGGCTGCACGACGACACCTTCATCAAGATCAAGGTGACCCTCATCAACGCCCTCTTCGGCGCCATTCTTCTGACCGGGCTGGCCCTCGGCCGGCTGTGGCTGAAGCTCGTCATGGGAGAGGCTCTGGAGATGGACGACGAGGGCTGGCGCAAGCTGACCCTGCGCTGGGGGCTGTTCTTCCTGTTCCTCGCCGCTCTGAACGAGGTCGTCTGGCGGTCGGTGTCCACCGACGCGTGGGTGAACTTCAAGGTTTTCGGTCTGCTGCCCATCACCTTCGTGTTCGCCTTCGCGCAGGCGCCGCTGATGCAGAGACACATGATCCAGAACAGGGAAGACGAAGCGTGACCCCGCATTCCGACATCGACATCGCCCGTTCCGCCACTCTCCTGCCCATGGAGGACATAGCCGCGAAGATCGGCGTTCCGCCGGAGGCGCTCGTTCCCTTCGGGCGGGACAAGGCCAAGATCTCGCTGGATTTCGTGAGCGGACTGGACGGGCGCGGGGACGGCAGGCTGATCCTCGTCACCGCCATGACCCCCACGCCCGCGGGCGAGGGCAAGACGACCACGTCGGTGGGGCTGTGCGACGGCCTGAACCGGATCGGCAGGAAGGCCGTCGTGTGTTTGAGGGAGCCTTCCCTCGGCCCCTGCTTCGGAATGAAGGGCGGCGCCGCCGGCGGCGGATACGCCCAGGTGGTCCCGATGGAGGACATCAACCTCCACTTCACGGGCGACTTCCACGCCATCTCGGCGGCCAACAACCTTCTGGCCGCGATGATCGACAACCATTTCTACTGGTCGAACGATCTGGGCATCGACCTGCGGCGCATCGGCTGGCGCCGCGTCGTGGACATGAACGACCGCTCCCTGCGCCAGGTGGTGACCTCCCTCGGCGGAGTGGCGAACGGCTTTCCGCGCGAGGGCGCGTTCGACATCACCGTGGCTTCCGAGGTCATGGCCATCCTCTGCCTGACGGACGGGCTGAAGGACCTCGAGCGCCGCCTCGGCGACATCGTCGTCGCGGAGACGCGGAAACGGGAGCCCATCACGGCGCGCGAAATCCGGGCCGAGGGTGCCATGGCCGTGCTGCTGAAGGATGCGCTGGCGCCCAATCTGGTGCAGACGCTGGAGAACAATCCCGCCTTCATCCATGGCGGCCCCTTCGCCAACATCGCGCACGGCTGCAACTCGCTCATCGCGACGAAGACGGCGCTCAAGCTGGCGGACTACGTGGTCACGGAGGCCGGGTTCGGAGCGGACCTCGGCGCGGAGAAGTTCTTCGACATCAAGTGCCGGGCCGGAGGCCTGAAGCCCGACGCGGCGGTGGTGGTGGCCACGGTGCGGGCGCTGCGGTGGCAGGGGGGCGCGGATCGCGACACCCTGGACGAGCCGTCCGTGGAGCGTGTGAGGAAGGGACTGGCCAATCTGGCGCGCCATGTCCAGAACGTGAAGAAGTTCGGCGTTCCCGTGGTGGTGGCGATCAATCTCTTTTCCGGCGACACGGAGGAGGAGCTGCAGGCGGTGGAGCGTCACTGCGCCGCGCAGGGCGTGAAGGCCGTCCGCTCGTCCCACTGGGCCGATGGCGGGCGCGGGGCGGAGGAACTGGCCCGCGAGGTGGCGCGTCTGGCCGATGCAGGCATGAGCCAGTTCTCCCCGCTCTACTGCTCCGGCATGCCGCTGTGGGAGAAGGCGCGTACCATCGCCACGGAGATCTACGGGGCCGACGACATCATCGCCGACAAGAAGGTGCGCGACCGTTTCCGCCAGTTCCAGGACATGGGCTATGGCGATCTGCCCGTCTGCATGGCCAAGACGCAGTATTCCTTCTCCACCGATCCCAAACTGCGGGGAGCTCCGGGCGGCCACGTGGTGCCGATCCGCGAGGTGCGTCTCGCCGCGGGCGCGCGGTTCGTCGTGGCCGTCTGCGGGGAGATCATGACCATGCCCGGCCTGCCGCGTCATCCGGCGGCCGAGAACATCCGGCTGGACGACGAAGGAAAGGTGGAGGGGCTCTTCTGAGGGCGTCTCAGTCCTTCTTCTTCCCGTCTCCTTCCTCGTGGGAGCGGATCAGCTTCTCCAGTCCCGCGACGGCCTCTTCGCCGGCCTCCCAGGCCTTCGCGGCGAGCTTGCGCAGGTCCTCGTAGTAGGAGCGCAGGGCCTCCGCCGTCTGTTCCAGGATGTCGCCGAAGACGAACACGAAGGCATCCATCGTCTCCAGAAGGATCAGCTTGGCCTCCATCCCCGCTTCCTTCAGGCCGTCCTCGATGCCGAGCAGCAGCTCCTGCAGGGCGGAGCGCTTCTCCTCCTCCCCGAGCTCCGGGTTCTCGGCGACCTGGCGGGCGGTGCGCCGGGCGTAGTCGACGACGGCGGTTCTGGCGTCCTCGGCCTCGCCGGCCAGCCTGCGGATCTCCTCGGCATGTTCCTTGCGCGTCTTCATGGGTTGCTCCGTGTGAGAATGGATCGTGTTCCGCTTCTTCCGTCTCCCAGATATCGGCCTTCCCGGAGGCCCGGTAAAGAGGGGGCGGAGAATTTTTCGGGAGGCGAATGCGGGGCTTGCAAATCGGAACGCTTCGGCGTATTTCTCGCCCATGAACAGGGCGGCTCCGCCGCCTTGCGCGTTCGGGGCCGGTGTAGCTCAGCTGGTAGAGCAACGCATTCGTAATGCGTGGGTCGGCGGTTCAAGTCCGTCCACCGGCACCATATTCCATCGTTCCTCCATGCGCATCTGGCGAGGCGTCGAGCGGCGGACGACCGCCGGCGGAGCGGATTCCGCCGGCGGGTCGGTAACATGTGGGAGATGATGTCGCGGCGGTCCGGAAGGGGATGTCCGTTCACGGTTTGCCGGGGCCGCCTTGCCGCCCGTTATCATCGCTTCTGTTCCGCCGGTCTCCGCCATCGGGCCCCATGGCCGGCGCCCGGTGCGAGATCACGCAGACCCGCGCCAGGGTGTGGCAGTTCACTCTCCAGTGCCGCCAGCGGAATTTGATGCCGTCGCAGCCGTAGAAGGGTTTCCGGTACCAGAAACGGCCCTTCCAGTAGTTGACGCAGAGACGGCGCACCTTGCTGGGCGATGCCTTGAAGTTGTAGCCCTTCACGCCGGGCAGCCAGACTGTCCGTTCCTTCGCTTCCGCGGGCATGGCTGTCATCAGCATTCCAGCCGTTGCGAGCGCGGCGACGGCGGCGATGGCATGGATGCGGTTGTTCATGGCTGTTTCCTCCCAGGATGCCAGACGGTCGCCCCTTTGCCCTTTGTTTTCACCTCTTCGGGTGTCGTATGGTCGTATATTGCGACAGGCTGCTTGAACCTTCGCTGAAATGGCCGTTCATCCATGATTAATGTTCACTTGCGGTCGCGGGGCCGTGGAAAGGAGCGCCATGGCGGATGATCTTCCCGACGGCATGCGGATGGTGGCGGGGCGGAAGGTGCCCTTCACGCATCCCGGAAAGCTGCTCTATCCGGAGCAGGGCATCACGAAGGCCCGCCTCGCCGAGCATTACGAACGGGTCTGGCCGCGCATGGCGCCGCTGCTGAAGGACCGGCCGCTCACCATCAAGCGCTATCCGCGCGGCCTGGGGCGGGGCGGCTTCTACCAGCGGCGGGTGCAGGAGTGGTTTCCGGAATGGGTGCGCACCGCGGAGCTGCCGATGAAGGAGGATCCGTCCCGCGTGGTGCGCGAGGTGGTGGCGGACCATCCGGCGACTCTGGTCTTCCTGGTCAACATCGGGGCTCTCGAGATCCATGCCTCGCTGGCGCGGGCCCGGGCGCCCGACCTGGCCGACATGATGATCTTCGACCTGGACCCCCCGGGCGATTTCACGGACGAGGTGCGGCGCGTCGCGGTGGAGTTCCGGGACATGCTCGCGGACCTCGGGCTGCCCGTCTACGTGAAGACCACGGGATCGCGGGGGTTCCACGTGACCGTTCCGCTGAAGCCCCGTTTCTCCTTCGATGTCACGCGGAAGCTGGCCCGGGCGCTGGCCGGGCGCATGATCGCGCGGGATCCGGAGAACCTCACCCTCATGCCGCGCAAGGACGTCCGCCGGGGGCGCATCCTGATCGACATATGGCGCAACGCCTACGCCCAGACGGCCGTCGCCCCCTGGTCCACCCGCGCACGGGCGGGAGCGACGGTGGCGACGCCCCTGTCATGGGACGAGATGACGCAGGGCATCCATCCCCGCGCGTGGACCATCTCCAACATCGGGCGGCGTCTGGAACTGCCCGATCCATGGGCCGATTTCTTCGACAGGGCGGTGGATCTGCGTTCGTGGGCGCGCACGGCGCCGGACGATCTCGCCGCGGCCCTCGGACCGGAGAGCGGGGACGGGTGACGGTCCGCGACCGGTCGCCGCGGGGCGGCGTCAGGCGTCGGCGAGCTTCTGCATCACCTCGTCGGAGACCTCGAAGTTGGAATAGACGTTCTGCACGTCGTCGTCGTCCTCGAGGGCCTGGATGAGCTTCAGCATGGTGGCCGCCTTCTCCTCGCCCAGTTCGGTCATGGTCTTGGGCTTCCAGACGATCTTCACCGATTCCGGCTCGCCGAGAGCCTCGCCGAGGGCGGCGGAGACCTGCCCCAGATCCTCGAAGGCGCAGATGATGATGTGGCCGTTCTCGTCGGAGACGACGTCGTCCGCTCCGGCCTCGATGGCCGCTTCCATGATGGTGTCGGCGTCCCCCGCCTCCGGCTTGTAGACGATTTCGCCGACGCGGTCGAACATGAAGGAGACGGACCCGGTTTCGCCGAGGTTCCCGCCGTACTTGGAGAAGGTGGAGCGCACGGAGGAGGCGGTGCGGTTGCGGTTGTCGGTGAGCGCCTCGACGATCACCGCGGCGCCGCCGGGGCCGTAGCCCTCGTAGCGCACTTCCTCGTAGTTCTCCGCATCGCCGCCCTTGGAGCGGTTGATGGCGCGCTCGATGTTGTCCTTGGGCATGGACTGGGCGCGGGCGTTCTGGATGGCCAGACGCAGGCGCGGGTTCGATTCCGGATCCGGGCCGCCCAGTTTCGCCGCCACGGTGATCTCGCGCGAGAGCTTGGCGAAGATCTTGGACCGCTTGGCGTCCTGGCGGCCCTTCCGATGCATGATGTTCTTGAACTGTGAATGTCCAGCCATGGTCAACCTGTCCGTTGGTAATTCGTCGGGATATGCCGGGATTTCGGCTTCATATGGCCCGAAACGGCCGCCAAGTCAAAAGTCCGGCCAGGTTTCGCGCAGCCGCCCGCCGGTGCGCAGGGGGGCGACGTTGCGGGCCAGCCCCGTGGCGTCGTCGGTCTCCACCAGCACGCCGCAGATGGTCGGCTCGCCCTTTGCCGGCGTGAAGCGGGAGGAGGGGATGCGCCGGGTGAAGCGGTTGAGCGGCTCGTCCTTGTCCATGCCGATCACCGAATCGTAGTCGCCGCACATGCCGGCGTCGGTCATGTAGGCGGTGCCGTCCGGCAGGATCTGCGCATCCCCGGTCGGCACGTGGGTGTGGCTGCCCACCACCAGCGAGGCCCGGCCGTCGCAGAAATGGCCCATGGCCATCTTCTCCGAGGTGATCTCGGCGTGCATGTCCACCACCACGGCGTCGGCGCCCTCGCCCAGCGGGCATGCGGCCAGCTCCCGCTCCACCGCCGCGAACGGATCGTCCAGCAGCGGATGCATGTAGACCTGTCCCATCGGCGCCAGGACCAGCACCCGCCTGCCGTCCGCCGTTTCGTAGAGTCCGGCGCCGCGGCCCGGCGTTCCGGACGGATAGTTGAGCGGACGCAGCAGCCTCGGCTGCCGCTCGATGAAGACGAGCGCCTCGCGCTGGTCGAAGGCGTGGTTGCCCGTGGTGACGGCGTCCGCGCCGGCGTCGATCAGTTCGTCGCAGATTTCCTCGGTGATGCCGAAACCGCCGGCGGCGTTCTCTCCGTTGACGATGGCGAAATCCACGGAAAGGCGCTCGCGGATCTCCGGCAGCCGGTCGATCACGGCCCGGCGGGCGGCGCGCCCCACGATGTCTCCGAGAAAAAGTATGCGCATGACGGGATGGTCCCTCAGGCCTCTGTGCCGATGGGGCCGATGGTCTGCCTGTCGGTGACGATCCAGTCAAGGGGTTGATCCGTTTCCTCCCGCGGCAGCCGGTCCATCTCCTGTCCGGAATAGGCGACGCCCACGGCCGTCACCATGCCGCCGCCGGCGCGCAGGGCCGCCAGCGTCCTGTCGTAGTAGCCGCCGCCGTAGCCGAGGCGGAAGCCCTCCCTGTCGAATGCGGCGAGCGGCACCAGCAGGATCTCCGGTCTGCGCTCCGGGCGGTTGCGGGGCGGCACCGGGATGCCGAATTCCCCTTCCTCCAGTGGATCTCCGGGCGTCCATTCGCGGAAGACGAGGGGCGCGTTGCGCCTCTCCACCACGGGCAGGACGAGGGTGCGTCCCGATTCCGCGATCTGTTCCATGAGGGGGCGGATGTCTATTTCGTGGCGCACGGGGACATGGCCCGCGACGATGCGGCCGGGAAGCTCCCGCAGAAGTTCCATCACGCGGGCCGCGAGCCGTCGGGCCGCCACGGGGCCGGTGGCATGGGCCATCATGGCGCGTGCCGCCAGCGCGTTGCGCCGCAGCGTCCGCTTGTCTTCGGGAGATATGCGGAAGGATGTGCTCATGCCCCTGCATGGCCCGCCTCCGGGCATGCCGTCAAGGGGCGTGCGGAACGTCCACCGCGATGCGGCGGGTGGCTCGGCCGCCATGGCCGTGCGGAACAGTAATCCCGGGTTCCCGCATGAGCAGGTGGGCGCCGTGTGCGCAAGACCACGGTCAGGCGCAGGGACAGCTCCCTGGGATTGAGTTAAGGCCCCTGGGAAAAACTTCCGTCACGAACCAGGCAGCTTCGCCAGCGGCGAATGTAGGCATTCCGGAAGCGCCTGTGAAGGGGCGTCAGTTTCCGGCCGTGCCGGGCTCCGGTTCGGTTTCGCCCTCTGCCTCCTCCGGTGCGGAGGCGAGATAGGTCGTGGCCGTGCTGGCGAGGGTCTCCAGCCTCTGGGCGGCGGCTTCCAGTGTGCGGGCGGCCGCGTTGTCCATGGCCAGCGCCTGCTTCTCGGCCAGCGAGCGGGTCGCGCGCAGGTCGGCGAGCTGGCGTTCCAGCTCGGCGCGCGCCTTCTCGGATTCGGAGTACTTGTCCGCCAGCACGAGCGCCGCCATGATGAGCAGACGGAGATCCCCCAGCTGTCCCACGGAGGCGACGATGTTGTCCACCTCCTCGTTGATCATCGCGGCGAGACCGCGCAGGTGCTCCTCCTGACCGTCGTCGCACTGCATCGTGTAGTTGCGACCGATGATCTGCACGACTACCTGGGCCATGGTCCGCCGCTCCCCTATCCCTGATCCTTTTCGCCGAGCACGGCCCGGATGCGTTTCATCGCCTTGTCGATCCGCAGCATGGCCTGGCGGTTCAGGTCGGTCAGTTCCTTCGCCCGCCGCCGCAGGTTCTCCAGTTCCTCCCGCAGGCGGTCGGTGTCGGCCTTCAGCGCCTCGTTCTCCCTGCGCAGCTCCGCTTCCTTCGCGCGTTCGGCTGCCAGACGGGCGAAGGAGGCCTCCACCTGCTCCAGCGCCGCCTCGAATCTCCGTACGGCCGCGTCCATCTTCGCCTGTGTCGTCATGGCCGTCATCCGCCCCTTTCGCAGCTTCGCGAGAAACAACAGGAACCTGCGCTGCAGAATCAACTTAACACATCAATTGTGGCAACCATACAGTCGGCACAGTTGGCAGGTAAAGTGTCCAGAGAAGCAATTCGCCCGTGCGTGATCGGGGTCATTGACAGTCCGGCGGTCTTGTGATTTCTGGCGGGACCGATTTTCCGGGGGCATGCTTGCAATCCGGGCGGGATGCGCGCGCCGAGGGGCCGCACCCGCCGTTCTTGCGGGATACGGACATGACCGACGATACAGCCGCCAGGCCCGGCCGAGAGGAAGGCTGTCCGCCTTCGGACGGGTGCGAGGTGGAGCTCACGGAGGACAACCGCCACGCCATGATGGCGGCCGCCGTGCGCATTCTGGCCGTGGATGCCATTTCGGCGGCGAAGTCCGGCCACCCCGGGGTGGCTCTGGGCGCGGCGGACATCGTCACCGTGCTGTTCACGAAGTTCCTGAAGTTCGACGTCCAGGATCCGCGCTGGCCGGACCGCGACCGGTTCGTGCTCTCCGCCGGGCACGGGTCGGCCATGCTCTATGCCGTGCTGCACCTGCTCGGTTTCGAGGACATGCCGCTGGAGGACCTGAAGAATTTCCGCCAGCTGCATTCCCGTGCCGCCGGGCATCCGGAATACGGACTGGCCGCCGGCATCGAGACGACGACGGGTCCTCTCGGACAGGGGCTGGCCACGGCGGTGGGCATGGCCATCGCCGAGCGGCATCTGGCCGCGGAGTTCGGGCCGGAGGTGGTGGATCACCACACCTGGGTTCTGGCCGGCGACGGCGACCTGATGGAGGGCATCTCGCAGGAGGCGATCTCCCTCGCCGGCCATCTCCGCCTGGGCAAGCTGATCGTCCTTTTCGACGACAACCGTATCACCATCGACGGCCCGGTGGATGTCGCCGATTCCACCAACCAGCTGGCGCGTTTCGCCGCTTCCGAATGGCACGTGCAGAGCATCGACGGCCACGATCCGGAAGCCATCGCGCGGGCCCTCGCGGAGGCGAAGGAGGATCCGCGTCCCTCGCTGATCGCCTGCCGCACCGTGATCGGCCATGGCGCGCCGGAGGTGGCGGGCACGGCCGCCGTGCATGGCGCGCCGCTGACGGAGGAACAGGTGGCGGGCCTGAGGAAGGCGCTGCGGTGGCCGTGCGACGTGCCTTTCGACGTGCCCTGCGAGATACGGGACGCCTGGCGTCTGGCGGGTCTGCGTGGCCGCAAGGAGCGCAAGGCCTGGCAGAAGCGGCTCGAGAAGCTGCCGGCGAGCCGCCATGCGGAATTCATGCGCCGCATGTCGGGGGACCTGCCGGAGGATTTCCGTCCCGCCATCCGGGCCTTGCGCACGGAGCTGGCCGAGGAGGCCCCCGCCTTGGCGACGCGGCAGGCCTCGCAGCGCGTGCTGGAGACCGTCAACGCGGTGCTGCCGGAGACGATGGGCGGATCGGCGGATCTCACCGGGTCCAACAACACCTTCACGGAGGATATGGGCACCTTTTCCGCGGATGCGCCAGAGGGGCGCTATGTCCATTACGGCATCCGGGAGCATGCCATGGCGGCGGCCATGAACGGCCTCGCGGTGCATGGGGGAATCCTTCCCTATGGCGGAACCTTCCTCGTCTTCTCGGACTACGCGCGCGGAGCCATGCGCCTTTCCGCGCTGATGCGGCAGCGGGTGGTCTACGTGATGACCCACGACTCCATCGGCCTTGGCGAGGACGGCCCCACGCATCAGCCGGTGGAGCATCTGGCCTCGCTGAGGGCCATGCCGCGCATGCTGGTGTTCCGTCCCGCCGACGCGGTGGAGACCGCAGAATGCTGGCAGCTCGCCCTCCAGAACACGGAGCGGCCCTCCGTGCTCGCCCTGACCCGGCAGAAGGTGACGCCGGTGCGTACGACGCCGGAGAAGACCAATCTCTGCGCCCGTGGCGCCTATGAACTGGCCGACGGCGAGAACGGGGACACCGAGGTGGTGATCTTCGCTTCCGGCTCCGAGGTGGCCATCGCCCTGGAGGCCCGCGCGAAGCTGGAGGAGGCCGGCCATCCGACGCGGGTCGTCTCGGTGCCCTGCATGGAGCTGTTCGACGAGCAGGACGAGGAGCACCGGGCGCGGATCATCGGGCGGGAGAAGGTGCGGATCGCCGTGGAAGCCGGCGTCCGCGAGGGCTGGTGGCGCTTCATCTCCCGCGACGACATCTTCATCGGCATGCACGACTTCGGCGAGTCCGCCCCGGGGCCGGTGCTGTACGAGCATTTCGGCATCACCGCCGAGGCGGTCTTCCGTGCCGCCATGGAGCGGCTGGAGACCGGCCCGGACGACGGGGCCGGAGAAACCGGTTCCGGTGAGTGAACCACATTTACCTTTGCCAGCGCGCCGGCTTTCTGCCATTGATTGTCCGATCCTGATGACCGGTCCGGAGTAACGGGACGCCATGACGAACATTCCCACGCGCCTGTTTGCAGTCCTTCCGCATCGGGTTCCCGCCGGGCGCGCGGCCGCCTGCCTGCGCGCCGCCGCGGAGGCCGGGGATGTGGCCGCCCTCCTGCTGCGCGCGGACGACGAGGGCCGTCACGTGGAGGCCCGTGTCGGGGCCATGGTGGAGCTGGGGCGGGAGCTCGATGTCGCCGTTCTGGTGGAGGACGACGTCCAGCTTGCCGCCGCCGTGGAGGCGGACGGCGTGCATGTCACCACGGGCCCCGCCGATGCGAAGGCGGCGCGGCGGGCGCTCGGCCCGGAGGCCATCGTCGGGGGCGAGTGCCTCGGCAAGCGCGACGAGGCCATGCGTCTCGGCGAGGCGGGCGTCGACTATCTCGCGCTCGACCAGCGGCTCGAGGCCGGCGGCGAAAACCTGCTCGACTGGTGGGTGGAGATGTTCGTGGTGCCCGTGGTGGCCATTCATCCGGCGGGGGCGGCGGCGGTGGCCGATCTGGCCCGGCGCGGTGCGGATTTCGTGTGTCCGTCCGAGGACATGTGGACGGACGGGGAGCGGGCGCGCGACGTGGTGGCGCGCTGCATGGATGCCATTCGGGAGGGCGTGGGCGGATGAGCGGACGTGCGACCGGCCTGCGGCTGCTGTTTCCCGTCCTGCTGGCCCTGGCGGGATCGGCGGGCGGAGCCCTTGCGGCGAAACCCTTTGACGAGGCCGTGGCGCTCTATCAGGGGCGGCACTACGAGGAGGCCTACCGGACAGCCGAGAAGCTGGCGAAGCAGGGCCATGCGGAGGCCCAGGCCATGCTCGGCGTGCTGCTCGAGAACGGACAGGGCGTGAAGGCTGATCCGGCGCGGGCGGCCCGCTGGTACGAGAAGGCGGCGGCACAGGGGCATGTGGGCGCCATGTTCGCCCTCGCCATGCTGCATCTCAGCGGGCGGCTGGGCAAGAAGGATCTGCAGGAGGCCCTGCGCTGGGCGCAGGAGGCGGCGAAGCGCGGCCACGTGCCGGCCCAGTACAACCTCGGCCTGCTGTATACCGGCGTGACCGGACTGAAGCCCGACTGGAAGAAGGCGGCGTACTGGTTCCGCCAGGCGGCGGAGAAGGGATTCGCCCAGGCCCAGTACAATCTCGGTGTCCTGCATGTCATGGGGCGTGGCGTGGAGAAGGATTTCACGGCCGCCTCCGAATGGTTCAAGAAGGCGGCGCTGGCGGGGCTGCCGGAGGCGGCGCTGGAGTACGGCGTGCTGGTCTTCCGCGGCGAGGGCGTGGCCAAGAGCGAGCGTATCGGCGCGCAGTGGCTGGAGTATGCCGCGCGCAGCGGCTATCCCGCCGCCCAGCGCAGGCTGGCACGGCTCTATGCCACCGGGCGGGGGGTCGGCAAACGGCCCGTCGAGGCCGCCAAGTGGTATCTGCTGGCGCGCGCGCAGGGCGAGAAGGACGCCTGGCTGGATCTGTTCCTGAAGCATCTTCCGCCCGCCGACCTGGCGAAGGCGAAGGAGCTGGCCGCCGGGTTCCGTCCCACGAAGATGCGCCAGATGACCACCCCCACGGGAGGCAAGACGTCCCTGCCGAAGGGCAACGGGCGCAAGCCCGGCGCCAACGGCGCGGAGGCCTCCGCCGGCAAGGGGGGAAAGCCGAAAAAATAGCCCTTACGCCATCGGGCAAAATGCTTTAGGAAGGGCGCAACTCCTCCATGCGCGTCCATGGCGGCGGGCCGGTGCGGAGCCGTCCGCGCGGCTCCGGCGTGGCGGAGATGCTGGAAATGGAACGGGCGACGGGGCCGCCGGGCGAAACCGGCGGACCGTGTCGCGGATCTACACGACGACGGAACCGGACATGAAGATACAGGGCAACGAGATCAAGCCGGGCAACGTGCTGAAGCACAAGGACCAGCTCTGGGTGGTGGTCAAGGTGGAGCACGTCAAGCCGGGCAAGGGCGGCGCCTACGCCCAGGTGGAGATGAAGGCCATCGTCGGCGGCACCAAGCTCAACGAGCGCTTCCGGGCCTCGGAGAACGTGGAGCGGGTGCGCCTCGAGCAGAAGGACTATCAGTATCTCTACGAGCAGGGCGACATGCTGGTCTTCATGGACATGGAGACATACGATCAGATCGAGCTGCCGCGCGACTTTCTCGGCGATCGCGCCGCCTTCCTCCAGGACGGCATGGTGGTCACCGTGGAGTCCCACGAGGGCACCCCGCTGGGCGTTTCCCTGCCCCAGCACGTGACGCTGGAGGTCACGGAGGCGGAGCCCGTGGTCAAGGGGCAGACGGCGGCGTCCTCCTACAAGCCGGCGATCCTGGAGAATGGTCTGCGGGTGATGGTTCCGCCCTTCGTCTCTGCGGGGGAGAAGATCGTCGTCAACACCGAGGACTGCACCTACGTCAAGCGGGCCGACGCCTGATCCGCCTCCCGGCGGACGGCGCGACCTCCCGGACAGAACGGCGAAAGGCGGCAACGGAACATGTCCCAGTCGGCACTCATCAACGTCATGGTGAAGGCCGCCCGCAAGGCGGCGCGACCCCTGCGGCGCGACTTCGGCGAGGTGGAGAACCTCCAGGTCTCGCGCAAGGGGCCGGCGGATTTCGTCACGCGGGCCGACCGGCGCACGGAGGAGATCCTCCGCGAGGAGCTGCACCGCGCCCGTCCGGCCTTCGGCTTCATTCTGGAGGAGGGCGAGGACGAGACCGGGGACGGCGAACACTTCTGGATCATTGACCCGGTGGACGGCACCACGAATTTCATCCATGGCATTCCGCATTTCGCCATGTCCATCGCCCTGCGCAAGGGGCGGGACCTGGTGGCCGGGCTGATCTACAACCCCGTCACCGACGAGCTGTTCCATGCCGAACGCGGCCGGGGTGCCTTCCTGAACAACCGGCGCATCCGCTGCTCGGCCCGCAAGGGGCTTTCTGAGGCGGTGATCGTCAACGGCTGTCCGCACAGGGGGCGGGCCGATCTGGCGCGCTTCCGCAGGGAGCTGGCGGTGGTCCAGGAGCAGGTGGCCGGTCTGCGGCGCTTCGGCGCGGCGTCCCTGGACTTCGCCTGGGTGGCGGCCGGCCGGTTCGACGGTTTCTGGGAGCGCGGTCTGAAGATCTGGGACATCGCCGCCGGCGTGCTCATGGTGCGCGAGGCCGGTGGCCGGGTGGAGGACCTGGACGGCGGCCCGGACGTGCTCGCCACCGGCAACGTGCTCGCTGCCGCCGAAGGTGTCTTCCCCATGCTGGCTACGGTCCTGCGCGCGGTGAAGTGAGCCCTCCTCCCCATTGGTGGCAACCGGCTCCGCCATGCCTGCGGTGCCTGGCTCCCGCATGAAAAACCCGTCAGGGAACGCTTCCGCCTTTTGCCAACATTCGGTCGCTGGGCTATGGTATGTGCCGACATGCGGAAGTCCTTGCCGCATGGTGCGAAATCTGATCCGGGAGAGCAGTGGGGCCATGAAGGATGCGGCATTCGGCGCGGTGCTGGAAAAGCCCGTGATCTATCTCGTGCGGATGGTGGTGTTCCTCATTCTGGCGGGCATCGTGGCGGCGGTTCTCTTTCCGCAGATCCGTTCGGCATTCATGGCCAATCCGGGGCTCAACGGCCTCATCCTGTTCACGCTGTTCCTTGGCGTGATCTACACCTTCCGGATGGTGATCCGGTTGTTCCCGGAGGTGAACTGGGTCAACCACTTCCGCATCGCCGATCCCTCGCTGGACATCCCCTACACGCCGCGGCTTCTGGCGCCCATGGCGGCTCTGCTGAGGGACCGGCGGGGCACCACGGTGCTGACGCCCATGTCCCTGCGCTCCCTTCTGGATTCCCTCGCGTCGCGCCTGGACGAGTCGCGGGACATTTCGCGCTATCTCATCGGGCTTCTGGTCTTTCTCGGTCTGCTCGGCACGTTCTGGGGACTGCTGCAGACCATTTCCTCGGTGGGGGACGTGATCCGCAATCTCGACGTCACCGCGGGCGAGGCGGCCACGGTCTTCGAGGAGCTGAAAAGCGGTCTGGAGGCGCCTCTGGCAGGCATGGGCACCTCCTTCTCGTCCTCGCTGTTCGGTCTGGCCGGCTCCCTGATCCTCGGCTTCCTCGATCTCCAGGCGGCGCAGGCGCAGAACCGCTTCTACAACGATCTGGAGGATTGGCTGGCCACGATTACCGACATCGAGGCGGGAGAGGGCGGAGCCTTCGCCGCGCCGCACTATCTGAGCATGGATATGACGGAGCTGCAGGACGGCCTGGAGCGCATCAACGACACGCTGGCCCGCGTGCTGGCGGAAACGCCTGCCGGGGCTCCGGCCGCCGGGACGGAGGCGATGAACCGGCTGGCGGAGGCGGTCGCCGGAGTGGTGGAGCAGATGCGCGAGGAGCAGAAGGTCATGCGGGCCTGGGCGGACAGGCAGAGCGCCGAGCAGGCGGAGATCCGCCGCATGCTGAGCGAGTGGATGCGCAGGAGGTGACATGGCCGCTCCGCTGAACAGGCGCAGGCGTGGCGAGCAGGGGCTCTACTGGCCCGGCTTCGTGGACGCCATGGCCCAGCTGCTGCTGGTCATCATATTCCTGCTGACCGTCTTCATGGTCGCGCAGTACATGCAGGCGCGCGAGCTGTCGGGCCAGGATACCGTGCTTGCGAAGCTGCGGGCCCAGATTGCCGAGCTTACGGAGCTTCTGGCGCTGGAGAAGTCCGCCAAGGCGACGCTTGAAACCACGCTCGCGGCCCTGACCGACGACCTGAAGGCGGAGAAGGCGAAGAGCGCATCGCTTTCCGCCATGCTCTCCGATCTGCAGGGGCGCGAGGGCAAGGCGGGTGCGATGGTCGCGGCCCTGAAGGACAAGCTTGCGGCGGAGAAGAAGATCTCCGCCGAGGCTCTGGCGCAGATCGAGCTTCTCAATCAGCAGATCGCCGCGCTCAGGCGCCAGGTGGCGATGCTCAACGCGGCGCTGGAGGCGGCCGAGGAGCGGGACCGTGTTGCGAAGGCGCAGATCGCCAACCTGGGCAAGCGGCTCAATGCGGCGCTGGCGCGGCGGGTGCAGGAGCTGGCGCGTTACCGTTCGGAGTTCTTCGGACGGCTGCGGCGCATCCTTTCGCAGCGTTCCGACATCCGCGTGGTGGGCGACCGTTTCGTCTTCCAGTCGGAGGTGCTGTTTCCGAAGGGATCGGCGGAGCTGACCGAGGAGGGCAAGAAGGAGCTGGACAAGCTGGCCGAGGCCATTCTCGAGTTGGAAAAGCAGATTCCTCCGGACATCAACTGGATTCTCCGGGTGGACGGGCATACCGATTCCGACCCCATCCGTACGGCGCGCTTCAGGTCCAACTGGGAGCTTTCGGCGGCGCGCGCCATCTCCGTTGTCAAGTATCTGATCTCGAGGGGCGTCTCTCCGGAGCGTCTCGCCGCCACGGGCTTCGGCGAATTCCATCCCATCGATCCGGGCGACACGGAGGAGGCGAAGGCGAAGAACCGCCGCATCGAGCTGAAGCTGACGGAACGCTGAAACCCACCCGGCGGTGGCGGAGGCCTCAGCCGGTCTTATCTCCGGTCCCTGGCGTCCGTCGGCGCAGAAGATCGCGCCAGCTTCTGCCGGGGCGCAGGGCGAGGGCTGCGGAGAGTGCTTCCGCCGGGTAGAGCGCGGCGAGGACGGCTCCGTAGACGAGCGCTCCGAAAAGGATGCGCAGAACGAGCATCACGGTGCTTTCCGCCTGTCCGAACAGCATGAGCGCGGCGTACATGATGGCGCTGGCCGCCAGGGCGCGCGCGGCATCGCTCCAGGGAAAGGTGAAGTGGGGCGTGCGGGCGGCCAGCAGGAAGCTGGCGGCCGCCGCGAGCACCGCCCCCGTGGCCGCTCCGGCCACCGCTCCCTCCAGTCCTCCGGACAGGTAGCCCGCCAGGGCTCCGGCCACGGTGGCCAGGGCGTCCAGTCCGTCCACGAGGGTCACGGTCCGGGACTTTTCGGCGAGAAGGAAGATCTGGTCGGGGAAGTGCGACCTCAGGTTCCGGGCCGCGCCGGCGAGGATCGCCCATGGGAGCACGGCGCGCGTGATCTCGCGGTAGCTTTCCGCCACGAGCAGTTCGGATACATCCGGCGTGATTGCGCAGAGACCGGCAACGGCGGGCGCGAGGGCGGCGATGACCAGGGCTCCGCCCCTTGCGATCTGCTCCATGCCCGCCCGCCGGCCTTCCTCGCGCCAGGCCTTCACCGCGAGGGGGAAGGCGGCCGCGGTGACGAACATTGCGGCGAACGTCGTTCCGCGCAGGCCGAGCCCCAGCCCCACCGCGATCAGGCCGGCCGCCGCCGCGCCCTCGAAACCCTCGGCGACGTAGCGGACCGCGTTCAGGGCGATCCACGACAGCCCGCCGGCGACGAGCAGGGGCAGACCGTAGGTCAGCGCCCTGCGCAGGGCGGGACCGGCGAGACGGGGTGGGGCCGGGCGCATGCCGATGAACGGAATGGCCAGCAGGATCGCCACGGCATGGGCGGAGGCGTAGATGCCCAGGGCGACGCCGGCGTCCAGAGGCATGAGGGTCTGGAGGACGAGGCCGCCGAGCAGCCCCAGGGCCGGGCCGGTCACCTGGAGGATGGTGTAGGCGCCGATGTGATGGGCCGCGCGGGCCCGCTCCGCGAGATGGGTGTTGACGGAGCGCATGGCCATGAATGCTCCCGCGGCCAGGGTCACGGGGGCGTCCGGAGGGCCGTCGAGAACCTGTGTGACGATGATGAAGGCCAGCAGGCCGTTGAAGAGCACCGCCGCGGCCATGACGATGTTCTCCGCCGCGTGGTAGGCGGATGTTCCGGTTCCGGATTCCCGGGAATCGTAGAATCTCAGGGCGTAGGCGGAGAACCACGACAGAAAGAGCAGGTAGCCCAGCTCCTGCGTGGCGGCGACGATGGTGAACACGCCCATGTCGCGCGGCGTCAGCCACCAGGCCCAGAGGAGGATGGCCAGGAACTGGAGCAGGGGGGCCAGGATCTGCGCCGGCAGATAGAGCAGCGTGTTGCGCAGGAGCATGGCGCTCAGTCCCTTCCGTTGCCGCCTGTCAGGCGGGCGAGCAGCGCGGTGATCCGTCGTCTGTCCTCTCCGGCCAGCGCGTTCCATCTGCGGATGTTGGCCAGCGCCCTTTCGGCGTGTCGCGCCCGCCAGTCCCCTTTCCGCACCATCGTGAAGATGCGCAGCGCCGCCAGGTAGGGATCCGAGGGATCGAAGAACGTGCCGCTGTCCTCCAGCACTTCCCGGAATGCCGGAATGTCGCTGGCGATCACGGGAAGGCCCGCGTACTGGACCTCCAGCAGGGGCAGGCCCAGTCCTTCGGCGTGGGAGGTCGAGATGAAGACGTCCGCGGTCTGCAGGATGCGGCGCACTTCGTCGTCGGGGAGATGACCGTGCAGCCGGATGCCCGGGCGTCCGCGCAGCCGTTCCGCGACGTCTCCCCATCCCGGGCGGCCTATGATGTCCAGGGTCGCCTCGGGAAAGAAGTTGCGGCGCAGTTCGAAAAGGATGTCCGCGGCGGCTTCGTAGTTCTTGCGCGGCTCCAGCGTGCCCATGGCGACGAGCCGCAGCCGGGTGTCGGGAGCCGCTCCGCCGGAGCGTCCTTCCGGCGAGAGGCCGAAGACGTTCCGCACCCGGGGCCTGTAGAGATGGATCTCCGCGTCCTCCCTTGCATGGCGCGCGAGCTCGCCGGCGGTGGTGCGCGAGTTCGCCATGAAGCGCGGCAGGCGTTGGACGGCGCGCCGGAAGGCGGGCGCCATGTAGAGCCGCGCCTTGCGGGAGAGGTCCTGCGGCCTGGTGATCAGGAAGAGGTCGTGGATGTAGGGGATGACCCTTTCCCCGAAATACAGAAGCGGCGGCGCCGGCGGGAAGCCCGGGCACAGCAGGATGGCGCGCGGATCGCCGTGCAGCTTCAGCGGCAGGGCGAGGTATTGTCCCGCCACCAGCCCGGCGAGTCCCGGAAAGGGCGCCTCGACGGGCGTCACCGGCAGCGGGGAGAGAGCCTCCGCGGAGAACAGCTCGAGGGTGATGCGCTCCAGCCCCGTCAGGGCACGGCCCGACATGTGGGTCGTATCGACCAGTACCGGGGCGGGACCGGCAACGGTATGTGACCGGTGCATCTCCGTCGCATGCGTGTTCATTGTGCGGCCTCCGCCATCGTGTCGCCCGGGGAGGGGCTCTTCCGTTCCCTTTCTGCGTCCGCTCCGCCGGAGCGTCTTGCGCCGGCGTTCCATACCATGCTGCAGGGCAGGCCGGCATCATGGACGAGAGCCGCGGCCTTGCGCACCACCTCGGAATCCGCGCCCTCGGGGCCGACGGAGAGTATCACGCCGTCGACCAGCCGGGAGAGTTCCAGCGGCCCGTCGGGCTGCGAGACGGGCATGGCGTCGATGATGACGCGGTCGTAGCGGGAGAACAGCTCCCTCAGCCATTCGCGGAACGTTTCCAGCCGTTCCTCCTTCACGCCTTCGAGGTCTTCCGTGGCCAGCGGCAGGAAGCGGATGCGGCTTTCCGGGTCGTGGATGACCAGCTTCTCCGGACGGATCCAGCCCTTCAGCGCCTGCTCCAGTTTCGGCGCGCCCGTCGGCATCAGAACCTCCGAAAGCCGGGGATCGCAGCGGTCGGCGTCGATGAGCAGGACGTTCTCTCCGCGGCCGGCGGCGGCCAGGGTCAGGGCCCAGGCGAGGGTGGTTCCTCCGTGGCCGCTCTCCGGAGTGGTCACGGCCAGTACGCGCCAGTCCGCGGTGGCGTCCAGGATGCGCTCCATGGCCCGCCGGAAGGTCCTGCGGGCGTCCGTGTCCGGCTTCGTCAGAGCCTCGTGCGCCTCGTGCAGGAAAGCACCCGGCGTTCCGTCGTCCGCGGCGAGGCGGGGCATGTGCAGATCCGTATGCAGAAGACGCGGGCTGTCGGCCTCTCCGGGAAGGGGGGTGGCCGTTTCATGCCGCAGTTCCGCACGCTTCTTCCCGTCGATGATGCGCACGCCGCCGCGCGGGGACGGGTTTCCTCCCTCTCCTCCGGAACGGGAGCGGCCCAGGTCCCGCAGCAGGGCGAGGGCGATGCCGAAGCCCAGTCCGAGAATGCCGGCGAGCCCGAGGATCAGCTTCTTCTTCGGCCAGGAGGCGTACTCCGGCGGCAGGGCGGGGGAGATGATCCGGGCGTCGGGGATCTGCAGCTTGCTGGCCTCGCCCGATTCCTTCGACTTCAGCAGGAAGGCCTCGTAGACCTTCCGCCGGGCCGCCGCCTCGCGTTCCAGTTCGCGCAGACGCACCCGTGCATGGTTGATGTTCTCGACGATCCGCTTCTGTTTCTCCAGAGCCTTCTCCAGATTGCGCACCTCGTCCATGGCGGATTTCGCTTCCGCCCCGGCGGACCGGGCGATGCGGCGCAGCTCGTCGAGTATGAGGCCGCGGAGGCGCTCGGCCTGCGCCACGGCCGCCTGCAGGGTCGGATGGCGCGGCCCCAGGCTCTGGGCCAGCGAGGAGGCGCGGGCGGAGGCGCGGGCGTATTCGGCCCGCAGCTGCGCCACGACGGGCGAACGGGTGACCTCGTCGGTGGCATCGGGAACGGTGCCCGCCGCAAGAGCCGCGCGGACCTTCTCCTCCCGCGCCTTGGCGTTGGCGGCCCGTGCGCGGGCCTTCTCCAGCTCCTCGCCAAGTCGTTTCAGCCGGGTTTCGTTCTCGATCTGATCCTTGCCCGTGACGACGATGCCGTTCTTGCGCTTGAAGTCCTCCACCTTGCGCTCCGCCTCGACCAGCTGCTTGCGCAGGACTTCGAGGCGGTCGGCGAGCAGGTTGTTCACCTTCCCCGCGGTGGTGGCCTTGGATTCCGTCTGGTCGGCGATGTAGGCGCGCGCGATGGCGTTGGCCAGCCGTGCCGCCTTCGCGGGATCTTCGGACGTCACCGAGACCTCGAGCACGAACGTCTTTTCCGCGCGCCGCACCTTGAGCCGCTTCATGAGCGTGCGCAGGGCGATCTCATCGCGGGTTTCCCGCGTGCTTTCCGCCTTCCGCCCGAACAGGGCGCGCAGGCGCGAAAGCGGGCTCCGTTCCGGCCGCGTGCCGTTGAACTCCGGATCCTTCTCCAGCCCTTCGCTCTTCACGACGCGGCGCAGCACGGTCTCGGACACGATGATGCGCGCCTGGCTCTCGATCATCATGAGCTCGGAGGACAGGCCCGGTGAAATCAGTCCGCCGCCGATCAGCGCCTGCTGTCGCGGCGTAATGAGAACCTCGGTCGTGGCCGTGTACAGCGGTGTCTGCGACCAGGCCCAGGCACCGGCGGCGGCGAGGAACACGAGGACGGTCGCCGCGATGACCGTCCATTGCCGACGCAGCGCCCCGAGCAGTCCGAACAGGTCCATGCCGTCCCGGTCGGCGGTATCCTTCTCTCCTGTGTTTCCGTGGGGTGGCGGCAGCATGATGGTCTGGACAGAGTCCGGCTCCTTCCCCCGGAATTCCGATTCTGGAATCTGATGTGACATGAAAGCCCTCTGATTGCCTACCCGCTGCGAACGGCCCGCCGCCGTTCGCGTCGCTAGGGAATGAGCAAGAATCGTGCCGCTATGATGACCCAACGGAAACCCCAACCACACTTTTTGCGTGCGTTTATCTGGCATGTTTCTTGAAAGGGGCGTGGGGTCCGGAGAAACGGATGGCTTCAGGGAGAAACCGCTTCGGAGCGGAAGATGAACATGCTCGCACCGTCGACCAATATCGTGATCGAAACCGTGGAGGATCCGGAAGTTGTGCGTGCACGCTGGGACGCCCTTCAGCGCAGGGCTCTCGCCACGCCTTTCCAGACGCATGAATGGTGCCTCCGCCTGTATGATACCGTGGGCCGCGCGCGGGGAGCACGGCCTCTGATCGTGATCGTCAGGGACAGGGGAACGGAGGAGGACATCGCGCTTCTTCCGCTGGCTCTCGAACGGCGGGCGGGCACCGACATCGTGTCTTTCGCCGATTTCGGGCTTTGCGATTACGCCATGCCCATCTTCATTCCGGAGGGAATGTTCCAGATCGGAACAGTCCGTACAATCTGGCCGAGAATACTGGAGGCTCTGCCTTCCGCCGATCTGATCCATTTCGACAAGATGCCGACGGAATTCCACGGGGAGGGGAATCCTCTCGCTGGCCTGCCGGGGCTGACGACGGCGGATCTGGATTGTTGGCGGACGCATCTGCCGGAGAATTGGGAGGACTACGAACGGGGTCTGAGCAAGCAGTCGCGTCGCGCCATCCGGCGACGGGCATCGAAGCTGAACAGATTGGGGGTGGCCGAGGTGGAGTTTCTGCGCGGTGGCGCGGAGGCGGGAAGGATGCTGGACCTTCTGCGTCGGGCGCGCAAGGAGCGCTTCGAGAGGCTGGGCCGGAAGGACGCGATGGACGATCCGGCGGTTCATATGTTCTACCGGGGATTGGCGACGGGTGGAGATGGAGGGATGCCGCTGATGAGCGTGCTCCGTCTGAATGGCGAAGTCGTGGCTCTCGTCTTCGGCATGCTGAAGGACATGCATTTCTACATGCTGGCGATGACGTTCGTGCAGGGAAGGCCGGAACTGGAGAAATGCGCGCCGGCGCTCGTTCTGGTGCACAGGATGATGGCCGATCTGCATGCCGAGGGACTGCGGATCTACGATTTCACGATCGGTGCGGAATCATACAAGCGCGCCTTTGGTGCCCATCGCGAACAGCTCCATGAATATCTGCACCCTCTGACCGGCAGGGGGCGCGCTTTCGTGATGGCGAAGCGTCTGCGCAGTGCTCTGCGTCATGTGCGACGGAGCAAGCGCGCGGTGCTGGAGCGGATCGACAGATGGAGGGAGCGGGGCCATGGCCGCGGCCGGAATCGAGCCTGAGGTCCGTCACGAGCCGGAAGCGCCGTCGCCGCGCGGTACGGGGCTCGTGCTCGGTGCCGCCTGCGCGGTCGCGGCCTGGGTGTGGCGCGACGGGCCGGCCCTGTGGCCCCTGCTCGCGGTTTCCACCGGCCTGGTTCTGGCCGCGCTGCTGCGCCCCGCCCTGCTCGAACCGCTGAACCGGGCCTGGTTCCGGCTGTCCCTGCTTCTGGGGCGGATCATGACGCCGGTGGTCATGTCGGTCCTGTTCTTCGGGCTGATCACGCCGGTGGCCCTGGTGCTCCGCCTGAAGGGGGGCGATCCCCTGCGGCTGCGGCGCAGGGGAGACGAACGGACCTGGTGGCGGGAGCGTGCGGACGACGATGGCGACATGCGCAAGCAGTTCTGAAGGAAGGGGACGAGGAGAGAGAGGATGAAGGATTTTCTGCTGGAGCTGAAGGACTACGTGGTCAGCCGCAAGAAGTGGCTGCTGCTTCCCATCCTCATGGTTCTGCTGATCTTCGGCGGCCTGCTGATCCTTGCCCAGGGCTCCGCCGTGGCGCCGTTCATCTACACCATCTTCTGAGGCGCGGAGGTGGAGGGAATGCGCGTTCTCGGCATATCCGCCTTCTACCACGACTCGGGGGCCGCCCTGGTGGAGGACGGCGGGATCGTGGCCGCGGTCCAGGAGGAGCGTCTGACCCGCGTCAAGCACGATCACGCCTTTCCGGAGAACGCCATCCGCGCCGTTCTGGACATCGCCGGCCTGCGGCTGCGCGATGTGGACCACATCTGCTTCTACGAGAAGCCCTTCGTGAAGTTCGAGCGGCTTCTCGAGACCTATCTCGCCATGGCGCCGCGCGGCTTCCGTTCCTTCGCCATGGCCATGCCGGTGTGGATCCGCGACAAGCTGTTCCAGAAGTCCGCCCTGGTGAAGGCGCTGCGGGAAATCGATCCGGAGGCCCCGGCCGTGGAACGTCTGCTCTTCGCGGAGCACCACCAGAGCCATGCCGCCTCCGCCTACTATCCCTCGCCGTTCGACGAGGCGGTGGTGCTCACGCTGGACGGCGTGGGCGAATGGGCGACCGCCACGGTCGGCATCGGACGGGGGGAGGAACTGCGGATCGTGAAGGAGATCCGCTTTCCCCATTCCCTTGGACTGCTCTATTCCGCCTTCACATACTACACGGGCTTCCGCGTCAATTCCGGCGAATACAAGCTGATGGGGCTGGCTCCCTATGGCGAACCGCGCTACGCGGACCTGATCCGCGAGAAGCTGATCGACGTGCGCGAGGACGGCAGTTTCTGGCTGGACATGCGCTATTTCGACTACGCCACCGGCCTGACCATGACCAACCGTCGCTTCGACGCCCTGTTCGGCGGCCCGCCCCGCAGGCCGGAGAGTCCCCTGACGCGAAGGGAGATGGATCTGGCCGCCTCCGTGCAGAAGGTGACGGAGGACATCCTTCTGCGCATGACCCGCGCGCTGGCCGCGGAATACGGCATTCCGAACCTGTGTCTCGCCGGTGGCGTGGCGCTGAACTGCGTCGCCAACGGGCGGATTCTGCGCGACGGCGCGTTCCGCGACATCTGGATCCAGCCGGCGGCGGGCGACGCGGGCGGCGCGCTGGGGGCGGCTCTGGCGGCGACGCACCAGTATCTCGGCATCCCCCGGCCGCCTCTGGCTCCGGGCGGGCGGGACCGCATGAAGGGCGCCTTTCTCGGTCCGGAATACGCGCAGGAGGAGATCGAGCGGCGCCTGCTGGCGGCGGGCGCCCGGTTCGAGGTTCTGGAGGACGGCGCCCTCTACCGCCGCACCGTGGAAAGGCTGATTGCCGGCGATGCGGTGGGCTGGTTCCAGGGGCGCATGGAATTCGGTCCGCGGGCTCTCGGCGGCCGGTCCATCCTGGGGGATCCGCGCAATCCCGACATGCAGCGCACGCTGAACCTGCGGATCAAGTACCGCGAATCCTTCCGTCCCTTCGCCCCGTCCGTGCTGCGGGAGCACGTTTCCGAGTGGTTCGAGCTGGACACCGATTCCCCCTACATGCTGATCGTCGCCGATGTGGCGCGGAAGCGGCTGCTTCCGCTGCCGGAAGAGGCGCGCGAGCTGGAGGGGCTGGAGCGGCTGAAGGTGCCGCGTTCGGAAATTCCCGCCGTGACCCATGTGGACAATTCCGCCCGGATCCAGACGGTGCATGCGGACACGAACCCGCGCTACCACCGCCTGCTGACGGAATTCCATGCGGAGACGGGATGTCCGGTGCTGGTCAACACGTCCTTCAACGTGCGGGGCGAACCCATCGTCTGCACCCCCGAGGATGCCTTCCGCTGCTTCATGGGCACGGAAATGGAAACGCTGGTCGTCGGAAACTGCTTTCTGCGCAAGGAGATGCAGGATCCCTCCCTCGCCGAGGACTACAAGGAGCGTTTCGAACTGGACTGACGCGCCGCCCCCTGCCATGATCCGCCGTATGACGGAAGATCGAGGGAGGGGCCCCGACGAGGCCCGCGAGACACGGAGGCGCATGGAGCGCGAAATGGAGCGGCTGGGCCAGCAGGGCGAGAAGCTGCTGGGCGGCGGCATGCATCCGCGTGCCGGTGGAGAGCCGGAGGATGCCGTGGAGCTGTGGGGCCGCCGGATCGGACGTGGCCTCGGGTACGCCTTTGCCCTCTATCTCATCTGGTATCTGCTTGGCACCTACGTCCTGAAATGAGAACGGCACGCTCCGGGGGAGCGTGCCGCGAAATTCCATCCCGCCGTTCCGGAAACGGCAATCCGGTCCGGCCCGGTCATTCCTCCAGCCGCACGATCACGTCGATGCTGGCGACCTTCGCGCCTTCCGGCAGCGGAGGCATCTGCGCGATCTTCAGCTGATCGCCGGGAATGTCGATGAGCCGGCCTTCCTTCACGGAATAGAAATGGTAGTGCTCGCTGGTATTGGTGTCGTAGAAGGTGCGGCTTCCGTCGGCGATGACCTCGCGCAGCAGACCGGCGCGGGTGAACTGGTTCAGCGTGTTGTAGATGGTGGCCAGCGAGACGGACATGCCCTGACGCGCGACTTCCCGGTGCAGCTCTTCCGCCGTGATGTGCCTGTCGCCTCCGGCGAACAGCAGCCGGGCCAGCGCGAGCCGCTGCCGCGTGGGGCGCAGGCCCGCGTCCCGCAGCTTGCCGGCGATGTCTTCTTCGGTCATGTGCTTCATGTCAGGTCGTCCCGTGACTGGTTCGTTAATTGAACCGATATACACCAAACGATACTAATTCGCAATTATGGCCCCGAAAAGTCTTCCCGGACGATGGAAAACTCTTTTCCGCGCCGGGAGGTGCATTTCCGGCCGATGCTCCGTCCATCCGTAGATGATCGCATATACATATTTCAATGTGTTAAAATTGCCGCATTGACCGAAGGGCTGAAATCTGGCAATAGCAACGCCCAAGCCGCCTGCGCCTGCTGCCTGCTGCTTGCGACAGCATCCCTCCAGACGGCGCCATTTGAAACGGATTCACGCACGCAGACATTTTCCGGCTGACCCATGTGGGCAGCTGCCGGTTCTCCGGCAGGGGCCTTTTCGCATTTGCGAAAGGCTCGCGCGGTCATGGGGCTTGTGCCGGGTCTGCCAGATTGAATGGTCTGGAGCCAATGCAAGTCTATCTGCCAATAGCCGAGATTTCGGTGAATCTCTATCTGCTGCTGGGGCTCGGGGGCATCGTCGGATTCCTGTCCGGCATGTTCGGAGTCGGCGGCGGCTTTCTCATGACCCCCATGCTGATGATGATCGGCATTCCGCCGGCGGTCGCGGTGGCCACCGAGGCCAACCAGATCGTCGCCTCGTCCGTCTCGGGCGCGCTCGCCCAGTACAGGCGCGGCAACGTGGACGTGAAGATGGGGCTCATCCTGCTGGTGGGCGGCATCGTCGGTTCGGTGATCGGCGTGCAGATCGTCAAGATCCTGCGCGAGATCGGCCAGGTGGATCTGGTCATCAAGCTGACCTACGTCACCATGCTCAGCATCATCGGCACGATGATGTTCATCGAGTCGGTCAACGCCGTGCGCAAGGCGAAGAAGGCCGGCGGCAAGTCCGCTCCGGTCAAGAGACCGGGATCGCACAACTGGGTGCACGGTCTGCCCTTCCGCATGCGCTTTCCGCGCTCGAAGCTCTACATCTCCGTGATTCCGCCGATCCTGGTGGGTGTCGCCGTGGGTCTGCTGGCCGCCCTGATGGGCGTGGGCGGCGGTTTCATCATGGTTCCCGCCATGATCTATCTGCTCCGCATGCCCACCGGCGTGGTGGTCGGCACGTCGCTCTTCCAGATCGGTTTCGTGACCATCCTGACCACCATCCTCAATTCCGTCCAGAACCAGACGGTGGACGTCATGCTGGCGCTGATCCTGATGTCTTCGGCCGTGATCGGAGCGCAGATCGGCGCCAAGGTGGGGGCCAAGCTGCCCGGCGAGCAGCTGCGCGTGCTGCTGGCCCTGATGGTGCTGGCCATGTGCGTCAAGCTGGCCTGGGGCCTGATCGCAACGCCGTCCGAACTCTTCTCCTTCGCGGGAGGGCACTGACATGAAACGGATCAGCAGAAACCTCGTCGCGGCCGTAGCGCTCGTCGTCTCCGCTCTTGTTCCGGCGGCCGCCCAGGAGAACGGCGCGGAGCGGGCCCGCACGTCGCCCCCGAAACCCAGGGTCGTGGCCGATCTGTCCACCCATACGGTGGCGATCAAGACCGATTTCGCCGGCACCCGCGTGATGCTATTCGGTGCGCTGGTGGGATCCGAGGAGGAGGGGAAGGAGCGTCCCGATCTCATCATCGTGGTGCGGGGCCCCTCCAAGGTCTACAAGCTGCACCGCAAGAAGCGCGTCGGGCCCATCTGGATCAATTCCAACGAGCGCATCTTCCGTGCCGCTCCGGGATACTACGCCCTGCTTTCCACGCGTATCATGGACGACATTGCGTCGCCGGAGAAGCGCCGCGCCCGCGGCATCGGCTTCGATGCCCTCAAGGACCATCTCATGGCCACGGGCGAGGGCTTCCGCGACCTGAAGGAGGCCGAGGAGTACGCCGACGCCTTCATCCGCCTGATGCGCGGCAAGGGGCTCTACCGCACCAACGACAACGGCGTGAACTTCTCCGGTCCCTATCTCTTCCGCGCCACGTTCGACCTTCCGGCCAACGTTCCCCTCGGCAGGTACGAGGCCGACGTCTATCTGTGGCGGGGAGGCCGTCTTCTCGGCAAATTCAGCTCTAAACTGGAGATCGAGAAGCGTGGCTTCGAGCGCTTCGTCTATGAGGTCGCGCACAAACAGCCCTTGCTGTACGGTATCGCGGCGGTCATTATCGCCATAGCCGCCGGTTTCGCCGCTGCGGCTGCGTTCCGCAAATCTTGAGGGGAGGCGGGTCATGCCTGATCGGACCAAGAGAAAGGTTCGCGAGGAGGGACATGTCAGGAAGTTCCTCGTCGTTCTTGACGAGACGCCGGAGTGCGAGAAGGCCGTCTATTTCGGCGCCGCCCGCGCCCGCAGCACGGGGTCCATGCTGACCATGCTCTACGTCGTCGAGCCGGAGGGGTTCGCGCACTGGCTCGCGGTGGAGGAGCTGGCCCGCGAGGAGGGGGAGCAGAAGGCCCGCGCCCTGTTCCGCCTCTACCGGCAGAAGCTGGACAAGTGGGGCTTCGACGACCTTCCGGTGGAAGAGGTGATCCGCCATGGCGGCAAGTGCGAGCAGATCCGCGAGCTGGAGAACGAGGATCCGGACATCTCCTTCCTGGTTCTGGGCGCCTCCACCTCCAAGGAGGGGCCGGGACGGCTGGTCACGAACCTGATCACCAAGGGCGCGGCCGGCTTCCCGACGCCCATCGTCATCATTCCCGGCGACATGACGTTCGAGGAGATCGACGCGCTCGTCTGATGTGCACGCGATGGCTGACGGACGCGACAACGGGGGCCGTGGCGGTGGAACGCCGCTGTGGCCCTTTGCCCTCGTCGGTCTGGCCGGCGCCGTCTACGTGGGCGTCCAGCTGGCCGTGAACGTCTGGAAGTCCTGGCTTCTGGCCGGTTCGATCGTCGCCGCGGGCATGGCGCTGTTCTGGGCCATATGGCCCGGCGGCGGGGAGTCGGACGACTGACGATGCGCCGGCGGCGCGCCCGTGCCGCGGCGGAGGGAGGACGGGGGCGTCATGGGCAGGACGGAAAGGCTGATCGTCACGTTCGCCGTTCTGGCGGTTCTCATGGAGATCCTGCTCGTGGCCGCGCGCATCCTGCTGCCCGATGCGGGCCTGCCCCTTCTCGTGGGCGCGGTTCTCGCCGTCATGGCGGGACTTGGCTTCGTTCTGTGGCGGATCCTGCCGCGGGACGGGAAATGAGCGCGGAACGGGGGCGGGCGTTCCGCCGTCCGTTCAGAGGGTTCCGGTGAAGCGGCCCTCGGGCCGGACGTCCCCGGTGTTTTCCTCCGGCAGGTACCAGGACAGCTTGTCCCGCAGCGTCACCACGGTTCCGATGATGATCATGGCCGGACCCGTGAAGCCCGCCTCGCGCACCTTTTCCGCGATGTCGGCCACGGTGCCGGTGACGACGCGCTGCCCGGGGCGCGTTCCCTTCTCCACCACGGCGACCGGCATCTCCGGCTCCACCCCGTGCGCCATGAAGGCGGCGGTGAGCTCCGGCAGGATGCGCAGGCCCATGTAGACGGCCACCGTCTGGCGCGGCCGGACGATCTGCTTCCAGTCCAGATCGACGATGCCGTTGCGCCCGTGGGCGGTGACGAAGAGGCAGCTCTGGGCGTGGTCCCTGTGGGTGAGGGGGATGCCGGCGTATGCGGAACACCCGGAGGCCGCCGTGACCCCCGGCACGACCTGGAACGGGATGCATTCCTCCGCCAGACGTTCGATCTCCTCCCCGCCGCGTCCGAAGATGAAGGGATCGCCGCCCTTCAGGCGCAGCACCCGCTTGCCCTCCCTGGCGAGCCGCACCAGCATCTCGGAAATGGATTCCTGCGGCAGGGTGTGGTCGTCCGGGCGCTTGCCGACGTAGATGCGTTCCGCCTCCCTGCGGACCAGGTTCAGGATGCCGTCGCCGATGAGCCGGTCGTAGAGCACGACGTCGGCCTTCTGCATCAGGCGCAGGGCCTTGAAGGTGATGAGGTCCGGATCCCCGGGGCCCGCGCCGACCAGATAGACTTCCCCCGCGACGCCGGAACGCTCCTCCGCCTCGGCGGCTTCCAGTTCGCGTTCCATGAGGGTTTCCGCGGCCTGCTCGTCGCCGGCGAAGACGAGGGAGGCCATGGGGCCGTCGAGGGTGCGCTCCCAGAAGCGGCGACGGTTCTCCGGATTCTTCAGCCGCGCCATCACGCGGTCGCGGAAATCGCCCGCGAAACGGGCGAGACGGCCGTAGGCGGAAGGCAGCATGGTCTCCAGCTTCGCCCGGATCATGCGGGCGAGGATGGGCGATGCGCCGGAGGAGGAGACCGCCACCACCATGGGCGAGCGGTCCACTATGGAGGGCATGATGAAATCGCACAGCTCCGGACGGTCGGCGACGTTCACCGGCACGCCGGCCGCGCGCGCCATCTCCGCCACCCTCCGGTCGTCCTCCTCGTCGCGGCAGGCGGCGTAGGCGAGGGCGGCGCCCTCGAAGTCCTCCGGGCGGGGACAGCGCGGCACGTGCTCCAGCCGCGGATGCCCGAGGATGTCGCGGAAATCGTCGCCCAGCTCCTCGGCGAACGCCTTCACGAAGGCCCCGGCGCGCAGGGCGATCTCGCAGCGGCGCGCGGCCACGGTGCCGCCGCCGGCCACGACGACCGTGCGTTCGGAAACGTCCCGGAAGATGGGCAGATAGTCCATGGAAGGCCGCCTTCCCGCAAAGTTGCGCCGTCAGGAGGTCTTCTTATCCACCGCATCCGCCCATTCTGTAAAGAGGGCGGCGAGACGGCGGGCGTCCTCCACGTCCAGTCCGATCTGGGTGATGCGCTTGCCCTCCCTGTAGGTGAGGCGCAGGAAGTGTACATCGTTTCCGGCGTCCACCGCCTCCACCTTCAGTTCGCGGCGGAAGGCGGTGACGAATTCGGAAAGGGTCCTGACCTTCTCGTCGGGTGTCATCGGTCCTCGCCCTCCTTCCCCTCCATCTCCTGGCGGATCTTCTGGGTCCGGTCGCCCCAGTAGAAGGCGGTTTCCAGCTCCATGTGCCAGTTCTTGGGCGTGTCCTCGTAGTCGGGCTTGACGTCGAACTCCAGGAACACCTCGCCGGACTTGCCGACGAGAACGACCAGCTCGCGCAGCTCGTCGAAGCTCTCGAACTGCGGGTTGGCGATCATGAGTTCGGAAACCTTCACCATCTTCTCGTCTCTCCTATGCGGCCCGTTTCAGGCCGGTGTCCATGATGCGGTTGGAATATCTCGAGCGGTACATCAGCCTGCCGCGCCCCGGCTCCTCCCAGTCGGTGAAGGCGGTCCGCGTGTGCAGAACGTTGTTGCAGATCAGGCCCTGCCCCGGCTCCATGCGGTGGCGGAACAGGAAGGGCTCGTCGTCGCCGCGCAGCAGCTCGCGGAGGAAGGCCACGGCCTCGCGGGTGGCGGGATCGTCCCGCCAGGCGATGTTGCGGGAGCGTTCCGTATAGCGCATCTGCAGCGCGCCCGTGTCCTCGTCCACCCAGAAGACGGGTCCGCGGGATTCCGGGCGCATCCGGCCGTCCTCCTCCACGAATTCGGGAATGGTCATGGCGTCCGGAGCCATCAGCGCGCGGATGTATTCGGGGTTCTCGTCGCGAAGCCGGATGTAGGCGATCTCCGGGTCGAGCAGCTCGTTGACGCCGCCCTCGCGGCCCTGGCGGGCGCAGTGCAGGGTCATGGAGCGGATCACCGGCGCGCCGGGATAGCCGAACTTGTAGTAGCCGTCCGTATGCCACAGGATGCGGCGGGTGGTGTAGGGGATGAAACCGGAGCGCGGCCGCTGGGTGCCGTCCACCACCTCGATGGCCACCACCGCCTCCTCGTCCATGGAGCGGTGGTCCTCCACCGCGGTCATGCCGAAGTGGGCGGCGAAGCTGCGCAGGGCGCGTTCCAGTTCCTGTCCGGAGCGGCCGGACCGGTCCCCGGTATCGTACACGGCCATGTTGGCGCGGCGGCAGAGATCGAGGATGCGGGCCTTTTCCTCCGCCGAGGGCGAGGCCAGGTCGGAGAGGGGTACCACGAGGTCGGCGACGCTGCGCGGATGGCTCTCGAGCTTCCACTTCCGCCAGTCGTGGTATGCCTCGGCGTCGTCGAGGCAGAAGGGGCCGGAAGCGGGCATGGCTGGCGTATGGATCGTCGTGGTCATGGGCGTTTCCCGGGAGTTCTCTGGGGTGCCGCGGCGGTGCGCCCGGCGCCCTCCGTTGCGTTTATGTGGGGACCGCGGACGAATCGGAAAACCCGGATGCGCATGCTTTTCGCAGTCCGGGAAGCGGGTGTCCACGGCATTCTGGTTATAGGGAATCCGACTTTTTTTGTAAATTATCGAATACGCATATTGGAATATGAGAATTCTATGTGCTATAGAGCCGCCTGTCGGTTCCGCCCTACGGCAAGACACGCTGCGCTGAGTGGCCTGGGGAAAGGCCCTGATGGTAACATGCCGGCGCTTGAGGCAAAGCGACAGGCACCGTTCTGGATTTCAGCGTTGAGAAAGTCCTGTGCGGGGGAACCGGCCAAGCGATTTCAGGATTTCCGGTTGCCGCCAGGCCAACTTGAAGAGGGAGTGACAGATGGCGAACAACGATTTCAAGCCGCATCCTACGCCGAAGCTGGATGAGCTGGAGAAGGGCCCGTGGCCTTCCTTCGTCACCGGCCTGAAGCGGCTGCGTGATTCCGGCAAGCGCTATGCGCCCATTGCCAACGACCTGCTCGGCCAGCTCGAGCATTCCTACGAGGAGAGGCTGGGCTTCTGGAAGGGTGGCGCCATTTCGGTGATCGGCTATGGCGCGGGCGTCATTCCGCGTTTCTCGGAAGTGGCCGACAAGTTCCCGGCCTCTGCCGAATTCCACACCCTGCGCATCATCCCGCCGGCCGGCTATCACTACACCACCGAGGTGCTGCGCAAGATGTGCGACGTGTGGGAGGAGTACGGCTCCGGCCTCATCGCCTTCCACGGCCAGTCCGGCGACATCATGTTCCAGGGCGTGAGCTCCGAGAACACCCAGATCGCCTTCGACAAGCTCAACGAGATGGGTTTCGACATGGGTGGAGCCGGTCCCGACCTGCGGACCTCCATGAACTGCGTCGGTCACGCGCGCTGCGAGATGTCGTGCTACGACGAGATCGCGGTGCACCGCGCGGTGATCAACGAGTATCTCGACGAGATGCACCGTCCGGCGCTGCCCTACAAGTTCAAGTTCAAGTTCTCCGGCTGCCCGAACGACTGCGTGAACGCCATCCATCGTGCCGACATGGCGGTTATCGGCACCTGGCGCGACGACATGAAGGTCGACCAGGACAAGGTCAAGGAGTACGTCGAGGAGCTCGGCCGCGACTACATCATCGAGCACGTCGTCGGCATGTGCCCGACCAAGGCGCTGAAGCTGCGCGAGGACGACACGCTCGAGGTGGACAACAAGGCCTGCGTGCGCTGCATGCACTGCCTGAACGTGATGAACAAGGCCCTTTCGCCCGGCGACGACAAGGGTGCCGTGATCCTCATCGGCGGCAAGCGCACGCTGAAGATCGGCGACCTGATGGGCACGGTCATCAAGCCCTTCATCAAGCTGGAGACCGAGGAGGACATCGAGGCCTTCGTCGAATTCGCCGGCGAGGTGATCGACTTCTTCGCCGAGAACGCCCTGGAGCACGAGCGCACCGGCGAGATGATCGACCGCATCGGTCTGCCGGCGTTCCTCGAGGGCATCGGCGTGGATCCGGATCCGAACATGGTCCTGCATCCGCGTCAGGTCTCCTACGTGCGCACCGACGACTTCCAGGACGAGCTGGAGCGCATGCGCGCCAAGAAGGCCGGCAAGGAGGCCGCCGAGTAAGGACGGCAGGACATTTTCGCCGGGCGCGGCAGCCGCGCCCGGCGCATCCAACGTGTTTGAACTGGAGGGAAGAGAATGAGCGAAGCCGCTGTCAAGCCTCGCATGCCTGACGAGACGGGTGTGCCGGATCCGTTTCCTTGGATGCACCCCGTGATGAAGAAGAACTACGGCCAGTGGGACCACCACTTCCGTCCCCGCCCGGGCGTTCTGTGCCACGTGGCGAAGTCCGGCGACAGGATCTGGACGGTGCGTGCCGGCACCCAGCGGCAGATGGACGTCTTCACCATCCGTCTGCTCTGCGACATCGCCGACGAGTTCTCCGGCGGTTACGTGCGCTTCACCACGCGCTCCAACATCGAGTTCCTGCTCGATGACGAGAGCAAGGTCGAGCCGCTGATCGAGAAGCTCAACGAGCACGGCTTCCCGGTGGGTGGCACCGGCAACTCGGTGTCGATGATCTCGCACACCCAGGGCTGGCTGCACTGCGACATCCCCGGCACGGACGCCTCCGGCGTCGTGAAGTCCCTGATGGACCTCATGTACGAGGAGTTCGTCAACGAGGAGATGCCGAACCGCGTGCGCATCACCACCTCCTGCTGCCAGATCAACTGCGGCGGTCAGGGCGACATCGCGGTGAACGTGCAGTACACCAAGCCGCCGCGCATCAATCACGAGCTGGTGGCCAACGTCTGCGAGCGTCCGGCGGTGGTGGCCCGCTGCCCGGTGGCGGCCATCCGTCCGGCTCTGGTGAACGGCAAGCCGTCGCTGGAGGTGGACGAGAAGAAGTGCGTCTGCTGCGGCGCCTGCTACGCTCCGTGCCCGCCGATGCAGATCAACGGCAAGGAGGAGACCCGCATCGCCGTGTGGGTCGGCGGCAAGCACTCCAACGCCCGCTCCAAGCCGAAGTTCCACAAGCTGGTCATGGCCGGCCTGCCGAACAATCCGCCGCGCTGGCCGGAAGTGGGCGAGGTGGTCATGAAGATCCTCCGCGCCTACAAGGAGAACGCGAAGGACTGGGAGCGCATCGGCGAGTGGATCGAGCGCATCGGCTGGCCGCGGTTCTTCGAGCTGATCGATGTGCCGTTCGTGAAGCACCACATCGACACGTGGACCTATGCGCGCCTGACGCACAACCATTCCACGCACATCCAGTACTGACGTGAAGCGGGGCCGGCGCGCCGGGATCGTGCGCCGGCCCGTCCGCAAGGGTGCTGGAAAGGCAATACTGACAGGGGAAGTTTCAAGTGAAACTGGGAATCGTGGTCAACGAGGGGCCCTACACGCACGAGGCATCGGACACCGCCTACAACTTCGCGGTGGCCGCGCTCGAGAAGGGGCACGAAATCTTCCGCATCTTCTTCTATCACGACGGCGTGAACAACGCGACGCGCCTGATGGTGCCGCCGCAGGACGACCGGCACATCCAGCAGAAGTGGAGCGAGCTGGCCGAGAAGCACAATCTCGATCTCGTGGTCTGCATCGCCGCCGCCCAGAGGCGCGGCATTCTGGACGAGAACGAGATGAAGCGGCAGGGCAAGGATGCCGAGAACCTGGCGCCGGGCTTCCGCATCTCCGGACTCGGACAGCTGATCGAGGCGGGCATCCAGTGCGACCGTCTCGTGATCTTCGGCGACTGATCCTGGAAGGGGAGACGAGGAATGTCTGAAGGCGTCAAGAAGTTTCTTTACGTGAACCGCAAGGCCCCGCACGGGACCATCTACGCCCTGGAGGCGCTGGAGGTCGTGCTGATCGGTGCCGCCTTCGAGCAGGATGTGTCGCTGGCCTTCCTGGACGACGGCGTCTTCCAGCTCGTGAAGGGCTGGGACACCACCGAGCTGGGCTCGAAGAATTTCCAGCCGACCTACACGGCGCTGGGCGACTACGACATCAGCAAGGTGTTCGTGGAGCGCGAGTCCCTCGAGGAGCGCGGGCTGACCGAGGCCGATCTGCTCGAGCTGACCTACGAGGACGAGGACGACGACTGGGCGGAGAAGTCCTCCATCCGTGTCGTGTCCCGTGAGGAAATGGCCGAGATCATGGCCGAGAACGACGTGATCCTGAGCTTCTGAGGAGGGTGCGCGAAATGGCCATGTTGCATATAGTGAACAAGTCGCCCTATGAAACGAGCACGCTTGAGAGCTGCCTGAACCACGCGAAGGAGGGCGACACCGTCCTTCTGATCGAGGACGCGGTCTACGCCGCGATGAAGGGCGGCCGCGCCGCCAACGCGCTGACCGCGGCCAAGGGCGTGAAGTTCGCCGCGCTGTCCGCGGACCTCAAGGCACGCGGCATTGGCGAGGACAGGATCGTGGAAGGAACCGATGTCGTGGACTACGGCGGGTTCGTCGATCTTGTGGAAGCCAACGACGGAACCCAGTCCTGGCTGTGACGCCGGGACGGACGACGGGTGGAAAAAGGCCGTGACAAACGGTCGGGAAATACAGGTTCAAAGCGAAGAGGAGAGGCTGAAATGGCTTACGAAGTGAACGGCAAGACCGTCGAGCACGACGAGGAGGGCTACATCACCAATCTGAGCGACTGGTCCAAGGAGCTCGCCGAGGTGATCGCCAAGGAAGAGAACATCGACATGACCGACGAGCACTGGGAGGTCGTGAACTTCCTGCGCGAGTACTACGACGAGTACCAGATCGCTCCGGCCATCCGCGTGCTCGTGAAGGCCATGAAGAAGAAGTTCGGCCCGGAGAAGGGCAACAACAAGTACCTGTACGAGCTGTTCCCCTACGGCCCGGCCAAGCAGGCCTGTAAGATCGCCGGCCTGCCGAAGCCCACGGGCTGCGTCTGATACTCGTGCAGAACCGCTTTTGACTACGGGCGGGCCCGGTGGTTCCGCCGGGCCCGTTTCTCGATCGGGAGGGGAGCCAGGTGATCACGACTCTCTATGCGCTGCTGTACTATGCCGCCACCGTGATATTCGTCGTCGGCATCGCCTATCGCGTGTGGGGCTACTGGAAGACGCCACAGCCGGCCAACATCGTAACCACGCCTGCTCCGGTGACCCGCACCGGCGTCGTCTGGCGCATGTTCAAGGAAGTGGCCTTCTTCGAGTCGCTGTGGAAGTCCAACAAGTGGATCTGGATTTTCGCGATGATGTTCCACCTTTCCCTGTGGCTCATCATCGTCCGTCACCTGCGCTACTTCATCGATCCCGTGTGGACGGTCGTGGTGCTGGCGCAGCCCTTCGGCAAATACGCCGGCTTCTTCTTCGTCCTCGGCGGACTGGGGCTGCTCTTCAGGCGCTTCGTCGTGGCGCGCGTGCGCTACATTTCCGCCCCTTCCGACTATCTGATGATCCTTATGTTCATCGGCATCGGCCTGTCCGGACTGATGATGACCTTCGTCACCAAGACGGACATCGTGGCCGTGAAGGCCTTTTTCCGGGGGCTGATGACCTTCAACTGGCAGCCGCTGCCGACCGATCCCTTCGTTCTGTTGCATCTCGGTCTCGTGGCGCTGTTTCTCATCGTGTTCCCGTTCTCCAAGCTCCTGCACGCGCCGGGCGTCTTCTTCTCGCCGACCCGGAACATGGTCGACAATCCGCGCGAGAAGTTCCGTCCCGTGCCCTGGCTGCCGCCTGTGAGCGAGGTGACGTTCGATCCGCCCCATGGCTCCAAGCAGTCCTGAGGCGAGGGTGATTGAGGTTTCAACTGCACGATATGGCGGGAGAGAGCCGTGGCTGAGGAAGAAAAAGTCATCGAGGAGCTGACGACCGAGGAGGCTCTGACCGATCCGCTTTACGTTCCGGAGCCCGTCGAGGGTGCGACGGAGCATGTGCGCAGCTTTCCTGCGGCACCGCAGTTCCAGGAGAAGCTGGGCTATCCGGGCGAGCGTCCGGACAACTGGCAGGAGGTGGCGCTCGCCAAGATGGACGAGCTGCGGGGCAAGTTCCGCTCCTTCCGGCTGTTCCTCGACATCTGCGTGAAGTGCGGCGCCTGCACCGACAAGTGCCACTACTACATGGGCACGGCGGATCCGAAGAACATGCCGGTGGCCCGCCAGGACCTGCTGCGCAGCGTCTACCGGCGCTACTTCACCCTGCCGGGCAAGTGGTTCCCGGATCTGGTGGGCGCGCGCGAGCTCACCGAGGAGGTTCTGGACGAGTGGTACACCTACTACTTCCAGTGCTCCGAGTGCCGGCGCTGCTCCGTGTTCTGCCCCTACGGCATCGACACCGCCGAGATCACCATGGCGGCCCGCGAGATTCTCGACTCGGTGGGCTACGGCATGAAGTACACCAACGAGATCATCGGCAAGGTGTTCGACATCGGCAACAACCTGGGTCTGCCCAAGCCGGCCCTGGCCTCCACCCTCGAGGATCTCGAGGAGGAGATCGAGGACGACACAGGCGTGAAGGTCCGTCTGCCGCTGGACGAGCCGGCCGACGTGCTGCTGGTGACGCCGTCCGCCGACTTCTTCGCCGAGCCGCACATCGACGGCCTGATCGGCTACGCCAAGGTGTTCCATGCGCTCGGAGAGAAGTGGACCCTGTCCTCCTACGCTTCCGAGGCGGCCAACTTCGCCATGTTCATCGGTTCCTACGAGAACATGCGGCGGATCGCGCTGCGCATCCGCAAGGCCGCCATCGATCTGGGCGTGAAGCGCATCATCATCGGCGAGTGCGGCCATGCCTGGCGCGCCGCCTACCAGTTCCTGAACACCCTGGCTGGGCCGTTTGACTTCCTCGATCCGAAGTATCCCGTGCCGCAGCACATCTGCGAATACACCTGGGAGGCCATCCAGGCCGGGAAGCTGCGCTTCAACAAGGAGGAGAACGACTTCTACAAGGTCACGTTCCACGATTCGTGCAACGTGGCGCGCGCCTCGCGGATGGGCGACTACCCGGGCGGGCAGTTCGACATCCCGCGCAACATCATCAAGGCGGTCTGCAACAACTACTACGACATGCCGGAGGGCACCATCCGGGAGGCCACCCTTTGCTGCGGCGGCGGCGGCGGTCTGCTGACCGACGACCTGATGGAGATCCGCAAGAAGGGTGGCAGCCCGCGCATGAAGGCCCTCAAGCAGGCCACCGAGGAGTACGGCGTGAACAAGATGGCGGCCATCTGCGCCATCTGCAAGACGCAGTTCTCCAAGATCATGCCCTACTACGGCTACGGCATGGACGACATCATGTCCGTGCACCAGCTGGTATCCAATGCCATCGTGCTGCCGGGCTCCGAACAGGAGGCCGAACTGGACGGCACGGACGGGGACGAGGCCGCGGAGGCCGCCGAATAAGAAAGTCAACGCCAAAGTGAAGCCCGCGGCGGACGCCGCGCCGCGCGGGCAGATGGAGGGAAGTAGATGACCAAGATCAAGACAGAGGGCAAGAATTTCCGCCGTTTCAGGGACGGCGACTCGCCGAAGAACTGGGACCTCGAGGAGAAGATCTTCGTCGCGGATCACTCCTACAAGTGCCCCACGTACGTGGTGAAGACGCCCCCCTGCTCGGCCTCCTGCCCGTCCGGACACGACATCCGCGGGTGGCTGGCCATCGCGCGCGGCATGGACAAGCCGCCGCACGAGGACCAGCCGTGGCAGGAGTACGCCTTCGAGCGCATGACCAAGGCGAACCCCTTCCCGGCGGTCATGGGCCGCGTGTGCCCGGCGCCCTGCCAGGAGGGTTGCAACCGCAACGTCGTCGACGATTTCGTCGGCATCAACGCCCTTGAGCACTACATCGGCGACTGGGCCATCGAGAACGGACTGAAGTTCACCGTCCCGGTCTCCGGCGCCAACGAGGCGGCGAAGAAGGTGGCGATCATCGGTGGCGGCCCGGGCGGTCTCGCCGCGGCCTACTTCCTCCGCAAGAAGGGGCACGCCGTGACCATCTTCGACGAGCACGAGAAGCTGGGCGGGATGATGCGCTACGGCATCCCGACCTACCGCGTGCCGCGCGACAAGCTGGACGCGGAGATCCAGCGCATCCTCGACATGGGCGTGGAGGTGCGCACCGGCACCCGCGTCGGCCGCGACGTCACCGTGGAGCAGCTCGAGGACGAGTTCGACGCCATCTTCTGGGCGATCGGCGCCCAGAAGGGCCGCGGCCTGCCGGTCCCCGGCTGGGAGGGCACCGAGAACTGCATCACCGGCGTGGAGTTCCTGGAGGCCTTCAACCAGGGCTGGGTCTACGGCACGGCGAAGCGGATCGTGGTCGTCGGCGGTGGTGACACCTCCATCGACGTGGCGTCCGTGGCCCGCCGTCTCGGCCACATCACCGAGGTGAAGTCCGTGGACAACGCCGACGGCAAGGTCGCCGGCTTCGCCGCCGAGGACGTGGCCGGCATCCTGAAGCGCGAGGGCGTGAAGTCGGTCCTGACCTCGCTGTTCGAGATCGACGAGATGGTGGCCGCGGAGCACGAGCGCGAGGAGGCCATCCGCGAGGGCGTCGAGATCATGGGCGGCGTGATGCCGCTGGAGGTGATCAAGGACGACAGCGGCAAGGCCGTGGCCCTGAAGATGTGCAAGTGCAAGATGGACGGCATGACGCCGATCCCGATCGAGGGCACCGAGTTCACCCTCGAGGCGGACATCTTCGTCGCCGCCATCGGTCAGTCCGGCGACTTCGAGGGATACGAGGACTTCGCCAGCGAGCGCGGCTTCATGGAGACCGACGCCTTCTTCCGCGTGAAGGGCAAGGAGAAGCATTTCGCAGGTGGCGACATCATCCGTCCGCACCTGCTGACGACCGCCATCGGCCATGCGCGGATCGCCGCGGACGAGATCGACTTCTTCCTCTCCGGCGAGCCGCTCTCCAAGCGTCCGAAGGTCGACGTCGCGCACTTCAACCTGCTGAACGAGCTGAACCAGCGCGGCGTCGAGCTGCAGCCCTACGACGGCGGCCAGGTGCCCGGTACCTCGGAAGCCAAGTGGGCAGTGCACAATTTCGAGGACCGCTCCGACAAGGACGTCATCACCCACGAGGAGATGTTCCTCGGCCACTTCACCGAGCAGCCGCGCGCGCTCCGCGAGGAGGTGCCCGTGGACGCCGAGAAGGTCCTCGGCAACTTCCAGGAGCGCATCAAGCCCCTGACGGAGGAGCAGGCGCGCTACGAGGGCGAGCGCTGCATGAGCTGCGGCCTGTGCTTCGAGTGCGACAACTGCGTGATCTTCTGCCCGCAGGACGCCGTGCACCGCGTTCCGAAGAGCGAGCGGGCCGTGGGACGCTACGTCTTCACGGAGTACACCCGCTGCGTGGGCTGCCACATCTGCTCCGACGTGTGCCCGACGGGCTACATCAAGATGGGACTTGGACAGTAACCTTCAGGATCACGGGCCTTGCCATGAAACCCAGGCTGACGAGACTTGCAGCGATCTTCGGCATCGGCCTTGCCGTCGCGCTCGGCGCGACGGCGGGCCGGGCCGGCGAGGTCGCACCCAGGCCGATCATCGACAAGACGAAGGGGGATTGCGTGCTGCCGGCCGACCAGATGCGCCGCGAGCACATGAACATCCTCAAGCATCGGCGGGACGAGACCATGTATCAGGGCATCCGCGGCGGCAAGCAGTCGCTGCGCGCCTGTCTCGACTGTCATGCGGTCAAGGGGGACGACGGCAAGCCCGTGAGCATCTCGTCGCCGAAGCACTTCTGCCGGGTGTGCCACGACTACGCGGCCGTCAAGGTGGATTGCTGGGACTGCCACATCTCGGTGCCCGACAAGGCGGCGGGTCATGCGGCCCTGAAGTTCCGTGCCGGTTCCATGCGGGCCGAGGCCTCCGGACTGAAGAGCTATCTCGAGGGAGGGGACAAATGAGCGGACAGACGCCCGATACCCGGGTGGACGAGGCGCGCCGCGAGTTCCTGCGCAATGCGGCGACGGCTTCCGTCCTGACCCTGGCTCCCGGCGTGACCCTGATGACGGCCGGTGTCTCCGAGGCCCAGGCCAAGGTCGATCCGGGCAAGCGCTGGGGCATGCTGATCGACACCACGAAGTGCACCTCCGGCTGCGACAAGTGCGTGGCCGCCTGCAAGGCCGAGAACGGCTGGCGGGCCGAGGAGGGCTCTCCGACCGATCCGCAGTGGATCCGCAAGGTGGACGTGAAGGATCCGAAGACGGGCTTCGCCATGTCCCTGCCGGTGATGTGCCAGCACTGCACGAATCCGCCCTGCGTGGACGTGTGTCCGACGGGCGCCTCCATGCAGCGGGCCGACGGCATCGTGCTCGTCAACAGGCACATCTGCATCGGCTGCCGCTACTGCATGATGGCCTGCCCGTACAAGGCGCGGTCCTTCGCCCACGAGGAGGTTCCGGAGAACGAGAAGGTGCCGTGGGCGCCGCGCGGCCAGGGCTGCGTGGAGGCCTGCACCATGTGCGTCCACCGCGTGGACGCGGGCGGGATACCGGCCTGTGCCGAGGCCTGCGACAAGGGGGCCATCGTGTTCGGTGATCTCAACGACAGCGCTTCGGAGATCTCGAAGCGGCTGGCGCAGTTCCCGTCCTATCAGATCCGTGCCGATCTGGGATGTGATCCCGGCGTGCGCTACGCGCGTCTGCCTTGAGCGGAAAGAGGGGAGTTTTGCGAGCCATGAAGCGGATTCACTATTCCTTGCTTGAGGGGCGCGTCGGGTACTACGCCGCGCTGGCCATCCTCGGCGCGATCGCGGGCGCGGGCCTTCTCGCCGCCTGGTACATGGAACATCACGGCCACGTGGTCACCGGCATGACCAACCAGATCGTCTGGGGCACGCCGCACGTCTTCGCCGTGTTCCTGATCGTGGCCGCTTCCGGCGTGCTGAACGTGGCCTCCATCGGCACCGTCTTCGAGCGCAAGCCCTACAAGCCCCTGGGGCGGCTGTCGGCTCTCATGGCCGTGGCGGTGCTCGCCGGCGGCCTGATGGTCCTGGTCCTCGATCTGGGCCGGCCGGACCGTCTGATCGTCGCCATGACGAAGTACAACTTCAAGTCGATCTTCGCCTGGAACATCTACCTCTACAACGGCTTCTTCGCCGTCGTGCTGCTGTATCTCTACACCCAGATGTCCAGCAAGTTCCAGGTGCGCAGCTACTACAAGGCGGCCGGCACGCTGGCCTTCGTCTGGCGCCTCATCCTGACCACCGGTACCGGCTCCATTTTCGGCTGGCTGGTGGCCCGGCAGGGCTACGACCTGGCCATCTACGCGCCGATGTTCATCGCCCTGTCGTTCTCCTTCGGACTGGCGATGTTCCTGCTGGTGACCATCTCCCTCTACCGCTCCGTCGAGCGCCCGCTCGGGCACGGGCTGGTGAACCGCATGGGCCGCCTTCTCGGCGTGTTCGTGCTGGCGGCCTTCTACTTCGTGGCGGTGGCGCATCTGACCAATCTGTACGCGGCGGAGCATCAGGGTGTGGAGAGGTTCATCCTCTTCGGCGGAAACGTCTACACCTTCCTGTTCTGGGTCGGCTTCGTGCTGCTGGGCACGGTCGTTCCCTTCGCGCTGGTCTTCTCGCAGTCCGCGCGGACCAGCTACAAGCCGGTGGTCGTCGCCTCCCTGCTGACGGTGATCGGCGGCCTCTCCCTCATCTACGTGATCATCATCGGAGGACAGGCCTATCCGCTGGTTCTCTTCCCCGGCAAGGAGGTCTCCAGCTCGTTCTTCGACGGCGTGGTCAATCCCTACGCGCCGAGCTTCCCGGAGATCGTCCTCGGCGTGGCCGGTTTCGCGACCGCCATCCTGATCACGGTGTTCGCCACCAAGGTTCTGCCGCTCATGCCGGTCTCCCTCGCCGACGAGGACGTGGACCCGCATCTGGTCCAGAAGTCCGGCGAGGTCGTGGAGATGAAGAAGGCGGCTTGAGAGGCCCGCGACAGTTTCCGATATCCGAAAGGGGTCCGTCGGTGCGACGGGCCCCTTTCCGTTTGGCGAAACGGCACTTGGCGGCGGGGACGGCAGCGCCGATATCCTGTCGGGTGAGGAAAAATCACTTTCGCGGATGGCGGAGACGTCTCCGCGCGACAGGCTCCACAGGGGAGATTTCACGCATGGTTGACAGACTGGAGGCCGTGCTGGCCGATATCGATGCTGCGAATGCGGACGATCCGAGGCGGGATGTTCTCGACGGAGAGGAGATGCCCTACGAGACGGCGTATGCCCGCCGGATGCTGAGACGGCTGGAGCGGATGTATCCGGACGCGCCGGAAGTGCTCAGAGTGGCCGCCTACGGCCAGCATGTGCGCAGGTTCGACATTCCGCGCAAGGATTTCCCGGAGGGGCGGAAGGGCTACAATGCCTGGCGCCGCGCCTGCCGTGAGCATCACGCGGAAGTCCTCGGGGCGATCATGCGTCGGCATGGCTACTCCGAGGAGGAGGTGGCTCTGGCGCAAAAGCTGGTGCGCAAGGGGGAGCTGAAGAAGGACAGGCTGTCGCAGGCGCTGGAGAATGTCGTGGACGTGGTGTTCATCGAGCATTATCTGCAGCCGTTCGTGGAGAAGTACGCCCACTACGACGAGGACAAGCTGGTGGACATTCTCGCCAGGACGCTGCTGAAGATGTCTCCGAAGGGGCGCGCGGCGGCTCTGGCCCTCGACCTTCCCGAGACGCACAGGCGGCTGATCGAACGGGCGATGGCGCGCGAGAGGGAGAGGCTGGAGAAGCTGGCGGATGCGGATCTGGACTGGTGATGCGGGATTTGCGCGCGGTCGCGCCGGCGCCGCTTCCGGGCCGCGGGAAAAAGCCATTGGCTTTCCCGCCGGGATGTTGCATGTGATGTATCGAACACATGTCCGCGGGGTCGCCGGATGTGCGGCCCGTCCATTTCCGGCCGGATGCCAGCCATGACCCTGTCCCTGCCGCGAATCTTCCTTGCCGCCGCCCACAAGTCCTCCGGCAAGACCACGGTCGCCATAGGCCTGGCCGCGGCGTTGCGCGGCCGGGGGCGCAGGGTGCGGATGTTCAAGAAGGGACCGGACTACATCGACCCCCTCTGGCATCGGCTGGCCTCCGGGCGGGACAGCTACAATCTCGATTTCAACACCCAGCAACCGGACGAGATCCGCGATCTCTTCGTCCGCAAGGGGGCGGATGCGGACATCTGCCTCGTGGAGGCCAACAAGGGCCTCTACGACGGCATCGACCTGGAGGGGCGCGATTCCAACGCCGCGCTCGCGGAGATGCTCGATGCGCCGGTGGTTCTGGTGATCGACACCGAGGGCATGACGCGCGGCATCGCGCCGCTGCTCATCGGATATCGCGCCTTCGGCACGGGCCTGAACATCGCCGGCGTGATCCTCAATCGCGTCGGCACGCCCCGGCACGAGGACAAGCTGCGCGCCGCCGTGGAACGCTATACGGACATGGAGGTGCTCGGCGCCGTGGGGCGGGATTCCTCGCTGGTGCTGGAAGAGCGGCATCTGGGCCTGACCACGCCCGGCGACATGGCGGCGCTGGACGAACGGATCGCGGCCATCGGCGCGCGCGTGGGCGGGGCCGTGGATCTGGACAGGCTGGAGGAGATCGCCGCCGCTGCCGCGCCCGTGTCCGGAGCCCGGCGGACGTCCGGCTCCCTTCCGGATCCGGACGTGCGCATCGCCATCGCGCGCGATGCCGCCTTCTGCTTCTACTATCCGGACGACCTGGAGGCGTTCGCCCGGGCCGGTGCGGAGCTGGTTCCGTTTTCCCCGATCGCCGACGCGGCCCTGCCCGAGGGCGTGGACGGACTGTTCCTCGGGGGCGGCTTTCCGGAAACCCACATGGCCGCGCTGTCCGCGAACACGTCCATGCGCGAGTCCATCAGGCGCGCCATTCTGACCGGCATGCCCGCCTATGCCGAGTGCGGCGGGCTGATGTATCTTGCGGAAACCCTCGCCTGGAAGGGCGAGAAGCAGCGGATGTGCGGCGTGGTGCCGGCCCGCGCCGTCATGAACGCGCGTCCGCAGGGGCGCGGCACGATCCGCCTGGCCGCCACGGGGTCCGCCCCCTGGTCGCCGACGTCCGCCGGTGGTGTCGTCGCGGCGCACGAGTTCCACTACGCATCCCTCCACGGGCTGCCGGACGATGCGGCCTATGCCTGGGAGGTGCGGCGCGGATACGGCATAACCGGGCGGCATGACGGCGTGGTCATCGGCGGGCTGGTGGCCGGGTTCACCCATCTGCGCAACACCCGGCAGAGTCCCTGGGTATCCGCCTTCGTGGACTTCGTGCGGCGTGAACGGCGTGGCTGAGGCCCCATGGGCCTGGTGTCCCCTCGTGCGGGACTTGCATCGAGCTTGACATGTCTCGCCCGAACGTATAGTTAGCAACTTATCACTTTTGCGACCGGGGGGAGAGCGAAACCATGAGACTGTTGCCCTGGATACTGTCGGCCGTTCTGATGATCGTTCTGGCCGGCATGACCTACATGTTCGTGATACGCGGGAATGTGAGCGATGCCGACGACGGACGCACGGCCATCATGCTCTCCAGCGGCGAGCGCAATCTCGTGCTGAAGGAGATGCGGGCCTTTCTGGAGAGTGTGCAGCAGATCGTCGAGGCGGTGCCGGCCGGCGACCTGAAATCGGCGGAGGAGGCGGCCCGGAGGGTCGGACGGGTGGATCTGAACGACCTGCCGGCCTCGCTTCTGCGCAAGCTACCCGCGGAGGTGAAGGCGCTCGGGCTTGACACGCACGGCAAGTTCTACAAGCTGGCGAATGCCATTCACGATGGAATGGAGCGGGAGAAGATCCTTCCGACGCTGGCCGACATCATGACGAATTGCGTGGGATGTCATGCCAGCTACAGAATAGACCTCGAAAAGGGGGGCATGTGAACATGCGCGTACGCAAGACGGCGGAGGTCCGCAAGCAGGAAATCATCGAAACGACGCTCCGGCTCGCCGACGAGGTGGGGCCGGACAGGCTGACGACGGAAATGATCGCCCGCGAGGTGGGACTTTCGCAGCCGGGAATCTTCCGCCACTTCCCGAAGAAGGAGAACATCTGGGAGGCGGTGGCGCTTTCCCTGTCGCAGAGCATGGGAAAGGTCTGGCAGGAGGAGGCGGAGGCGCCCGGTTCCGACCCCCTGGAGCGGCTGCGCGGGCTGGTGCGCAGGCATCTCGAACTGATAGAGGCGACGCCGGCGCTTCCCGCCATCCTCTTCTCGCGCGAGATGCATCTGGAGAACGAGGCGCTGCGGCGCGCATTCTTCGGCACCATGCAGAAGTTCCACGGGCATCTGGTCAGTCTGCTGGAAGAGGCGAAGGAGCGCGGCGAAGTGCGCCGCGACCTGCCTTCGGAGGATGCCGCCTGGCTCATGATCAGCATCATCCAGTCCCTGGCTCTTCGCTGGTCGCTTTCCGGCCGGTCGATGGATCTCGTACGGACCGGGGAGCGCCTGCTCGAACTCCAGTTCCGGGGGTTCATCGGCGAGTCCTGATTCCCTTTCGGCTGGCCGTTCCGTTCCCGCATCCCCTCGAGGGCTTTCCGTTTCATGGAAAGCCACCCGTTTGTGCAACTTGATCACAGTCAGATCCGCCGCCCGCCCCTAAAGGGATGCGCGAGCCGTCATGGCTGGCAGGAATCACTAGCAGAAAGGGGAATTTCCGCATGAAGCAGATGATGTTGCAGGACAAGTATCCGGTGTATGTTCTGGAGGTCTCCAAGGACGAGACCACCTATGGTTCCGTCGACGAGATCATCGACTTCCTGAAGGAGAAGATCGATGCGCACCCCAAGGTGGCCTACATCGCCACCTTCGACCACTACGCCCATACGCGGAACATCGGCGGCGAGATCGCGGACGACATCCACGCGGCGAAGAACATCGTCTTCTGCTTCGGCGTGAAGCTGCCCAAACCGGGCGTTCTCGCGGTGCGCCCGCGGTCCATCGGCGTGGCCGACGCGGGCGGGAAATTCGTCATCACCTTCATGGAGGCCCCCATGTCCATGGCCAACGACGCCATGCGGGAGTGGGCCGGAGCCATCGCGAACAAGTAGCGTCCGTGGGGAGAGGTGCCGGGCCCTCCCGGAAATTCATGCACGAAACGACGGACCGCGGCAGCCCCTTCCGGCCGGCCGCGGTCCTTTCCGTTTCCGGGGCCTGTGGAGCCCGCCGCGTTCACTTTCCGGCGAAACGTTCCGGAAGCGCCTTCGCCCCCGTGGTGTCGCAGCCGTCCAGGGTCGCGTTCATGAGATTGGCACCGGTGAAGTCCGCGCCCTTCAGTTGCGTGGCTATGATGTTCATTCCGGACATGTTGGCCTTCCGGAGGCTGGCCCCGGAAAGATCCGCCCCCTCGATGGAAAGGCCGGTCATCTCCGCTCCGTCGAATTTCGCGTTCCGCATGTCGGAGTCGATGATGAAGCCGCGGAACAGGACGGAGGCGGAGAAGTCGGCTCCGGGCAGGGTGGCCGAATCGATCTCCACGTCCCGCAGGTGCGCGGTGTTGAAGTTCGCCCCCTTGCCGTGGGCGTGGCTCAGGATGGCGCCGAAAAGATAGGCCTTCGTGAAGTTCGTGCCGTCCACCTTCGCCGAGTCCAGCCGCACGTGCAGCATGTCGCTCCCCGAGAAGTCCGCCCCGCTCAGGTCGCATCCCTTCATGTCCGTCCAGCGGAAATTGGCTCCGGCCGCTCTGCCGCCGGCCATTCTGCATCCGGTCATGCGCGCCTTGGCGAAATTCACGCCGCGCACGTCGGCGCCGCTCAGGTCGGCGCCCATCAGCATGGCGCCCTCGAAATTGCAGTGGCGCAGATCGGTGCGGGGCGCGGGAGCCTTGCAGTCGCCCTTCGGCAGGGAATCCGACGCGTGGGTCGCGGACGGGACGGCGGCGAGGCCCAGCAGGGCGGAGACGACGATCGGAAGAAGGTGGCGCATGGCGGCTGGTCTCCCCTTGTGGCCAGTGCGCTCCGTTTCCCCGTCAGGTATTGTCTAGCACAACCGGGGACGGATGCGGAACCGGCATGTTCTGCCGCCGGCTCCCGGAATGCCGTTCATGGACGGGTAAGCATAAAGGCGAATTGTCCCCGGCCCTTTTCGGAAACTATGTTCAGGGGCGCGCGGGCCCGCAGCGGCCTGCCTCGGGGAGAGCACTGTCGAAGATCTTCGGTCCGCCAAGAAACAACAAGCATCAGCGACCGATGCTCTCTAGCCTGCACCTGAACTCGAAAAAGGAGAGGGAGAACTCCATGAGCGACAAGAAACTGATTGTCACGCGCCGCAAGCTCATCAAGAGCGCCGTTGCCGGCGGTGCGGCAGCCGTGGCGCTTCCGCGCATGCACTTCATCAAGGATGCGCATGCCGAGGAATACTGCAACATGCCGAAGGGCAAGGAGGTCGTGCTCGGCTTCAACGTCCCGCAGACCGGTCCCTACGCCGACGAGGGCGCCGACGAGCTGCGCGCCTTCAAGCTGGCCGTGAAGCATCTGAACGGCGAGGGTGATGGCGGCATGCTGAACACCTTCAAGCCGTCCTCCCTGAAGGGCAACGGCATTCTCGGCAAGAAGGTCGCCTACGTGACCGGCGACACGCAGACGAAGTCCGACGCCGCCCGCGCGTCCGCCAAGCGCATGATCGAGAAGGACAAGGCGATCATGATCTCCGGCGGTTCGTCGTCCGGCGTGGCCATCGCCGTGCAGGGTCTGTGCCAGGACGCCGGCGTGATCTTCATGGCCGGCCTGACGCACTCCAACGACACCACCGGCAAGGACAAGCGCAAGCACGGTTTCCGTCACTTCTTCAACGCCTACATGTCCGGCGCCGCGCTGGGTCCGGTGCTGGCCAAGGCCTACGGCAAGGACCGTCGCGCCTATCACATCACCGCCGACTACACCTGGGGCTGGACCCAGGAGGAGTCGATGAAGAAGTTCACCGAGGCCGAGGGCTGGAAGACGGTGAAGGCGGTGCGTGTGCCGCTGGGTGCCGGTGACTACTCCCAGTACCTCACTCCGGTGCTCAACTCCGGCGCCGACGTGCTGATCCTGAACCTGTACGGCAAGGACATGGTGAACGCCCTGACCCAGGCCGTGCAGTTCGGCATGCGCGAGAAGATGGTCAACGGCAAGAAGTTCGAGATCGTCGTGCCGCTGTTCTCGCGCCTGATGGCCCAGGGCGCCGGCGAGGCGATCAAGGGCATCTACGGCTCCACCAACTGGAACTGGCAGCTGCAGGACGCCGCCTCCAAGGCCTTCGTGAAGTCCTTCGGCCAGGAGTACGGCTTCCCGCCCTCGCAGGCGGCCCATACCTGCTACGTGCAGACCATTCTCTACGCCAATGCCTGCGAGATGGCCGGAACCTTCTCCCCGGCCGGCGTGATTCCCGCGCTGGAGGGCTTCAAGTTCGACGGTCTCGGCAATGGTCCGACCGAGTATCGTGCCGCCGACCACCAGTGCTTCAAGGACGTGCTGGTGGTGAAGGGCAACGAGAAGCCGACCTCCAAGTTCGACGTGCTGCAGGTGGTCGAGCTGACGCCGCGCTCGAAGGTCGAGTACGATCCGAAGATCTTCGGCGGCGAGCTGGGCCCGATCAACACCAAGCCCTGCTGAGGCCGGCGCGACGGAAACGCAACCCGGCCATCCGCGCCTCCGGTGCGGATGGCCGGGGATTTCGCCTGAATACCTTTTGACAGACACTGCCGCCGCCTCTTTCACTCGAGGCGGATGGAATGGCGCGCCATCCGGTTTTCCGGTGGCGTGTCCGACCTTGCAGGGGTGAGAGAGGGCAGATGGACGCCATAGTGCTTCAGATTCTGAACGGCCTGGACAAGGGCGGCGCCTATGCGCTCATCGCGCTGGGGCTGACGCTGGCCTTCGGGACGCTGGGAATCGTCAATTTCGCGCACGGCGCGCTCTTCATGCTGGGCGCCTTCTGCGCGGTGGCCTTCAACAAGCTGCTGACGCTGGAGAAGGTGGTCCTGGATCCGACCCAGAAGACGCCCTGGGGTGCGCCCCTGGAGGTGCGCACGCCCTACGTGGAGGCGTGGCTGGGCGATTTCGGCAGGTTCCTCGTGGACTGGTCCGTGCCGATCTCGGTTGTCGTGGTCGTACCCTTCATGCTTCTGGTCGGCGTGATCATGGAGCGCGGTCTGATCCGGCATTTCTACAAACGGCCGCATGCCGACCAGATCCTCGTGACCTTCGGCCTGGCCATCGTGCTGCAGGAGATCGTCAAGCACTTCTTCGGCGCCAACCCCATTCCGATGAACGCGCCGCCCGTCTTCGCCGGCAGCGCCGACGTGGGCGCATGGCTCGGCATGGCCAAGGGCACCATCTACTATCCGTGGTGGCGCCTCGTCTACTTCGCCTTCTCCGCGGTGGTGGTCGCCGTCGTCTTCGCCTTCCTGCAGCTGACGACCTTCGGAATGGTGGTGCGCGCCGGCATGCGCGACCGCGAGACGGTGGGGCTGCTGGGCATCAACATCCAGCGCCGTTTCACCATCGTCTTCGGCATCGCCGCCATCGTGGCCGGTCTGGCGGGTGCAATGTACACACCCATTCTGCCGCCGAACTATCACATCGGCATGGACTTCCTCGTGCTTTCGTTCGTGGTGGTCGTGGTCGGCGGCATGGGGTCGCTGGGCGGCGCGGTGCTCGCCGGCTTCCTGCTCGGCATTCTGCAGTCGTTCGCCTCGATGAACGAGATCAAGAGCTTCCTGCCCGGCATCGACCAGATCATCATCTATCTGGTGGCCGTGGTCATTCTTCTGGTCAGGCCGCGCGGCCTCATGGGCCGCAAGGGCGTAATGGAGGACTAGGCGGCCATGTTCGGAAAAACAGCCAGACAGGACTGGATCTTCTTCCTCGTGTTCTCGGCCTTCGTGCTGACGATGCCCATCACCCTCGCGCCCCTCGGCGCGGGCTATCCGGACCTGCTTCAGAAATTCGCCATCTACGGGCTCTTCGCCATCGGCTTCAACATCCTCTTCGGCCTGACGGGCTATCTGTCCTTCGGCCATGCCGCCTTCCTCGGCGTCGGCTCGTACGCGGCGGTGTGGATGTTCAAGCTGCTGTCGATGAACGTTCTGCCGGCGGTCGTCGTGGCGGTGATCGTGGCGGGGATCTTCGCCGCGGCCATCGGCTACGTCAGTCTCCGGCGCTCGGGCATCTACTTCTCGATCCTCACCCTGGCCTTCGCCCAGATGTCCTACAATCTCGCCTATTCGGTGCTGACGCCGATCACCAACGGCGAGACGGGCCTCCAGGTGCGCCAGCTCGCCACGGGGCCGGTGAGCAGTCTGCTGGATCAGGATATCCGCGTGCTGGACCGCGCCTTCGGCGTCGTGGAGAACGGCGTGCCGACCACTTCGCTGTTCGGCATCGAGATGAGCGGTTGGCCGGGCTTCTACTTTTGCGCCGCCATGCTGATCGCCGGATTCTTCATCGCCATGCGCATCTCGCGTTCCAACTTCGGCATGATGCTGCGGGCGATCAAGTCCAACCAGAACCGCCTGAAGTACACCGGCGTGAATACCCGTCCCTATCTGCTCTCGGCCTTCATCATCTCCGGCATGTACGCCGGGCTGGCGGGGGCGCTGCTGGCGGTCACGGATCCGCTCGCCGGCGCGGAGCGCATGCAGTGGACGGCTTCCGGCGAGGTGGTGCTGATGACCATCCTGGGCGGGGCCGGCACGCTGCTCGGCCCGGTGCTCGGCGCGGGCGTCATCAAGTACTTCGAGAACATCTTCTCGGCCATCAACGAGAACGTCCTGCATCAGGTCTTCTCCTTCCTGCCCGATCCGGTGGAGAACGCCGTGGTGGCCGTCGCGGGCATGTTCGTCGGCGAGGGCTGGCACCTGACGCTGGGACTGCTGTTCATGCTCATCGTGATCTTCCTGCCCGGCGGTCTCATGGAGGGCTTCAACCGGATCCTGGGGCTGTTCCGGCGTGGGTGTTCCGGGAAGGACGGCGCGGCATCCGGTGCGGACAAGGAGGCGTGATCCATGGCGGCCATTCTCGAAATCCGTGACGTGAACAAGAGTTTCGGCGGCCTGCGCGCCCTCTGGGAGGTCAACCTGACCGTCGAGGAGGGAGCCGTCCATGCCATCATCGGCCCCAACGGCGCCGGCAAGTCGACCCTGCTGAACTGCCTTGTGGGGCGTCTGAAACCCGATACCGGCACGGTTCTCTTCGCCGGGCAGCCCGTGTTGGGGCGGGAGCCCTACGAGATCAACCAGATGGGCATCGCCCGGGTGTTCCAGACGCCGGAGATCTTCGAGGATCTCACGCTGCTGGACAACGTGGTGATCCCCGCCATGGCCAGGCGCGACGGTGCCTTTCGCTTCAGTCCGTGGCAGCGGGTGAGCGCCCGCAGGGAGCTGATCGAGGAGGCGGAGCACATCCTGGAGGACGTCGGACTGATCGAGCAGCGCAACGTCGTCTGCTCCTCGCTGTCGCGCGGCGACAAGCGGCGTCTGGAGCTGGCCATGTGCCTGATCCAGCATCCGAAGCTGCTGCTGCTGGACGAGCCGACGGCGGGCATGTCGCGGGCCGACACCAACAACACCATCGAGCTTCTGAAGAAGATCGGCGAGCGGGGCATCACGAAGGTGATCATCGAGCATGACATGCACGTGGTGTTCTCCCTGGCCCACCGCATTTCCGTGCTGGCCCGCGGCACCTTCATCGCGGAGGGGACGCCGGAGGAGATCAAGGGAGACCCGAAGGTGCAGGAAGCCTATCTTGGGGGTGCGCACGCATGAGCAGCAGACCGTTCTTTTCCGCCCGCGACCTGCACGCCTACTATGGCGAGAGCTACATCGTCCAGGGCGTGAGCCTGGAGGTGAACGAGGGCGAGATCCTCGCGCTGCTGGGCCGAAACGGCGCGGGCAAGACTTCCACCCTGCGCACCATCGCGCGGCTGGATTCGCCGGAGCTGAAGAGCGGCGAGATCTGGCTGGACGGCCATCCGCTGCACGAGATGCAGGCCTATCAGGCGGCGCGTGTCGGTGTGGCGCTGGTTCCCGAGGATCGGCGCATCATCGGCGGCCTCAGCGTGGAGGAGAACCTCAGGCTGGCCCAGATCGCCGAGCCGAAGGGCTGGGATCTGGAGAAGATCTACGAGCATTTCCCGCGTCTGGCCGAGCGCCGGGACCAGGAGGGCATCACGCTGTCCGGCGGCGAGCAGCAGATGCTGGCGGTGGCCCGCGCGCTGGCTCGGGACATCAAGTTCCTGCTTCTGGACGAGCCCTACGAGGGGCTGGCTCCGGTGATCGTGCAGGAGATCGAGAAGATTCTCCAGAACATCAAGGAGCTGGGCATCACCACCATTCTCGTGGAGCAGAACGCCATCGCGGCACTTCAGCTGGCCGATCGCGCGGTCATTCTCGACATGGGGCAGATCGTCTTCGACGGCAGCGCGCAGGAGGTGCTGGACGACGAGGAGCTGCGGCAGCGCTATCTCGCCATCTGACGGCCCCGGCGGCCTTCGCCGTCGTGTCGGTCGTGCGCAGAATCGAAAGGGGCCCGGACGGATGCCGTCCGGGCCCCTTTCCGTCGCCGCGCCGGAGGAGGAACAGGGCGGCGCGGCTCGTCCGGATGTTCATTCGGACATGACCACGGGCGTGGTCATGTGATGGATGATGGTGTTGGTGACGCCGCCGAAGGCCTTTTCGCGGAGGCGCGAGTGGCTGTAGGCGCCCATGACCAGCAGATCGGATCCGGATTCGGTCAGATAGTTGAGGATCACGGTGTCGGCGGCGGCCTCGGGCATGATGAGAGGCACCACGGTCACGTTCACGCCATGGCGCTCCAGATGGCGCGCGATGTCGCGTCCGGGTTTCGGTCCGTGCACGTCCTTGCGCTTGTCGGGATTGACCACCACCACGAAGACCTCCTCGCGCGCCTGGAGCAGAGGGATGGCGTCGTTGACGGCGCGCACCGCCTTGCGCCCGCCGTCCCAGGCCACGACGGCCTTGCGGTGTTCCATGTGGGGGCGGCCCACGTAGGGTACGATGTAGACGGGCCGGCCGGAGGCGAAGAGCACGCCTTCCAGGAGGGCCTCCTGGAAGGAGCCGCGCCCTCCGTCGGGATCCGGCTGGCCGATGAATGTCATGTCCACGTGCCGGGCGTGGAAGGAGAGGATGCCCGGAGCCTTGGCCGCGCCGCACTCGATGATCTCGCTGTCGTAGGAGATGCCGGCTTCCTTCGCTGCCTTCTCGAAGCTTTCCATGGCCGCCTCGGTGGCCTCGCGGACGAGCTTCTGCTGCTGTTCGGTCAGCGAGGTCGGGATGTCGATTCCGAGGTAGGTGGATATGGAGGATTTCAGGGCGAGAGCGACGCCCTTCAGGTGCGCGTCGTGCTTCTTCGCCAGAGCGATCGCGGCATTGATGCGTTCGTTGCAGGAATCGCAGGTGTCCACGTGAACGAGCAGATCCTTGTAGCCCATGCCAGCCTCCCGGATGATGGTCCGTCACTGGCGGCATGCTAGATCAGCGGCGGGGTGGGGGATACCTAGACATTCCGCCTATCCGCGCGCCCCATGGCACCGCCCGCGCCGCTTGAATTGCTTCCGTACAACGACTAAAAGGTTCCCACCGTCGTTCCCGCACCCCGGAACACGCCGGCTTAGCTCAGCTGGTAGAGCACCTGATTTGTAATCAGGGGGTCGGGGGTTCAAGTCCCTCAGCCGGCACCA
>CAYSHK010000005.1:0-9364 GCA_964430935.1 uncultured Rhizobiaceae bacterium
AGGACGGCGGCGGGGCGGATCTCTCCGGTCCGGATGCCGCGGAAGTTCTCGATCGGAACGCGGGCCAGTTCCCGCAGGCGGGCGTGTTCCTCCTCCGTCCAGACGTCGAGGGAGGCGAGAACGGACGCCACGGCCACTTCCGCCGCGCGCCGGCTGCCGTCGTCGCATTTCAGCGCGATGCCGATGCCCGCATGGGGGACGCAGGCGCAGTAGACGCCCTCCGCCCCCACCTTGACGAAGGCGCGTGGAACGGCCTCCATGAGCCGGGTGCAGAAGCGGTCCGTGCCGGCGACCATGAACGGCTCGGCCCGCACGGCGGAGACGATCCGCTCCGCGGCGCGTGCGCGCTCCCGCGGCATGTCCAGCCCCGTGGCCAGCCGCGAGAAACCCCGCGAGAGTTGGCGCAGGGGAATGGCCCAGTTGGGCAGGGAGCAGCCGTCGTGTCCCCATGGCGCGGCGGAAAGGTCATGGTCGCAGACTTCCGAGATGGTGGCCATGACCCGCCGCTGCACGGGATGGTCCATCCGCCAGTAGCCTTCCGGATCCACGCCCGTGTGCCGGGCCAGCGCCAGCATGCCGGCGTGCTTTCCCGAGCAGTTGTTGTGCACGTCGCCGGGCTCGCTTCCGGAACAGCGCAGGCGGCATCCGTCGCGTGGCCATTGCGGACCGCACGCCAGTGCCGCCTCCTCCAGCCCGATCTTGCGCAGCATGGCCCGCACGGTGCGCACGTGCGCCTCCTCGCCATTGTGCGATGCGCAGGCCAGGGCGATCTCGGCGTCTGCGAAGCCGAAGGCGTCCGCGGCTCCGGATTCGACCATCGGCAGCGCCTGCAGCGCCTTGATGGCGGATCTGGGAAAGATCGGCGTGTCGATGTCGCCGACGGCCTTCAGCACGGCGCCATCGGGGCCGGTGACGGCCACGGCGCCGCGATGGCGGCTTTCCACGATGCCGCCTCGTGTCGTCTCCACGATCACGGGATTGGTCATGCGCATGCCTCCGGGCGCGGTGATCCGGCACCGGACGACCGGGCCGGAAACCGAACATACGTGACGCACGACGGATGGAAAAGGGAGAAGATGGTGCTGCCGGAGTGATTTGAACACTCGACCTCTCCCTTACCAAGGGAGTGCTCTACCCCTGAGCTACGGCAGCAGCCCTTGACGGGTGCGCTTATGGCCTGTTTTTCGGTGCATTTCAAGCGCAAAAATGCAGCCCTTGAGCGGTGCCCGCGCGATGTGCGAAAACGTTCCCGCACGGATGCGGGGAAGCGATGACGAAAGGAAGACGCAGACCGGGAAGGCCCGACCGCGAGGAACTGGCGGAACGGTTGCGGGAGAACCTGCGGCGACGCAAGGCGCAGCTGCGCGCCCGCGGCGGCCGTCCGTCGGATGCACCCGCCGGCGAACACGCCTCGGACGCCGAAACCGGCACCGACACGCCGGACGACGGGGACGGGCGCGAATAGGCACGCGCGGGCGTGCTGTTGCCGTTCCCGCACGACCTGTGCTTAAAGGGGCTGCCCCCGTGAAAAGATGTGCCCTGGCCGGCAGGGCTCCTGACAACGACGGAAGAGCATTCACGATGGATCGCATTCTCATTCGCGGCGGCAACGTGCTGCGCGGCGACATTCACATTTCCGGGGCCAAGAACGCGGCTCTCCCCCTGCTCATCGCGGCACTGCTGACCGATGAACCGGTGACGCTGTCCAACGTGCCGCGGCTGGCCGACGTGTCGCTGCTGCTGCGCATACTCCGCGAACTGGGGGCGGAAACGGCCCTGGCCGGGCGCAAGGCGGGGGAAAGCCCGTTCACGGGCGACACGGTGCGCATCCATGCGCCGGAGATCGTCTCCACCACCGCCCCCTACGAGCTGGTTTCGAAGATGCGCGCCAGTTTCTGGGTTCTGGGGCCGCTGCTCGCCCGCTGTCACGAGGCCCGCGTCTCGCTGCCCGGAGGCTGCGCCATCGGCACCCGGCCCGTGGATCTCTACCTGAAGGCGCTGGAGAGCATGGGCGCGGAGCTGGAGATCGAGAGCGGCTACGTCGTGGCCCGTGCGCCGGGAGGGCTGCGGGGCGCGCGCATCGTCTTCCCGAAGGTCTCCGTGGGCGCCACCCACGTGACCCTCATGGCCGCCACCCTGGCCCGCGGGGAGACGGTGATCGAGAACGCCGCCCGCGAGCCGGAGGTGTCGGACGTCGCCAACTGCCTGGTGCGCATGGGCGCGCGGATCGAGGGCATCGGCACCTCCACCCTGCACATCGCCGGCACGGACCGCCTCCATGGCGCCTCCTATCCGGTGATCGCCGACCGCATAGAGACCGGGACCTACGCCATGGCCGCGGCCATGACCGGCGGCGACGTGCTGCTGCGCAACGCCCGCGCCGACACCCTCGACGCCTTCATCGAGGTGATGGACGAGGCCGGCGTCTCGGTGACCGAGGAGGAGGACGGCCTGCGTGTGCGCCGCCGCGAGGACGTCCTGCGTCCGGTATCCGTGGAAACCCGCCCCTATCCCGGCTTTCCCACCGATCTGCAGGCCCAGCTGATGGCGCTCATGACACGGGCGGAGGGGGTTTCCACCATCCGCGAGACCATCTTCGAAAACCGCTTCATGCACGTGCAGGAGCTGGCCCGCATGGGCGCCGACATCCGGCTGAACGGCGACACCGCGCTGGTGCACGGCGTCGATCATCTGACGGGCGCTCCGGTGATGGCCACCGACCTGCGCGCCTCCGTCTCCCTGGTCATAGCCGCGCTCGCGGCGGAGGGCGAGACGGAGCTCAACCGCGTCTACCATCTGGACCGCGGTTTCGAGACGCTGGAGAGGAAGCTGTCCGCGGTGGGGGCGGATATCGAAAGAGTGAGCGGATGACCCCATATGGCATGGTGTGCGGATGGTGCCACGATCCGCACGCTCCGCCGGGGCGCATCGGCCGCCGCGACCCGCGGGAGGCCGTGCATTCCGGATTTGACCGGATGGCGGGAAAGGGTAATGTGGCCGGGACGACGAAGCCGGGGAGAGGCCGCCATGAAACTGCTGAAGCTAGCCGCTCTGGACGACGAGGACCTGCAGATCATTTCCGCCCACATGCAGGACGCCGTCCTGAAGGTGGGCGACATGACCTGGATGCCTTCGAAGGCCCGTTTCGCGCTGGTGGCCAACCGTTTCGACTGGCCCGCGGCGCAGCGTGACGCGGGCGACCGCCCGCGCCGCGCCCGGACGGGGCTGCATTTCGAGCGGGTTCTGGACGTGAAGTCCCGCAACATCCGCCAGCAGGCGAAGGACGGCGTGCTCTCGCTGCTGGCCATCACCTTCATCCCGGACGACGAGCCGCCGGGGGGCGTGATCGAACTGATCTTCTCCGGCGACGGCGTCATCCGGCTGACCGTCGAATGCATCGAGGCCTGGATGGAGGATCTGGGCCAGATGTGGGAGACGTCGGCCATTCCCAGACACGACGACGAGGATTGACCATGGCGCGGATCCTGAACAGCGCGGACGCGGACTTCCCGAAGGCGCTCTCCGACCTCCTCGAGGCGAAGCGGGCCGAGGAGGCCGACGTCGCCGACATCGTCTCCGACATCATCCGGGACGTGCGTGAACGCGGCGACGAGGCCCTCTACGGGCTGACGGAACGGTTCGACCGTTTCGACGTGCGTGGCGCGGGGCTCGCGGTGTCCGCGGAGGAGGTGGAGCGCGCGAAGGCCCGCGTGCCCGCGGAGGTGCTGGAGGCGCTGGAACTCGCCGCCGACCGCATCCGCGCCTATCACGAGCGCCAGCTGCCCGCCGACGAGACCTACGTGGACGACATCGGCGTGGAGCTGGGCCACCGCTGGACTCCGGTCGATGCCGCCGGCCTCTATGTGCCGGGGGGGCTGGCCGCCTACCCCTCCTCGGTGCTGATGAACGCCATCCCGGCCCGCGTTGCGGGCGTGAAGCGTCTGGTCATGGTGGTGCCGACGCCGGAGGGACGCTTCAACGATCTGGTTCTCGCCGCCGCGGACGCCGCCGGCGTGGACGAGATCTGGCGCATCGGCGGGGCGCAGGCGGTCGCCGCACTGGCCTGGGGCACGGAGAGCATCCGCCCGGTGGACGTGATCGTCGGCCCCGGAAACGCCTTCGTGGCCGAGGCCAAGCGGCAGGTGTTCGGGAAGGTCGGCATCGACATGATCGCGGGGCCGTCCGAGGTTCTGGCCATCGCCGACGATTCGGCGGATCCCGCGTGGCTGGCCGCCGACCTGCTGGCGCAGGCGGAGCACGACCGGTCCGCGCAGTCCGTTCTCGTCACCACGGACGCCGATCTCGCCGGGGCCGTGGCGCGCGAGGTGGAGCGGCAGCTCGCGACGCTGCCCAAGGCGGATATCGCCGGAGAGAGCTGGGAGAGATACGGCGCCATCATCGTCGTGAAGGACCTGGACGAGGCGGCCGCCGTCTCCGACGCCTTCGCGCCGGAGCATCTGGAGCTTTCGGTGCGCGATCCCGATGCCCTTCTGGCGAAGGTGCGCCATGCCGGGGCGATCTTCATCGGACATCACACGCCGGAGGCGGTGGGCGACTACGTCGCGGGGCCGAACCACGTGCTGCCGACCTCCCGTTCGGCGCGGTTCTCGTCGGGCCTGAACGTGCTCAACTTCATGAAGCGCACCACGCTGTTGCGGTGCTCGCCGGAATCCCTGCGGGTCATCGGTCCGGCGGCGGTGACACTGGCCGAGGTTGAGGGGCTGGAGGCCCATGCCCGCTCCGTGGCGCGGAGGCTGGGGCAGCGGCGGGGATGACGGATGGCGGAAACGCGCGAGGACTGGCCGGAGACCGAGCGGCTTGTTGCCGTCGACCTTGACGAGAGTCTCGCGCGCGCGCCCTCTCCGGACATCGAGCACGAGCGGCGGGTGGCCGTCTACGACCTCCTGCAGGACAACCGTTTCACCGTGCCGGGCCGGGGGCCGGGACCATACCGGCTGAAGCTCTCCATCGCCGACAAGCGCCTGATGTTCCACATCTCCAACGAGGCCGGCGAGACGGTGTCGGTCATCGGACTGTCGCTGACGCCTTTCCGTCGCATCGTGCGTGACTACTTCATGCTGTGCGAAAGCTATTTCGAGGCCATCCGCACCGCCTCGCCGAGCCGGATCGAGCCCATCGACATGGCGCGTCGCGGCCTGCACAACGAAGGCACGGAGATCCTGCGCGAGCGTCTCGCGGGCAAGGCGGAAATGGACTTCACGACGGCGCGGCGGCTGTTCACGCTGGTGTCCGTGCTCTACTGGCGGGGATGAGCCATGGCGGAGCTGCCCGGAGCCGTCCTCTTCGCCTGCACGCTGAACGCCTTCCGTTCGCCGATGGCCGAGGGGATCATGAAGCGGCTCTACGGAAGGCGCGTCTACGTGGATTCCTGCGGCGTGCGGCCGGAACCGGGCGGCGGTCCCGATCCCTTCGTGATTCAGGTCATGGAGGAGATGGGAATCGACCTTTCCGGCTTCCGCCCCAAGAGCTTCGCCGAGATGGCGGACACCGGTTTCGATGTCATCATCACCCTCTCGCCGGAGGCGCATCACCACGCGCTGGAACTGACGCGCACCCAGGCGGTGGACGTGCGTTACTGGCCGACCATGGATCCGTCCGCCTTCACCGGTTCGCGGGAGCAGATCCTGGAGGGCTACCGCATGGTCCGCGACGGTCTGCGGAAACGCATCCTGGAGACCTTCGGCCGCCTGCCCGCGCCGCCGGGCGTATAGCGGGCGGAAGGGGCGCCGCTCTCCTCAGATGACGTAGTCCACCCGCGTGCAGCGTTCCCTGTGTTCGATGAGCCATTTCTGCGCATCCGGCCTGGACAGCGGTTTCGCGTAGAGCCATCCCTGCGCGTTGTCGCATCCGAGAGCATGCAGGAGCTGGCGTTGGGTCTCGCTCTCCACGCCTTCCGCCACGACCTCCATGTCGAGGTTGTGCGCCAGGCCGATGATCGCCCGGATGATGGCGATGTTGCCGTTCTCCTCCTCCAGCTGGGACACGAAGGACCGGTCGATCTTCAGCGTGTGCACCGAAAACCGCTGGAGGTGCGAGAGCGTGGCGTTGCCGGTTCCGAAATCGTCGAGCGCTATGCGGCAGCCGAATTCCGCCAGCTGCCGGACATGCCGTTCGATCAGGCGGACGTCGCGCTCCATGATGGCGGTTTCCGTGATCTCCAGCTCCACCGTGGCCGGATCGACGCAATGACGTCGGATCAGTTTCATGGTCTCGTCCACGAAGCGCTCGTTCTTCAGCTGCACCACGGAGACGTTCACGGCCAGGCGGCCGCCATCCAGGCCCGCCTTCGAAAGGCCGGCGCGCCAGCGCACGGCCCGGTCCATGACATGCATGCCCAGATCCATGATGAGACCGTTCTTCTCCGCCAGCGTGATGAATTCGGTGGGGGGCACGTTCTCACCGCCCCGGTTCCAGCGCGCCAGGACTTCGAAACCCACGTGATCCCCCGTGGAAAGGCACACCTGCGGCTGGAAGGCCAATGTGATGCGTCCTTCCGCGACGGCCTTTCCGAGATCGTCGAGCAGAACCCGGCGGCGTGCGTTGCGCCGTTCCAGCTCCGGATCGAAATTGCGCCACCGGTCGCGCCCTTCGCGCTTGGCCAGATACAGGGCGGCGTCGGCCCGGCCCATCACCCTGTCGATTTCCAGCTCACTCTTGCGCACGGCCACCACGCCCATGGAGACGCCGGGACGGATTTCCACGCCGTCGATGCGCATGGGCTGCCTCAGGGTCGCATGGAGTTCGTCGATGACCTGCGGCTGATCGCTCTGGGGAACGTTGTCCATGTACACGATGAACTCGTCGCCCCCGAGACGGGCCACGAGGTCGCTGCACCGGACCGATTCGCGCAGTCGCAGAGCCATGTGCTGCAGGTAGCGATCCCCGAACTGGTGGCCATGGGTGTCGTTGACCGCCTTGAAGTGGTCGAGATCCATGAGGATCAGGCATCCTTCGTTGATGTCGCCCCTGCGGCGGGCCTTCTTCAGGTTCATGAGGCCCTCGAGGAAGGCTCCACGGTTGAGAAGCCCGGTCAGACTGTCGTACCGGGCCTGGAGCTCGAGCCTTTCCTCCGCGCTCTTCAGGTCGGTGATGTCCACGGCGGAGACAACCGTGAAGCCGTTTGGCGTCCGCGTTCTGTGGAAGCGGACCCAGCGGCCGTCGTGCAGTCGGCGGGTGGAGGTATGCGCCGCTCCTGCGTCCGGGTTCCCGTCGTCCTCCTCGCCGGCTCCGGAATCGATGGTTCCGGTTCCCGCGGAATGGTTGCCGCTGTCCGCGAACTGTCCGCGCCCGAGGGCTTCTTCCTCGATCCGTTCCAGAGACTGGCCGATACGGATGATGTCGGCCGCCCTGTCGTGGATCGCCGCGTATTGCCTGTTGAAGTATACCAGCCGGCCGTCCTGGTCGAACACCGCCATGCCATGGGGCACGGTGTCCAGCATCTCGGAGAAGGCCGTCTTGAGGCGGCGCAGTCGCAATGTACGGCTGGTGCCGGAATCCAGAACCGAAACCGAGAGCAGCATCAGGCTTTCGCCGTTCCGCTGCACGAGTCTGCCTTTCAGGCGGATGTCATCCTGGAAGATGTCTCCGGCGTCCAGTTCCATGACGTAGGACCAGGACTGACCGCTGGAGAGGCAGCGGTGGATGAGGCGGTGCACTTCGCGCAGCGTGTGCGGATCGGGATCGGAAAGCAGATCGTTAAGGCCGACAGCGGAGGCGTTTTCTGGGGCCGGCCTGTCGTCTCCGGCGGTCCTGCCCAGGATTTGGAAGTTCTTGCCGTCTCGTGTGATGGCCAGCAGATGGTGGCGTCCGTTTCCGCTTGTTCCGGTCCCCTGGATATGATGCGGATGCCGCTGCAGGGCGATGATATTCATGATGTGGTTGTCCAGATTCCTTTGCGGGATTTAGGTAACGGCCTGCGCATGCAGGGTGATTTCCTTCGGGATGCGCATCCGGTGGCGGAAGCGGATGCCGATCAGGTTTTCCGCCGTCCAGACGACTTCTCCGGGCACGAAGCGGTCGACGATGCGTATGGATATCTCCTCTCCGCGTTTCACCGGCAGCGGCAGTTGTGTTTCGACGCGTGCGCCGCCCGAACTGATGTCGCGGATTTCAATGCCCACGATGCCGTTGCGGAATTCACCGATGGTGCGGATGTGCACGATGTAGCGGACGTCCCTGCGTCTCTCCAGATAGTCCCGTGCCGCAAGGGCGAGCAGGGCGATGAAGGACATGGCGAAAAAGAGGAAGGCCAGCTCGCCCCGGGAATCCACCAGCGCCTTCAGGTAGGAGCGGTCCCGCACGAAGCGTTCGCCATCGCCTTTCGCTGGTGTTCTCATTCCCAGCTTTTTGCCCAGCATCTGGGAGCAGTTCAGCCCTTTGGATGCGCGTTTGTAGGAACGTCTGGCCTTTTCACGGAAGCTGCGGGAAAGCCAGTTGTCGGGATGGTATTTCTCGTTCCCGCCCAGTTTTCCGTGATCCGTCGCGAGATGCGCGGCGAGTTTGCGATGCTGGCGGTCCAGATAGTCTATGTATTCGCGTATCCGCCGGTATTTCGTGTTCCGGGTCAGGGCTTCGTCCAGCATCTCCGTGGTGCGAATGACGCCGAGGATGCCCCAGCAGTCCCTCTTCTGGTCCGTCGCCGCTTCCGCTGCGGCGGGACCGGCCAAGGCCGACGGGCCGGAGGATGCCAGCAGGGCCGCAGCGACGAATGCGCCCGCGATCCTTCCGGCGCATGTTCTTCCCGCTCGTCCTGCGGTCCCGTTTGTGGGTGAGGTATGCTCCTGACGCTCTCGCATTTTCTTTTTCATGTCCTGCCGCCCCCGGTCAGGAATTCGGGTCGGTTCCCGCGCGCTTCCCGGGCGGGAAACGCTTCGCACCGGAAGCCTCTGCCCGGTCGCGGAAGGGGTCGGGCGCATTGCGCCGGATCTGCGGGATGGACATGCCGGCAGGGTTTCTCAGGCCTCATGCCTGCCTGCTGGATCGGCGGACATCACGTCGTCCGTGATGCATATCCATCGTAGGGCCGCGAATCTTAAGAAAACCTCAATCGCACCCCCGACAGCCACCCAGCCGAAGAAAGGTCGGCATTCCGGGAGATGGCGAGGGAGGATGGGGAATTTTTTCCCTGAGCAGGATCATGGTGTGTTGGGGCAAAATATCACATTGAACATGTTTGCTGTTGATATCGAGAAAAGGAGTTGATCTCCTGAAATGGAAGCGGCGGCCTGATGAATAGAGGTCGGAGATGATAGAGGCCAATATCATTCGAAGTGATGACGCTCTGGAAATCGATTTCCAGTCTGGGCGTATTTTTTTCAAAAGAAAGTCGGGCGATAACAAATTA
>CAYSHK010000006.1:0-34422 GCA_964430935.1 uncultured Rhizobiaceae bacterium
ACCTCCACGTTCGGAAGCGTGTCGGCGACCGCCTTCCAGGGGGCGGTGCTCTCCGAGGGATGGGGACGGACGATGATTCTGCGGTCCGGAAACTCCCGGGAGAGGACGGGGAGAAGCTCCAGAAAGGCTTCGAACACGGTCTGCCGGTAGCGCATGTATTCCAGCGGATGGCCGGAACGGCGCGCCAGGGCCCGCAGGCGCGCCTCGGGATCCTCCCGGCCCTCCGGCATGAGTGCGTAGTTGAGCCACCCGAAGTTGGAATTGACGAGAATGAACTCCCCGTATCGCCTGCGGAGTTCCCGGGCGGCGGCCTCGTGCAGCGTGCGCAGCTGCGGCCGCAGAAGGTCGGCGCGCGGATTCCCGAGAACCCGGATGTCGTTCCGCACGCCGGCCCGCCGGAGGGCCTCCGCGTGCTGTTCGCCCCAGGCGTATATGCGCGAGACATGGCGCAGCACTTCATGGTCGATCCGACGCGCCGCATAGACTTCCTCGGAAAGCCAGACGAGCCCCTCCTCGTCCCAGGCGGCGATGCGATGGCCGGCGGCGGAGACGATGCGCGCGATCCTGCGGCGCGGACGGTTGAAGGTGTGCAGCAGATAGAGACCGCGCGGCATGCGGTGGATCACGGCGTTGAGGCGGGTGTGGCTGCCGACGACCACCCGGAAACCCCGTTCCAGGGCGTGCAGGGCGAGCAGCAGCTTTGCGTCCAGCTCGCGGGCCGCGGTCTCCACGGGCAGATAGAGGATCTTGTCGGATGCCTGGAACATGTGTATCCGGTTGTGTCACGGGATGTTCGCGGTCCGCGGGGCGGACCGGGCGCTTTCGTGCCGCCCTTGATACACGGACCGTTTCCGATCCCGCAAGAAGAGGTTTCCCGCCGCAGCCGGGATCATCCGCGAAGGGTCCGTCCCATGTCCCATCCCAGACGCATCGCCATCATTCCCGCCCGCGCGGGTTCCAAGGGGGTGCCGGACAAGAACGTCCGGAGGATCGGGGGCATGACGCTGCTGGCCCGTGCCGTCCGCTGCGCCCGGGATACGGGGCTGTTCGACCGTATCTTCGTCTCCACGGACAGTCCGGACTATGCGGAGGAGGCCGCCCGTCTCGGTGTGGAGACGCCGTGGCTGCGGCCGGCGGAGCTGGCTTCGGACACCGCCCTTGTCGCCGATGCCATCCGCCATACCCTTGAGACGTTCGCCGGGCGCGGCGAGAAGTTCGACACGCTGGCGCTGCTGGAACCGTCCTCGCCGCTGCGCACGCCGCGGATCGTGAGGCGGACCGTCGAGGCCGCGGAAGCGGAAGGCTGGGACGCGGCCTTCACCGTCTCTCCGGTGCCGCCGTCCTACCATCCGCTGAAACAGTTCCGCATCGACGGAGAGGGAGCCGCCGCCTTCGTGATGCGGGAGGCGGTCCCGAACGTCAACCGGCAGAGCCTGGCGCCGACCTACGTCCGCAACGGGCTGGCCTACGCCGTGCGCGTGCCGGCCTTTCTGGAGACGCATTCCATACATGGCACCCGGGCGAAGGCCATCGTCGTCACGGAGCCGGCGGTGAGCATAGACACCCCGGAGGATCTGCGCGAGGCGGAGCGCCTGCTGGCCATGCGGGAGAAGGAGGGAACGGGCCCATGAGCAGCTGGCTTGAGAGGCCGGAGCCGGATGCCCGCTGCGCGGTCATCGCGGAGATCGCGCAGGCGCATGACGGTTCGCTGGGCACCGCGCACGCAATGATCGACGCCGCCGCGGAGGCGGGCGTGGACGCGGTGAAGTTCCAGACCCACATCGCGGAGGCGGAGAGTACGCCCGGAGAGCCGTGGCGGGTGCGGTTCTCTCCGCAGGACGAGACCCGCTTCGACTACTGGAAGCGCATGGAGTTCACCGCCGAACAGTGGGCGGGGCTGAAGCGCCATGCGGAGGAACGGGGACTGGCCTTTCTTTCCTCGCCGTTCAGCATGGAGGCGCTGGAGCTGCTGCGCGGCATCGGCGGCGTGGCCGCCTGGAAGATCGCCTCCGGGGAGATCACTAATCTGCCGATGATCGCCCGGATGTGCGGGGACGGCGTGCCGCTGCTGCTGTCCACGGGCATGAGCGGCATGGAGGAGATCGCCCGGACGGTGGATTTCATTCGTGAGCGGGGCGCTCCGGTCTGCGTCATGCAATGCACGTCGAGCTATCCCACACCGCCGGAAAGGGTGGGAATGAATCTGCTGCGGGAGTTCGCGGAGCGCTTCGGAACCGCCACGGGGCTTTCCGACCATTCCGCGACGGTCTTTCCCGGCATCGTCGCCGCATGGGAGGGGGCGAAGGTGATCGAGGTGCATCTCACGCTGTCCCGATATGCCTTCGGGCCGGACGTGGTGGCCTCGCTGACGGTGGAGGAGATGGCGGAACTGGTGCGGGGCGTGCGGTTCGCGGAGACCATGCGCCGCAACCCGGTACGCAAGAGCGAGACCGGGGAGGAGATGCGCGACATGCGGGCCATCTTCATGAAGTCGCTGGTGCTTCTGAGACCCATGAAGGCGGGCGAGGTGGTCACCGGGGAGGTGCTGGGCGCCCGCAAGCCCGGCACCGGGATCCCGGTCAGCGAACATGACAGGATCGTCGGCCGCCGGCTGGCGCGGGACGTGCCGGCCCTGAGGCCCCTTCTGGAGGAAGATTTCGCATGAGCAGCAGACGCAAGGTGTGCGTCGTCGTCACGGCGCGGCCGTCCTACGCCCGCATCCGCACCGCCCTGGAGGCGCTCCGGGCGCGCGACGACGTGGAACTCCAGATCATCGCCGTGGCCTCGACGCTGCTGCACCGCTACGGAGAGGTGGCGAAGGTGATCGAGCGCGACGGTTTCGACATCACGTGGCGGATCCATTCCATTCTGGAGGGCGAGAACCTCGTGACGCAGGCGAAATCCACCGCCATCGGCCTTGCGGAGACGGCTACGGCGCTGGAGAACCTGCGGCCGGACGTGGTGGTGACCATCGCCGACCGCTTCGAGACCATCGCCACGGCGATCGCCGCCACCTACATGAACATCCCGCTGGCCCACGTCCAGGGAGGCGAGGTGACGGGCAACATCGACGACCGCGTCCGTCACGCCGTCACCAAGATGGCGGACATCCATCTCGTGGCCTCGAAGGGGGCGGCGGATTTCGTCGTCTCCATGGGCGAACATCCCGACAGCGTGTATCTGACGGGCTGTCCCTCCGTGGACATCGCGGCGAAGGCGCTGGAGGATCCGCGCCTGCCGGACAACTTCTTCGGGACCTTCGGCGGTGTCGGCGGGGAATTCGATCTGGGCGCGGGCTATCTCGTGGTGATGCAGCATCCGGTGACCACGGAGTACGAGCAGGCCTATGAGCAGGCGGAGGAGACGCTGCGGGCGATCTCGGAGCTGGGCATGCCCACCCTGTGGTTCTGGCCCAACGTGGATGCCGGATCCGATGCCACGTCCAAGGCCATACGCGTGTGGCGCGAGCGCGGGTTGCTGCCGAACGTCCATTTCTTCCGCAATGTGCCGCCGGAGGACTTCTACCGGATTCTCATCAACTCGAAGGGGATCGTGGGCAACTCCTCCGTGGCCATCCGGGAATGCTCGTGGCTCGGCGTTCCGGCGGTGAACATCGGAAACCGCCAGATTTCGCGCGAGCGCGGGCCCAACGTGATCGACGTGCCGCACGACAGCGCGGCCATCAAGGAGGCGATCCGCGCGCACCTGGCCCATGGGCCGTATCCCCAGACTCCGCTCTACGGAGACGGCCGGGCGGGCGAGCGCATCGCCGAAGTGCTGGCCACGGAACCCCTGCTTCTGAAACACGAACGGTACGGAAACGAACGCGATTGACACGGAACGGCGTTCGGAGGAAAAGTCTCCGCGTCACCCGCCGCCATGCGGCGGACATCTCCGGCGGGCGGCTTTCTCCCACCATTCCGTAGGGCGGCATCCCATGAGCGCATTGCAGGACATTCTCGGAAGGATCGGGCGCAGAAGCGCCGTCGTCGGCATCGCCGGGCTCGGCTACGTGGGGCTGCCGCTGGCCCTCCGTTTCGCCGAGGTGGGCTTTCCCGTCGTCGGTTTCGACATCGACCCGGACAAGGTGGAGCGGCTGAACCGCGGGGAGAGCTACATCGAGCACATTTCCTCCGACGCCGTTGCGCGCGCCGTGGAGGCGGGGCTGCGCGCAACGACGGACTTCTCGCGGGCGGCGGAGGCGGATGCCCTGATCCTGTGCGTGCCGACACCGCTGGACCGCTACCGCAATCCGGATCTGAGTTTCGTGCTGGGCACCATGGAAGCCCTGCTTCCACATCTGCGCGCCGGGCAGATCGTGTCGCTGGAGAGCACCACCTATCCCGGCACCACCGAGGAGCAGCTGAAGCCCCGCATCGAGGCGCGTGGACTGCGGGTGGGGCGCGACATCTTCCTCGTCTATTCCCCGGAGCGCGAGGATCCGGGCAATCCGAAATACACCACGCGCAACATTCCCAAGGTCTGCGGCGGCGTGACGGAGGCGTGTCTGGAGGCCGGCGTGGCGCTCTACGGGCAGGTGGTGGACGAGGTGGTGCCCGTCAGTTCCACCCGCGCGGCCGAGCTGACCAAGCTGCTGGAGAACATCCACCGGGCGGTGAACATCGGTCTGGTCAACGAGATGAAGATCGTCGCCGACCGGATGGACATCGACATTCTGGAGGTGATTCGCGCCGCCGCCACCAAGCCCTTCGGTTTCACGCCGTACTATCCGGGGCCGGGACTGGGCGGGCACTGCATTCCCATCGATCCCTTCTATCTCACTTGGAAGGCGCGGGAATACGGCGTGCACACCCGCTTCATCGAACTGGCGGGAGAGATCAATTCCGCCATGCCGGACTACGTGGTGAACAAGGTGATCCTGGCGCTCAACGAGGCGGAGAAGCCGGTGAAGGGATCGCGCATCCTGGTGCTCGGCATCGCCTACAAGAAGAACGTGGACGACATGCGCGAATCCCCCTCCGTGGAACTGATGATGAAGCTCGCGGGGCTGGGGGCGGAGATTGCCTACAGCGATCCACACATTCCGGTATTTCCAAAAATCCGGAAATGCCATTTTGACCTGTCGAGCGTCGAGCTTACGCCGGAGACGCTGGCGGAATACGACTGCGTTCTGCTGGCCACCGACCACGACCGGTTCGATTACGACATGATCGGCCGCCATGCGCGGCTGATCGTGGACACGCGGGGACGGTTTCCGGCAGGCGGCAAGGTGGTGCGGGCGTAGAAGCCGCGCGCTTGCGGCGGATTCAGTTCCGCTCCAGGCTGCGGCGCAGCTCCTCCTTCATCACCTTGCCCATGGCGTTGCGGGGCAGGGCCTCCACGAACACGATGCGGCGCGGCAGCTTGTAGCGGGCCAGTCGGCCCTCCAGGGCGGAGAGGATCGCATCCTCCGTCAGGCGCCTGCCGGGCTGCGGCGCGACGACGGCGCAGACGGTCTCGCCCCATTCGGGATCGGGCAGACCGATGATCGCGGATTCCGCGACGCCCGGAATGTCGTCGATGGCCGCCTCCACCTCCGCGGGATAGACGTTGAGGCCGCCGGTGATGACGAGATCGCGGGCGCGGCCCGAAATGTGCAGATAGCCGTCCGCATCGAGATGTCCCAGATCGCCGGTGACGAACCATCCTCCCTCGCGGAAGGCCTCCGACGTCTCCCGCTCCCGTTTCCAGTATCCGGGAAAGACGTTGGGTCCGCGCACCTCTATCATGCCGGTTTCGCCCGTGGGCAGGATGGCGCCGCTGTCGCGGTCGGTGATGCGGATTTCCGTCGATGGCAGGGCGGGACCGACGCTGCCGGGCCGCCGTTCGCCGTTCAGGGGGTTGGAGGCGTTCATGCCGGTTTCGGTCAGGCCGTAGCGTTCCAGAATGGCGTGGCCGGTCCTTTCGCGGAACCGTGCATGGATCGCCGGCGAGAGCGGCGCGGAACCCGATATGAACAGGCGCATGCCCGCCGCCGCCGTCTTCAGTCCGCGCCGTTCCAGCAGGCGGGCGTAGAAGGTGGGCACGCCCATCAGCACCGACGCTTGCGGCATGACCTTCAGTATGGCGGCGGCATCGAACCTTTCCATCCAGATCATGGAGGCGCCGGCCAGCATGCTCACGTTGCAGGCAACGAACAGGCCGTGGGCATGGTGGATGGGCAGGGCGTGCACCAGTACGTCCTCCGGCACGAAACCCCAGACGGTGACGAGGTCCGAGGCGTTGGAGAGCAGGTTGCCATGGGTGAGGACGGCCCCCTTCGGGCGGCCCGTGGTGCCCGACGTGTAGAGGATGGCCGCCGGATCCGCGGGGCCGCGTTCCACGGTTTCGAAGTTCTCCGGCTGCACCATCTGGAGCATGAAGAAGGATCCCTTCCAGTCGCCGCGCAGGGTGCCGAGACGGGCGCCGACGCCGGCGGCGAGCGGCTCCAGATCGGCCTTGCGGTCCGGGTCGCAGATGATCACGGCCGGTTCGGCGTCGGTGATGAAATGCTCCAGCTCCGCGGTGGTGTAGGCGGTGTTCAGGGGCTGGAAGACGAAACCGCCGCGCAGGCAGGCCAGATAGAGCGCCAGAGCCTCCGGGCTCTTCTCCACCTGCACGGTCACGCGGTCTCCGGGACGCGCGCCGAGGCGTCCCAGGGCCCGGGCCATGCGCCCGGCCATGCGGTGCATCTGGTTCCACGTGAAGGTGCGCGGCTCCTTCTCCGTCGTGCGGATCAGGATGTCTTCGGCATCCGCGCGGGAGCCCATGAGGGCGTCGTAGAGATGATTGGCCATCAGTTCGAATCCGATGCCTTGTCGAGTACGAAATCCAGCGCCCGGGTCGGCAGAACGCGGCGCAGCACGGCCATGACGTGGGTGGGCAGGGTGACGAAATAGCGCGGCTTCGGACGCGGACTCTCCAGCGCGTGCACCAGTTTCCTCAGCACCGCTTCGGGAGGCAGCTTGAAGGGGCTCGGCCGGCTCTCCCCGGATAGCTGTCTTTTGCGGGCCAGGTACTGCTCCCGGTGCGGGGAGTGTTCGATGTCGATGTTCTCCTCGAAATGTTTCAGGGCCGTTTCCATGAACTTCGAGAAGATGGGACCGGGCTCGATCAGGCTGACATGGATGCCGGTTCCGCGAAGCTCCAGCCGCAGGGTGTCCGTGAGCCCCTCGATGGCGAACTTCGAGGCATTGTAGGCGCCGCGCCACTTCATCGCGACCAGTCCGAGGACAGATGAATTCTGGACGATGCGCCCGTGGCCCTGCGCCCGCATGAGGGGCAGGACCTGCCGGGTGAGATCGTGCCAGCCGAAGACGTTGGTTTCGAACTGGCGGCGCAGCACGTCGCGGGTGAGGTCCTCCACCGCGCCGGGCTGGCCGTAGGCGCCGTTGTTGAACAGGGCGTCCAGCCGGCCGTGGGTGGCCGCGGCGACCGTCGACACGCAGGCCTCCACCGATTCCGGCTCGTCGTAGTCGAGATGGACGGCCTCCAGGCCCGCCGCGGACAGGCGCTCCAGATCCTCCTCGCGGCGGGCGGTGGCGAAAACGCGCCAGCCGCGCGCCTTCATGCCGAGGGCGCAGGTCTCGCCAATTCCCGAGGAGCAGCCGGTGATGAGCAGGGTTCTTTCCATGGAGCCCTGATTGCCGCCTTTTCCGTCCTCCGGTCAAGGGCGATTGACGCGGAAAGCGTGCCGGAGGATAAAGGGGACCCGGTTTCTGCTGCGGGAAAGGGCCATGAGAAAGACCATATGCGGACACAGGGTCATCGGCGTGGCCGGCTTCAAGAACTCCGGCAAGACGACGCTGGTGGAGGGCCTGGTACGGGAGCTTTCCGCGCGGGGCTGGTGCGTGTCCACGGTCAAGCACGCCCATCACAGCTTCGACATGGACCACGAGGGCCGGGACAGTTTCCGGCACCGCAAGGCGGGCGCGCGCGAGGTGGCGGTGGTGGCCCGGGAGCGCTGGGCGATCATCCACGAATCGGCCCCCGCTGAATCCCCCGCATGCCTGGAGGAGATGCTGGCGCGGATGAGCCCCTGCGATCTGGTGATCGTGGAGGGCTACAAGGGGGGGAGTCATCCGAAGATCGAAGTGCGCAATCTGGAACTCGACCATCCGGAGCTCGCCGGTGGCGAGCCGGGCATCGTGGCCATAGCCGCCTCCGGGCCGGTGGAGCATCCCGGACTGCCCGTCTTCGCCCGGGACGACTATGCGGCCATGGCCGATTTCATCATCGATTTCATGGATATGAGGCGCCCATGAGGAAGGAACCGCGCAGACTGGCGAACGACTGTTTCGCGACCGCCCACCGCCTCATGCCCCATGCCGAGGCCATGGCTCTGCTGCGGGAGCGTGTGCGGTCTGTCACCGGGGTGGAGAGCGTGCCGCTGGAGACGGCTCTCGGGCGGATACTTGCGCAGGACGTGATCGCGCCGCGCGACATTCCCGCTTTCGACAACGCGGCGATGGACGGTTTCGCCGTGCGTCACGCCGATCTCGCCCCCGATGACGAGACGGAGCTGCCGGTATCCATGACCGTCTTCGCCGGCGACGTGCCCCGGCCGCTGCCGGAAGGCACCGCGGCGCGCATCTTCACCGGCGCGCCCATGCCCCGGGGGGCCGATACCTGCATCATGCAGGAGGACGTGGAATTCGACGAACACCGGGCCCGTTTTCCCGCGGGCGTTCCGAAGGGCATCAACGTGCGCCCCGCGGGCGAGGATCAGGCGGCGGGGCGACCCGTGGTGGAGGCGGGCACGCGGCTGCGGGCGCCGGAACTGGCGGCCATCGCCTCCACGGGCTGCGCGGAAGTCCGGGTCCATCGTCCTCTCAGGGTGGCGCTGATGTCCTCCGGCGACGAGATCATCCGCCCCGGCACGCCGTTCCGGGAAGGGGCGATCTACGACGCCAACGTCTACATTCTGCGCGGCGCGCTGGAACCTCTGGGGGTGGAGATTCGCGACTACGGGGTGATCGCGGACACCCGCGAGGCGGTGGAGGCGGCCTATGCCCGTGCCGTGGAGGAATGCGACGTCATCGTGACTTCCGCCGGAGCCTCGCAGGGAGAGGCGGACTACATGGCCGAGATGGTGGCCCGCATGGGACGGCTGCATGCCTGGAGGCTGGCCATCAAGCCGGGCAAGCCGATCGGCTTCGGCCAGATCGGGGATACGGTCTTTCTCGGCCTGCCGGGCAATCCCGTGGCGGCCTTCGTGACCTTCCTGATGTACGGCGTGCCCCTGCTCTCCGGGCTGGCCGGGCACAAGTGGCGCGAACCGATGCGCTATCCGCTTCCGGCGGGCTTCGGAATGCCGAAACGCAAGACGGGCCGCCGGGAGTTCCTGCGCGGCTGGGTGGAGCCGGACGGAAAGGGCGGCGTGGTGGTGCGGCGCTTCCCGCGGGATGGCTCGGGCCTGATTTCCTCCGCCGTCGCGGCCACGGGGCTCATCGAGCTGGTGGAGGATATCGAGAGCGTGGCGGAAGGCGATCCGGTGAATTTCATACCGTTCGGCGAATTCGGCATCGCGCCGAAATGATTTCCGCCAAGGTCTTCGGATCCGTGGTGTCTCCACTGGGGCGGGAGCCGTCCGTCCGGAGGGTGTCCGGGATGATGGGGTGGGTGAAATGGAGGAGCCGGTCGCCGCGCGACGGCCTCCTTGCCGCCTCGCTCGGGAAGCGGAGGGAGGCCGCCGTATGCGGCCGGGTGCGTCAGGCGTAGGTGAAGACCTTGTCCGCGGTCAGGCACTGGTCCACCATGGCCGCGCCGCCCACGATCTTCACGCCGTCCAGCAGATCCGCTTCCGTCAGGCTGCGGGACTGCAGACAGGGCGCGCAGCCGTACAGATGACCCTCCGCCTCCAGGAAAAGCTCGATGAGCTCGTCCAGCGCCGGAAAGGGCTCATGCTGCAGCCCCTGGGCGCCGCCCTCCTTCTTCAGCAGCTCCACGGCCGGCCCCTGCAGATACATGTGGACCTCGTGCCCGGAGGCGAGAGAGGCGGTGGCCAGAGCCCAGGGCAGGGAGGCCCGCTCCACGTCGTCGGGGCCGTGCGTCGAAATGAAAACGAGTTTCGCCATTTTGTCTATCCTCCCGGAATGAATCGAGACGGAATGTTTCATATCACATGAAACGGGAGAGCGACATTGCTTCGGAGCAATGTCGTAATACTTGCATTCATGGATGCTGAAAACGAAAAACGGCGATCCGGAGATCGCCGTCCGTGTTCGCAGCAATCCGCTGGCCGGCGGATCAGAAGTTGTAACGGAAACCGGCCGTGATCTGATGCTCGGTGATGTTCGGACCGTCGATGAAGATGTCCTGGAACTTGTAGCCCACGTCCAGATCCAGATTGTCGGTGAGCGCGAAGGTCACACCCGCCATGAAGGCCGCGGCAAAACCGTCCTCGTCGTCGCCGCCGTTGCAGCAGACGCCCTTGCCCCAGCCGAGACCGGCACCGAGATAGGGCCGGAAGGGCCAGTCGTTCACCGGCAGATCGAAGTAGACGTTGCCCAGCACGCTGTGGGTCTCCAGCTTGTGCCACGGGCTGGCCTGGAAGCGGCCGGCATAGGTGTAGCGGATGTCGGCGCGCAGGTAGTCGTTGAAACGGTAGCCGATGCCGCCGCCGGCGGTCAGGGCCCCATCGTCGGACGGGCCATCCCACTCCAGCAGGGAGTAGCCGATGTCGCCGCGGATGTAGAAGCCGGAGGCCTCGGCCGGAGACTGGTACTCCAGATCGGCGGCCTGGGCGGTTCCCGCCACGAGTGCCGCGACGGCGGTTCCGATGAGCAGTCCATAGATCTTTTTCATGTCGTCCCTCCTTGTGCAGTGCCGCGCACGCAGCATGAAGCGTTTCGGCTGGGGACAACCTGTAATCTATGGGATTGACTGAAATCTGACCCGTTTTTTGCGGAAATATGGCGTTGGGTCAGCCTGTTCCGTAATGAAACGGATTTATGGAAAATCCGCGGATTTCCGTAAAGGATTCGCAAACCATTTTCCGAGGATGGAGGCGGAGGATCAGGCGGCGCGGGCCTGGAGCGCCTCGGTGATCTCTCCCACCGCCCTGCGGACCAGCTCCTCGTCGTCGCCTTCCGCCATGACGCGAATCACCGGCTCGGTTCCCGAGGGGCGGATCACCAGCCGTCCGCTGTTTCCGAGCATGGATTCGGCCCGCGCGATCGCGTCCGCGACGACCGGGTCCTCGAGGGGGGAAGGTCCGGAATAGCGCACGTTTTCCAGAAGCTGCGGGACCGGATCGAAGACATGGCAGATCTCGGAAACCCTGCGACCTTTCGTCACCACCACCGCCAGGACCTGGAGGGCGGCGATGAGGCCGTCTCCGGTGGTGGTGTGGTCGGTGAGGATGATATGGCCGGACTGTTCGCCGCCGACGTTGTATCCGCCCTCGCGCATGCGCTCCATGACGTAGCGGTCGCCGACCCTGGTGCGCTCCAGCTTCAGGCCGAAGCTCTCCAGATAGCGCTCCAGGCCGAGATTGGACATCACGGTGGCCACCACGCCGCCGCCGGCGAGCTGGCCCTTCTCCAGCAGGTAGGTGGCGATGAGGCCGAGAAGCTGGTCGCCGTCCACCAGTCGGCCCTTCTCGTCCGCGATCACCACGCGGTCCGCGTCGCCGTCCAGGGCGATGCCGATGTCGGCGCGCATCTCGCGCACCTTCTCGCACATGCGCTGCGGGGCGGTGGAGCCGCATTTGTCGTTGATGTTGAAGCCGTCGGGTTCCGCGCCGATGGTGATGACCTCCGCGCCCAGCTCCCACAGCACCTCGGGAGCGACACGGTAGGCGGCGCCGTTGGCACAATCCACGACAACCCGGAGGCCGTCCAGCCTGAGGGCACGCGGCAGGGTGCGCTTCGCGAACTCGATGTAGCGGGCCTGGGCGTCCTCGATGCGCTTGGCGCGGCCCAGGCTGTCCGGCGCGGCGGCGAGCTTCGAGATGTCGGAATCCATCAGCTCCTCGATGCGCAGCTCCTGTTCGTCGGAGAGCTTGTAGCCGTCGGGGCCGAAGAACTTGATGCCATTGTCGTGGTAGGGATTGTGGGAGGCGGAGAGCATGACGCCCAGATCCGCGCGCAGGGAGCGGGTCAGCATGGCCACCGCGGGCGTGGGAAGCGGGCCGAAGAGGAAGACGTCCATGCCCACGGACAGGAAGCCCGCCGTCAGCGCCTGCTCGACCATGTAGCCGGACAGCCGCGTGTCCTTTCCGATGACCACGCGGGGCCGGTGCCCGTTGGAAAAGAGGCTGCCGGCGGCCATGCCGCAGCGCATGATGGTCTGGGGATCCATGGGCGCGGTGTTGGCCAGGCCGCGCACGCCGTCCGTTCCGAAATACTTCCTGCTCATTTCCCGCTCTCGGTCCTCGTTGTCTCTGCCTTACCGCCCAGCCCGGCGCCCCGGTATCCATGGCGCAAAAACGTTTACATGGGGCAAATCTGCAACTTTACCAAGCGGAAAGCAACATCCGTACCATCTGCGCCGTCTCCGCGACGTCGTGCACCCGCACGATGGCGGCGCCGGCCTGCAGGGCCAGCTGGGCGACGGCGAGCGAGCCGGCAAGCCGCTCCGCCGGTGTTTCCACGCCGGTCACCGCGCCGATGAAGCGCTTGCGGGAGGCGCCGACGAGGAGGGGGACGCCCAGCCCGTGGAACAGCGGCAGCCGTCGCATCAGGCGCAGGTTGTCCTCCACGTCCTTGCCGAATCCCAGCCCGGGATCGACGATGATGTTCCGTTCCGCGACACCGGCCCGCAGGGCGTCCCGGACATGCGTTTCCAGCGTCCCGGCCACGTCCAGCGCCACGTCCTCGTACGCATGCGTGACATCGGGGCGCACGGGGACCTCGCGGGCGTGCATGAGGATCACCGGAACGCCGGCCTCCGCCACCACCTTCGCCGAGCGCGGATCCCCGCGCAGGGCCGTGACGTCGTTGATGATGGCGGCGCCGGCGGCGAGGGCGGCCTCCATGACCGGGGCCTTGCGGGTATCGACGCTGACCGTCAGGCCCCGTTCGGCAAGCTCCCGGACCACGGGGACGACACGGGCGATCTCCTCTTCCACGGGCACCTCCGAAGCGCCGGGACGGGTGGATTCGCCACCGACGTCGAGGATGTCGGCCCCCTGCGCGGCGAGCGCCAGGGCGTGGGCCACGGCGGAGGTCGCATCAGCGTGTCTGCCGCCGTCGGAGAAACTGTCCGGGGTGACGTTGACGATGCCCATGACGCGGGGACGGGCGGGATCGAGTTCCGCGACGGCGGGGCGGGGCGCGGTGATCCGTTCGAGCCGGGCGGCGAGAGGAGGATTGTCATCGGCAAGGGTGGAAAGATCGCGCGCGGCGAGCCAGCGGCGGGAGATCTCGCCCGTGGATGCGCAGCGGTGCACGATTTCTGCGGCGCTGAAGGCGCAGGGCCCGCCGGCCAGCGGCAGGGCCAGGCGGTTGCGCACCGCGTGCTCCGCGGCTTCGCCATGCAGCAGGCCGGCCGGGCGGATGTGGATCTGATCGGCCGTTTCGCTCATGTCCGGTCCCCCGAATGGCGACGGCGGCGCCCGCTCGATGCACCGCCGTCCGTGTCTTCGTGGATGTTCCCGCATTCCCCTGCGGAGGAGAGATCGCGCTCCTGTCTCAGGCCTGCGGCTGGGGCTCCATGCCGTCGGCCTCCCCGCCGCCGCCCTTCTTCGGTCGGGTGACGGGAACGGTGGGCGTGGATTTCGCCTTCGGCCCCTCGTCGTCGTCGCGCCTGGGCGGCTTGCCTGCCAGCAGATCGCGGATCTCGTCGCCGGTCAGGGTCTCGTACTCCAGAAGCCCCTGGGCCAGCGTCTCGTGATCCTTCGCCTTCTCGGAAAGGATGCGGCGGGCGGTTTCATAGGCCTCGTCCAGGATGCGGCGCACCTCCGCGTCGATCTTCTGGGCCGTGGCCTCGGAGATGTTGCGCTGACGGGCCACCGACATGCCGAGGAACACCTCGTCCTGGTTCTCGTCGTAGGCCACCAGACCGAGCTCCTTGGAGAAGCCCCAGCGGGTGACCATGGCGCGGGCCAGCTTGGTGGCCTGCTCGATGTCGGACTGGGCACCGGAGGTGACGTTCTCCGGGCCGAAAATCAGCTCCTCGGCCACGCGCCCGCCCATCATGATGGCCAGCCGCGAGGTCATCTGGCGGTACTTCATCGAGTAGCGGTCGCCCTCGGGCAGCTGCATGACCATGCCCAGCGCGCGGCCGCGGGGGATGATCGTCGCCTTGTGGACGGGATCGGCGTCGGGCACGTTCAGCGCCACGATGGCATGGCCCGCCTCGTGGTAGGCGGTGAGCTTCTTCTCCTCCTCGGACATGGCCATGGACTTGCGTTCGGCCCCCATCATGACCTTGTCCTTGGCGTCCTCGAAATCCTTCATGGTGACCATGCGCCTGTTGCGCCGCGCCGCCAGCAGGGCCGCCTCGTTGACGAGATTGGCCAGATCGGCGCCGGAGAAGCCCGGCGTTCCGCGGGCCAGAACCTTCGGGTCCACGTCGGGGGCCAGCGGCACGTTGGCCATGTGCACGCGCAGGATCTTCTCGCGGCCCTTCACGTCCGGGTTGGGCACGACGATCTGCCGGTCGAAGCGGCCGGGACGCAGCAGGGCGGGATCGAGCACGTCGGGACGGTTCGTGGCGGCGATGAGGATGATGCCCTCGTTGGCCTCGAAGCCGTCCATCTCCACCAGCAGCTGGTTCAGCGTCTGCTCGCGCTCGTCGTTGCCGCCGCCCAGGCCGGCCCCGCGATGGCGGCCCACGGCGTCGATCTCGTCGATGAAGATGATGCAGGGCGCGTTCTTCTTCGCCTGTTCGAACATGTCGCGGACGCGCGAGGCGCCGACGCCGACGAACATCTCCACGAAGTCGGAGCCGGAGATGGTGAAGAACGGCACCCCGGCTTCGCCGGCCACGGCGCGGGCCAGCAGCGTCTTGCCGGTGCCGGGCGGGCCCACCAGAAGCGCGCCCTTCGGGATCTTGCCGCCGAGGCGCTGGAACTTCTGCGGATCCTTGAGGAACTCGACGATCTCCTGGAGTTCCTCCTTGGCCTCGTCCACTCCGGCGACGTCCTCGAAGGTCACCTTGCCGTGGCGCTCGGTGAGCAGCCGCGCCTTGGACTTGCCGAAGCCCATGGCCTTGCCGGAGTTGGACTGCATCTGGCGCATGAAGAAGAGCCAGACGCCGATCATCAGCAGGATCGGGAACCAGGAGAGCAGGATGGAGGGCAGCAGCCCCTCGTCGCCCTTCGGCTTGACGCGGATCTCCACGTTCTTCTCGCGCAGGGTGCGGATGAAGTCGGGATCGCCCGGAGGCGCGTAGGTGATGAACGGCCGGCCGTTGGTGAGCTGGCCCGTGATCTGGCCGTCCTGCAGGGTCACCGCCTTCACCTCGCCCTTTTCCACCTTCTCGAGGAACTGGGTGTAGCTCACCTCCGCCGAACCGCGCCTCTGCGAGGGGTTCTGGAAAAGGTTGAACAGTGCGAAGAGCAGCAGGGCGATGATGGCCCAGATCGCGATGTTGCGTATGTTGTTCAACGGAAAACCTCGGTTTCTTCCTCCGCCCGGGTCCGGATGCCATCCGCGCCCGGCGCCGGATCCGGTCCTGTCATGCCGTCCCCATGGACGGTCAATCGGGCATGGTCATGGCGCCCGCGGCGCTCGTCCGTGCCCGCATAACATAGGATCTTGCGCGCCCGTTGCCAAGCGCCGCGGGGGTGCGGGGACGCTCCATCATCCGGAAACGCCATTACATTTTCGAAAGATAGTTACCGCCCGATCCGCCTCCGCGGTCGCGGCCCGCCAGTCCGCCGCGGGGCAGGCGAGCGGCCTGCGTTCCGGCGCGGAGCAGATCACCGGCAGGGTGCGCCATGCGAAGGCGGGCACCGCGGAGGGGCGCGCGGGGAAGCCTTCCGGCGGCCGGACGGCTTCCAGAGGCAGAATCACGAGCGGTGGATGGGGAGGCGGCACGCGGACAAGGAACCGGTCGTCCCACAGGACCTCCGCCCGGTCGGGCTCCAGCGGCGTTTCCGCATGCAGCCGGCCGGGCTCGCGGCCGACCACCAGCACGCGGCGGCGGCGCGCCAGGCGGGCGCCGCCCAGCACGCGGGCGCGCGCCGTGCCGTCCACGAGCCACTCGTCCAGCCGCTCGATGGCGGCCAGCCGGAGGCGGCGCGGACGGCCGAAGATGCGGACGAGGGCCTCGAGCACCCGCAACCGCGTTTCGCACGGCAGTTCCAGAAGCGGCTCGAGGGGCACCTCCCCCCAGCCGTGGACGGCATGGCAGACGAGATGCCGCGTCAGGAAGGTCCGGCACCATGCCCGCAGCGCCTCCGCGGCCCGGTGCAGGCGTCGGCAGCTCGTGGCGATGTCGCGTGCCGCGATGCCGGCCCCGGCAAGCTCCGGCATCAGCCGGCGCATGCGCACGCGCTCGTAGGATGCATCGGCATTGGAGGGGTCCTCGATCCAGTCCATGCCCGCAGCGCGGACGGTGGCGGCCAGCCGGGCGCGCGGCACCTCGAGGAAGGGGCGCAGAAGCGGCACGTCCCGGTCTTCCAGACGGCTTTCGGCGGCCATGGCGGCAAGTCCGTCCACGCCGGATCCTCTCGCCAGGCGCATCAGGAAGGTTTCTGCCTGGTCCTCGAGGTGATGCGCGGTCGCCAGGGCTGCGCCATGTTCCACGCACCAGTCGCCCAGCAGGGCGTAGCGGGCATGACGGGCGGCCTGCTGCACGCCGCTTCGCGGCCTCGGGCCCTCGCGGCGCAGAATGTGGCAGGGCAGGCCCAGTGCCTGCGCACGGTCCAGAACCCGCCTCGCCTCCTCACCCGATTCGGGACGCAGGGCATGGTCCACGGTGAGGACGGTGATGCGGGGCGGATTTGGGACGAGGCCGCGCCAGCGGTTCGCGGCCACCATCAGGGCGGTGGAGTCGGCCCCTCCGGAGACCGCCAGCGCCACATGCGGAAAGCGGCGCAGTGGCGAAAGAAGCCGCGCGATCTCCTCCTCGCGGAGCGGCGCGGAGGGATCAGCCGCAACGGGCACGTTTCATCTCCCGCGGGGCGCTGGTGCGGGCGGCACGGGATTGCGGATACTTCTCCCGCAGCAGTTTCCATGTGCGGCAGGCCTGTTTCGTCTGCCCGAGCCTGCGCAGGCTCAGGGCCAGCCTGTGAAGGGCCTGCGGGGCCACGGCGCTGCGCGGCCAGTTCTTGTAGGTGCGGATGTAGGCCTGTCCCGCATCCTTGTAGCGCCCCTGCACGTAGTAGGTTTCGCCGAGTTCGTACTGGGCTTCCGCGGCCTTCGGGTGGTCCGGGAACCGCTGCAGAAAGGCGCGGTAGCCGGATTCCGCCAGACCGTAGCGCCGGGCGAGGAAGTTGTCGCGGGCGCCTTTCAGCACGAGATCGGGGCCGCCCGTGGAGGCGGTCTTCGTCGTCGCGGGCGCGTCAAGCGGTGCGGTCTGCACCGTTTCGGGCAGGACCGGAGGTGGCGCCGCGACGCCGGGTGCCGCTCCCAGAAGGGGGGGAACGCCGGGCAGCGGCCGGGCACCGCCAGCGCCTCCGGCACCACCGGTGTCGCGCGGTGGCGGTGGCGGTGTCGTGCGCGGCGGTTTCGGGCGTCCGTACTCGTCCACGGTGATGCGGCCCAGAAGCTGCTCGCGGGGCGGTTCGATCTCCACGCTGTACTCGGGACCGCGCAGGTCGCTGTTGGCCACGGGCGGCACGGACGAACGCGGAAGGGGGGCATCGCGGCCGGCCGCGGCCGGCGGCTTCCGCCCCTGCAGTTCCGCCAGGCGTGCCTCGATGTCGGCAAGACGGCGCTCCATCTCGCGGCGCAGTTCGGAGATCCGGCGCTCGACGGCGCGCAACCGGCGTTCGTCCGGCGTCTCCCGGCCCACCGGCCTCTCGCGCAGAGCCCGGACCTGCCGTTCCAGGCGGACGATGCGGTCGTGCAGGGCCTTCCATCCCGCGTCCTGCGCCGGGCTCGCGGGAACGAGTACTGCGAGCGCGGCCGCGGTGGAAAGGATTGCGAGAATTCCCCTGCGCATGTGCATCATCCGACCGTCTCCCGAGGACACGGAGTGCGGGCCGTGGCTACTTGCCCGCCGCGCCTCCCGTGATGACCGTCACCGCGCGGCGGTTCTGCGCCCAGCACTGTTCGGCGTCGCAAAGCGCGACCGGCCGTTCCTTGCCGTAGGCGATGGTGGAGATGCGCGAGGGCGAGATGCCCTGGGACACGAGGAACCGCTTGACCGTTTCGGCACGGCGGGCGGAGAGCGCGATGTTGTACTCCCGGGTGCCGCGTTCGTCCGCATGCCCCTCGATCTGCACCGTCACGTTCGGGTACTGGCGCAGCCAGGCGGCCTGACGGGTCAGGATCTGCTTGGCTTCCGGAGTCAGCGTGGACTGGTCGACCAGGAAATGCACCCGGTCGCCGACGTTGAGCATGAAGTCGCGTTCCGAACCGGGCACGATCTGTCCCTGTCCGGTTCCCGCTCCGGCCTCCAGATCCGGCTTGTTGGCGGAAGAGCAGGCGGACAGCGCAAGGACGCCGGCCAGCAGCACGACGGTCTTCATGTTGGCAATGGAGCGTAGCATCATTCTTCGTTTCCCGTAGTGATTCCCGATTGTCCGCAGTGGTTCCTGCCGCACGTCTCTTCCGCCTTCCCTGTTCCGGCGCCGCGTACCGGCGGCCCCGTGAACGGCATTCAGGAGCGGACAAATCTGTCAGTATAATGACCTGTTGGCCTTTCCCGGTATCCGGGGCGGTCGGCCCGACGGGTCATGTCGTCCGCGTCGCGGCAAGGATAGGCCTCCCGAATCATTTCAGCAAGGGCGACCAGGCCGGATCGGAGGCGAAGCCCGGGGTCGGCACGCGCCGCTCGTTGTAGCCGGTGAGGTCCACGGTGTAGAGATGGGGGCCTCCGTTGGGACCGCGCGATTCGCGGAAGAACATGAGTACCCGGCCGTTCGGGGCCCATGTGGGGCCCTCGTTGTGGTAGCCGGAGGTGAGAATGCGTTCGCCGCTGCCGTCGGGGCGTATGACGCCGATGGCGAAGCGCCCCTTGTGCATCTTGGTGAAGGCGATGTAGTCGCCGCGCGGGGACCAGACGGGGGTGGAGTAGCGGCCCTGTCCGAAGCTGATCCGCCTGGCCTGGCCGCCTCCGGCGGGCATCACGTAGAGCTGCTGGGAACCCTCGCGGTCCGATTCGAACACGATCCAGCGGCCGTCCGGCGAATAGGAGGGGGCGGTGTCGATGGCCGGTCCCTCGGTGAGCCGGCGCAGCTGGCGGGAGCGCAGGTCCATTTCGTAGATGTTGGAGCCGCCGCCTTCCTGCAGGCTCATGATGATGCGCTGTCCGTCCGGCGAGAAGCGGGGGGCGAAGCTCATGTTGGGGAAGGATCCGACGATCTCGCGCTGTCCGGTCTCGATGTTGTAGAGATAGACGCGCGGCTTGCCGCCGGCGTAGGAGATGTACGTGATCTCCTGGGCGTTGGGCGAGAAGCGCGGCGTGAGCACCAGCGTGCGGCCGTCGGTGAGGCGGCGCATGTTGAAGCCGTCCTGGTCCATCACGGCGAGACGCTTCACGCGGCGGTCCTTCGGACCGCTCTCCTCGATGAAGACGATGCGGGTGTCGAAATATCCGTCCTCGCCGGTCACGGCCTTGTAGATGGCGTCCGCGATCATGTGGCCGATGCGCCGCCAGTTGCGCGGGCTGGTGACGAACTGCAGTCCGAGGATCTGCTGCTGGGCGAAGACGTCCCACAGACGGAACTCGGCGCGCAGGCGGCCGTCGCCCTGCGCCAGCACGCGGCCCGTGACCAGCGCCTGCGCCTTGATGATCCGCCAGTCGCCGAAGCGCGGCGGGTTGTTGAAGTCTGTGATGCGCTCGATGAAGGAGGCCGGATCGAGCGGGCGGAAGAGGCCGGAGCGTTCCAGATCCGCGGCGATGACGCCCGCGATGTCGGCCCCGTACTGCTGCTCCTTCGGCGAGGCTCCCAGAAAGCTGGTGATGGCGATGGGCATGGGTTCCACCCGGCCGCGGGTGATGTCCACCTCCAGCACGGCGTGGGCGGGGGACAGGGCCAGCAGCCATGCCGCCAGCGCCAGCACGACCACCTTCCAGGCGGCGCGGGCGCCGCCGGTTTCCGTTGCGCGTTCAGCCTCTTGCGGATGCGTCATGTCGGCCTTCCCATGTTTCAGATGCCTCAGTTGACGGCGAGCATGCGGCTCGGGTCGAAATTGAGGATGATGTCCTTCCACGCTTCATATTTCTCCGGCGGCAGAAAGTCATATGGCTGACAGGCCAGAACGGCGCGCACGGCGGAACGGGCCGCGGCGTCGAAGGCCGGATGGGCCATGCTGTTGAGCACCTCCGGGCCGCCGGTGACCAGCCCCTCCGGGCTCATCTGGAACCGGACGCGCACCCTCAGGCCTTCCGCGTCCCGTACGCCCGCGGGCACGTTCCAGCAGCTCTCGACCTTCTGGCGCAGGGCGTCCACCAGATCCGCGGACAGGGCGGCGTCGGTTCCGGCCATGTCGGCGGGACCGCGCCGCGGCGTGCCCGTCATGTCGGCTTCGGGCGGGCGGGCCTTCGGGGTGTCGTCGACCTTGTTCAGCAGCGCGGCGATCTCGTCGATGGGATTCTCCCGCCGGCGTTTCTTCTTCGGATCCGGTTTCTTCCGCTTCCTCTGCTTCTGCAGCGCCGCCATCCTGCGTATCGCGCGCGGACGCGCCCGCGGCTTCGGCGCGGGACGGCTGGCGGCCTTCTTCGGTTCCGGCTCGGCCTTTTTCGTCTTTTCCGGCTTCGGTTCCGGCTCCGCCACCTTCTCCACGAGTTTCTTGAGGTCCGCCGGATCGGGCGGCGCGGGTTCGGCCTTTTCCGGCTCCGGCTCCGGCGCGGGTTTCGGCTCCGGCTGGGCCTGCTTCTTCTCCCTGGCCGGCCTGGGCTGCGGCTTCGGTTCGGGCTCCCTTTGTTTCGGGGCCGGTTTCTCGACCGGCTTCTCCGGAGCCTCGCGGCTCATGGCCATGCGTTTCGAGACGTCCTCGATGTTCACGATCTCCACCGGCAGAGCCTCCTGAGGCGCGACACGGAACTCCTCCGGCGCCGGCAGGACCACGATGGCCGCCAGCAGGATTCCCAGATGCAGGAAAAGGGATATGGGCAGGGTGTAGCGCATGTGTTCCGCCGTGCTATCCGCCGCGACCGGCCTTGCGGCCGCTCTTGCCGCTCTTGCCGCTTCCACGGTTTCCGCCCTTCCTCTTGCCGCCCGCGGCGTCCTTCGGGGCGGTGACGAGGGCCAGGCGCTTGAAGCCCGCGCCGGACAGCGCCCCCATCACCTTCATGACCGTGCCGTAGTCCACGCTCCTGTCGGCGCGCACGTAGATCCGCTCGTCGTATCCGTTCTCCGAGATGGCCCGGATCTTCGCCGCCAGCGTCTCCGGGTCGATCTCCGTCTCCTGGAGGAAGACCGTGCCGTCCGCCTTGACGGTGACGGTCACCGGCTCCTTCTCGCCCTGCAGCGGCTTCGCCTTCGTCTTCGGCAGTTCGATGGGCACGCCCACGGTGAGCATGGGCGCGGCCACCATGAAGACGATGAGCAGGACCAGCATCACGTCCACGAAGGGCGTGACGTTGATTTCGCTCATCGGGGCGAGACGCGAGGCGCGTCTGCGTCCGCGCCGTCCGCCGCCTCCGATGGTTCCGTGCAGTCCTGCCGCCATGCGCCCGTACTCCGAAAGTCTTCAGTATCCGGCCGCGTCCTCGAGCTGGCGCGAAAGGATGGCCGTGAATTCGTCGATGAAGTTCTCCATGCGCGTTCCCAGCCGGGCCACGTCGTGGGAGAACTTGTTGTAGAAGATCACCGCCGGAATGGCCGCCAGAAGGCCCAGGGCGGTGGCGAACAGCGCCTCGGCCAGTCCGGGGGCGACCACCGCCAGGTTGGTGTTCTTGGATATGGCGATGGCCTGGAAGGAGTTCATGATGCCCCAGACGGTGCCGAACAGGCCCACGAAGGGGGAGATGGACCCCACCGTGGCGAGCACCAGAAGACGCCGTTCCAGCATCTCCGTCTGTCTCTGCAGCTCCACTTCCATCACCTTCTCGATCCGCTGCACCAGGCTGGCCAGATGGCCGCCGGCCTGCGCCGACTGCGAGCGGCGCCACTCGTCCATGGCGGCGACGAACAGCGCCGCGGTGCCCACGGGACGGCCATGGGTGGCGGCGACGTAGATCTCGTCGAGCGACTTGCCGGACCAGAAGAGCGTCTCGAACCGGTCGATGGCCCGTCGCATGCGGGCGATGACGGCGAACTTCTCGAACACGATGGCCCAGCACAGCACCGAGGCGAAGACCAGTCCCGCCATGACCAGCTTGACCACCAGCGAGGCCCGCAGGAACATGCCCAGAACCGAGAAGTCGTGGCCGCCGGCCACCTGATTTGCGATTTCCACGTCCATGAGGTCCGGTTGCCCCTCCGCGTCCCTGGATGCCGGCGATCGGCGGCGGCCTCTTCCGTCTGCGGAAGACAGCCGCGTGCTTGATCGCGGATCAAGTTGTCAAAACTTCGGCGGACCATGACGGAGCCTCCGCCCGGTGCCGCTCGATGCCGACACAAGCAGGTCATGGTTAACATACCATTACCCCACCGGCACGTTACGCAACATTCATGCAGGCGCTCACCGGCGCGCCGTCTCAGCGCATGTGCGCGCGCAGGGCGGCCGCCGATGCCACCGGGGAGACGACGACCGCGACCAGAACGATGGCGGTGAGGATGAGGAAGGACGAGGTGGAGGTGTCCGGTCCGGAGACGCCGCCGGCGGAGGCCGAGACGCCGAAGATCATCAGCGGGATGTAGAGCGGCAGGATGAGCAGGGAGATCAGCAGTCCGCCCTTGCGCAGGCCGACGGTGATGGCCGCGCCCATGGCCGCGAGCATGGACAGCGCCAGCGAGCCGGTGACCATGGCGCCCGCCAGCGCCGGCACCAGCGCCGCGTCGAGGTTCAGCAGGAAGCCGAGCAGGGGGGCGGCCACGGCCAGCGGCAGGCCGGAGGTGATCCAGTGGGCCAGCGCCTTGGCAAGGGCCACCACCTCCAGGGGGGCCGGGCCCAGCGCCATCACTTCGAGGGAACCGTCCTCGAAGTCGGCGCTGTAGATGCGGTCGGCGGAGAGCAGGACGGACATCAGCAGGGCGATCCACAGCGCGCCCGGCGCGATGCGCTGCAGAAGCGCCTGGTCGGGGCCTATGCCGATGGGCAGCAGGACCACCACGGTGAGGAAGAATCCGAAGGCGGTGCCGATGCCGCCCCCGGCGCGCAGGGCCAGGAGCACGTCGCGTCCGACGAGCGAGAACAGCACGTTCATTGGACATGCACCTCCGCCTGCCAGTGGATCTCCTCGAACTCGAAGACCCGGGCCTGCGCCATGCCCAGATCGATGTGCGTGGTGGCGACGATGATGCCGCCGGAGACGAGGTGGGCCTCCATGAGATTCCGCAGGCGGTCCACGGAGGCGGTGTCCAGTCCCACGGTGGGTTCGTCAAGCAGCCACACCGGCCGTTCCACGAGCACCAGGCGCGCCAGCGCGAGGCGGCGCTTCTGTCCGGCGGAGAGCAGCCCCGCCGCGTAGCCCGACAGGCGGGCGAGATCCATGGCCTCCACCGCCTCGACGATGCGGGATCCGTCCCCGCCGTGGAACCGCTGCCAGAAGCGCAGGTTCTCCATCACCGTCAGCTGGGGCTTGGAGGCGTTCTGGTGGGCGATGTAGTGGCTCTGCTGGCCGACGGTGAGATCCGGGTCGCCACCCTCCAGCCGGAGCGTGCCCGCGGCCGGCGGCGCCAGCCCGGCGATCACGCGCAGCAGCGAGGTCTTGCCGGCGCCGTTGGGGCCGCGCAGGATCAGCATCTCGCCCGAGGAGACCTCGAAGGAGAGTCCGGAGAACACCAGCCGCCCGCCGCGACGGCAGGCCAGATCTTTGCCGCTCAGTTTCATGGCCGCCATCCTTTGCCCGAAACGGAGCCAAAGACAAGAGCGCAGGTGCCGTTTTCGCCCCTTTTCGGGCCTCACGAAACCGTGCGGCCAAGGTAGTCATGGCGCTTTCCGGGGCTTTTCTGCTACAAGGGAGCCGCTCATCGGACAAACAGGCTGCGAGGCGGAGGACGGAAGCGGGATCATCCCGCCGCCCCCCGGAGCACTCTCCACCATCCCCTTGCGCCATGAAAAGGGAGTGTTTTCATGACGCAGACGAGCGACAGCTTCGGCGCGCGCACGACATTGCGGGTCGGTGACGCGACCTACGAGATCTTCTCTCTGGAAAGGGCGGAGAGAAACGGCCTGACCGGCGCGTCGCGCCTGCCCTTCACGCTGAAGATTCTGCTGGAGAACCTGCTGCGCTTCGAGGACGGGCGCACGGTTACCGCGGACGACGTGAGGGCGCTCACCGACTGGCTGGACGGTCGCGGGACCGCGGACCGCCGCGAAATCGCCTTCCGTCCGGCGCGCGTCCTGATGCAGGACTTCACCGGCGTGCCGGCGGTGGTCGATCTGGCGGCGATGCGCGACGCCATGAAGGAACTGGGCGGCGACGCGAAGCGGATCAACCCGCTCTCGCCGGTGGATCTGGTGATCGACCATTCGGTGATGATCGACCGTTTCGGCAGTCCCGACGCGCTGGAATTCAACCGCAAACGCGAGTACGAGCGCAACGGCGAACGCTACACCTTCCTGAAATGGGGGCAGGGCGCGTTCGACAACTTCTCCGTGGTGCCGCCGGAGACGGGCATCTGCCATCAGGTCAATCTCGAATATCTTGCCCGCACCGTGTGGACGCGGGAGACGGACGGCGCGGTGCAGGCGTTCCCCGACACGGTGGTCGGCACCGACTCCCACACCACCATGATCAACGGCCTGGGCGTGCTCGGCTGGGGCGTGGGCGGCATCGAGGCGGAGGCGGTCATGCTGGGCCAGCCGGTTTCCATGCTGGTCCCGGAAGTGATCGGATTCGAGCTGACCGGCGAGCTGGCGGAGGGCGTCACGGCCACCGATCTGGTACTGACCATCGTGCAGATGCTGCGCGAGGAGGGCGTGGTCGGGAAGTTCGTGGAGTTCTGTGGCCCCGGCCTCGACCATCTGTCGCTGGAGGATCAGGCGACGATCGCCAACATGGCGCCGGAATACGGTGCGACCTGCGGTTTCTTCCCCGTTTCCCGGGAGACGCTGGACTATCTGCGCGTCTCCGGGCGCTCCGAGGAGCAGGTGGCGCTCGTCGAGGCCTATGCGAAGGCGCAGGGGATGTTCCGCGATTCCGGCACGCCGCGTCCGGAATTCACCAAGTGCCTGACGCTGGACATCTCCACCGTCGAACCCTCGATCGCCGGTCCGAAGCGTCCGCAGGACCGCGTGCCGCTGCGCGACGCTCCGAAAGCCTTCGCCGCGGCCATGGACGGGGAGTTCGGCAAGGCGGGCGAGGAGGGCAGGCGTTTCGCCGTGCCGGGCGCGGATTTCGAGATGGGGCACGGCGACGTGGTGATCGCCGCCATCACCTCGTGCACCAACACCTCCAACCCCTCGGTGATGCTGGCCGCGGGTCTGCTGGCCCGCAAGGCGGTGGAGAAGGGGCTGAAGCCCAGGCCCTGGGTGAAGACATCGCTGGCGCCCGGCTCCCAGGTGGTGACGGAATACCTGAAGCGGGCCGGCGTTCTGGAGGACCTGGAAAAGCTCGGCTTCTCCGTGGTCGCCTACGGCTGCACCACCTGCATCGGCAATTCCGGTCCGCTGCCGGACGCGGTGGCGCGCGCGGTGGAGGAGAACGACCTCGTGGCCTGTTCCGTGCTTTCCGGCAACCGGAACTTCGAGGGTCGCGTCAATCCGCTGGTCAAGGCCAACTGGCTGGCGTCGCCGCCGCTGGTGGTGGCCTACGCCCTGGCCGGCAGCCTGAACTTCGACATGCTGAACGAGCCGCTGGGCGAGGATGCGCAGGGCGACCCGGTCTACCTGAGGGACATCTGGCCGACCCAGAGCGAGATCCGCGAGGCGATCCGCAGCGCGGTGACCCGCGAGGCCTTCCTGGAGAAGTACGCGGACGTGTTCGCCGGCGATGCCCAGTGGCGGGCGATCGATGCCGGTTCCGGAGACACCTACGCCTGGGACGAGGCCTCGACCTACATCCGCAGGCCCCCCTATTTCGACGGCATGACCCTCGAACCGCCGCAGGTGCGGGACATCGAGGGGGCGCGCATTCTCGGTCTGTTCGGCGATTCCATCACCACCGACCACATCTCCCCGGCCGGCGCCATTCCGGAGAACAGTCCCGCGGGCGAGTATCTGAAGGCCCGCGGCGTGGAACCGAAGGACTTCAACTCCTATGGTGCCCGGCGCGGCAATCACGAGGTGATGATGCGGGGCACCTTCGCCAACATCCGGCTGCAGAACGAGATGACGCCGGACGTGCGCGGCGGCTGGACGGTGCACCATCCCTCCGGCGAGCGGATGACCATCTTCGATGCCGCCATGCGTTACGCCGGGGAGGGTGTGCCGCTGGTGGTGGTGGCGGGCCGCGAATACGGCACCGGCTCCTCCCGCGACTGGGCGGCCAAGGGACCGAAGCTGCTCGGCGTGCGTGCCGCCATCGCGGAGAGCTTCGAGCGCATCCACCGCTCCAACCTGATCGGCATGGGCATCCTGCCCCTGCAGTTCCGCGAAGGGGAGGGGCGCAGGAGCCTCGGGCTGACCGGCGCGGAAACGGTCACCATCCGCGGACTCGGCGCGGACATGGAACCGGGCCAGGAGATGGAGGTGGTCTTCACCTCGCCCGACGGCACGGAAAAGCGCGCCGCAGTGATTTCGCGCATAGACACCGCGGACGAGCTGGACTATTTCCGCAACGACGGCATTCTGTCCTACATGCTGCGCCGGCTGGCCGGTGCGATCTGAGGACGGAAGGCGATCCGGGGCACGGAAACGGGGGCGGCGCGCAATTCTTCGTGATGCGCGCCGCTCTCACCTGAACGTGAGTCGCATAGTCGCGAGGTGCGGGGCTATCATCCCGGCATGAAAGGTACACGCGCCATATCCCGCCGGATCCTGCTGGGCTCTCTGGCCGCGACCGGCCTGCTGCCGGCCATCGCCCGGGCGGACATGCACGGGCATCGCGCCGGAGGGCGGCTGGTGGTGGTGGAGCTGTTCACCTCGCAGGGCTGCAACGCCTGCCCGCCGGCGGACGCCTTCATGATCGAGCTGGCGCACCGGCCCGACATCCTCGGGCTGACATACAACGTCGACTACTGGGACTATCTGGGCTGGCGCGATACGCTGGGCTCGCCGGACTTCACCCGGCGCCAGCAGCGCTATGCCGCCTATCGCGGCGATTCCCGCGTATACACCCCGCAGATGATCATCAACGGCCGCCATCACGTGATCGGCAACAGGAAGAAGAAGGTCCTGGAGCTGATCGAGAGGGAGAAGCGGGAGGGCGACTGCCGTCACGTGCCCATGACGCTGACGGAGAAGGGGGACATGCTGCGGGTGCGGACGGCCGGGGCGCCGGACAAGCTGAAGGGCCGCGAGGCCACGCTGTGGGTGGTCACCGCGCTGAAGGAGGTGGAGGTGGAGATCGCCCGCGGCGAGAACCGGGGCAAGAAGCTGCGCTACTGCAACGTGGTGCGCAAGATCGTTCCGGCGGCCATGTGGCATGGCAGCCCCCTGGATCTCGCCCTGCCGCGTTCCGAGCTTTTCGTGGACGGCGCGCAGACCTGCGCGGCGCTGCTGCAGCTGGACGAACACGGCCCGATCATCGGCGCGGCCCGTCTGCGGATGTAGAATCGCCGTTCTCCTCCTCGCGCCACAGAACCGTCTCCAGCCCCCGGCGCATGTCCGCCGGCAGCCGCACGGGCCGGCCCCGGGCGTTGACCAGCGCGGCGGTGACCGCGGCGGTGAAGAGAACCGTGCCGGCGCGTTCCACTCTTTGATGAAGCTCGAAACGTGCGCCGCGCAGCTCCAGGAAGCGGGTGCGGACCTCCAGCACGTCGTCGATGGTCGCCGGTTTCAGGAAGTCGCAGACCATGCGGCGTACCACGAAACCCGTCCGCCCGCCGCTCGCGGCCCAGTGCAGCTCGTGGTGGTGCACGCCGAGATGGCGCAGGAAGTCGCTGCGGCCGCGCTCGCAGAAGCGGATGTAGCTGGCATGGTAGACGAAACCGGAGAAGTCGGTGTCCTCGTAGTAGACGCGCACGGGGAGCACGTGTTCGCGGCCCTCCATGCGGCCGGCGAGATCCGGCCATCCTTCCGGAGCAATGGAAATGTCGGTCATTTTCCCTCTCCGAACAGGTCCGGCTGTCCGGACGGCGGGGGGGGGACGGCCAGCCCCAGGTGGCGGAAGGCGTGCGGCGTGAGCACCCGGCCGCGGGGCGTGCGGGCCACCAGTCCCTGCTGGATGAGGAAGGGCTCTATGACCTCCTCCAGCGCGTCGCGGGATTCGGATAGGGCGGCGGCGATGGTCTCCACCCCGACGGGACCGCCGCCGAAATTCTCGGCGATGCAGGAGAGGTATCGCCGGTCGAGGGCGTCCAGTCCGCGTTCGTCCACCTCCATGGCGCGCAGGGCGCGGTCGGCCAGCGCGGCATCGACCGTCTCCACGCCCAGCACGGAGGCGAAATCGCGCACCCGCCGCAGAAGGCGGCCGGCGATGCGCGGCGTGCCGCGGGAGCGGCGGGCGATTTCCCGCGCTCCGTCGTCGCTCATGGACACGCCCAGCACGCGGGCGCCGCGATGGACGATCTGCAGCAGCTCGTCCTCGGTGTAGAATTCCAGCCGTACGGGAATGCCGAAACGGTCGCGCAGCGGCGTGGTGAGCAGGCCGGTGCGGGTGGTGGCGCCGATCAGGGTGAACTTCGCCAGTTCGATGCGCACCGAACGGGCGGCCGGCCCCTCGCCGATGATGAGATCGAGCTGGAAGTCCTCCATCGCCGGATAGAGCACCTCCTCCACCGCCGGATTGAGCCGGTGGATCTCGTCGATGAAGAGCACGTCGCGCTCCTCCAGGTTGGTCAGGAGGGCGGCGAGATCCCCGGCCTTGGCGATGACCGGACCGGAGGTCGCGCGGAAGTTGACGCCCAGCTCGCGGGCCACGATCTGCGCCAGCGTCGTCTTGCCCAGCCCCGGCGGGCCGGCGAACAGCACGTGATCCAGCGCCTCGCCGCGTTCGCGCGCGGCACGGATGAACACCGAGAGGTTGGCCTTGGCGCGGCTCTGGCCGATGAAATCGTCGAGCGTCTGCGGGCGGAGATGGGCCTCCGCGTCGTCCTCTGGCCGTTTCCGTCCTGTCACGAGCCGTTCCGTCATGCCCCATTCCTATTGCGCGAGCGCCTTCAGGGCAAGGCGGATGAGCCGCGCGGCGTCGGCGCCGTCGCCGGCCTCCTTCAGGGCGGTGGCCACGGCGGCGCCCGCCTGGGCCTGCCCGTAGCCGAGATTGACCAGTGCCGAGACGGCATCCGCCGCCGCCGAGGGCGCATCGGCCTCCAGTGCGCCGGAGACCTGCGCGGCGGCGGTATCGGCCACGGCTCCGGCGAAAGCCGGCGCCCTGTCCTTCAGCTCCAGGCAGATGCGTTTCGCCAGCTTCGGGCCCACGCCCTGCGCGCGCGCCAGCATCGCGGCGTCCGACATGGCGACGGCGGAGGCCAGCTCGGATGTGGAGAGGGCGGACAGCAGGGCGAGCGCCACCTTCGGGCCCACGCCCTGCACGTCGGAAAGCAGGACGTACCAGTCCCGCTCCGCGGCGCTCGCGAAGCCGACCAGCCGGATGGCGTTCTCGCTGACCAGCATTCTGGTGAAGACCTCCGCCGGCTCCCCCGGAGGGGGCAGGGCGGAGAGGGTCCGGGCGGAGCATTCGACCAGATAGCCCACGCCGCCCACGTCCATGACGAGGCTGTCCTCGCCCTTGGAATCGATGATGCCCTTCAGCTTCGCGATCATGCGCCCGCGGCGAGCCGCATGGCCGCCCCCCTGTGGTGGGCGTGGCAGATGGCGATGGCCAGCGCGTCCGCCGCGTCGGCGCTCTCCGGTCTGGCCCTGGGCAGCAGCATGCGCACCATGGCGTCGATCTGCCCCTTCTGTGCGTGGCCGGTCCCGACCACGGTCTTCTTCACGAGATTGGGCGCGTATTCTGCCACCGGCAGCCCCATGGCTGCGGGCGCGAGCAAGGCCGCGCCGCGGGCCTGCCCCAGCTTCAGCGTGGCGCGGGCGTCGCGGTTGACGAAGGTCTCCTCCACCGCGGCCTCGTGCGGTCCATGGGCGCGGATGACCTCCAGCAGACCGGCATGGATGTGCAGCAGGCGACGGGCGAGATCGGCGGACGTCCGGGCGCGGATGACGCCGCTGGCCACATGCGCCAGCCTCGGTCCGTCGCAGTCGATGACGCCCCAGCCCGTGTTGCGCAGGCCCGGATCGATGCCGATGATGCGAATCGTTCCCGTCATGTTCCGCAACATACCGGCGCCATCCGCCAAGTTGAAGCATTTTTCCCCGCCCCGCTTGACCTGTCTGTGGAAACCCCGCAAAAAGCATCCGGACCCGTCATCCGCACAGAATGGAAGAAATCCCGAAGTCATGGAAAAGTTCACCAGACTGACAGGTGTCGCGGCCCCGCTGCCGATCACCAACATCGACACCGACATGATCATCCCCAAGCAGTTCCTGAAGACCATCAGGCGGTCCGGGCTCGGCAAGGCGCTGTTCTACGAGATGCGGTACAACGAGGACGGCAGCGAGAATCCGGATTTCGTCCTCAACAAGCCGCAATACCGCAACGCCTCCATTCTCGTCGCCGGCGAGAACTTCGGATGCGGCTCCTCGCGCGAGCATGCGCCCTGGGCGCTGCTGGACTTCGGCATCCGCTGCATCATCGCCCCGTCGTTCGCGGACATCTTCTACTCCAACTGCTTCAAGAACGGCATCCTGCCCATCGTTCTGCCCAAGGAGGACGTGGACCGGCTGATGGAGGACGCGGCGCGGGGCGCCAACGCCACCGTCACGGTGGATCTGGAGAAGCAGGAGATCACCGGGCCGGACGGCGGCGTCATCCGTTTCGACATCGACCCGTTCCGCAAGCACTGCCTGCTGGAGGGACTGGACGACATCGGCCTCACTTTGCAGAAGCTCGACCGCATCGAGGCCTACGAGAAGAGACAGGCGGAGGAGTTCCCCTGGCTGTGAGGGACGTCCCGCCGGAGGGATGATGATGGATCAGACGAGGCCGCCGCCGGGCGCGCGGCGGCGCAAGGACGAGAGGCACGCGACATGAGCACCTGGAAGATCCTGCTTCTGGCCGGTGACGGCATCGGCCCGGAAATCATGGCCGAGGCGCGGAAGATCCTCGACTGGATGAACGCCGAGGGCATCGCCTCCTTCGAGATGGAGGAGGGGCTCGTGGGCGGTGCCGCCTACGACGTGCACGGAGTGGCCATCTCGGAGGACGACATGCGCCGCGCGATGGAGGCCGACGCGGTGCTGTTCGGCGCCGTGGGCGGGCCGCAATGGGACGACGTGCCCTACGACGCCCGTCCGGAGGCCGGTCTACTGCGGCTGCGCAAGGATCTGGAACTCTTCGCCAATCTCAGGCCCGCCATCTGCTATCCGGCGCTGGCCGACGCCTCCTCGCTGAAGCGGGAGCTCGTGGAGGGGCTCGACATCCTCATCGTGCGCGAGCTGACCGGCGGGGTCTACTTCGGACAGCCGAAGGAGATCGTCACCCTGCAGAACGGGGAGAAGCGCGCCGTCGACAGTCAGCTCTACCACGAGCACGAGGTGGACCGGGTGGCCCGCGTGGCCTTCGATCTGGCCCGCACGCGGCGCAATCTGGTGCATTCCTCCGACAAGAAGAACGTGATGGTGACGGGCGTCCTGTGGGATGAAGTGGTGCGCCGGGTGCATGACCGGGACTATCCGGACGTGGAGCTGCAGCACATTCTCGCCGACAACTGCGCCATGCAGCTGGTGCGCCAGCCCAAGCAGTTCGACGTGATCGTGACCGACAACCTCTTCGGCGACATCCTCTCCGACGTTGCGGCCATGCTCACCGGATCGCTTGGCATGCTGCCTTCGGCTTCGCTCGGCGCGGCCGACGATTCGGGCCGCAGGCGGGCCATGTACGAACCGGTGCACGGATCGGCGCCGGACATCGCGGGGCAGGGCAAGGCCAACCCCATCGCCATGATCGCCTCTCTGGGCATGATGCTGCGCTATTCCCTCGACATGGGCGAGTGGGCCGACCGGGTGGACGCCGCCATCGCCGACGTGCTGGCGCAGGGCGTAGCCACCGCCGACATCGCCACGGAGGGCGCACGGATCATCTCCACCTCCGAGATGGGCGACATGATCCTGGAGGCCCTGAAGAAACGGGCCGCCTGAGCTTTCCTTCCTTCATGCCGATGCCGCCGCGTCCGTGATCCGGAGGCGGCGGTTTTTTCGTCCCGCCCATTGAAACCGGTCGGGCGCACCCCAATTCCATGGACGGAGAAGGTTGTTCGACCTGTGGATTTTGTCTGAAGGAGTTGGAAGATGATCATTACCCGGAAACATGCCCTTGCGCTGGAGCGCATGCGCGTCGACGCGGAAGCGGGCAAGGCATGGACGGATATCGAGGAGGTCGATCGCGAGACCTACCGCGAGCTCGAGGTGCAGGGACTGGCCCGCGAGGACGGTCCTCTGAAAAGGGTGCCCACGACGCTGGGCCTGGAGCTGGCGGGTGTGATCCGTTCGCTGGTGACCTCCGGCAGGCTGCCGCTGCCGGCCGAGTGGGACGAGAGTTGGCGCTTCGCGGGTTCGGAGATCATCACCCTGCTGCGTGCCGCGGACAGGGCCGGACGGGTGGGGCCGGCCGGCGTCGCGTCCCTGATGGAGCGCGGTCTGGCGGAGGAGCATCACGATCCGGAGACCAAGCGCACCGTCGTGCGTCTTTCGGCCGCCGGGGAGGGTGTTCTGCGCATCTGGCGCGCGCTCGATCCCCAAATCTCCATCACCGCGGAGCTGGCCGACCATATCCGGCATCTGATGACCGGTCCGGCGGAATCGGCGCGGCTCTCCACCGGCTCCCACGAGGAGCACATGCTCGAGGGGATGCGGCTGATCGCCTATTCCGCCCCCAATTCGGACATCTATGCCTTCACCGTTCTCGGTCAGGCGGTGAAGCGGACGCTGGAGATGGGCGGCTATGCCTCGGAGGGGCTGGTGCTGTCGGAGGACATTCTCAAGCTTCTGGCCGCTTGCGCCGACGGCGAGGAACTGACGGGGGAGGCCTGGGTGCAGCTGGAGTCGCTGGGCTATGTGCGCGACATGGGCGAACTGCTGCCCGCCGGCGAATGGGCGCTCGAGGTCTACCGCATCTGGCGCTGCGGCGAGGAGGGCCGGGTATGGACGTTCTCCGTGGAAGCGGAGGAGGCGGATGTGCTGGAGGCCATCTGTCGCATCGATGAGAAGCGGAAGCACAATCCGGAACTGGCGCCCACGTTCGATGCCATCCGCCGCGAGATGATCGACCGCAAGACGGCGCAGTACAAGGCGTTGCTGGAGCGTTACGGCCGGCGGCTGAAGGAGATGCCGGAGAAGCAGCGGGCGATCGCCGAGAAGTTCGCCGAGGCGAAGGATCTGGCCCGCTGGTACGATGACAACTTCGAGCTGCGGGAGGCGTTGCTGTCGCTCGAATCGGTCCGGTTGATCCACTCGTGCGAGGGAGCGGATGGACATACCGTCTACGAGGTCACGGAGCACGGCCACGCGGTGCGTCGCGATCAGGAGCGCAACAGGCGCGATGTTTCGGCGACCGCGGTGAAGGCGGTGGGCATCTCGCTCAGAACCTTCGACGCACCGGCCCGCGAATGGTGGGATGCGGCGCGGGAGGAGCAGGTCGTCGGCTCCATGGAGGCCACCGAATCGGGGCGCTTCTACGCCCGGCTGGCCGCCACGGTGGAGCGTCTGCCCCTGCTCACCCGTTACGAGATGGAGGTCTTCCACCGCATCCCGGACCGCGGCATGAGCGTGGACGAGATCTACGAGGCCTTCGAGGGGCGGCTGGATCGCGAACGGGTGCGCTGGGCGCTGGAGAAGCTCGAGACGCGGCACCTGATCGACATTCTCCCGGACGGCAATGTGGTGGAGACGGAGGCAGGCGAGCTGATGGACCGCGCGCTCTCCGGTGTTCCAGAGGGATTCGGCAATCCTGTGAACCCGGTGGTCTACCGTCTGCTGAAAGCTCTGGCGGAGGTCGGCTCTCTCTACGTGAAGGAGCAGAAGGTGCGCATTCTGCCCCGTAACGTCAGGGAGGCCATGAAACGCTCCGGTCTTTCCGGCGAGGCCTTCGAGGATGCGCTGGAACAGGCCCGTGCGGCGGGTTTCGTCGGCCGCAACAGCATCAACGAAGCGGGGCTGCTGCTGCTCGAGGCGGTGA
>CAYSHK010000007.1:0-27165 GCA_964430935.1 uncultured Rhizobiaceae bacterium
CGCGTGCCCTACGGTTTCGCCCTGTTCGTGGCCGGGGACATCTCCAATGGCGGAAAGCCGTGGCGCACGGAGCTCACGGCCACATTCCGCCGCAAGAGCCGCACCTTCACCGTGGCGGCGCGCGTGTTCGACGTCATACCGGCGGAATTCGCGCGGAACGTCTTCGCCCTGTCCAGGCTGGCCCAGATGAACCTGCCGCTCTCCGGTCACGTGGAGGCGGAATTCTCCAGCGACGGCCGCATGCTCAAGGCCTCTGCGGAGCTGTCGGCCGGGCGCGGCATGGTGGGCTTCCCGGGATACATCGCGAAACCGGTGTCCGTGCGGGAGGGGCTCGTCCGCGTGGACTACGAACCGGAGAGCGGAGATTTCGTCATCTCCCCCTCGGTCATCCTCATCAACGGCGGCGCGGCCGAACTGAAGGGCCGCATTTCGCCGATGAAGAACGAACAGGGCAGGGTGCGCGCCCTGAAACTGGCGCTGGAGCTCTCCCGCGGGGATCTGGGCCGCCCGCGCCGCAAGGGCGAGCTCATCATCGACCATCTGACCTTCCGCGGTACCGCCCGGATCGACGCCGCCCGCCTGGACGTCGAGGACTTCCTGCTCCGGTCGGGGCGAAGCCGGGTCCGCATGCGCGGCCGCTTCGTCGGCGAGGAGACGGGAGTGGGCATCTATCTCGGCGGAAGGGCCACGAACCTGACGGCCGGACTGATCAAGAAGCTCTGGCCGCCCGTGCTGGCGCCGAACGCCCGTCGCTGGATCCGCGAGAACGTCCACGAAGGCCTCATACCCGAGGGAACCTTCCGTCTCGGAATTCCGGGTGCCAACATGATCGCCGCCATCAAGCGGCACGAGGTCATACCCGACGAGCAGGTGGACGTGCGTTTCAGGGTCCGGGACATGGCCTTCTCCTACTTCCGGAAGATGACGCCCATAGTCGGCGCGGCCGGACGCGCCCATCTCACGGGCAACCATTTCGAACTCGTGCTGGAGCGGGGACGCTCCGTACTGCCCTCCGGAAAGGTCCTCACGCTGCGATCCGGGCGCATGCGGATGCGGGATCTCGCGCCCATCGTCTCGCCCACGGAAATCGAGGTCGACGCCACGGGACGGGCCGAAGCCTTTCTCGAACTTCTGGACGAGGATCCCCTCCGGCTGATCAGCAAGGCGGGCATGAACCGCAGGCAGCTGAAGGGCGACGCGCGCGTGCGCGTGACGTTCTCCATGCCCGTCTCCAAGCACATGAAGGCCTCCGACATCGTCACCTCCGCCGTTGCGGACCTGGAAAACGTCACGGTCAGCGACATCATGGACGGCATGGACCTGGAGGACGGCAAGCTGCGCGTCGCCTACGCCGAGGGACGTCTGTCCGCCTCCGGCAGGATGCGCGTGGCCGGTGTGCCTGCCCGGATCCAGTGGTCCCGGGCGCTGAAGCCCGGATCCGTGGGCGATCTGTCGATCTCGGCCACGCTCACCGACAAGCAGCGCAGAAAGCTGGGAATCGATCTGTCGCCCTGGTTCTCCGGACCGATTCCGCTCACCCTCAAGGCGAAGATCCGCGAGGGGCGGATTTCCTCCGCGGACGTGCGGGCGGATCTCTCGCGGGTCTCCATGCGTATCGACCCTCTGAAATGGAGTCGCGCCCCGGTGAAAGGCACGAAGGCCTCCTTCACCGTCGATTTCGGAAAGAAGGGGGGCATGCGGATCCGCCGTCTCTCCGTGCGCGGCGGAAAGTTGCGCGTGAACGGAGAGCTGACCCTGGACGGAAAGGGCGGGCTCAGGGAGGCGACCTTTTCGCGTTTCGAATTGGATAGTCTGAATCGCCTGGCTCTCGGGCTGAAGCGGTCGAAGGGGCGTCTGGACATCGCCGCCGCGGGCGACGTCTTCGATGCCCGGCCCTTCGTCAACGACTTCTTCTCCGCGTCGGGTACCGTCCGGCGGGATGCCGGCGGCGGGCGGAAGCGGAAAGGCGGGCGCGGAGATTTCGTGAAGGTCACCGTGAACCTGAAAAGGGTGCTGATGGAACGCGGAGAGAACGTCTTCGACGTGCGCGGCTTCCTCGAGGTGCTGGACGGGGTGGTGACCCGCGCCGCCCTGACGGGACGCATGGCCTCGGGCCAGCCCGTGACCCTGGACATCGTGCCCGCGGCCGCCGGACAGCGCCGGCTGCGGATCGTTTCCAAGGACGCGGGCGCGGTGCTGAGGGCATCCGGCCTCTATTCCAAGATATACGGCGGCCGCATGGAGTTCTCCGCGCTGCTCGCCCGGCCCGAGATGGGCGGCGTGCGCCGTGGTCTGCTCGTCATAAGACGTTTCGCCGTGCGCAACGAGCGCAATCTCGCGACCATCGAACGCAAGGGCGGAAAGAGAAGAAGTGGCCCCAGGCGTGGCCTGAAGTTCAAGAAGCTGGTTCTGCCGTTCTCCACGGACCGCAACTTCATCCGCATCGGCAACGCGCTGGTGAAGGGGGCCGAGATCGGCGCCACGGCCAACGGTCTCATCCGCAAGGCGGACGGAGCCATGGACATCGGCGGCACGATCATCCCCGCCTATGGCGTGAACGCCGCCATCGGCCAGGTGCCGCTGCTGGGCGACATACTCACGGGCGGGCGCGGGCAGGGGATCTTCGGTATGACCTATGCCCTGCGCGGTACGCTGAAGAAGCCGAAATTCATCGTCAACCCGCTGTCCGCCATCGCTCCGGGCGTGCTGCGCGGCTTCTTCGAGGTCGGAGGCAACAACGTCAATCCGGACGGCACACCGCGACGCCCCGTCCGCAAGCGGGAAAAGCGCAGCCGCTCGAACATCGTCAACGGCGGCTGACGGGCGTGCGCGCGGGCTCTTTCGCGCGGTCGCGGCGGATCAGACGGGGCGGATGAGGGCGTGACGCTTCTTGCCGAAGGAGAGCTTGACGACGCCTTCGTCGTTGAGATGTCCGGGCGTCAGGACGAGGCGTTCGTCGGACACCTTTTCGTCGTTCACCCGCACCGCGCCGGATTTCACCGCCCGGCGCGCCTCGCCGTTGGACCTCGCCAGCCCCGCGAGCACCATGGCCCGCAACAGGCCCAGCCCCTGTTCCAGCTCGGCGCGCGGCACCTCCACCGAAGGCAGCGCATCTCCCAGCCGCCCCTCCTCGAAGGTCTTCCGGGCCGTCTCCGCGGCCTTCTCCGCCGCCTCGCGTCCGTGCAGCATGGCGGTGGTCTCGTTGGCGAGGATCTTCTTGGCCTCGTTGATCTCCGCGCCGCGGAGTTTTTCGAGGCGCGCGATCTCGTCCAGGGGGAGGGTGGTGAAGAGCCGCAGAAAGCGCCCCACGTCCGCGTCTTCGGTGTTCCGCCAGTACTGCCAGTATTCGTAGGGGCTCAGCATGTCGGGATTCAGCCAGATGGCGCCGCCGACGGACTTGCCCATCTTGGCCCCGGACGCCGTCGTCAGAAGCGGCGAGGTGAGGGCGAACGCCTGTCCGCCCTCCACGCGGCGGATCAGCTCCATGCCGTTGACGATGTTCCCCCACTGGTCCGATCCGCCCATCTGGAGCACGCAGTCCATGCGCCGGTAGAGCTCGAGGAAGTCGTAGGCCTGCAGGATCATGTAGTTGAATTCGAGGAACGTCAGCGGCTGCTCACGCTCCAGACGCAACTTGACCGACTCGAAGGTCAGCATGCGGTTGATGGTGAAATGCCGGCCGTAGTCGCGGAGGAATTCGATGTAGTTGAGGTTGTCCAGCCACTCGGCGTTGTTCATCATCACGGCGTCGGTGGGACCGTCTCCGAATTTCAGGAACCTGGAGAAGACCTGCCGGATGCCCTCCAGGTTCGCGGCGATCTGCTCCTCGGTGAGCAGTTTGCGGGACTCGTCCTTGCCGGAGGGGTCGCCGACCTTGGTTGTGCCGCCGCCCATCAGGGTGATGGGACGGTGTCCGGTCTGCTGCATCCAGTGGAGCATCATGATGGGCAGCAGGGACCCGGCATGCAGAGACGGGGCCGTGGCGTCGAATCCGATATATCCGGTGATCGGTCCCTTGCGCGCCAGTTCGTCCAGCGCCTCCGGATCCGAGATCTGGTGGATGAAACCCCGTTCGTCGAGAACCTGCAGAAAATCCGACTTGAACTTGCCCATGATGATCGAAAGCCGTGCTATGAGAATGTTCGGAAACTGCCGGGGTGATTAGCACTTGGGGGACGGGTTGGCAAAGGACATCTTCACCGCGCTGGGCCTGATGAGCGGCACGTCGATGGATGCGGTCGACGTCGCCCTTGTCCGCACCGACGGTACGCGCCTGGCGGAACCGGTGGCCTCGGCGAGCTTTCCGCTTGACGGAGAGACGCGCCGTCTGCTGCGACGGGCCATGGAGGAGGCCCGGACGCTGGAGGACAGGGAGGCCCGTCCCGGCATCCTGCGCGAGGCGGAGGATGCGGTCACGGCGGAGCACGTCCGCGCCGTCGGGGCCTTTCTGGAGGAACTGCCTTCCGGAAGCGCGGAGATCGACGTCGTCGGCTTCCACGGCCAGACGGTGCTGCACCGTCCGGAGGCGGGGCTCACCGTGCAACTGGGCGATGGCGCGGCGCTGGCCCGGGAGACGGGCATTCCCGTGGTCTGGGACATGCGCGCCGCCGACGTCGCGGCCGGCGGGCAGGGCGCCCCCCTCGTTCCCGTCTATCATCGCATCCTGTCGCGGCGCATCCCTCTGGAGCCGGTCGCCTTCGTCAACATCGGCGGCATCTCCAATGTCACGTGGGTGGATGGAAGCGGCCGGATGCTGGCCTTCGACTGCGGCCCCGGAAACGCGCTGCTGGACGACTGGTGCCTGCGCCACGCCGGGTTGCCACGCGACGAGGACGGCCGTCTGGCCGCCGCCGGGCGGGAGCATGGAGACATTCTCTCCGGCTGGCTCGCTTCCCCCTTCTTCGCCGCCCCTCCGCCCAAATCCCTGGACCGGGGGGACTTCACGTCCGAGGCGGCCGAGGGGCTGTCCCTGGAGGACGGGGCGGCCACCCTGACGCGCCTCACCGCCCGGGCCATCGCCCGCGCGCGGGAATGGTTCCCGCGCCCCGCCCGTCTCTGGGTGATCACCGGAGGGGGGCGCAGGAACCGGCATCTCATGGCCCTTCTGGCGGAGGAGCTGGATGCGCCGGTGGTGCCGGCGGAGACGTTGCACCTGAACGGCGACATGATGGAGGCGGAATGCTGGGCCTGTCTCGCGGTGCGCTCGCTGAAGGGACTGCCGATCACGTTTCCGGAAACCACGGGCGTACCGGAGCCGCTGACGGGTGGACGGCTGTCCCTGCCGGACGCTTGGACGAAGGGGGGATGACATGAACGGAACCGGACATGGCGGGGGTCTCCGCGGGAAGCTGCGTCCCATGCTGGAGGACGTGCGCTCTCCCTCCGGCCGCCGCTTCGCGCTCTTCATCCAGACACTCATCTTCCTCTCCCTGATATCGGTCTCGCTGGAGACGCTGCCGGACCTGCCGAAGACGTGGCGCCGGTTTCTGGATGTCTTCGACCTGCTGGTGATCCTCGTGTTCACGGTGGAATACGCGTTGCGGATATGGGTGGCCCGCCGTCCCCTCCGTTTCGTGTTCTCGCTCTACGGACTGATCGATCTGGCCGTGATCGCCCCGTTCTGGATCATGGGGGCGGACATTCGGGCGCTGCGGGCGTTCCGTCTGCTCCGTCTCGTCCGGGTTCTGAAGCTGGTGCGCTATTCCCGCTCCCTGAACCATTTCTGGCATGCATGGCGGCTCGTGCGCGCGGACATCCAGATGTTCGCCGGGTTCGTGGCGATATTCCTGTATCTCTCGGCGCTGGGGATATGGCATTTCGAGCACGACGCCCAGCCGGAAGCCTTCGCCAGCGTCTTCGATGCGCTCTGGTGGGCGGTGGTCACCCTGACCACCGTCGGTTACGGGGACATCTATCCGGTCACGCCGGGCGGACGCCTGTTCACCATGCTTGTGGTTCTGCTGGGTATCGGCCTCGTGGCGGTTCCCTCCGGTCTGCTGGCGTCAGCCTTCCAGGAGGTGCGCCGGAACGAGCGGGAAATCCGCGCGCTGGCCCGTCGCCGCGGCGACGGAACGGAGGCCGCAGGTCCCCGCGACGGGGAATAGGAGGGTGTCAGCTTCCCTTTCCGCCGTCCCCGATGGGCCGCGCCTCCCGCAGCGTGCGCACCTCGGCACGCAGGCTGCGGATTTCCTCCAGGATCTCCCGCACCGCCCGGTCGCGGATCTCCTGTTCGGCCTTCATTTCCGCCTCGTGTTCCACCTGCATGGCGTTCACGATGATTCCGATGAAGAGATTCAGCACGGTGAAGCTGGTCACCAGAATGAAGGGCACGAAGAACAGCCAGGCCAGGGGGAACTCCTTCATGACCGGGCGGACGATCCCCATGGACCAGCTCTCCAGCGTCATGATCTGGAAAAGCGTGTATGCGGAACGGCCCAGCGATCCGAACCATTCGGGAAAGGCCTGGCCGTAGAGCTGCGTCGCGATGACGGAAAAGACGTAGAACACGAGAAGGAGCAGCGCCATGATGGCTCCGACGCCGGGTATGGCCTGCAGCAGGCCGCTGACCACCTGCCGGATGGATGGAACCGTGGATATGAGGCGCAGAACCCGCAGGACGCGGAGCGCCCGCAACGTCGCGAATGGACCGGCGGCGATCCACGAGACGGCCACGACGCCGAAATCGAACAGGTTCCAGGCCCCACGGAAGAAGCGGGGCCCCGAGACGTAGAGTCTCGCCGCGATTTCCACCGTGAAGAACCAGAGGAAGAAGCGGTCCAGCAAGAGAAGCAGCCCGCCGACGCGCGCCTCCACGGCCGGATAGGTCTCCAGCCCCAGTACGACGGCGTTGGCGACGATGGCGGCCGTCACGGTCCATTCCGCGACGGGTGACAGAAGCAGGCGTTCCAGTTTCGCCCGGATCGGCGGCCTCATGGTTGGCTCCTCTGCGCGGTTTGGCGGATGCGTCCCGTGACGCCCCGGCGCGAATAGCAGAAAGGAGGCGCGATTTCCATGCGCCTCCCCGTCACGCTTCCGCCGTTCAGGAGCCCGAAGGCGTCATTCGTGGCCCATCTCGCGCATCCGGCGGCCGACATAGGCGTCGCAGAGGGCGGTCAGTTCGTCCACCTTGCCCTCGAAGAAATGGTTGGCGCCCTCCATCACCACGTGGTCGATGGTGATGCCCTTCTGCGTCTTCAGTTTCTTGACCAGGGTCTCCACCACGTCCGGCGGCGTGACCTTGTCCAGCGCGCCGTTGACGATGAGCCCGGAGGTGGGGCAGGGCGCCAGAAACGAGAAGTCGTAGTGCTTGGCCAGCGGCGCTATGGTCAGGAAGCCCTGGACCTCGGGCCTGCGCATCAGCAGCTGCATGGAGATCCAGGAGCCGAAGGAGACTCCGGCCAGCCAGCAGCTGCGCGCCTCGCGGGTGATCGTCTGCATCCAGTCCAGCGCCGCCGCGGCGTCGGCGAGCTCTCCGGCGCCGTTGTCGAACAGGCCCTGCGAACGTCCGACGGAGCGGAAATTGAACCGCAGAACGGAAAAGCCCCGCCGGGCGAACATGTAGTAGAGCGAATGCACGATGGGATTGTTCATCGTGCCGCCGAACTGCGGATGCGGATGCAGGATGAGCGCGATCGGCGCGTTGGGCTCCTCGGCCTGATGGTAGCGCCCCTCGAGACGCCCCGCAGGTCCGTTGAAAATCACCTCAGGCATGTCGTTTCAGCTCTCGTGTCCTCGTTCGTTCTTGCGCGTGCGTCGTGCCCGTGATGTAGGTCCTGTCCGGCGCGGAGACAAGCCGTGCCGGAGGCCGCTCCGGGCCCGCTGGATCGGTGGCTTTACGGGATCCGCAAAATAGTTGACTTGTCAGGTCGGGTATTTTATACCCCTTGTCAGAAGTCAGGGTCGGGCAGGGCTGGTTGCCGAACCGGTCAAGTCTTACACTCATTGGGGCGGACAAGGCAAGCAGACAGCGCCACGCACGGAGGCGGGAAAGATGAAATTGTCTACCAAGGGGCGTTATGCCGTCATGGCGCTGGCCGAGATCGCCAGCCGCAAGGCCGACCGTCCCGTCTCGCTGGCCGACATCGCCGCCAGCCAGAACATTTCGCAGGAGTATCTCGAACAGCTCTTCGCCAAGCTCCGCCGCGCCGGGCTGGTGAAGTCCACGCGCGGGCCGGGCGGCGGCTACCGGCTGGCGCGGGATCCCGACGAGATCTTCATCATCGACATCATCTCCGCGGCCGACGAACCCTTCTCGGTCACCCGCTGCCCGGACGGCGACGCGGTCGAGGGCTGCCAGAACGGGGAACCCTGCATCACCCACGAGCTGTGGTCCTCCCTGCGGAGGCAGATCTGGGGGTTCCTCTCCGCCGTGACGCTGGGCGACGTGGTCGAAAGGCGCAATCTGGCGCTCGCCGCGGAAGTGCGCCGCGCCAAGGCCCAGCCCATGAAGGTCCTGCGCGGCTGACACACCGGACACCCCGCCATCGACCGTCCCGCGACCCACCTGAAACTGCCGTATACGGATTGAATGAGCGACCATGACCAAGCCTCGCGCATACCTCGATTGGAACGCCGACACGCCGCTGTGCGCGGCGGCGCGGCGGGCCATGCTGCGCGTATGGGATCTGGGCGCGCTCAATCCGTCGTCGGCGCATGCGGGTGGACAGAAGGCGCGCGCCGTCGTCGAGGAGGCGCGCCGCTCCATGGCCGGGATGCTGGGTTGCGCGCCGGAGGAGATCATCTTCACCGCGGGAGGCACGGAGGCCGACAACATGGCGGTGAGGGGCGCGCCGGTGGATCGCTTCATCGTGTCCTTCATGGAGCATCCCGCGGTCATGAAGCCCGCCAAGGCTTCCGGGCGCCCGGTGGCGCTGCTGGAGGTGGACGGCGACGGCGTGGCCGATCTGGAGGCGCTGGAACGGCATCTCGCGGCAGGCGGAGGCCGGGCGCTGGTCTGCCTCATGTTCGCCAGCAACGAATCCGGCACGCTCCAGCCGGTGCGCGAGGCGGTGGAGATCGCCCGCCGACACGATGCGCTGGTGTTTTGCGACGCGGTGCAGGGCGCCGGCAAGACGGAGGTGGACTTCGCGTCGCTGGGCGTGGACATGCTCGCCATCTCGGCCCACAAGTTCGGCGGTCCCCAGGGCGTCGGCGCGCTCGTCGTGCGCGGGGGGCTGCCTCTCGAGCCGCTGCTTCTCGGCGGTGGGCAGGAGCGCCGGCGCCGCGCCGGAACGGAGAACGTGGCGGGCATAGCCGGCATGGCCGCGGCGCTCGAGGCGGCGCTGGAGAACGGAGCGGAAAAGGAATCCCGGATCAGGGCCTTGCGCGACGGACTTGAATCGGAACTGAAGGAGATCACGCCGGAGGCCGTCATCTTCGCCGAACGGGCGCCGCGCATGGCCAACACCACGTGGTTCGCCCATCCGCGCATCGACGCGCAGGCGGCGCTGATGGCCTTCGATCTGGACGGGGTGGCGATTTCCGCCGGCTCCGCCTGCCATTCCGGCAGGGCGGAGGTGCCCCGTTCGCTGATCGCCATGGGCGTGGACGGGGATCTCGCGAAGCGCGCCCTGCGCGTCTCCCTTGGTCCGGACACGACGGAGAACGACATCCGCCTTTTCCTGTCGAGCTGGCGGGCGCAGGCGGAACGCATGAACAGAAACGCGGCTTAGGACACAACGGAAATGGCTGACGAAAGCACGGTCAGAACGGTTCAGGAGCTGGGCGAGAAGTACAAGTACGGCTTCGAGACCCGGGTCGAGACGGAAAAGGCGCCGAAGGGCCTGAACGAGAACATCATCCGGTTCATCTCGCAGAAGAAGAACGAGCCGGAATGGATGCTCGAATGGCGGCTCGATGCCTATCGCAAGTGGCTGGAGATGGAGGAGCCGAAGTGGGCGAAGGTGGACTATCCGCCCATCGACTTCCAGGACCTCCACTACTACGCGGCGCCGAAGAAGAAGGCGATCAAGAGCCTGGACGAGGTGGATCCGGAGATCCTGAAGACCTACGAGAAACTCGGCATCCCGCTGAAGGAGCAGGAGGTTCTGGCCGGTGTGGAGGGTGCCTCGAAGGTGGCCGTGGACGCGGTGTTCGACTCGGTGTCCGTGGTGACCACCTTCCGCGAGGAGCTGGCGAAGGCCGGCGTCATCTTCTGCCCGATCTCCGAGGCCATCCGCGACCATCCGGATCTCGTGAAGAAGTATCTGGGATCCGTGGTGCCGGTGAACGACAACTTCTACGCCGCGCTCAATTCGGCGGTGTTCACCGACGGATCCTTCGTCTACATCCCCAAGGGCGTGCGCTGTCCGATGGAGCTGTCCACGTACTTCCGCATCAACGAGCGGCAGACCGGCCAGTTCGAGCGCACTCTCATCATCGCCGACGAGGGCTCCTACGTGAGCTATCTGGAGGGCTGCACCGCGCCGATGCGCGACGAGAACCAGCTCCACGCCGCCGTTGTGGAGCTGATCGCGCTGGACGATGCGGAGATCAAGTATTCCACCGTGCAGAACTGGTATCCCGGCGACGCAGAGGGCAGGGGCGGCGTCTACAACTTCGTGACCAAGCGCGCCGACTGCCGCGGCCGCAATTCCAAGGTGTCCTGGACGCAGGTGGAGACCGGCTCGGCCATCACGTGGAAATATCCGTCCTGCATCCTGAAGGGGGACGGATCCTCCGGCGAGTTCTACTCCATCGCCATCTCCAACGGCATGCAGCAGGTGGACTCCGGAACCAAGATGATCCATCTGGGCCGCAACACCACCAGCCGCATCATCTCCAAGGGCATTTCCGCGGGGCGCTCGCAGAACACCTATCGCGGCCTCGTCTCCGTCGGACGCAAGGCCCATGGCGCGCGCAACTTCACCCAGTGCGACAGCCTGCTGATCGGCGACAGGTGCGGCGCCCACACGGTACCCTACATCACCGCGAAAACGCCCCACGCGAAGGTGGAGCACGAGGCGACGACCTCCAGGATCGCCGAGGACCAGCTCTTCTACTGCCGCGCCCGGGGCATTCCCGAGGAGGAGGCGGTGGCCCTGATCGTCAACGGTTTCGTGCGCGAGGTCATCCAGAAGCTCCCCATGGAGTTCATGGCGGAGACCCAGCGCCTCATCAACATCTCGCTGGAGGGCAGCGTCGGCTGACCCTTCCGGTGGCGGAACGGAAAAGAACGGAAAGAACACCATGCTGCTGAATGTCGAAAACCTGCGCGTCCGCGTGGAGGCGGAAGAGGAGGGCGAGGTGAAGGAGATCCTCAGGGGTCTTTCCCTCACCATCAATCCCGGCGAGGTGCATGCCATCATGGGGCCGAACGGTTCCGGCAAGTCCACCTTCTCCCATGTCCTGGCCGGCAAGCCCGGATACGAGGTCACGGACGGCACCGTGCGTTTCCGCGGGGAGGACCTGCTGGAGCTGGAGCCGGAGGAGCGGGCCGCGAAGGGCCTTTTCCTCGCCTTCCAGTATCCGGTCGAGATTCCCGGCGTCCCCTACATGCAGTTCCTGAAGGTCGCTCTCAATTCGCAGCGCAAGCTGCGCGGCGAGGAGGAGCTTTCCACGCCCGACTTCATGCGCCTGATCCGTCGGGAGACGGAGCGGCTGAACATTCCCATGGACATGCTGCGCCGTCCCGTGAACGTGGGCTTCTCCGGCGGCGAGAAGAAGCGCATGGAGGTGCTCCAGATGGCGGTCCTGAATCCCACGCTGTGCATCCTCGACGAGATCGACTCCGGACTCGACATCGACGCGCTGAAGGTGGTGGCGGACGGCGTGAACGCCCTGCGTTCCGAGGACCGCGGCTTCCTGCTCATCACCCACTACCAGCGTCTGCTGGACTACATCGAGCCCGACCACGTGCACGTCATGACGAAGGGCCGCATCGTGCGCTCCGGCGGCAAGGATCTGGCCCTCGAGCTCGAGCGCGAGGGATACGCCGCCTACGTCGAAGAAAACGCGGCATAAGGAATGCATGCCATGAGCAAGCCCGTGAACAGACTGGCCGCCGAGCAGGCCTGGCGCGACGCCCGCGGGAGATTCGACGCCGGCGTTCCCTGGCTGGACGAGGCCCGGAAGGCCGCCTTCGAGGCCTTTGCGGAGGAGGGGTTGCCCACCCCCCGCACGGAGGACTGGCGCTGGAGCGACATCCACCGCCATCTGGGCGCGCCCTATCCCCCGGCCGCCGGGACGCCGGCGGAGGAGGTCGACGCCCTTCTGGCCCGCAACCCCTTCGCGGGCGTGGACGCCGCGCTGCTGGTCTTCGTCAACGGCCGCTTCGATCCCGGCCGTTCCCGTCCCGCCGAGGAGGAGGGCGTCGAGGTGCTGACCCTCCGGGAAGCGCCGGAGGCGCCCGGCTGGGCAGATTTCTCGGCGCGCGAGGACGCCGTCGACCGTCTCAATCTCGCCTATGCCACCGACGGCGCGCTCGTGCGTGTGCGGGCCGGAGTGCGGGCCTCCACCCCGCTGGTGATCCTCAACGTCACCGCCGGCGAGGGCATGTCCTGCGCTCTGCGCCACCATGTGCGGGTCGAGGAGGGGGCGTCCCTCACCGTCTACGAGGTCCAGCTCGGTTCCGGCGATCACGTGGCCAACGTGGTCACCGGGGTGAAACTGGACGAGGGCGCGGCGCTGACCCGCATCCAGGCGAACCTGAAGGACGAAGCGACGATCCATTTCGCCAATCTCGACGCCGATGTCGGGCGCGGCGCGCGGCTGCACGACCTGGCGGTCCTCGTCGGCGGCCGCTTCCATCGTCAGCAGGATTTCGTGGACTTCACGGGCGAGGAGGCCGAGGCCCGCGTCGATTCCGCCTACCTGCTGCGCGGACGGCAGCACGCGGACACCCGTCTGGTGATCAACCACGCGGTGCCGCACTGCAGCTCGCGAGAGACCTTCAAGTGCGTGATGGACGAAAACGCCCGCGGAGCCTTCCAGGGCCGCATCCACGTGGCGCCGGGCGCCCAGAAGACGGACGGCCGGATGGCCGCGCACGGCCTGCTGCTCGGTGAGATGGCGGAATTCGACGCCAAGCCCGAGCTGGAGATCTACGCCGACGACGTGGTCTGCGCCCATGGCGCCACGGCCGGTGCCCTGGACGAGGAGCAGCTGTTCTATCTGCGCGCCCGCGGCATCACGGAGCGTCGCGCGCGCGGCATGCTGATCTCCGCCTTCGTCGCCGAGACCTTCGACGACGTGGAGGACGAGGCGGCCCGCACCGCCCTTCAGGAGATCGCGGAAAGCTGGCTTGCGGGGGAGGGGAGCGCATGAGCGGTACGGCAGCGAAACGGCAGGAGCCGGTCTACGACGTGGAGCGCATCCGCGCCGATTTCCCCATCCTTTCCCGGGAGGTGCACGGAAAGCCGCTGGTCTATCTGGACAACGGCGCTTCGGCCCAGAAGCCGCAGGTGGTGATCGAGGCCGTCTCCCGCGCCTATTCCGAGGAGTATGCCAACGTCCATCGCGGTCTGCACTTCCTGTCGAATCTGGCCACAGACCGCTTCGAGGCCGCGCGCGAGACGGTCCGCCGCTTCCTCAATGCCGGATCGGTGGACGAGATCGTCTTCACGCGCAACGCCACGGAGGCGCTCAATCTGGTGGCCTCCAGCTTCGGGCTGGAGTTCATCGGCGAGGGGGACGAGATCATCGTCTCGCTGCTGGAGCATCATTCCAACATCGTTCCGTGGCACTTCCACCGCGAACGTTCCGGCGCGGTTCTGAAGTGGATCCCCGTGGACGACGACGGACAGCTCGTCGTCGAGGAATTCGAGCGCATGATCACGCCGCGCACGAAGATCGTCGCCGTCACCCACATGTCCAACGCGCTCGGCACCATCACGCCGGTGAAGGAGATCGTCCGCATCGCGCACGATCACGGCGTCCCGGTGCTTGTGGACGGCTCCCAGGCGGCGGTGCACCTGCCCGTGGACGTGCGGGATCTGGATGCCGACTTCTATGTCTTCACCGGACACAAGACCTATGGCCCTTCCGGGATCGGCGTGCTCTACGGCAAGCGCGAATGGCTGAGGAAGCTGCCGCCGTACATGGGCGGCGGCGAGATGGTGGGCGACGTGTCCACCGACCGCATCACCTACGCCGATCCGCCGCACCGTTTCGAGGCCGGCACGCCGCCCATCGTACAGGCCATCGGACTGGCCGCTGCCCTGGACTACATGGACGGGGTGGGGCGCCGGGCCATCGCCGCCCACGAGGCGGAGCTGCTGGCCTATGCCACGGAACGTCTCTCCGCCGTGGAGGGACTGAGGATCATCGGAACCGCTCCGGAGAAGGGCGCCATAGTGTCCTTCGAAATGGAGGGCGTGCATTCCCATGACCTGTCCACCGTCATCGACCGTTTCGGCGTGGCGGTGCGCGCCGGCACGCACTGCGCCCAGCCGATCCTCCAGAGGTTCGGCGTGATGAGCACGTGCCGGGCGTCCTTCGCCATGTACAACACGCGGCACGAGGTGGACGTACTGGTCGAAGCCCTTGAAAAGGCCCGGACCTTCTTTATGTGAGAAAAGCCATGACCGACGCGACCAAGACCGACGAGACCCCGAAGGAAGAGCGCAAGCCGCTCTCGCCGGAAGCCCGCGAGCAGATGAAGCGCGAACTCAAGGCTCAGGTGCGCGCCTTCGCGGATGCGCTGAAGGCCCAGATCCGCGAGAAGAAGGCGAAGGAAGCGGCCGGCGGGAAGGCCGAGCTGGATCTGGACGAGGCCATGCGCCGCGCCGACGAGGAGGCACGCAGAAAGATGGCCGAGAGCCTGAAGCGCGACACGCTGGACGTCGCCTCCGCCGGAGAGGAGGGGGCGGAGCCCCCCGCCGGGAAGGACACCGCCACGGATGGGGGCGAAGCGGAGAAGGACGGAGGCGGGCACGTCTCCGCCCTGCCGAAGGAGGAGCTGGACCGTCTCACCCAGGACATCATCGCCGCGCTGAAGACGATCTACGATCCGGAAATCCCGGTGGACATCTACGAACTGGGTCTGATCTACCGGATCGACATATCGGATGACCGCGTCATCACCATCGACATGACGCTGACCGCTCCGGGTTGTCCCGTCGCCGGCGACATGCCGGGCTGGGTGCAGAAGGCGGTCGGCGAGGTCGAGGGCGTGAAGGAGGTGCGGGTCAATCTCGTCTTCGATCCGCCCTGGGACATGTCCCGCATGTCCGACGAGGCTCGTCTGGCGCTCAACATGTGGTAGTCCCCGCCTGCCCGCGACCGGGCGGGCAGGGGGATGCAAGGAAGGAAGAAGCCATGTCCCGTCCCCCCGTCGTCGTTCTGACGGAAGCCGCCGTGAACCGCATACGCGCGCTCCGGGAGAAGTCCGGCAAGCCGGAATCCGGCCTGCGCATCTCCCTGAAGGAGGGCGGATGCGCGGGATACGAGTACGCCATGGACTGGGCCGATGCCCCGCAGCCCGGAGACGAGGTCGTCGAGCAGGACGGCGTGCGCGTCTATGTCGATCCCTCCGCGCTGCTCTATCTCCTCGGTTCGAAGATGGACTACCGGGAGGAGAAGCTGAAGAGCGGCTTCGTCTTCGACAACCCGAACCAGATCGGTGCCTGCGGCTGCGGCGAGTCCGTTCAGCTGAAGCCCGTGGACCCGAAGGTCCTCGAGGAGTCCTGACGCACCACTCCGCCGTGACGGCGGTCACTGATCCGGCGTTCCGGAGCGGGTACAAGCAAAGGCGGAAACCGGAGAACCGACGCCATGCCTGTCCGGAAGCCCGCACCCGTGGAGCTGCACCAGTTCGATTCCTTCTGGGGGCTGCCCAATGCCTCGCCCTTCTGCATGAAGGTCGAAGGCTATCTGCGCTGGCGCGGCATTCCCTACCGCGTCGTCGTCTCCTCCCCCCGCCGTTCGCCCTCGGGGCAGGTGCCGTGGGTGGTCGACGGCGGAGAAGTCGTCACGGATTCGCAGAGGATCATCGCGCATTTCGAACAGGGCCGGGCCGATGCCCTCGACGGCTGGATGTCCGCGCGGGATATGGCCGCGGCGCACATGCTGCGGCGCCTGCTGGAGTTCGACCTGTTCTGGCAGATCAACTATTCGCGCTGGGTGGATCCCGCCGGCTGGGCCCGTTTCGCCCCGGACATCCGCGGGCGTCTTCCGCTGCCCATGCGGCTGTTCGGACTGCCCCTGGTGCGCCGCCGCCTGGTGCGCACCTGCCGTACGCTCGGCCTGAAGCCGGATGATCCGCGGAAGGCGTACGACATCGGCCGCCGGCACATCGACGCGGTCGCCGACTGGCTGGGCGAATCCCCCTTCATGCTGGGCGAACGCATCTCCAGCGTGGACTTCTCCGCTCTCGGCGTTCTGGGCAACATCATGCGCCAGCCCGCCTCCTCCCCCCTGCGCGACCACGCGAACGGACGGGACGACCTCGTCGCGTGGCTGGACCGCATGTGGGATCGCACGTTCAGGGACTGGTCGCCGCCAGCTCCTCGATGAGGGCGAGCGTCTCCGATGCCGTCTCCACGGTGAAATCCGCCTGGTAGGCGGCGGCGGGACGGTCCAGATAGCCCCAGCGGGCCAGAGCGGAGAACGTACCGGCGGCCCGTGCCGCCAGGACGTCCGCCGTCGAATCCCCCAGCAGCAGCGCCCGCTCCGGCCTGCCGCCGGCACGCGCGATGCCATGCAGCAGGGGCGCGGGGTCGGGTTTGCCGACGCCGAGCGTGTTGGCGCCCACGATGGCGTGGAAGTCCTCCGCCATGCCCAGCGTCCGCAGCAGGGATTCGGCCAGAAAGTCCTTCTTGTTGGTGCATACGGCGAGCCCGAAACCGGCCGCGCGGCAATGCCGCACCACTTCGTGCATGCCTTCGAAGGGACGCGAGCGTTCCGCGATGCGCCCGGCGTAGATCCGGATGAACTCGGCGATCAGCTCCGGCCATTCCCCTTCCGGTGGAAGAGGTCTGCCATGCGCGGCGAGCCCCGCGGAGATCAGCGCCCGCGCCCCCTGTCCGGCGGCGATGCGTCCGGCTTCCTCGGGCACCGGCCCGCACCCCATGGAGGCGAGCATGCGATCCGTCACCGCGATCAGGTCGGGAGCCGTGTCGACGAGTGTGCCGTCGAGGTCGAAGACGATTGTGAAGTGCGATGCCATGCCCGAGGCATACCCGCCTGACGCGCCGAGTCAATGCCGAAATGGCGGCGGGAGCGCCGAAGGGGAACGGAGGCATGCTCCCATGCCTCGACCCGTGCACGGGCGTGCCCCGGACATCGGCCCGAAGCGTCTTCCGCTCCGGCATTTTCCGCCGATCCAGAAATCTCCAATCCGTCCGGCCAGCCGTGCGCCCGGTGTGGTTTCGCGTCCGCGCCCGTGATACAGAAGGGACGACACCTCCAAATCGGAAAGCATCCCATGGGAGAGACCGCCATGAAGAAGTCCCTGCGCGACATGCTGCACGATCCGACGCTGCTCAAGGAGGACTGCTACATCGACGGCGAATGGATCGGCACCGACGAGCGCCTGACCGTGACCAACCCCGCGAACGGCGAGGAGATCGCCGCCGTTCCGGTGCTGGACGTGGAGCGGACGCGGGCCGCCATCGACGCAGCCGACGCCGCGCAGAAGGCATGGGCCGCCAAGACGGCGAAGGAACGCGCCCGCATCCTGCGCTGGTGGTACGAGCTCATCATGGAGCACGCCGACGATCTGGCGCTCATCATGACCACGGAACAGGGCAAGCCGCTGGCCGAGGCGCGCGGCGAGGTGGTCTACGGGGCGTCGTTCGTGGAATTCGCCGCCGAGGAGGCCAAGCGGCTCTACGGCGAAATCATCCCCTCGCCGTTCCCGGACGCCCGCATCATGGTTCTGCGCCAGCCGGTGGGCGTGGTGGCGGCGATCACGCCGTGGAACTTCCCCAATGCCATGATCACCCGCAAGGCAGGCCCGGCGCTGGCCGCCGGCTGCACCATCGTGATCAAGCCGGCTTCCGAGACGCCGCTCTCCGCTCTGGCGCTCGCCGAGCTGGCCGACCGCGCCGGCATACCGAAGGGCGTCTTCAACGTGGTCACCGGAAAGGCTTCCGTCATCGGTTCCGTTCTGACGGGCTCGGAGAAGGTGCGTATGCTGACCTTTACGGGTTCCACCGAGGTGGGCAAGCTGCTGATGAGGCAGTGCGCCGACACGGTGAAGAAGGTGGGGCTGGAACTGGGCGGCAACGCGCCGTTCATCGTCTTCGACGACGCCGATCTCGACGCCGCCGTGGAGGGGGCTCTGGCCTCGAAATACCGCAATGCGGGTCAGACCTGCGTCTGCGCCAACCGCATTCTGGTGCAGGACGCCGTCTACGACGCATTCGCCGAAAAGCTGGCCGCGAAGGTGCAGGCCCTGAAGGTTGGCGACGGCACGCGGGAAGGCGTCACCCAGGGGCCGCTCATCAACGAGGCGGCGGTAAGGAAGGTCGAGGAACTGGTGGAGGACGCGAAGGCCAAGGGCGCCCGCGTCGTCACCGGCGGTCACCGCCACGAGCTGGGCGGCACCTTCTATCAGCCCACCATCCTGTGCGACGTGACACCGGAGATGCGCGTGACCAACGAGGAGATCTTCGGCCCCGTGGCGCCGCTCTACCGCTTCCACACCGAGGAGGAGGCCATCCGTCTGGCCAACGACACCAACTACGGCCTCGCCGCCTACTTCTACGCCCGGGACATGGGGCGCATCCTGCGCGTCGGCGAGGGGCTGGAATACGGCATCGTGGGCATCAACAAGGGCATCATCTCCACGGAGGTGGCCCCCTTCGGAGGCGTCAAGGAATCCGGCCTGGGCCGCGAGGGCTCCCGCCACGGCGTGGAGGAGTTCACGGAACTGAAATACATGCTCGTCGGCGGGGTGTAAGCCGGATCATCCGGCCATGCCCATCCATGCCGTGCATCCACGGAAGGGGGACGAAGCGACGGGAATGGAGGAAAGTCATGGGAAAGACGATTCTTCTTCTCACCCTGGGCGCGCTTCTGGGAGTGGCCACGGCGAATGCCCGGACCGTTCCGTCGCACCCTCAGACACCGGCCGGGAACGCAAGAGCCGAGGCGGTCAGGCTGTGTCTCGGCGGAAAGACCATGGATACCTGCTGCAAGAAATGGGAAAGCATCTGTATCAGGAAGGAAAACGGCAAATGCGTCAAATTCGACTACAGATGCGTGGAGTGGGGGCGTCCTCCCTGCCGCAGACCCTGACTGATCCGCGCCATTGCATGTGACCCGGGGCCGGGATGCCATCCCGGCCCTTGCGCCGTCGCCGCCCGCAATCCGCTACCCGCCCCCCGTCGGGGAGCCGGCCTTCCCGCCCCCTGACAACCTGCCCCGTTTCCCTGCGGCATCCGCGCCGCTATAACGGGCGGAAAGGGAGAAGGAATCGAGGAAGGAGGGATGTCGATGACCCCTGAGGAGCAGAAGAAGGCCGCGGCCGTCGCGGCGCTGGACTACATCGAGGACGGCATGAAGGTGGGCCTGGGGACGGGTTCCACGGCCAACCATTTCATCGACGCGCTGGGAGCGCGGGTGAAGGAGGGACTGAACGTCGTCTGCGTGCCCACGTCCATCGCTTCCGAGGAACGCGCGCGGGCGCTGGGGATTCCGCTGGCCACGCTGGAGGAGGAACCGGAGCTCGACGTGACCGTGGACGGCGCGGACGAGATCCTGCCGGAGGGGCTCGTGCTCATCAAGGGCGGCGGAGGCGCGCTGACGCGGGAGAAGATCGTCGCGTCGTCGTCCCGGCGCATGGTGGTCATCGCGGACGCCTCCAAGCACATGACGGCGGAGACCTTCGGCCGCTTTCCGCTGCCGGTGGAGATTCTGCCCTTCGGCGCCCGCGCCACGGTTCTGAAGATCCGCGCCGCCATCGAGGCGCTGGGCATGTCCGGCGAGCTGAAGATCCGCGAAAGGGACGGCGAGACCTTCGTCACCGACAACGGCGGCCTGATCGTGGACTGCCATCTCGGCCACATCGTCACGCCGGAGAAGCTGGCCGATGCGCTGATCGCCATTCCCGGCGTGGTGGAGCAGGGACTGTTCACCGGCATCGCCTCCGTGGCCCTGGTCGCCGGAGAGGACGGCGTGCGGACGCTGACGCCCTGATCCGGCGTCCCTGCAGGACGGAAGGATGCCGCCGGGCCTCTTGACGCGCCCCGCCGCATGAGCCACTCCAACCCGGTCCGTCCGCAACGGGGCGGCGGACGCGGAGGATGTTCCCATGGCCTACGACTACGACCTTTTCGTCATCGGAGCCGGATCCGGCGGCGTGCGCGCGGCGCGCATCGCGGCAGGTTACGGCGCGAAGGTGGCCGTTGCCGAGGAATACCGCGTCGGCGGCACCTGCGTCATACGCGGATGCGTGCCGAAGAAACTGTTCGTCTACGCATCGCAGTATTCGGAGCATTTCGAGGACGCACGCGGCTTCGGCTGGTCGGGACAGGAGGCCGCCCGCTTCGACTGGCCGACCCTGGTTGCCCGCAAGGATGCGGAGATCGACCGCCTGAACGGTCTCTACATGAAGGGACTGCGGAACGCCGGGGTGGAGATCATCCATTCCCGGGCCGAGTTCGCGGGGCCGCACGAACTGTTTCTCGTCAACGAGGAACGCACGGTCACCGCCGCCCGCATTCTCATCGCCACCGGGGCCGTCCCGCATGTGCCGCACAACGTGCCCGGCGCCGCCTTCGCCATCACTTCCAACGAGGCGTTCCATCTGAAGCATCTGCCGGAATCCATCGCCATCATCGGCGGAGGCTACATCGCCGTGGAGTTCGCCGGCATCTTCAACGGTCTGGGTGCGCGCGTCCATCTGCTCTATCGCGGCCCGCGGATCCTGCGCGGTTTCGATGACGACCTGCGCGACCATCTGTCGGAGGAAATGCGCCGCAGAGGCGTCAACATCCTCACCCATGCCGTCGTCGACCGCATCGAACGCCACGACGGGGGCGCCGGGGGCTACACCGTGCATTGCGCGAACGGCGAGGAGGTGCGCGTGGCCGAGGTCATGTACGCGACCGGCCGCGAACCGAACACCTTCGACCTGCATCTGGAGAAGGCGGGTGTGGAGGTCGTGGCCAACGACGCCGTCAGGGTGGACGAGTACAACCGCACCTCGGCGGAGCACATCTGGGCGGTGGGGGACGTGACCAACCGCTGCCAGCTCACCCCCGTGGCCATCCGCGAAGGGCACGCCTTCGCCGACAGGGTGTTCGGGGGGCTGGACATTCCGCCTCTGGACTATTCCGTCGTCCCGACGGCGGTCTTCTCGCAGCCCGAGATCGGCACCGTCGGCCTGACCGAGGCGGAGGCCCGCGAGCGGCATGGCGAGGTGGACATCTACAAGACGCGCTTCCGCCCCATGAGGAACACCCTCTCGGGGCGGGAGGAGAAGATGTTCATGAAGCTGATCGTCCACCCGGAGACGGACGTGGTGCTGGGCGCGCACATCCTCGGCCCCGACGCCGGGGAGCTGGTGCAGCTTCTGGGCGTGTTGCTGAAGGCGAAGGCGAGGAAGGCCGACTTCGACGCCACCATCGCCGTCCACCCGACGGCCGCCGAGGAACTGGTCACCATGCGGGAGAAATGGACGCCTCCGGCCTGAGCGGAGTCGCGCTTCAGTCCAGCGGCAGGGAGACGAGCCCGTCGGCGAGCTTCGGCTCGAACCACGTGGACTTGGCCGGCATGACCTCGCCGGCGTCGGCCACCCGCATCAGGTCGTCCATGGAGGTGGGATGCAGGGAGAAGGCCACCGCCATCTCGCCGGAATCCACGCGCCGCTCCAGCTCCTTCAGGCCGCGCATGCCGCCGACGAAGTCGATGCGTTCGCTGGTGCGCGGATCCGCGATTCCCAGCACCGGGGCCAGCAGATTGTCCTGGAGGATGCTCACGTCCAGCCGCGCCAGTGGATCGTTCGTGTCGACCAGTCCCTCCGGCGCCTCCAGCCTGTACCAGCGGCCGCCGACGTACATGCCGAAGACGCCCGGCCTTTCCGGCTTCACCGGCTCCGTGCTCTCCGTCACCCGGAAGATCCTTCGCACGGCATCGAGGAATTCCGCCTCGTCCATGCCGTTCAGGTCGCGCACGACGCGGTTGTAGTCCAGGATCTTCATCTGGCGCGCGGGGAAGATCACCGAGAGGAAGCGCCGCCACGGAGCGTCCATGTTGTCCGGTTCGGCCTCCGCACGTTTCGCGCAGACCCTCGAGGCGGCGGCGGAACGGTGGTGTCCGTCGGCGATGTAGAGCGCCGGCAGGGCCTCGAACGCATCCGTGAGCTTACGTATCAGGTCTTCGTCGCGCACCACCCAGATGCTGTGCCGGATACCGTCGTCCGCCGTGACGTCCAGCTCCGGCGCCCCCTCGGAGGCCCGGGCAAGAAGCCGCTCGATCTCGTCGGAGTCGGGAGAGGCCAGCATCACCGGGCCGGTGTGGGCGTTGACCGCCTCCACCTGCCGCACGCGGTCGTTTTCCTTCACCGGACGGGTATGCTCGTGCTTGCGGATGCGGTTGCTATCGTAGTCCGCCACCGAAGCTCCGGCGATGAGACCCGTCTGCTCGTGATCTCCCCAGACGAGCCGGTAGACGAAATAGACGGGCCTTTCCTCGCGGATCAGGATGCCCTCGTCGATCATCTTCCGGAAGTTCTCAGCCGCCTTGGCGTATACGGCGTCGTCGTAGGGGTCGATGTCCTCCGGCAGGTCGATTTCCGGCTTGGAGACGTGCAGGAAGCTCCAGGGCTTTCCGGCCGCGCGTTCCCGCGCCTCGGCGGAATTGAGCACGTCGTAGGGCGGGGCGCAGACGTCGGCTTCCCGTCCCCGGGCGGGCCTGAGGCCGCGAAACGGTGCGATGATGGTCATGGGATCTCCTGCGGAAAAGCATGGTTTCGATTTGCCGCAAGAGATGCCACTCCGCGCCTCCGCCGGCAATAGGACAAATCGTGCAGAAGCCCGTATGCGCATGGATTCCCGCTTTCCATGGGAATGACGGGGGGACATGACGCGCCCCAATCCGCTCCCCGGTTCAATGCCGGCAATCCCGGCCTCCGGCTGTCCGGGGCCATGCGCACGGGACGGAAGTGGTTTTCCGCTCAGCAGCCGGAGAAGCGCTCCGGGACGAGCACCGTCGGATGCCGCTGGCTTTCCCTGGGTTCCGGATGGTCCAGTATGTAGTGCAGCCCCCGGCTCTCCTTGCGGCGCAGCGCGGAGCGGATGATCAGGTGCGCCACGTCGGCGAGGTTGCGCAGCTCCAGCAGGTCCGCGGTGACCCGGAAGCCGCCGTAGTATTCGGCGATTTCGCGCTGCAGCAGTTCGATGCGGTGGCGGGCGCGCTCCAGCCGCTTGGTCGTGCGCACGATGCCCACGTAGTCCCACATGAAGCGCCGGATCTCGTCCCAGTTGTGCGAGACGACCACCATCTCGTCGGAATCCGTCACCCGGGATTCGTCCCAATGGGGCAGGGGCGGCGGCGGCGGAATGTCGTCCAGCCGCTTCAGGATGTCCCGCGCGGCCGCCTCGCCGAAGACCAGGCATTCCAGCAGGGAGTTGGAGGCCATGCGGTTGGCGCCATGAAGGCCGGTGTAGGTGGTTTCGCCGACGGCGTAGAGGTTTTCGATGTCCGTCCGGGCGTTCAGGTCCACCACGATGCCGCCGCAGGTGTAGTGCGCCGCCGGAACCACGGGGATGGGTTCCTTCGTCATGTCGATGCCGAATTTCAGCAGGGCGGCGTGGATGTTCGGAAAATGGGAGACGATGAAGTCCGCGGGCTTGTGGCTGATGTCCAGATATACGCAGTCGATGCCGAGACGCTTCATTTCGTGGTCGATGGCGCGCGCCACGATGTCGCGCGGAGCCAGTTCGGCCCGGGGATCGAAACGGGGCATGAAGCGCTCGCCGTCGGGCAGCAGCAGTTTGCCTCCCTCGCCGCGCACCGCCTCGGAGATCAGCTGCGCCTTGGCCTGCGGATGGTAGAGGCAGGTGGGATGGAACTGCTCGAACTCCATGTTGGCGATGCGGCATCCGGCGCGCCAGGCCATTGCGATGCCGTCGCCGGTGGCGATGTCGGGGTTCGTCGTGTAGAGGTAGACCTTGCTGGCTCCGCCCGTCGCCAGCGCGACGATGCGGGAACGGAAGAGATCCACCCGCCGCTCCCTGCGGTTGAGGACGTATACGCCGGCGATGCGCCCCAGTCCCTTCATGGGCACGTGCTCGCGGATGAGGTCCACCGCCATGTGGTGCTCGAAGATTCGGATGTTCGGATGCCTGCGGGCGCGGGAGGCCAGCGTCTCCTCCATCTCGCGTCCCGTCGCGTCGGCGGCGTGCACGATGCGCCGCGCGGAATGGCCGCCCTCGCGGGTCAGATGGTATCGGCCGTCCTCGCCGCGGGTGAACTTCGCACCGTGGCGCACCAGCCGTTCGATGGCCCGTGGCGCGTTCTCCACCACGAAGCGCACGGCCCGCTCGTCGCAAAGTCCCGCCCCGGCGTCCAGCGTGTCGCGGACATGGGCCTCGAAGTCGTCCTCCGGATCCAGAACCGCCGCGATGCCGCCCTGGGCGTGCCAGGTGTTGGTCTCCTCCAGCTCCACCTTGGACAGCACCGCCACCCGAACGCCCGCCTCCGCGAGGTTCAGTGCCAGATCCAGCCCCGCGGCGCCGGAGCCGATGACCGTCACGTCGAAGAGATGTTCCTGTTGCATGCGGGCTTTATAGGCGAAAAATGCGGCGCCTGTCTCGCCGTCCGCCGAAAAATGGCACGCGCGCCGTCTTCCACCGTCCAGGGCGCGCACCCGTCGGGAAGGGCGGACATGCTGCCGGGAGGCGGAAGGGCGGTCGTCGCGGATCGCGCCGCCGTTCCGGGCGAAGCGGGATCACAGAGGTTCCCGTTCCCAGTCCAGTCCGATGTCCACGGCGGGCGCGGACTGGGTGATGCGGCCCACGGAAATGAAATCGACTCCGGTGGCGGCGACCGCGCGGATGTTCTCCAGCGTGATGCCGCCGGAGGCCTCCGTCTGCGCCCTGTCCCCGACGATCTTCAGAGCTTCGCGCAGCAGGGGCGGATCCATGTTGTCGAGCAGTATGCGCTCCACGCCCACGGAGACGGCCTCGCGGACCTGCTCCAGCGTGTCGCATTCCACTTCCACCTGCGCATGGCCCGCCGCCCGCGCCCGGCGGACCGCTTCAGCGACGGAGCCGGTCACGGCGATGTGGTTGTCCTTGATGAGAATGGCGTCGTGCAGCCCCATGCGGTGGTTGCTCGCGCCCCCCATGCGCGTGGCGTACTTCTCCAGCCGCCGCAGCCCCGGCGTGGTCTTGCGGGTGTCCAGCAGCACGCAGCCGGTGCCCCGGATGGCCTCCACGTGGCGCCGCGTCTCCGTGGCGATGCCGGAGAGGTGCTGCAGGAAGTTGAGCGCCACCCGCTCCGCGGAAAGCAGGGCCGCCGCCGGTCCCTCGAGTCGCGCGAGAACGGCGCCCGCGGTCACGTGGTCGCCGTCCTCCGCCTCCGGAAGGAAGCCGATGTCCGGCGACAGGCGGGCGAAGACCCTCGCAGCGACGGGTAGACCGGCCACCACCAGATCCTCCCGCGCCGCCATGATCCCGATGAACCGCTCCTCCGGCGGAATGACCGCCGCGCAGGTGATGTCGCCCGCCTCGCCCAGATCCTCGTCCAGGGCCCGGGTGATGATGGCGTCCGTGTCGTCTTCCGTCAGACCCAGGGGAAGGGGAGGGAGGGGCATTGCGACGGTTCCTCGTGATGATGGGCGGTCGGGCGCGGCGAGGCCCGGATGGGGCGCTTCAGGCCGCGTCCCTCTTCGCCGCCGCCGCCGTGATGTCGAGCATGCGCTGCAGCGGCACCAGCGCCGCCCGGCGCAGCTCCTCGTCGATGACGATCTCCGGCCGCTCGTCCCGCAGCGCCAGCCACAGCTTCTCCATTGTGTTCAGCGCCATGTAGGGACAGGTCGCGCATTTGCAGTCGCCGTCCAGCCCCGGCGCCGGAATGAAGGTCTTGTCCGGAGCCGCCTTCTTCATCTGGTGGATGATGTGCTGCTCGGTGGCGATGATGAATTCCTTCTCCGGCCGCTCGAGCACGAAGTCGAGGATCATCTTCGTCGAGCCCACCATGTCGGCGTGCCGCAGGATGGAGAAGGGGCATTCCGGATGGGCCGCCACGGGCGCGTCCGGATGCTTCCTCTTCAGCTCCAGAAGGGCTTCCTCGGAGAAGTCCTCGTGGACGATGCAGGAGCCCGGCCACAGCACCATGTCGCGGCCCGTCTTGCGCTTCACCCAGCTGCCGAGATGGCGGTCCGGGGCGAAGAGGATGGGCCTGTCCTCGGGAATGGCGTCGAGGATGGTCAGGGCCGAGGAGGAGGTGACGATGTAGTCCGACAGCGCCTTCACCTCCACGGAGGAATTGATGTAGGTGACGACCAGGTGGTCGGGGTGCTCCTCGCGGAACTTGCGCAGTTCCTCCGCCGGACATGCCTCCTCCAGCGAACATCCGGCCTCCATGTCCGGAATGACCACCTTCTTCTCCGGCGACAGGATCTTCGCCACTTCGCCCATGAAGCGCACGCCGCAGAAGACGATCATGTCCGCGTCCGTCGCAGCCGCCTTGCGCGAGAGGTCGAGGGAATCCCCGACGAAGTCGGCGATGTCCTGGATCTCGCCCTCCTGGTAGTAGTGGGCGAGGATGACGGCGTTCTTCTCCTTGCGCAGCCGCTCGATTTCGGCGCGGTAGTCCACGCCTGAATACCGGTTTTTCGGCGGCGTCGGGCAGGTGGAAATGCTGCTGCGTTCGGTCATGGCGCCCCTTTCGATCATGCTTTGGCGGCATCCCCGCAGGATGCGTTCCGGCCCCTTATGTGGCCATGAATCCGCGAAAAATCAAGCATCCGGATGAATCCACCTCTCCACAATCCGTCGCAAGTTGTTGTGATTGAAAGAAAATCGGATCCACACCAATTCCGGGCGGAAAGGTCGGAAATCGTTTCCTCCGTTCTCGTCCGCGGGATGCCGGGAAGGGGCGATTTTTTGCCTTTCCCCTCTTGTTGCGGGCCCACCGCTGCGCTATGTGATGTGCGCTCCCGCAGTGCACGGCCTGCGGCTTGCGGAGAGGTGCCGGAGTGGTCGAACGGGGCGGTCTCGAAAACCGTTGTGCCCCCTGGGCACCGTGGGTTCGAATCCCACCCTCTCCGCCATA
>CAYSHK010000008.1:0-4982 GCA_964430935.1 uncultured Rhizobiaceae bacterium
ACGAAATGCACGTTCTCCGGCATCAGATCCTGAACGCCATAACGGAAGATGGCATGGGTGTGGCCGCCGCAGAACTCCATGATGTGGTAGGAGCGCTCAGGATCCGCCTCGGCGGCGATCCTTTCCGCCAGCCTGCGCGCCAGCACGGGGTTGCGAAATTCATCCACGTATTTCATAGCGTCCGGCCTTCTCCGCCGGCGGAAAGCTCCGCCATCATTTCCAGCGTGCGCCGGGCCTCCTCCGGGCTGATGACGGAAAGGGCATGACCGACGTGCACCAGCACGAAGTCGCCGGGCGAGACATTCTCCAGCAGCGCCACGGAAATGCGCTTGCGCACACCCTGAAGAGAGACCACCGCCTCCTCGCCCTCCACCTTCAGCACCTCCGCCGGAACCGCAAGGCACATGGTCAGGCCTCCCCATCCGCCGGCATGCCCGCCGCGGCGGTGGCGCGGACCATGCGCAGGGCGGCGTCCAGCCAGTCGAGCCAGGCCCGCATGCCCTCGCCGGTTTTGGCCGAAACGGTGAGCGCCTGGATGCGCGGATTGACACGCCGGGCGAGGGCGATGCAGCGTTCGACGTCGAAGTCCACATGGGGCAGCAGGTCGGCCTTGGTCAGCAGCATGAGGGAGGAGGCATGGAACATGTCCGGGTATTTTTCCGGCTTGTCCTCGCCCTCGGTGACGGAAAGCAGAACCACCTTGTGCGCCTCGCCCAGGTCGAAGGCGGCGGGGCAGACGAGATTGCCGACATTCTCGATGAACAGCACACCGCCGTTCCCGAGGGGCAGCTCCCGCATGGCGTGGCCGACCATGTGGGCGTCCAGATGGCAGCCCTTGCCGGTGTTGATCTGGATGGCCGGCGCGCCGGTGGCGCGGATGCGCTCGGCGTCATTGGCGGTGCGCTGATCGCCCTCGATGACGGCCACGGGGGCCCTGCCGGAGAGCATTTCGATGGTTCTGCACAGCAGGGTGGTCTTGCCCGCGCCGGGGCCGGAGACGAGATTCAGCGCCAGCACGCCGCGTTCGCCCAGCCACTGGCGGTTGGCGGCGGCGTACTGGTCGTTCTTGGACAGGATGTCCTGCTCGATGCGGATCATGCGCTCCTGGCTCATGCCCGGCGCGTGGGCGCGGGCGGGGCCGGCGCCGTAGTCGTGCGTGCCGTCTTCATGATGGTGGTGGTGATGATGGCCATGGTCATGGTCGTGCTCGTGACGATGGCCGTGCCCGTGTTCGTGCTTGCCGTCCGTCTTTTCCATGCTGCCCGTTCCGCAGCCGCAAACCGTGCACATCACTCCACCTCCAGGTCCATGATCCGCAATTCCCGTCCGCCTTCCACGTGCACCCGATGGCCGCCGCAGCGGGGGCATGGGCCGAAACGCTCCCGCACGTCCACCTGCTGCGCGCAGTCCATGCACCAGCCGGTGACGGGCGGCGCGATGATCTCCAGCTCGGCGCCTTCCGCCACGCTGTCGCGGCAGACCGCGTCGAAGCAGAAGCGCAGAGCCTCGGTTTCCACCCCGGCCAGCGGGCCGATTTCAAGGCGCACCCTCAGCACCTTCGAGAAGCCGTGTTGCGCGGCCTGTTCCTCGATGATCTGCAGCAGGCTTTCGCATATGGACATCTCATGCATGGCGCATCACCCGGATGTCCAACCCCACGCAGGGGTCCACGGCCTCCGCCACCGCATGCGCGGTTGTCTCGAGTTTCCCATCATCACCGATGACGTGCAGGGATGCAATGGCCCGCCGGGCCACGCCGCGGGGATGGAAGTTCCATTCCGTGGGGGCGAGGATGCGGTATTCGGCGACGCGCCGGCCGTCGGAGCGGGCCGAATGCACCAGCAGGCCGCGCGGGGAATCCACCTGCGCCACCCGTATGTCGCCGATCGTCGCGGCCGCCCACGGCCCCTCCTGGCGTCTTTCCCCGGGAATGCGCGCCAGATCCACCAGCCGGGCGATGGCGCGCGCCAGCAGGCCCGGGCCGTGCGCCCGCCGCGCCGCCGCCACCAGCGGGTGCGCATGGTGGCGGGCATGGGGGCCGGTTTCCGCCGGCGCGCCATCCAGCTCCGGGTGCGCCATGAAGTCTTCATGACGCGGGCCATGCAGCATGCCGGCGGCGAACTCCCCATTCAGGCGCTCCAGCGGCCGGCATTCGGCACCGCCCGCGCCGGCCATGGGCTCCCGGAGCATGGGAGCGATCCAGCGCGCCGCCAATGCATCCGTCTTCGCCGCCCAATCGCGCAGTTTCCGCAGGCCGTCCATTTCCAGCCAGCTTCCGGGAGGCATGCCGAACACATCGTTTTCGAGAACGTGTTCCAGCTCCCGTGCGCCATCGCCGGCGTCGTCCTGAAGCATGCCGCGGGGCAGGTCCATCAGGGCGCGGGCCGGGGCGAGGGCGCGCGGCTCCCCGAGCGCCAGCGCCATGTGCAGCACATGCTCGCGGGCGGTCTCCGCCAGTGCGGCGCGCGCCACCCGGTGCGTCCTTCCATCATCTTCGATGCCCAGCGCCAGCCGCGCCGCCAGCAGATGCGCCATGCCGCAGACGGCGAAGAGGGACGGCACGAGGGCGGGGACGTGCCGGGGCTCCCTGCCTTCGAACAGCTTTCCGGCATTGACGGGGCGGGAGGAGACGATGCGTACATCCAGTCCTCCCGCCCGGTCGCCGTCGGCCGGCCGGAAGATGCGTATCCGGATGCGGCCCTCCGTGTGCGCGGACATCCCGGAGCCGGCTTCCGTCAGGCCCCGAGCAGAGCCAGGCCGGCCGCGCCCATCGCGCCGCCGGCGAGCCAGCCCGCGTGCGGCACGCGCGCGATCAGCGCGCGGCCCAGCACGTAGCCGCCCGCGTGCAGCGCGGCGCTGGCGGCGATCATGCCGGCCACGAACAGCCCCGCCGCGCCCGTGGCCTCCGTGCCGTGCGCGTGGCCATGCATCAGGGCGAAGGCGGCGATGGCGGCGAGACTCGCGGTCTCGGGCAGGCGTCCGGCGAAGGCGATCATCATCCCCAGCAGGACGATGGAAAGGGCGATGCCCGCTTCCACGAAGGGCAGGGCGGTTCCGGCAAGCCCGAGCCCCGCGCCGACGGTCAGCATCAGGATGAACAGGGCCGGTGCGCGCCATGCGTTTCCGTCCGTCGGGCGCATCGCCGCGAACACTCCCACGGCCACCATGGCCAGAAGGTGGTCCAGACCGGTGAAGGGATGCGTCAGCCCCGCGCCCACGCCGCCCGCGACCGGCGCGTGCGCGTCCGCCGTCCCCGTCAGAAGGACGAGGGTCGCCGCAGATGCCATGATGGTGGTCGTTCTTTTCATTTTTCTCTCCCTGAATGGTTCATGCTTCCACGTTCTTCCTTCCGGTTCTTCCGCGCAGAAGATCGCGGCGGGTGAGAAGCGTGGCTCCATCGTCCTCCCGCGCGCTCCCCGCCCGGGTCGCGGTCCGCTCCCCGCGGTTTCCGGCCCCGGCCATGTCCCCGCCTTCGATGAAACGTTCCAGCCGCTCCTCGTCCAGATGCGTTTCGGGATCCAGCGGTTTCATCAGCTCCTCCATGGCCAGCCGCGCCACCGTGCGGGCGTGATCCTGCGAGAAGAACTTCCGCATGGGGGAATGCAGGCTTCTGGCCTGGAAGGTCCCGAGACCCTCTATCTCGTTTACGAGGAAGGCATGGCGGCCGGAAGGGAAATCGTGCATCCGTTTGTGGCCGATCTCCAGCCCCTCCCAGTTTTCACCCTCCGCCGGAAACAGCACCAGGTTCATCAGCCACGGGGTTATCAGCACGCCGACGACGCGGCCGTTCTCCAGCTGGCGGAAATGCAGGCACTCCACCCGCAGGCGCTCGTTCACCAGCGGCAGTCCCCGCATCTGTTCGTTCAGGATGCGCTCGTAGGCCTCGCGCACCCGTCGCGCCAGCCGTTCACACCTGTTCATGGTCCGCGTCCCTGAAATGCCGTTCCACGTCCACTTCCTCGCCGCGCATGATGGCGCGCATGTCCTCAAGCGCCTGAAGAAGCCGCGTGGCCTCCTCCTCGCTGAGAACCTGACGGGCGGAGCCCAGATAGTCGAGCACCCACGTACCCTCCGGCACCGGTCCGATGAGCATCATGTTGACATGCTCGCGCCCGTTCGGTCCCTCGCACAGGGCCATGAACCCGTCGGTCTCGATGACCTTCACCGGAACACCTATGCACATGGCGCTTCCCGCTCCAGCATGTCCTGCCGCGCCCAGAAGCCGGGCAGGGGCCTTTCGCGCTTTCGCGGAGACGCGCCCAGCGCCCGCAGCTCGTCGGCCAGCATCTCCACCATGCGCGGCAGGGCGCGGCGCGCGCCCGCGCTCAGGCCCAGCATGTTCCTCAATTCATGAGGCACCATGCCGACGATGGTGACGGAGCCGGGCAGGCCGCCTTCCTCCAGCGTCAGCAGGGCCAGAATGTCCGACAGGCCGAGCTGATGGTTGGAGAGTTTGGTCTGGAAGAAGGCCGGCACCTCTTCGTCCTTCAGCCGCACCAGCGTGCCGGGCGGCGCGCCGGTGTTGACGGCGTCGGCGACGATGAGATGGTCGCAGCCGCGTATCTCGCTCATCAGCTCCATGCCGGTGGTGCCGCCATCGACGACGGAGACCCGTGGCGGCAGCTCGTATCGGCACTGGAGCGCTTCCACGGCACGCACGCCGATGCCCTCGTCCTGCATGAGCACATTGCCCATGCCGATGACGACGATATGCCGGTCGGTCACGCTCATGAACCGCTCCCGCTCCTACAGCGCCCGCACGCGCACGATTTCGTTGCGTTCGGTGTCCACCATGTGGATGGCGCAGGCGATGCAGGGGTCGAAGGAATGCACGGTGCGCAGCACCTCCAGCGGCTTTTCCGGGTCGGCGATGGGGTTGTCCAGCAGCGCTGCCTCGTATGGGCCGATCTGGTCGTTGGCGTCGCGCGGCCCGGCGTTCCAGGTGCTGGGCACCACGGCCTGATAGTTCTTGATCTTGCCGT
>CAYSHK010000009.1:0-27728 GCA_964430935.1 uncultured Rhizobiaceae bacterium
GATCGCACCCGCGGCCTGTGACAATGGCAATCTCAAGAAGATGACCGGCGGCGTGGGATCCGTGACGTGTCTGAGCACGATCGAGCTTCCCAGACCGGAAGGCGGCGAGGCCAGGGATGCCGAGCCGGCCCCCGAGGCCCCGGCCGCTCCCGATCCGGCTCCCGCGGAAGAGCCCGCGGAAGAGAACGGCAGAGACCGCTAGTTGTACTTCTGAGCGGATGCTTGCGAACCAGCCGGACGGGTCCCCCCCGGGGTCCGTCCGGCGTTCCCCGCGGCCGCTACCCGGTCGCCCGGATCAGAATTCCACGCCGGGCTGGGCCTTCACGCCGGAGCGGAAGGGGTGTTTGACCAGCGTCATTTCCGTGACCAGATCGGCCGCCTCCACAAGAGGGTCCGGAGCGTTGCGTCCGGTGACCACCACATGCTGCATTTCCGGCCGCGCCCGGATGGTCCGCAGAACCTCCTCCACGTCCAGATAGCCGTAGCGCAGGACGACGTTCAGCTCGTCGAGCAGCACCATCCGCACCTCGGGGTCGGATAGTGCCCGCTTCGCCTCCTCCCAGGTCCGGGCGGCCAGAGCCCTGTCCTTTTCCAGATTTCGCGTCTCCCACGTGAAGCCCTCGCCGCAGGCGAAGAACGAGACCCTGTCCCCGAAGGCGGCCAGGGCCTTTCTTTCCCCGATGTCGCGCGCGCCCTTGATGAACTGGACGACGGCCACGGAAAAGCCGTGTCCCAGGGCGCGCAGGATCATGCCGAAGGCGGCGGTGGACTTGCCCTTTCCCTTGCCGGTGTGGACGATGAGCAGGCCCCTCTCGACCTGCTTGGTGGCCATGATGCGTTCGCGGGCCGCGGCCTTGCGGGCCATCTTCTCTGCGTGTTTCCGCGGATCCCTGTTCATCTGCGTGTTCCTGCCTCCTGGAGAACGACGGCGGCGGAATTGGAGCGGGGCCGCCAGAAACCCCGGGCCAGCGCCTCCTCGAAACGCTCGACCATGTCGTCCAGCGCGTGCGGATTGTTGCTCTTCAGCCATGCGCGGACCTCATCATCGCGGATGAAGGCGTCGAAGGCCAGTTCGAAATGGTGGCTTCCCACCGCCCCGGTTGTGGCGGCGAAGGCGAACATGTAGTCCACGGTGGCGGCCATTTCGAAGGCGCCCTTGTAGCCGTGCCGCATCATCGCGGAGATCCATTTCGGATTGACGACCCGGGCCCGCACGACCCGCGACACCTCCTCCTCTAGCGAGCGGGTGACGGGACGCTCGGGGCGCGAGTGGTCGTTGTGCCAGACGGGGACGGGGCGGCCCTTCACATGTTTCACCGCCGCGGCCATGCCGCCCTCGAACTGGTAGTAGTCGTCGGAATCCAGAATGTCGTGTTCGCGGTTGTCCTGATTGTGCGCCACGGCGTCGAGATTCCGCAGGCGCTCGCGCAGCAGGTCGTCGGCGCGCTCGCCACCGGTGCCGGAGCCATAGGCCCAGCCGCCCCAGTTGATCCAGCTCTCGGCCAGATCGGCCTCAGTCTCCCAGAGTTTCTCGTCGAACAGGGCCTGGAGCCCCGCGCCGTAGGCTCCGGGGCGCGATCCGAACACCCTGTGCCCCGCAAGACGGCGGGCCGTGGATTCGTCGAGACCGGTAGCGAGATGCCGCTCCGCTTCCCGCTTCATGCGGGCGGCGATCGGATTCTCCGCTTCCGGCTCGTCCAGCGCGCCGACGGCCCGCACGGCCCGGTCGAAGAGTTCGATCTGCACCGGGAAGGCGTCGCGGAAGAAGCCGGAGATGCGCAGTGTCACATCGACGCGGGGCCGACCCAGTTCTGCCGGTGTCATGATCTCGAAGCCGGTCACCCGTCCCGATGCGCGGTCCCAGAGGGGGCGCACGCCGATCAGGGCCAGCGCCTGGGCGATATCGTCGCCACCGGTGCGCATGTTGGAGGTGCCCCAGACGGACAGGCCTATGGCCCGCGGCCATGCGCCATGCTCCTGGAAATGGCGCATGAGCATGTTCTCCGCGGATTTGCGCCCGAGACGCCATGCCGCCGGCGTGGGTACGGCGCGCATGTCCAGCGAGAAGAAGTTGCGGCCGGTGGGGAGGACGTCGAGCCGTCCCCGCGTCGGCGCGCCGGAGGGACCGGGGGGGACGAAGCGTCCGGACAATCCCCGCAGAAGGTTGGCGATCTCGTCGCGTCCGCCCCGTTCGAGCCGGGGCAGGACGGTGTCGCGCATCTCCGCGACCACCGCGCGCGACGCCTCTCCGGGCGCATCCGCGGGACGGCCGGAGATCACGGCCTCCGCCAGCCGCAGGGCGAGCAGCTCGATGCGTTCCACGGTGTCGCCGGCGGAGCGCCAGGGAGATCCGGAAAGGTCGCGCAGCGGTTCGGGACGGGGGCCGTTCCATGCCGCGGCCGGGTCGGGACAGTCCAGCGGATCCAGATCGAGGTCGAGGTCCTCCGCCAGGGCCCGGTGCAGGGAGGCGTCGCGTCCCGTGCCGTCGCCACGGGGCACACGGACCAGGGCGACGAGAAGTTCCGCCAGCTCCCGCCCCTCCGGAACGGTGCCGAGGATGTGCAGGCCGTTGCGGATCTGCGTCTCCTTGATCTCGCAGAGCCAGGCGTCCAGGCGCACCAGATCCTCCTCCTCGTCGTCGCCGGAAAGTCCCGCGTCGGCGTCCACGGCGGAGGCCCGCGCCAGATCGAGGATGTCGCGGCGCAGGGAACGCGCGCGGCGGGCGTCCAAGCCGGAGGCCTGGCAGTATTCGTCCATCAGGCGCTCCAGTTCCGCCAGCTCGCCGTAGGTTTCCGCACGGGCCATGGGCGGCATGAGGTGGTCGATCACGACCGCCTGGTTGCGCCGCTTGGCCTGCGAACCCTCGCCCGGATCGTTCACGATGAAGGGATAGAGATGGGGCAGGGGGCCGAGGACGGCATCGGGAAAGCAGGAGGAGGAGAGCGCAAGCGCCTTGCCCGGCAGCCATTCGAGATTGCCGTGCTTGCCGTTGTGGACGACGGCGTGCGCGCCGAAGATCTCCCGCAGCCAGATGTAGAAGGCCAGATAGCCGTGCGGCGGCACGAGGGCCGGATCGTGATAGGTCGTCCGGGGGTCGATGTTGTAGCCGCGCGCCGGCTGGATGGCGCAGACGATGTTGCCCATGCGGACGACCGGCAGGTGGAATGCTCCGTCCCGGAAGAAGGGATCCTCTTCCGGCTTCCCCCACCTTTCCTCAATCTGTTTCTTTACATTGTGATCCAATATATTGAAGTATCTTATGTAATCTTCCAGACTCAGAGAGATTCCGTCCGATGTCCGGCGTCGCGCGCCGGAGGCGTTCGTGGGGCCGGCGAGCAGGCGTTCGACGAGGGCGTTGCCGTCCCGCGGGATGTCGTGGACGTCGTAGCCCGCCCCGCGCAGGGCCTGCAGGATGGCGACGGAGGATGCGGGCGTGTCGTATCCCACGCCGTTGCCGATGCGGCCGTCGCGATTGGGATAGTTGGCGAGGATCAGCGCAACCTTGCGCTCCCGCGGCGGGGTGGCGCGCAGGCGCGCCCAGCGCGCCGCGAGCTCGGCGACGAATTCGGTGCGTTCCCCGTGGGGCGCGTAGGTGACGATGTTGCAGCACGTGTCCGCGTCGTGGATGGCGTCCTTCTTGAAGGAGATGGCGCGGGTGACGATGCGTCCGTCCAGTTCCGGCAGGGCGACGTTCATGGCCAGGTCGCGCGGGGGGAGTCCCTGCGGGTTCCCGCGCCAGGCCTCTTCGGACGAGCCGGAAAGGATCGCCTGAAGGACGGGCGATCCGGCGCGGGCGAGGGGATCCGCCGCGCCCGCCTCCGTGGCCGAAGCGAAGGCGGTGGTGTTGACGATCATCTCGGGAGGATGGCGTCTCAGCAACTCTTCGAGGAAGGCTTGGGAGGCCGGATCCTTCAGGGACGTGACGAAGACGGGCAGCGGCCTCAGCCCGCGCCGCTCCAGTTTCTCCACCAGGCATTCCACGGGGGCGGTGAAGCCGCCCTCCAGGAGGGCGCGGTAGAAGACGACCGGAACATTCCCCCCGGAAGGCCCGGGCACCCTCTCCGGGTCCGTCGTCACCCGCCCATCCAGCCAGAGCCCGGCGGCGGGCAGGGGATGCGGCGCCGGCGGCGGGACGGCGGCCTCCCCGTGCTCCAGGATCGCGCCGGCATAGTGGAGCAGGGCGCGCGCGTTCTCCGGGCCGCCGGCGACGAACAGGCGGCGGAAGGCTTCGCAGACATCCGGCGGGACGGTGGATAGCCGGACCAGTTCCTCGTCCGCCGCCGCGCCACCGGGCAGCAGAACGAGACGGAGGCCCTCCCGGCGCGCCAGGGCGTGCAGCTCGTCGACGCCGTAGGTCCAGTAGGCCCTGCCTCCGAGCACGCGGGCGATGATCATCCGGGCATGGCGGGCCGTCTTCTCGATCCACAGATCCACGGACATGTTGTGGCGAAGGGCCAGAAGGGAGGCAAGGCGCAGGGAGGGAAGCTCCTTTCCCCGTTCCGACCGCAGGGCGGCATGGGCGGCGGAAAGCGCGGCCAGCTCGGAATCGGCGGCCGAGAGGATCAGGATGTCGCCGGGTGGCTGGTCGAGATCCACCGCCTCCTCGCCGTCGCCGATGACGCCCGATGTGGCGGCCAGCAGATGCATCATCCGGCTCCCAGTGCGGATCGCACGGCCCGTTCGTCCAGTCCCTTCAGGCCGATCACCACGAGTTCGGTGCGCCGGGGTTCGCCGTCGCGCCAGGGGCGGTCGAACCAGCCGTCCACCCGGGGACCGGTGGCCTGCACGACGAAGCGGGCCGGCGCTCCGTCCACGGCGGCGAATCCCTTGAGCCGGAGAATGCCGTGCCCGGTGACGGCCTTCCGGATGCGTTCCAGAAGCTCGTCGCGGGACGGCGCGCCATCCAGCGTGACGGGGAAGGTGACGAAATCGTCGTGATCGTGGTCCTCGCCGCCTTCCAGTTCATGGTGCGTGGGACGGCTGGCGATGTCGTCCTCCGCCGCGGCCTCCAGACCGAGCAGGACGGCGGGATCGACGCGGCCGTGATCGGCGGGTACCACCCGCACGCCGGGGCGCACCTCGCGGCCGATGCGCTCCGTCAGCTCCACGGCCTCCCGCGGTGTCACCAGATCGGCCTTGTTGAGCACCACGATGTCGGCGGCCCGCAGCTGATCCTCGAACAGCTCGTGCAGCGGGCTTTCGTGATCGAGGTTGATGTCGGCCTTGCGCAGGGCGTCCACCTTCGCCGGGTCGGCGGCGAACAGCCCGTCGCGCACCGCCGGCGCGTCGACCACGGCGATCACGCCGTCCACGGTCACGCCGGCCCGGATCTCCGGCCAGTTGAAGGCCTTCACCAGCGGCTGGGGCAGGGCGAGTCCGGAGGTCTCGATGACGATGTGGTCGGGACGTTCCGTCCGCTCCAGAAGCGCCGTCATGGTGGGGATGAACTCGTCGGCCACGGTGCAGCAGATGCAGCCGTTGGCCAGTTCCACGATGTCGCCCGCGCCGCAGGCCGCGTCGTTGCAGCCCTTCACCAGCTCGCCGTCCACGCCGATGTCGCCGAATTCGTTGATGATGAGGGCGATGCGGCGTCCGCCGGCGTTCTCCAGCAGGTGACGGATGAGGGTGGTCTTGCCGGCACCCAGAAAGCCCGTGATGACGGTGGCGGGAATGCGCTTCATGGCCGGGGTCTCTCCATGTTTCCGGATGTTCCGCGGTTGCGCGGATGTTGTTCCATGAAGCTGGAGCGACTTCAAGATCCGTCGCTCCGCCGAACGGGAAGGTGGTGGAAAGCGGGGCGGCGGGGCTATGCGCCGCCGCCGTAGACTTCCGACGGATCGAAAATCCGTTCCGCATCCTCCGGCTCCAGCCGGAACCTGCCATCCTCCGCCTTCACGACGCGGTAGAAGCAGCTTCTGCGGCCGGTGTGGCAGGCGGCTCCGCGCCCCTGCGGTTCGACCTTCAGCCAGATCACGTCCTGGTCGCAGTCGGTGCGGACCTCCGTCACCTTCAGGACCTCGCCGGAGGTCTCGCCCTTCTTCCACAGCCTGCCGCGCGAGCGGGAGTAGAAGGTGGCGACCCCCTCGTCGAGCGTCAGGCGCAGGGCTTCGGCATTCATCCAGGCGAACATGAGCACCTCGCCGGACGACGCGTCGGTGGCGATGGCGGGGATGAGGCCGTCACCGTCGAATTTCGGCGAGAAGGTCGTACCTTCCTCGATTTCCTCGCGGCCGCCCCGCGGGGCGAAGGGAGAGGGCATGGGAGGCCTCCCGTCCGGTGCGCCTAGAGGGCGAAGGGTTCGGAGGGCGTGCGCACGAGCTCCATGAACCGCACCTGGAGCGCCGGATCCTCGCGGAAGGCCCCCAGGAACTCGGTGGTCACGGTGGCCACGTTGCGCTTCTCGACCCCGCGCAGCGACATGCACATGTGCACCGCCTCGATGAACACGGCGACGCCCTTCGGCTTCAGCTGCTGGTCGATGGCGTGGGCGATCTGGGCCGTCATGGTCTCCTGCGTCTGCAGCCTCTTGGCGAAGATGTCGAGCACGCGGGCCAGCTTGGAGATGCCCACCACCTTGTCGTCGGGGAGGTAGGCGATGTGGCAGCGGCCGATGAAGGGAACCATGTGGTGCTCGCAGTGGGACGCGAACTCGATGTCGCGCAGCATCACGATGTCGTCGTATCCCCCGACATCCTCGAAGGTGCGCGAGAGGGCGGCGCGCGGATCCTCGTCGTAGCCGGCGAAGAACTCCCGGAACGCCTTTATGACGCGCTTGGGGGTGTCCTTCAGTCCCTCGCGGTCCGGATCGTCCCCGGCCCAGGCGATGAGCGTGCGCACAGCCTCCATGGCCTCCTCGGCCGAAGGACGTTTCACGTCGGGACCCTTGCCGATCTCGGGGATGGTCTTGGTGGTTTTGGCCTTCATGCTACGTTTCCCGGATAAGGCCGCGCAGTCCCGCCTTCGCCGCTCGGATCGCGGCAGGACGGGCAACGCAGGAGTGAATGTTGCTGGTTGTCGCGCCATTCTCTAGTAAGCGCAGGGCGCAAAGGTCAAGGAAAAAGGCCGCCCGCCCGCGCCGGATGGCGAAAAGTCCGCGGGCGCATTAGGATGCATGGCATGAAGATCGAGGAACTCTACACGCCCGGGATTCTGGCATTGGCCTGCGACATTCCCCGCATCGGCCGACTGCGTGATCCGGATGCCTCCGTGTCCCTGCGGTCGCGTCTTTGCGGATCGCGTATCGCCGTGGACCTGACGCTGGACGGAGAGGTCATAGCGGATTTCGCCCAACGCGTGGAAGCCTGCGCGCTGGCCCAGGCCTCCGCCGCGGTGCTGGGGCGGCACGTGAGAGGAAGAACGGCAGCGGAGATGCATGCGGTCCGGGATGCCCTGCGGGCGATGCTGAGGGAGGGTGCTCCTCCACCCGATGGCGCGTGGAGGGACCTGTCCGTGTTCATACCCGTGCGGGACGTGCCGGAGCGCCATGATTCGGTGCTGCTGCCCTTCGATGCCGTCTGCCGGGCTCTGGAGGAGGCCGGAAGGGGATGACGCGGGAGGCCGGAAGGGAACGGCCGGGAGCCGTGGCGGCGGTGATGCTGGTGCTGATACGGATCTACCAGCTCACCCTCTCCGCCTTCATCGGGCGCAGCTGCCGGCATCTGCCGACATGCTCGAACTACACCATGGACGCGATCCGGATGCATGGCGCCTGGGCCGGATTCTGGCTGGGCTTCTGGCGCGTGCTGCGCTGCCATCCCTTCGGCACGCACGGTTTCGACCCGGTGCCGGAGGCGGGCGTGCCCCGGTACGATCCGATGTTCTGGCGCTACAGGCGTTTCGGGGCCTGCCCCGGCGGGGAAAACGGGGAGAGGGCGAGAAAGGATGATGGAAGCGGGTCCGGATGAAGAATGACCGGCCCGTCACATGGACGGACCGGCCTTTCCCCCTGCGTCACAACTGCCTGGTGCCGTGGTTCCGGCGCTCTTTCACCAGGTCGAAACCGGGAAATTCCAGGTGACACCGACGCGGAAGCTGTGGATGGCCTCCATGTCGGCCACGGCATTGACGGTCGCACCGTCGTCACCGTCCCCGTTCGGATCGCATCCGCTGCCGGCGGCGCAATTGTAGGGACCGTAATTCTTCTTCTTGAAACCGTAGAACAGATATTCGGCCCGGAGATGGAGATTTTCGGTGAAGGCGTGTTCCAGACCGCCACCAACCACGAAGCCGGTGTGGGTCTTCCTGATCTCCTGGCCGGTCAGGATGTCTTCCATGCCGCCGCGCATCCACGCCACGCCGCCGGTGACGTAGGCCAGAGTATCGCTGTTCATCAGCCATCCGGCCCGGGCGCGGATGGTGGTCATCCAGTCGATGTTATAGTACTCGCCGATCTTGTCGCCGGCGGCGGTGTAGTCGTAGTGCTCGCCGGTCTTGTCCGAGCCCCAGACGAAGTCGCCCTCGACGCCGACCACCGCCTGGTCGATCTGGTAGTTGAAGCCGTAGACGAAGCCTCCGGAGAAGCCGCATCCGTTCAGGGTCGGGTCGGTCGTGGTGTCCGTGCCGGCGCCGGTGTTGTCATGAACGGTGACCGTGGTGTCGGCGTCCATGCAGGTGCCGCCCGCGACCGCGCCGGCGTAGGGGCCCGTCCAGTCGGTCATCGTGGGACGGATCTCGGGAGCGGCGGGAGGCGGAGGCGGAGGCGCAAGGTCCGCCGCGGAGGCGGAAGGGGCGAGGGCCGCGGTGATGAAGAGGGCGAGGGCCGCTATGGAAACATGTCTGGTGTTCATGGCAATAGGTCCTGACCAGTGTTGTGGTTGTCTTCCTGCTGCCATTTATGCGTCATTAAGGTTAATGATCGGTTGCGCAGTATGCGGATTTTCAATCCCGGATCGATGCGAGCCGTTAACCTTTCACAAAGGAACGGCGTGGTCGTTGCCTCTTGACCTTCCCGTCCGAGGCGCGCAATAAGCCATGATCCGCCTGCGAGTCCTTCCGGATTTCCGGCATTCCCGGCGGCTGCATCGGATTTTCGCCGCAAACGTGATCTTCCGGACGCATGCGGAAAAATATGCTCCCGCGGGCTGCAGCATGCCGCTCGGGGAAGACGCTTACCTGCATCCGTAGGCAGAGACTGAGCAAGGAGACGCACCGATGATCACTCTGACCTTTCCCGACGGCTCCACGCGCGAATATCCGGACGATGCGACCGGGGAGGACGTGGCGAAGTCGATATCCAAGTCCCTCTACAAGAAAGCGCTGGCCATCGAGGTGGACGGCGAGCTGCGCGACCTGTCGGATCCCGTCGGAAAGGACGCGGAGGTGCGCATCATCACCCGGGAGGATCCGGAAGGACTGGAGCTGATCCGCCACGATGCGGCGCATGTCATGGCGGAGGCGGTGCAGGAGCTCTATCCCGGCACGCAGGTGACCATCGGTCCCGTCATCGAGAACGGCTTCTACTACGACTTCTTCCGCAATGAGCCGTTCACCACGGAGGATCTGCCGAAGATCGAGAAGAAGATGCGCGAGATCATCGCCCGCAACGCGCCGTTCACCAAGAAGGTGGTGCCGCGCGACGAGGCGATCCGCATCTTCCGGGACATGGGCGAGGAGTTCAAGGTGGAGCTGATCGAGGCCATTCCCGAGGACGAGGAGGTCAAGATCTACTCCCAGGGCGAATGGTTCGATCTCTGCCGCGGGCCGCACCTGCCGTCCACCGGCAAGATCGGCGACGCCTTCAAGCTCATGAAGGTTGCCGGAGCCTACTGGCGGGGAGACGCGAACCGGCCCATGCTCACCCGCATCTACGGGACCGCGTGGGCGGACAGGAAGCAGCTCAAGGAGTACCTGCACAGGCTGGAGGAGGCCGAGAAGCGCGACCATCGCCGTCTCGGGCGCGAGATGGACCTGTTCCACTTCCAGGAGGAAGCCCCGGGTTCGGTGTTCTGGCATCCGAAGGGCTGGACCGTGTTCCGCGAGCTCATGAACTATCTGCGCCGCGTGCAGCAGCGGGCCGGATACGTGGAGGTGAACTCCCCGGACATGATGGACCGCTCGCTGTGGGAACAGTCCGGCCACTGGGAGAAGTTCCGCGAGAACATGTTCGTCACGGAGACGGAGGACGGGCGCGTCTTCGCGCTGAAGCCGATGAACTGTCCCGGCCATGTTCAGATCTTCAAGCACGGTCTGAAGAGCTACCGTGATCTGCCCGTGCGCATGGCGGAATTCGGCAAGGTGCACCGTTACGAACCTTCCGGCGCGCTGCATGGCCTGATGCGTGTGCGTTCCTTCACCCAGGACGATGCGCACATCTTCTGCACCCATGAGCAGATCGAGGAGGAATGCATCCGCGTGCACCGTCTCATCCTCGACATCTACCGCGATTTCGGTTTCGAGGACGTGCGCATCAAGTTCTCCGACCGTCCGGAGAAACGTGTCGGTTCCGACGAAGTATGGGATGCCGCGGAAGGCGCGCTGAAGGCGGCCGTGGAGGCGGCCGGCGGCGAATACGAGCTGAATCCGGGGGAGGGCGCCTTCTACGGTCCGAAACTGGAATACGTGCTGAGGGACGCCATCGGGCGCGACTGGCAGTGCGGCACGGTGCAGCTCGATTTCAACCTGCCGGGCCGTTTTGGCGCGTTCTACGTCGGCGCCGACGGCGAGAAGCACACTCCGGTGATGATCCATCGCGCCATGTTCGGTTCGCTGGAGCGTTTCTTCGGCATTCTGCTGGAGCATCACGCCGGACATCTGCCCCTGTGGCTGGCTCCCGTGCAGGCGGTCGTGGCCACCATCACCTCCGATGCCGACGACTACGCCCGTCGGGTGGTGGAGCGGCTGAGGGCCGCGGGACTGCGTGCCGAGGTGGATCTGCGCAACGAGAAGATCAACTACAAGGTGCGCGAGCATTCCCTGGCCAAGGTGCCCGTGATCCTCGTCGTCGGCAAGCGCGAGGTCGAGGAGGAGGCGGTGAACATGCGCAGGCTCGGTTCCAGGGAGCAGAAGGCCATGAAGGTGGACGAGGCCATCGGGCTGCTGCGCGAGGAGGCCACGCCGCCGGACCTGCGCGGGGAGTGACCGCCGCAACGGATGGCCCCTGCGGCTCCCTTCCGGATTTTTCCCCGGAATCCTCCCCCTCCGGATCCGCAGCGGCGGTGCCCTCTTGAAGAGGTGCCGATATCCGGGCATATATACCCAGGGTTGATCCGGCGCTGCCGGAAACATGCCGACCCGATGCGGAAGTCGACACAAGCGTGGCGACCTGTTGTGCGCCCTCTTCCCCGCTGTATAATCCGTGCTGCGATGTCGGCGGGAAGGGGCGGAGCCGTGACTGCATGTGAGCGAAGATCCATGAAACGCTGTCTTGCGACGGGATTCGCGGCGGCCGCCGTTCTTGCCGCCTCCCTTCTCCCGCACCACCGGCCGGCCTTCGCGCAGGCGAAGTTCGAGACGAAGGCGAAGTACGCCTTTCTCGTCGATTCGCGCTCCGGGAAGGCCTATTTCGACAAGCGCGCCGACGAGCTGATGGCGCCCGCCAGCATGAGCAAGATCATGACCATGATCGTGGTCTTCGAGATGCTGAAGAAGGGCGTGCTCTCCGAGGACGACGAGTTCGAAATCTCCGTGAACGCCTGGAAGAAGGGCGGAGCGCCCTCCGGTTCCTCCACCATGTACGCCAAGCCGGGCGAACGCATAAAGCTCGGCACCCTGATCCGCGCGGTGATCATCGCCTCGGCCAACGATGCCGCGATCGCCATCGCCGAGGGGATCGCCGGTTCGGAGGACGCCTTCGCCGAGCTGATGAACAAGCGGGCGCGGGAGCTGGGACTGAAGAAGTCGACCTTCGCGAACGCCACGGGTCTTCCCGACCCGCGTCACCGGATGACGGCCCGCGAGCTGGCGCAGCTGACCCGCTATCTGATCGAGGTCTTTCCCGAGTACTACAAGATCTTCTCGGAGCGGGAATTCGAGTGGAACGGCATCAAGCAGTACAATCGCGATCCCCTGCTGGGCAGGTATCCTGGGGCGGACGGCGTCAAGACCGGGCATACCAAGGAGTCCGGCTACGGCATGGTCGCCTCCGCGGTGCGCGACGGCCGCCGGCTGATCGCCGTTCTGAACGGCATGAAGTCGAAACGCGAGCGGGCGGCGGAGACGCGCAAGATCCTCGACTGGGGTTTCCGGCAGTTCAAACCCGTGGTGCTCTACGGCCCGGGCGAGACGGTGGGACAGGCGCGCGTCTGGGGCGGCGTGAAGGATACCGTGCCCCTCATCGCGAAGGATACCATCCAGACGCGGCTCTCCGACGAGGAGCGGCGGGTGGCCGACGCGGAGCTCGTCTACGACGGCCCGCTGCGCGCGCCCCTGCGCCGTGGCGACAAGGTGGGGGTGCTGCGCATCCGCGTGGACGGGCGCACCGTCGCGACCTTCCCTCTCTACGCCGGGGAGGGGGTGGAGGCCACGGAGGACATGTGGAGCCGTGCCTTCGACACCGTGAAATTCTGGGTTTTCGGCGGCTGAACACCCTGCGGCCGCGAAGATGCCGAAAAGGGGGCGCCATGGAGAGGCGCCCCCTTTTCCGTTTCCGTCAGGCCCGTGTCTCCGCCGCTAGGCCCGGGAGGCGTCCTCTCCGAAGACGCGCCGGAAGATCGTTCCCACGTGCTTGGTGTGGTAGCCGAGGTCGAAAAGCTCCTCGAGCTGTTTCTCGTCGAGATATTCGCGGACGTCCTCGTCCTTCTTCAGCAGATCGAGGAATTCACCCTCGCCGCGCCAGACCGGCATGGCGTTGCGCTGGACCGTGCGGTAGGCGTCCTCGCGGCTCATGCCGGCCTGTGTGAGGGCCAGCAGCACGCGCTGGGAGTGGATCAGGCCACCCAGACGGTTGAGGTTCTTCAGCATGTTCTCCGGATAGACCACCAGTTTGTCCACCACGCCGGCGAGTCGACGCAGGGCGAAATCCAGCGTCACGGTGGTGTCCGGGGCGATTCCGCGCTCCACGGAGGAATGCGAGATGTCGCGCTCGTGCCACAGGGCGACATTCTCCAGGGCCGGGACGACGCTCATGCGCACCAGCCGCGCAAGACCGGTGAGGTTCTCCGTGAGGATCGGGTTGCGTTTGTGCGGCATCGCGGAGGATCCCTTCTGGCCGGGGGAGAAGTATTCCTCGGCCTCGAGAACCTCGGTGCGCTGGAGATGGCGGATCTCCACGGCCAGCCGCTCGATCGAGGAGGCGATGACCGCCAGCGTGGCGAAGAACATGGCATGCCGGTCGCGCGGGATCACCTGCGTGGAGACGGGCTCGGGCTTCAGTCCCAGCTTCTTCGCCACGTATTCCTCCACGAACGGGTCGATGTTGGCGAAGGTGCCCACGGCACCGGAGATGGCGCAGGTCGCGATCTCGTCGCGGGCGAAGCGCAGCCGCTGCCTGGCGCGGTCGAATTCCGCATGGAAGGTGGCCAGCTTGACGCCGAAGGTGGTCGGTTCCGCGTGGATGCCGTGGGACCGGCCGATGCATACGGTGTCGCGGTGCTCGAAGGCGCGCTTCTTCAGGGCTGCGAGGACCATGTCCAGATCCTCCAGCAGGATGTCCGCCGCCCGCACCAGCTGAACGTTCAGGCACGTGTCCAGCACGTCCGAGGAGGTCATGCCCTGATGGACGAAACGGGCCTCGGGGCCGACGATCTCCGCGAGATGGGTGAGGAAGGCGATGACGTCGTGCTTGACCTCGCGCTCGATCTCGTCGATGCGGGCCACGTCGAACCGTGCCTTCGAACCCTTCTCCCAGATGACCCTTGCGGCCTCCTCGGGGATGACTCCCAGTTGGGCCTGCGCCTCCGCGGCGTAGGCCTCGATTTCGAACCAGATGCGGAACTTGGTCTCGGGCGACCAGATGTCGGCCATCTCGGGCCGGGTGTAGCGCGGGATCATGAGAGATATGCCCTGTCAGTGGATGGAAGGAAATCTGACGGGGCAATAGCAAAGGCGGGCGGCTTCCGCAATGGATGCCGGCGATGTCTCCGGCCGGGCGGGTCAGGGCATGGCGTTCTCGACCACGTTGCCCATGTTGTCGTAGTGGTTCCTGACCGCGTTCGAGAAACCGGGCATGGTCACGACCAGCATGAGCGCCATGGCGGCGGCTATGAGGCCGTATTCGATAGCCGAGACCCCTTTTCCATCCTTGACGAATCTTGCGATCAGGGAGTGCATGACCGGACCTTCCATCGTGTTGCTCACCTTCGGACACATTAGCCGTGCAACCTTGAAGGGGTTGTAAAGAAGTTGGGTAAATTTTCCCTTCAGATCAGCCTTTCCGGTTTCCGGAAGGGGCCGGCGGGCGGGTGGACGCCCTTTCGGGGAACAGGCCGGCCGGGGCGTATCTCAGCACCAGCGTGATGGTCAGGCCGATCACGAATACGCGGGCCTGCAGGGCGCGGGAATCGAGATCCGCCGGCGCATGCCAGCCGAACCAGTCGCGCCCGGCCTCCCGCACGGCGTCGAAGAGGAGCAGGGCGGCGGGTTCGGACATCACCCAGACGACGTAGACGAAAAGCGCGCCGAAGACCGCGCCGAGGTTGCTGCCCGCTCCGCCCAGGATGATCATCACCCATATGAGGAAGGTATGGTTGAGCGGCAGGAAGCCGGCGGGATCGAAAATGCGGGTGAATGTGACGAGGGCCGCGCCTCCCGCGCCCATGAGCATGGAGCCGAGAACGAAGATCTCCAGCCGCCGCCGGTTGACGTTCTTGCCCATCGCGGCGGCCGCGACCTCGTTGTCGCGGATGGCCCGCATCATGCGGCCCCATGGTGCGCGCCATGCGCGCTCCAACAGGGCCCATGCCACCACCACCAGCGCCGCCATGAGCGCCAGATAGGAGGCGCGGGCCCAGACGAATCCCGCCTGCTCCGGCGTCGGTACGGGCCAGGGCAGGGGGGAGACCGTCAGCGTGCCCTTGGTCAGCCAGTCGGCGTTCTTGAGCAGGGCCTTGATGATTTCGGCGATGCCCAGTGTCGCGATGGCCAGATAGTCGGAGCGCAGACCGAGGCAGATGCGGCCCACGAACCATGCGACGGCGCCGGCGGCCGCGCCGCCCGCCGCCCAGCCGAGCAGGACGGGCAGGCCGAGACCGCCGATGAAGCCGGCCTGCCGTTCGATGTCCCTTGCGACCGGATCCAGGGTGGCGGAGACGACCAGCCAGGCCGCGGCTCCCGTCATGACGGTGACGAGGGTGCGCAGACGGCGGGGCAGGCCGATACCGTCGAGCCGGCTCGCGGCCCAGGTCAGGCCGATGCCCGCCGCGGCGTAGAGGGCCACCTGGCCGAGGCGGGCGGGCATGTCGGAATTCCAGAAGGCCTCGTTCGGCGGAAAGGAGATCAGCACCGTCATGAAGGCGCCGACGGCCACGAAGCCCATGACGCCGGCGTTGAACAGGCCGGCATAGCCCCACTGGATGGTGAGGCCCAGGGCGATCAGGGCGTAGCACAGGGCCTCGACGCTCATGCGCAGTCCGTATGCCGCGCCGAAGAGGCCGAAGACGGCGCCGTACAGGGCCGCCAGCAGCGCGAACAGGAGAATTCTGCGGCGATGGATCGTCATGTCAGATCACCTTTCCCCTGAAGATGCCCGTGGGACGCCAGACGAGCACGGCGACGAGGATCACGAAGGGCACCGTCAGCTTGTATTCGGTCGGCACGAAGGCCAGCCGCGCCGGAAGATCCACGATTCCCTCCAGATACGGACGCAGGGGACGCAGCAGGATCGCCCAGTTGAAGACCGAGAGGACTTCCGCGAAGCCGACGAGGAAGCCGCCGGCGATGGCTCCGTAGGGCTGGCCGACCCCGCCGACGATGGCGGCGGCGAAGATGGGCAGCAGGATGTTGAAGCTCATGTCCGGTTTCAGGGCCACGTCAAGCGACAGGAGCGTGCCCGCCGCCGCGGCGAGACCGCCGGCTATGATCCAGGTGGTACGCACCACGTGCCGCGTGTCGATTCCCGAGAGCCGGGCCAGATCCGGATTGTCGCTCATGGCGCGCATGGCCTTGCCGGTGCGGGTGCGTGTGAGAAACCAGTGCAGGCCGAGGGCGGCCGCGATGGCGAACAGGATGACGAGCACCTGCGGTTCGGTGATGACGATCTTGCGCCGGGCCAGCTCGAAGGGCAGCTCGAGGCGGAAGATGTCCTTGCGCTCGTCGATGAACAGGCTCCGGGTGCCGGTTCCCGCGAAGAGGCGCAGCAGCCCCTGGATCATCAGGGTCACGCCGACCGAGGCCATGACCAGCACCACGGGTTTCGCTCCCCGTTCCCTCAGGGGACGGTAGAAGCGGCCGTCGATCCAGATCGCCAGCAGGGCGGTGAGCGCCATGGCGGCGGGCAGCATGACGAAGGCGGTGGGCAGCCCGACGGCGGCGCCCGCGTGGGGAAAGGCCGCGGTGAGGACGAAGGCGATGAAGGCCCCCAGGGTCATGAGGTCGCCGTGGGCGAAATGGGCGAAGCGGAGAATGGCGAAGACCAGCGTCACGCCGACGGCCCCCATGGCGTAGACGGATCCGGTGACCAGCCCGGCCACGACCACCTTGTTGACGAAGAAGACGATCTCGTTCATGGCCGGTTCAGCCTCCCAGGAAGCTTCTGGCCACCTCGGGATCGGCGAGCAGTTCCGCGCCGGACCCGGTGTGGCGGTTGCGGCCGGAGGCCAGGATGAATCCGCGGTGCGCGATGGCCAGCGCCTGCCGGGCGTTCTGCTCGACCATGAGAACGGTGACGCCGGAACGGTTGATGGCGGTGACGTGCTCGAAGATCTCCGACATGTACTTCGGGGAGAGGCCGGCCGTGGGCTCGTCGAGCAGCAGCAGGCGCGGTTCGGTCATCAGCGCCCGGCCCATGGCGACCATCTGGCGCTGTCCGCCGGAGAGTTCGCCGGCCGGCTGATGCGCCTTCTCGCGCAGCGGGGGGAAGAATTCGAAGATGCGTTCGATCATGGGGGCGCAGTCGTCGTCGCGGACGAAGGCCCCCATCTCCAGATTTTCCAGAACGGTCAGGGAGGGAAAGACGTTCTTCTCCTGCGGCACGAAGGACATGCCGGCGCGCACGAGATCCTGCGGGCGGCGGTTGGTGATGTCGCCGCCGTCCAGCACGATGCTCCCCGCGCGGACATGCAGCAGTCCGAACACGGCCTTCAGGGTGGTGGACTTTCCGGCGCCGTTGGGGCCGGCGATGACCCCGATCTCGCCTTCCTCGAGGGAGAGGGAGACACCTTTCAGGATGTCCGTTCCGCCATAGCCGGCGTGCAAGTCGCGCACCTCGAGAAAGCTCATCGCGGGGCCTCCGCCGTTTCGTCGCCGCCGGTGCGGGGGGCTCCGCCGAAATAGGCCTCGATGATCTCCGGATCGTTGCGCAGATCCTCCATGCGGCCCACGCGCATCACGGAGCCCTGCGCCATGACGATCACCGGGTCGCAGAGCTCGGCGATCAGGTCCATGTCGTGCTCGATGACGAAGAAGGTGTACCCCTTCTCGCGATTGAGACGCCGGATCGCCGCCGTCAGGCTCTTCAGCAGGGTCCGGTTGACGCCGGCGGCGATTTCGTCCAGGAGCACCACCCTTGCGTCGGTCATCATGGTGCGCCCCAGCTCGAGAAGCTTCTTCTGTCCGCCGGAGAGGTTGCCGGCGGGTTCGTCCCGCACGTGCGACAGGCCAAGAAAGTCCAGGACCTCCTCGGCACGGGCCCGGATTCCTTCCTCCTCCCGTCGCACCAGCCCCGGTTTCAGCCATGCCGCGCGGAGATTCTCCCCGGACTGTCCGGGCGGGACGACCATGAGGTTCTCCAGTGCCGACATGGTGGAGAATTCATGGGCGATCTGGAAGGTCCGCACCAGTCCCATGTGGAAAAGGGCATGCGCGGGGCGGCCCGTGATGTCCCCGCCGAAGAGGCGGATGCTGCCGGAATCGGGAGGGAAGGCCCCGGCGACCATGTTGAAGAGCGTGGTCTTGCCCGCGCCGTTGGGACCGATCAGGCCGGTGATGGAGCCCGCCTCGACGGACAGGGTGCAGTTCCGCACGGCCTTCACGCCGCCGAAGGACTTGCTGACGTTCTCGACTTCCAGACACGGGGGCATGTGTTCCACCTTTCGTGGCGCGGATGCGGCGCAAAGGCGAAAGCACATATCCGCATGCGGCGCAAGTCCGGAAGGGACGGAAAGGCCGGAGCACGGCCGGGCGCGCGTCGCTCCGTGGCGCGCCTTCCCCGAAGTCCGCGGAAGCGGCCGGCCGGTCCGGCACCAACTGCGGATGGTCCTTCCACGGCCCCGGCCGGCCGGGTGGCGGGCGGGAAAATGTTCGATTTCGATAAAATTTTAGCGCCGTTTCTCAGCCGGCCTTAAATGATTTCCCGTAGAAATGGGGGCAGTGCCACCAACCGGTGGGTGAAAAACAAGAATTCTACGGGGCAAGGCGATGACTGTACTGAGGAAGTTTCTGCGCAACGCGAAGGGCAACGTGTCCATAGTCGTGGCGGCGACGCTGCCCATTCTCGTCGCGGTGGCGGGAGGCGTGCTGGACTACACGGTCGCGATCAGCGGCAAGGCGAAGCTGCAGTCCATGGTGGACAGCGCGACCCTGTACGCCACGAAATTGCTGAAGGAAAATCCGGACATCGAGGAGCAGGAGATCACGACCAAGGCGGAGGAGTATCTCCAGTCGCTCTACCAGGCGGGGGGCAGCACCGGCTTCACCATGACCTCCGTGACCGTCGAGAAGGCGACGGACAGCAATTCCGTGACCGTTTCGGCGGTCGGGCGCTACGCGACCAGCTTCCTGAAGCTGATCAGCATAGACCACATGGATTTTCCGGTGAAATCCTCGGCCTCCTTCAACTATCCGCCGCTGGAGGTGGCGCTGGTCCTCGACAACACCGGATCCATGAACTTCGACGAGAATGGAAACTGGTGCTACGACTATAGCGACAGTTGCAACCGCATGGGCAAGCTGAAGGAGGCCGCACGCAACTTCATCACGCAGATCGAGGCGAATTCGGACGGCGACCCGGAAAGCGTCAAGGTCGGCATCGTGCCCTACAGCCATTACGTGCGGATCGACAATTCCTTCAAGAACGCCGACTGGCTGAACACGGAATATGTGCAGTCCTGGACGTGCACGAGCTGGTGGTGGCGGTGGTGCCTCAACTGGGAGCAGACGACAGACTGGGACGGCTTCGTCGGGTTCCGCCCGAACTATCTCTACGAGACGGACGGCTCGTATTCGTCGGAGGGGGTTCCGGCGGTCAACGACAGTTCTCCGATCTGGCTGCCGAATCTCGCCCGCGTCATGCCCCTGACCTCCCTCACGGAAGAGGGCAAGGCGGCCCTTCTGGCGCGCATCGACGAGATGTTCCCGGAGGGTGGCACGTTCATCCCCGGAGGGCTGGAATGGGGTGCCAGGCTGCTTTCGCCCTTCGACCCCTTCAGCGAGGGTGCCACATACGAGGATACGAAGGACCGGAAGCTGCGCAAGGTGATCGTGCTGATGACGGACGGCATCAACACCTGTTCGCAGGACGGCAGCGATCAGGGCTACGTCCAGTGCAACTCCGGCAACAACGTGGACATGGACGGCCTGAACTCCATGGAGCGCATCTGCAACAAGCTGAAGGAGATCAATCCGGAGACCGGCATGCGCTATGCCGAGATCATCACGGTCGGTTTCGATCTGTCCTTCCTGGACGAAGCCTCGCGCGAGCTCGTCGAGGAGAAGCTCAAGGGATGCGCGACGCTGGGCTACTATCCGGCCGAGAGCAGCAACATCGCCGACGTCTTCGGGAGAATCGGCGCGAAGCTGGCCAAGCTGCATCTCACGGAGTAGGGCGGAAAGGAATGCATCTCCCACGGGAAGGGGGTCGCGGACACTCGGTCCGCGGCCCCTTTTCCGTTTCGGTCCGCGGGACGCGGGAGGGCCGGGAGGGCGTTTTCCCCATCAGGGAAGCGGCACACACTTTGTTTCGGGGCCCGAATGTCCTAAAAGGCTGCTGGAGAGCCGGGGGAAGTGATTCCACCCTTCCGAGCAAGCAGAGAGGCCGGACTTCCATGCGTCTGAGCAAGTTCTTCATGCCGATCCTCCGCGAGGCGCCCCGCGAGGCGGAGATCGTCTCGCACAAGCTCATGCTGCGCTGCGGAATGATCCGACAGGAGGCTTCCGGGATCTATTCGTGGCTGCCGCTGGGATACCGGGTGCTGACGCGCATCATGGACATCATCCGCGGGGAACAGGCGCGTGCCGGCTCCCTGGAGATGCTCATGCCCACCATCCAGCCGGCGGATCTGTGGAGACGCTCCGGCCGCTACGACGACTACGGCAAGGAGATGCTGCGCATCACCGACCGGCGCGAGAACGAGCTGCTCTACGGGCCGACCAACGAGGAGATGATCACCGACATCGTGAAATCCTCGGTGCAGTCGTACCGCGACCTGCCGCTCAACCTGTACCACATCCAGTGGAAGTTCCGGGACGAGATCCGCCCCCGCTTCGGCGTCATGCGCGGCAGGGAGTTCCTGATGAAGGACGGCTACTCCTTCGATCTCACCCCCGAGGACGGCCGGCACGCCTACAACAAGATGTTCGTGGCCTATCTGCGCACCTTCGCGGCGATGGGGCTGAAGGCCATCCCGATGCGGGCCGAGACCGGGCCGATCGGGGGGAACATGAGCCACGAGTTCCTCATCCTCGCCGAGACGGGGGAATCGCAGGTGTTCTTCGATTCCGCCTTCCACGACAAGGACTGGAGCACCTTCTCCATCGACTACGACGATCGCGAGGCGGTGGCGCGCGTGGTGGAGGAGTTCACATCCATGTACGCGGCCACCGAGGAGATGCACGACCGGGCGCGCTTCGAGGCCGAGGTGCCCGAGGAGCGGCGCGTGTCCGGCCGGGGCATCGAGGTGGGGCACATCTTCTTCTTCGGCACGAAGTACTCCGAGCCCATGGGCTGCACGGTGCTGGGGCCGGACGGCAGGGAGGTCACGCTCCAGTCCGGATCCTACGGCATCGGCGTGTCGCGTCTCGTGGCGGCCATCATCGAGGCGAGCCACGACGATGCGGGCATCGTGTGGCCGCGGCCCGTCGCGCCCTTCGATCTTGGGCTGGTCAACCTGCGGCAGGGCGACGCGGCCACCGACGCCGCCAGCGAGAAACTGTACGGCGAGCTCCGGAACGCGGGTCTGGACGTGCTGTACGACGACCGGAACGACCGTGCGGGAGAGAAATTCGCGCGCATGGATCTCATCGGCCTGCCGTGGCAGGTGGTCGTGGGGCCGCGCGGCGTCAAGGCGGGAACGGCCGAGATCAAGAACCGGGCCACGGGCGAGCGCACGGAGGTGCCGCTCGACGGGGTGGTCGCGTACATGCTTGACGCCTGCAAGGAGGTACCTGCCTGACGATGGAACACGAAGCCCTGGACACCTCCCCTTTCTCCGCCTGGGAGCGGATGCTGGCCTGGCGCTATCTCAGATCGCGCCGAAAGGAAGGGGTCGTTTCCGTCATCGCCGGCTTTTCCTTTCTCGGCATCATGCTCGGCGTGGCGACGCTGATCATCGTCATGGCTGTGATGAACGGCTTCCGCAACGAGCTGATGGACAAGATCCTGGGCTTCAACGGCCACATAACCGTCTATTCCTCCAATCTCGCCCCGATCGTGGGGTACGAACAGATGGCGCGGCGCATCAGCCAGGTGGACGGCGTGGTCACGGCCATGCCGTTCGTGGAGGGGCAGGTGATGGCGTCGGCGAGACGGCAGCCGACGGGCGTCAAGGTGCGGGGCGTGCACGAGGCCGACCTGAAGTCGCTGCGCGGAATCATGAACGACAAGCTGAAGGGCACCCTGGACGGTTTCGAGGACGGCGAGGGCATTGTCGTCGGATACCGGCTGGCCTGGAAGCACGGCATCGGACTGGGCGACAATCTCACCCTGATCTCCCCGGAGGGCGAGGAGACGATCATGGGCGTGACGCCGCGGATCCGGTCCTTTCCCGTCGTCGCCACGTTCGAGGCGGGGATGAGCCTGTTCGATTCCTCCATGGTGTTCATGCCCCTCAAGGTGGCGCAGGAATACTTCAACATGGAGGGGGGCGTGAACGGCATCGAGATCATGCTGCGCGATCCGCAGAAGGTGGACGAGGTCGTGGCGCGGCTGAAGGAGCTCTTCCCGACGGGCTACCAGTTCATCACGTGGAAGCGGGCCAACAGGACCTTCTTCTCGGCGCTGGAGGTGGAGCGCAACGTGATGTTCCTCATTCTCGCCCTGATCATCCTGGTGGCGGCGCTCAACATCATCTCCGGCCTCATCATGCTGGTGAAGGACAAGGGCGGGGACATCGCCATCCTCCGCACCATGGGCGCGACACGCTCCGCCGTGCTGCGCATCTTCTTCATGACGGGTGCGGCCATCGGCGTCGCCGGCACGCTGGCGGGAGTCGTGCTGGGCGTGATCTTCTCGCTGAACGTCGAGAACATCCGCCAGTTCATAAGCTGGCTGACCGGAGCCAATCTCTTTCCCGCGGAGCTCTACTACCTCTCCCGGCTGCCCGCGGACCTGGACTTCGGCGAGACGCTGTTCGTGGCCGTCTTCGCGCTGAGCCTGTCGTTCCTGGCCACGATCTATCCGGCCTGGCGGGCGGCGGCACTCGATCCGGTGGAGGCGCTGCGCTATGAATAACAGGAACCTTCCCCCGGCTCTCGAGCTGAAGCGCATCACGCGGGTCTTCCATCAGGGAGAGCGCAGGCTGGAGATCTTCGACAACCTGGACTTCATACTGCCCGTTGGCGAGATCACGGCGCTGGTCGGTCCTTCCGGTTCGGGCAAGTCCTCTCTGCTGCACATCGCGGGCCTGCTGGAGAAACCCACCTCCGGACAGGTCTGGATCGCCGGACGCGAGTGCACCAGCCTGGACGACATCGCGCGCACCCGCATCCGCAGGCACGGCATAGGTTTCGTCTACCAGTTCCACCATCTGCTGCCGGAGTTCACGGCGGAGGAGAACGTCATCCTCCCCCAGCTCATCGCGGGATCCTCCCGCGGGGAGGCCCGGCGCAGGGCGCAGGAGCTGCTGGACCAGCTCGGGCTCGCCGACCGCCTCGACCATCGCCCCGCGGAGCTGTCCGGCGGCGAACAGCAGCGGGTGGCCATCGCCCGGGCCCTGGCGAACCGGCCGCTGCTGCTGCTGGCCGACGAGCCGACCGGCAATCTGGATCCCGAGACGGCCATGCGGGTGCACGAGAAGTTTCTGGAGCTGATCCGCATAGAGGGGCTGGCCGCCCTGATCGCCACCCACAACGTGGCGCTTGCGCGGGCCATGCACCGGGTCGTGCATCTCGAGAAGGGCAAGCTCATCGAGGAGCTGCCCGCACCGCCTCTGCATGGCGGAGGCGGAGGGGAACATGCGGCATGAAGTGCGTCTATTCCGCCCTGCAGCGGAAGCATCATCCGAAGCGCGTCACGCGCTACGGCCGCATCGTGCCGCATCCGGAGACGCCTGACCGGATCGACGCCCTTCTCGAGGGGGTGAAGCTGGCCGGTGGGGAGATCTTCGCGTCACGGAGCTTCAGGCCCGAGGAATTCTACAAGGGCGTCCACTCTCTCCGGCATGTCCGTTTTCTGAGAACCATCCTGCGCGACTGGGAGAAGGAGCTGGGCTTTCTCCGGCCCGTCGAGCCCGGGCCGCGCCCCGTCGTGCGTCCGGCCACGTATCCGGCTACCGCCGCGGGACGCGCCGGATGGCACATGTACGACACCACGGCCCCGGTGGTGGCCGGTACGTGGGAGGCCGCGAAGGCTTCGGCGGATACCGCGCTGACGGCGGCCTATCTCGTCCTGAAGGGCGAGGACGCCGTCTACGCGCTGTGCCGGCCGCCGGGACATCACGCGGGTTTCGAGACGTGCGGCGGCTTCTGCTATCTCAACAACACGGCGCTGGCCGCGGAGCTGCTGCGGGGCGCCTTTCCGCGTGTCGCCATCCTCGACCTGGACGTGCACCACGGCAACGGCACCCAGGACATCTTCTACGGCAGGGCGGACGTCTTCACGGTTTCCGTACATGCGGATCCGCGCGTGACCTATCCCTTCTTCTGGGGATACGAGCACGAGGTGGGGCAGGGCGCCGGCTACGGCTTCAATCTCAACATCCCCCTCGAACCCGATTCCGACGACGAGGTGTGGACGGGCGCGGTGGAATATGCCTGCCGGCGCATCGAGGCCTACCGGCCCCGGGCCCTGGTGGTGGCGCTCGGGCTCGACATGATGGAGGGCGATGCGCTGGTCGCCTCCTCGCGGGTGACGGCCGCCGGAGTGGCCGGGATGGCGCGGCGCATACGGCGGATGGATCTGCCCACGGTGATCGTGCAGGAGGGGGGATATGCGCCGGAGAACCTCAGGGACGGTCTGGCCGCCTTCCTGCACGAATGGACGTGAGGGGGCGCGGCGCGGCCCGTCCGCCGGGGATGCTGGAAAAGCGCGGCGCGGTGCCGTAGTCTCGACGCGCGTGCCGCCGGACGGCGGTTTCGGAAGATGGAGGCCGGTGCGATGAAGATCGGATTCGGGGATGTCGCGGGGATCACGCGTCTGCCCTTTCTCGCCCTGACGCCGCTGTGCGTGGCGGTGGGCGCCTCGGTGGCATGGTGGAAGACGGGCAGCGTCGACTGGCTGCGGCTCGTCCTTGCGCTGATCGGTGGACTGGCGGCCCATGTCGGCGTCAATGCCCTGAACGAATATCAGGATTTCCGGAGCGGGTTGGATCTGCGGACGGAACGGACGCCGTTCAGCGGGGGAAGCGGCACGCTGCCGCGGCGTCCGGAGCTGGCCGGGCTCGCCCTGCGGATCGGCATCGCCGGGCTGGCGGTGACGGCGCTGGTCGGTCTCTGGTTCGTGTGGCGGGCGGGGCCCGGCATTCTCTGGACCGGCGTGCCGGGGCTGCTGCTGGCGGCGGGCTATACGCCCTGGATACTGCGCAATCCGTATCTGACGCTGATCGCCTCCGGCCTCGGGTTCGGGCCGGCCATGGTCATGGGCACGGAATACGCCCTGACGGGTTCCTACTCATGGAGCGGCGCGTGCGCGGCGCTGGTGGTCTTCTTCCTCGTCAACAACCTGCTGCTCGTGAACCAGTTTCCGGACATCGAGGCCGACAGGGTCTTCGGCCGCAAGAACGTTCCGATCACCTGGGGCCGGGAGACGGCCGTGCGGCTGATGGGGGTGTTCTTCGCGCTGGCCTACGCGGCCCTCGCTTGCGGCATTCTGACCGCCTCCATGCCGGTGGCCGCGATGACGGGCTTTCTGACCGCGCCGCTGGCGTTCGTCGTCTTCCGCAAGATGCGGGAGCATCATGCCGACGTGGCGCGGCTGGTGCCCGTCATGGGCATGAACGTCATGCTGGTTCTGCTCACGCCGGCGCTGATCGTCGGCGGCTATCTGCTCAGCGCCCTCGTGGGGACGGCCGCCTGAGGCGCGGCGACGGGGGTGGGGGAACGGGAACCGGAACCGGAACCGGCCGCGACGCGGAGCGCGTCACGACCGGTGTCCACCTTCGCGGGGATGTTTCCGGAGGTCAGGCCACCCTGCGCGGCACGAGACGCTCGCTCTTCAGTGCCTCGATGGCGCCGGCGTCGCCCTCCTCGTGGTATTCGGCATCCTCGTTGACGTTCCAGACGTCGTAGATCTTCTTTCCGGCGAGGATGTTCCTGACCGTGAGCATGGCGGTCATCATGGCATGGTCCTGGTTGTTGTACTTGTGCATGCCGTTGCGGCCGATCAGATGCAGCGTCGGGTAGTGCATCTCCAGATCCAGCCGGATGGCCGTCATGTGCTCGCGGTAGGCGTCGTCGTAGACCGGATAGGCCTTCGGCTGGCGGACGACGGCGGCGTCCACCACGTCCGCGGCGCGGGCCAGCCCCACCTTCTCGATCTCCTCCCTGGCCAGTTCCACGAGATCGGCGTCGGGGGCGTCCCACAGGCCGTCGCCCTCGAAGCAGAAGTATTCCAGTCCGAGGCAGCTCATGCCCTCCTCGGGGATCAGCTCCGGCGACCAGGAGGCGAAGTTCTGCACGCGGCCGACCTTCACGGACGGATCGTGGATGTAGATCCAGTTGTCCGGGAAGCTGCGGGTGTTCTTCACGATGAGCGCGACGGTCAGGAAGTCGCGATACTTCAGCTGCCGCGCGTGGAGGCGCGAGATGGGGGAGGGGCGGATGGAATCCACCAGCTCGCGCACCGGGGCGGTGGAGATCACGTGGCGGGCGGTGAAGGTCTCCTCCTCGCCGGTCTTCACGTCGCGCACGGTGATCGTCCAGACGCCGCGGTCGGCGTCCCAGGTCATGGAGCGGTATTCGCGGCCCATGAGGATGGTGCCGCCGCGCTCCTCGACCTTCCGGGCCGCGGCCTCCCACATCATGCCGGGCCCCTTGCGGGGATACTGGAAGGAGTCGATCAGCGTCTTGATGACCTCGCCGTTGCCGTCCTTCGCGCCCTTGCGGCCCAGGGAGTTGGCCAGGGCGTTCTTCACGGCGGAGACCAGGGACAGGCCCTTGATGCGCTGGGCGGCCCAGTCGGCGGAGATCTCGTCGCAGGACATGCCCCAGACCTTCTCGGTGTAGGTCTTGAAGAAGATGCGGAACAGGCGCTCGCCGAACTGGTTGCGCACCCATTCGTGGAAGGTCTTCGGCTCGCGGATCGGGAAGGCGCGCGCCCAGGCGTAGGAGGCGACGCACAGGGCGGACTCGATCAGACCCAGGTTGCGCAGCGCCTCGAAGGCCTTCAGCGGATAGGAATAGAACTTGCCGTCGTAGTAGATGCGCGAGAGGCGCGGGCGGGTGATGAAGTCCTGCGGGAGGATCTCCTTCCACAGATCGACGACTTCCTTCGACTTGGAGAAGAAGCGGTGGCCGCCGATGTCGAACAGATAGCCCTTGTAGTTCACGGTGCGGGAAATGCCGCCGACATACCGCGGATCCTTCTCCGCGACGATGACGGAGGGCGTTTCCTTCGTCAGCTGGTAGGCGGCGGTGAGGCCCGCGGGCCCCGCCCCGATGATGAAGACTTCGGCGTCCGTTTTCATTCTGGAAAACTCCCCAACCCCGTGCGTGGATGTCATGATGCCGGCGTGCGGACGGCCGGCGCGAAGGAGAACAGGCTGTGGCCGGTGTAGGACAGGACGGTGCCCACCGCCGCGCCGGCCAGGATCGCCAGTTGCGGAAGGACGGCGGGCAGCAGCGCCATCAGCGCCGCGAAGGTCAGATAGCTGGATCCCTGCGCGACCAGCGTGACGAGGCCGTAGCGCAGGGCCTCCTCGCGCTGTCTCCGGTTGCTTGCGCCGAAGGTCAGCGCCCGGTTCAGCCGCCACGTGACGAAGGTGGCGCACAGCAGGGAGACGGCGCGGGCCGCGAGATGGTGCAGCCCCGCGGCGTCCAGCAGGGCGTAGATCAGCATGTCCGTCGTCAGCCCGGCCATGCCGACGCCAAGAAAGCGCAGCGGCGCCGGCAGCCTGTCGCGGTACAGGGCGGCCAGACGCGGAAGGGGCGCTCCCGCCTCCGCCGCCACGGATGTCTCCAGCCTCTCCATGAGCCTTCCGTCTTCCCGTCGTCGCCGGGTTTCCCCCGGCCTGCAATCATTTGGTGCAAACCAGTCTGGGGCGAAATCGTGAAAAGACGGTTATTGTCGGCAGAAATTTTGTCCATCTCGCCAAAATTCGGGCGAGAAA
>CAYSHK010000010.1:0-14179 GCA_964430935.1 uncultured Rhizobiaceae bacterium
TTCCGCCGCGGGATTGCGGCAGCCGGTGAGCCATACGTCGAAGACGGGGTGTTCCACGGCGTTCAGGCCGGGGCTTTCGGCATTCATCCAGCCGGTGAATATGCGTCGGCGTCCTCCGTCCAGTTTCCGCTCGTCGACTTCGACGAAGGCCATCGTGCGGGGCTCCTCCGTCTCCGGCCGGGTATGGCATGTGCGCGGCGTGACGAAAAGCGCGCCGAAGCGCGCCGTGCCGTCCACCGGAACGGAAAAGGTGGTGATCTCTCCGGTGATCTTGTCCAGTCCGGAAAAGACGGCGACCGGATTCTCGATCGGCCCGGCGAGAGCGGCTCCATGCCAGAGGGCCGCCAGAAGAATGAGACCCGCGCGCTTCATCCGGCTATTCCTTCACGGCCTCCACGCGCAGCCGCACATAGTCCGCCGTCCAGTTGCCACGGGCGTCGCACAGCACGGGACGCAGCAGATCCTCCACCTCCGCAAGCACCACCGCCGCATCCTCGCCGAACTGTTCGAAAAAGACGCCGCGGAACGTCTTCAGCCAGGACGACAGGCCGCCCGGAAGCCGTGTCGGACGCGGAACCAGTTCCATCCTGCGCACCGAGAGACCGGCCTGCCGGAGCATGTCCGCATAGACCTCCGGCGTCGGAAAGAACCACGGCCCCGCAAGGCTCTCGTCGGCGCCGCGCCTGCGCGCCACCGCCCGCATCGCCGTGATGATGGCCGCCACGTTGCCATGGCCGCCCATTTCGGCGACGAAGCGCCCGCCGGGACGCAGAGCCCTGTGCACGCCCGCCAGCACCGCGCCGGCGTTGGTCATCCAGTGCAGCGCGGCATTGGAGAACACCGCGTCGAACTCCCGCTCGAAGGGCAGGTTCTCGCCGGATGCCTGCACCACCCGCACGCCGCGGGCGCGGGCCGCCGAAAGCATGCCGGCGTCGATGTCCACTCCGACCACACGGCATCCCATGCGGGCCAGCCGCTCCGAGAGAACGCCGTCGCCGCAGCCGAGATCCAGGATGCGCTCGCCGGGGCGCGGCGCCAGCCACTCCAGAACGCCCTCCGCCAGATCCGAGACGAAGCGGGCGTTCCGCCCGTAGTCCTCCACGGACCACTTCTGCTCCACCGCGCTCATTTGTTCTCTTTCTTGCCTTCGAAGATGTACTTGTTCACCAGCCCCCAGATGTCCAGGGCGCTCTGGGTGCTGCCGAGATAGTCCCCGTCCTTCAACATGGTTTCGGATCCGCCCGGATCAAGGGCGATGAACTTCTGCCCCAGCAGCCCCTCGGAGGTGATCTTGGCCGACGTGTCCTCCGGCAGCTTCACGTACGAATCGATGGCCATGGTCACCACGGCCTGATAGTTCTCCTGATCCAGCTTCTGGTCCGTCACCGTGCCGACCTTGATGCCGGCCAGACGGATGTCGGAGCCGACGGAGATGCCCTCGATGTTGTCGAAGGCGGCATAGATGCTGTATCCGCCCCGCCCCTTGCCCAGATCGGTGGTGGTGTAGACGTATGTGAAGAAGATGGCGGCAATAGCGATGACGATCGCGCCGACAATGGTCTCGACAACGGAACTCTGCATCGCCCGGTGTGCCTCCCTCTGCGTTTCCTGCGGCCCCGCGTCTCAGGCGCCGTCCGGCCGCCAGCTCTCGCAGGCGGGGCGGGCCATGTCCCGCGGTCGCGGATGGTACAGCGATCCCGGCGGAAAGTGCGCCTCCGGCGTGCCGGTGCGGTTCTCCTCGTGGGGCTTCTCCCAGGGATGCGGCACGTATTCCCGCTCGGTCGGCGGCACGTCCGTGCGGTAGTGCATCCAGCCGTGCCAGCCGGGGGGAATGCGCGAGGCTTCGGCATAGCCGTTGTAGATCACCCAGCGCCGGGAACCGTCACGGTTCCGGTAGTAGACGTTGCCCTGATCGTCCTCGCCGACGCGCACGCCCTTGCGCCACGTGTAGAACCGGGTTCCGACCGTGGCGCCGTTCCACCACGTGAACACCTGGACCAGAAAATCCTTCACGCCCATCCGAATGGCTCCCCATGATTCCTTCGGGCCATCGGTGCGAGGGCCCCGCGAATCCGTCCGCCGTCGCACCTCTTCTGAACACAGGAATATGGCGCGAAGGAGGGACGAAGTCCACAGAAAAGCGCCCTTCCGGAACCGTCTCCGGCGGCCATCCCGCGATTCGGTCCGGTCGGCGTCCCGCCAATCCGTCCGATTGCGCACTTTCATGCGAATGCACGCGCAGATTGCGACCGTTAACCACCTGTTAACCATTTCCGCAACGCATCTGCGGCGACGGAAAAAAATTCTGGGGACGGCCGGACACAATCCACATGCGATATCCACAAGACCCCGCCCCGGACAAGGCGGCGCGAAACCGTCCGTATTTCCGCAGGTTACGCTTCCTTCGATTCGGCAATCCCGTTCTTGTCCACAGCTTGTCAACCCGGAAACACCATATGTTGTGCCCATCCGGACGCCGGACACTAGGTATTGACGCTTTTCGCAAATTGAAGTTAAATCCGGGGCGTTGGACGGGAGCGGCGCACGACCGTTCCGGACGGCATCGACACACACGAACGGAACGAAATTCCGAAACAGAAACGACAAGGGGCGTCGAACGGCAGACAGGAGGCAACGTCCGCCGTACGGGCATTCTTGCGCCATGAAGGGGGGCATGACGGCTTCATGGCGGCAGGTCAGACAGTAGCGTCATGCGTGCATGGCAGGAAGCGGACGGCTGCGGAGGGTTTTCGCATCCGGTGCATTTCTGCGGGGCATAACGACAAACGGCTCCCGAAGAGCCGGCAGCTTGAGGGGCAGTACGGAGAACGATGAAGATCGCACGCCATTTCACCACCGCGGGACGCGACGTCTACGAGGACATCGAATTCCGCCGCACCACCAGCGAGATCCGCAATCCCGACGGATCTCTCGTCTTCCAGCTCCAGGATGTGGAGGTGCCGGCCCAGTTCTCGCAGGTGGCCGCCGACATCATGGCGCAGAAGTATTTCCGCAAGGCGGGTGTTCCGGCCCGCCTGCGCAAGGTGCCCGAGGAAGGCGTCCCGGAGTGGCTGTGGCGTTCCGAGCCGGACGAGGAGGCGCTGGCGGAGCTGCCCGAGGAGGAGCGCTACGGCCATGAGACCTCGGCCCGCCAGGTCTACGACCGGCTCGTCGGCGCCTGGACCTACTGGGGCTGGAAGGGCGGCTACTTCGACAGCGAGGAGGATGCGCACGCCTTCCACGACGAGCTGCGCTACATGATGGCCATGCAGATGGCCGCGCCCAACTCGCCGCAATGGTTCAACACCGGCCTGCACTGGGCCTATGGCATCGACGGCCCCGGACAGGGGCACTACTACGTGGACTTCGAGACGGGGCGGCTCGTGAAGTCGAAATCGGCCTACGAGCATCCGCAGCCGCACGCCTGCTTCATCCAGTCGATCAACGACGACCTGGTGAACGAGGGCGGCATCATGGACCTCTGGGTGCGCGAGGCGCGCCTGTTCAAGTACGGTTCCGGCACCGGCACCAACTTCTCCTCCCTGCGCGGCGAGAACGAGCCGCTCTCCGGCGGCGGCAAGTCCTCCGGCCTGATGAGCTTCCTGAAGATCGGCGACAGGGCCGCGGGCGCCATCAAGTCCGGCGGCACCACCCGGCGGGCGGCCAAGATGGTCATCGTAGACGTGGACCATCCGGACATCGAGGCCTTCGTCGACTGGAAGGTGAAGGAGGAGCAGAAGGTCGCGTCCCTGGTCACCGGCTCGAAGATCATGCGGAAGCGGCTCTCCGCCATCATGAAGGCGTGCGTCAACTGCGAGGGCCACGGCGAGGACTGCTTCGATCCGAAGCGCAATCCCGCCCTGAAGCGGGCCATCGTCGCGGCGCGGCGCGACCATGTGCCGGAAAACTACATCCGCCGCGTCATCCAGTTCGCCCGGCAGGGCTTCACCTCCATCGAGTTCGACACCTACGACACCGACTGGGACGGCGAGGCCTACCGCACGGTGGCGGGCCAGAACTCCAACAACTCGGTGCGCGTCACCGAGGAGTTCCTGCGCGCCGTCGAGGCGGACGGCGAATGGCCGTTGATCCGCCGCACCGACGGCGAGGTGGCCCGCACCATCTCCGCCCGCGCCCTGTGGGACAAGATCGGTCAGGCGGCCTGGCAGTCGGCTGATCCGGGCATCCAGTTCCACACCACCATCAACGACTGGCACACCTGCCCGGCCTCCGGCCCGATCCGCGGCTCCAATCCGTGTTCGGAGTACATGTTCCTGGACGATACGGCGTGCAATCTGGCCTCGCTGAACCTGCTGGCCTTCCACGACCGCGACACGGGCCGTTTCCGGGTGGAGGACTTCGAGCACGCGGTGCGTCTGTGGACGGTCGTGCTCGAGATCTCCGTGCTGATGGCGCAGTTCCCCTCGAAGCGGATCGCGCGGCTGTCCTACGACTATCGCACTCTGGGCCTGGGCTTCGCCAACATCGGCGGCCTGCTGATGACCATGGGCCTGCCCTACGACTCCGACGAGGGACGGGCGCTCTGCGGTGCCATTTCCGCCGTCATGACCGGCCGCGCCTACGCCACATCCGCCGAGATGGCCGGGGAGCTGGGTCCGTTCGCCGGCTATCCGAAGAACCGCGAGCACATGCTGCGGGTCATCCGCAACCATCGCCGCGCGGCGCATGGCGAGGAGGACGGCTACGAGAAACTGGCCGTGAAGCCGGTGCCTCTGGATCATGGAAGCTGCCCGGATTCTGGGCTGGCCGCCCGCGCCAAGGCCTGCTGGGACGAGGCGCTGGAGCTGGGCGAGCGGAACGGCTACCGCAACGCGCAGACGACGGTGATCGCGCCCACGGGCACCATCGGCCTGGTGATGGACTGCGACACCACCGGCATCGAGCCCGACTACGCCCTGGTGAAATTCAAGAAGCTGGCCGGCGGCGGCTACTTCAAGATCATCAACCGTGCCGTGCCCGCGGCCCTGAAGACGCTGGGCTACAGCGAGCCGCAGATCGAGGACATCATCACCTACGCGGTCGGTCACGGCACGCTTGAAGGCGCTCCGGGCGTGAACCACGACACGCTGCGGGAGCGCGGTTTCACCGATGCGCAGATCCGCGCCGTCGAGGAAGGTCTGGGATCGGCCTTCGACATCCGCTTCGTCTTCAACCGGTTCACGCTGGGCGACGACTTCTGCCGCGACGTGCTGGGCATGACCGACGAGCAGCTCGACGACATGAGCTTCGACCTGCTGGCCCACATCGGCTTCCCGAAGGAGGAGATCGAGGCGGCCAACACCTACGTCTGCGGCGCCATGACCCTGGAGGGCGCACCGCACCTGAAGGAGGAGCACCTGCCGGTCTTCGACTGCGCCAACGTCTGCGGCCGCATCGGCACGCGCTATCTTTCCGCCGAATCGCACATCCGCATGATGGCCGCCGCGCAGCCCTTCATCTCCGGCGCCATATCCAAGACGGTCAACATGCCCAACGACGCCACCGTCGAGGACTGCCTGAAGGCCTACGAGCTGTCCTGGAAGCTGGGGCTGAAGGCCAACGCCCTCTACCGCGACGGTTCCAAGCTCTCCCAGCCCCTCACCTCGCAGGTGCTGGAAGACGAGGACGACGAGGAGACGGCGGAGGACTTCGCCGAGGCCGTGGCCATCAGCCAGCCCGCCGCCCAGCGTGTGGAGCGCGTCGTGGAGAAGGTCGTGGAAAAGGTCGTCGAGAAGGTCGTGGAGGTGCGCAGGCGCGAGAAGCTGCCCTCCCGCCGCAAGGGCTACACCCAGAAGGCCATCGTCGGCGGCCACAAGGTCTATCTCCGCACCGGCGAATACGACGACGGCCGGCTGGGAGAGATCTTCATCGACATGCACAAGGAGGGCGCGGCCTTCCGTGCCATGATGAACAACTTCGCCATCGCGGTGTCGCTCGGCCTCCAGTACGGCGTGCCGCTGGAGGAGTACGTGGAGGCCTTCACCTTCACCCGCTTCGAGCCCGCCGGCCCCGTCCAGGGCAACGACACCATCAAGCAGGCCACCTCCATTCTCGACTACATCTTCCGCGAGCTGGCCGTGTCCTATCTGGGCCGCACGGATCTGGCGCATGTCGATCCCGCGGACATCGGCTTCGATGCGCTCGGCCGGGGCGTGAAGGAGGGCAAGGCGCCCGACGAGGCCCCGGAGGAAGGCGGCACCACCGCCCCCTGCCCGCCCGCGGTGCCCGCCACACGGCTGATGTCCACCGGCTTCGTGCGCCACAAGGTGCCCGACAACGTGGTCCTCATGCCCGGCAATGCCGTCGGCGATCCCTCCTCTTCCACCATGGCGCTCCAGTCTCAGGCGGCGGACGTCATGGAAACCATGCAGGAGGGGCAGGCCGTCCTGGCCGAACCGAATCCCCGTCCGGCCTCTCCGGGTGGCGCGGGCACGGTCTCCGGCGTGGAGGCATCGCGCATCATGGAGGCCCGCATGAAGGGCTACGAGGGAGAAGCCTGCGGCGAATGCGGCAACTTCACCATGGTGCGCAACGGCACCTGCCTGAAATGCGACACCTGCGGAGCCACCAGCGGCTGTTCATGAGCCGTTGAAAGGCGGGGGACGACGCCCCGAATCCGCAGGAGGAAGGATCGACGCATCCTGTCGATATCCTGTGGATGCTCTGTCGAAAAGAACAAGCCGAAGAGCCGGGAGGGTTTCTCTTCCCGGCTCCTTGTTTCGGATCTGCATCAATTCATGATTGCAGTATTGATCCTCGCGCACGCGACAATACTGAAAAAGACTATACATTCCTGCAGTGGAATATTTTCTTGTCTGTTTCTATACACATGACGTAGGGGGCGTTTTCTGGTCGAAGAGGATGCCGGAACATGAGGGGCGAAAACCGCAGAAAGGTGATGGAATTCATCAAGGCCTGCGCCCCCCGGGGTGTCAGCAGCTCGGATATCGCGCGGCGGACGGGGGTTTCGCAGGCCAACGCATATCAGATCGCGCGTACGCTGATGGAGGAAGGATTCGTCCGTGCCGCCCGCGACGGTCGGGTCTGGCGCTTCTCGTGGAACGCCGGTGGCAGAGCCGCGCCGAAGACCGCATCCGGCGGCGACGCCATTTCTCCACGGGACGGCGGGGAGACGGACTTCCGCGGGTGCGTGAAGACGGCCGTGGAGGAACACTACGGGTGCGCCTTCGACCTCGCCGGCCCGGACGAGCTTGCCCCCGCCTGGCGTCTCATGGGCGATGACGGGGAGAAACTGGGATACGCCATCCACATGTCCTCCCCGGCCGACGGGCGGGTTCCCGCGGGACGGCTGGCGCTCCTCTCCGGCCTCGTCTGGCTGCTGGAGAAAAGCGAGGCCGAAACGCCCTTCATGGTCATCGGAGGAGATGAGCGCACGGCCCGCGCCTGGCGGACGCATCATGGCCCCTACTGCGACGAGGCGGAAGTCTTCTTCCTCGACGGAGAGGGCGGCCTGTCGAGGCTCGCATGAAGCTCCATCGCTACCGGTCCGTCATCCCCGCTCCGCCCGCGGGCGGAAGAAGATCGGCGCGTAATGCCACGTGAAGAGCACGAACGCCATGGCCGTCAGGCTGCCGGCCAGGTGGACCGAGCCGGTGTACCCCATGGGGAGGAACGGGGCGCAGATGCGGATGACGGCACCCGCGATGGCGAGGATGTAGATGGCCGTGGTGAGCCTGTCGGCGGTCAGCTTGCGTCCGGAATGGCCGAGGCTCGCCCGGGTCATGATGGCCAGCGTCATGGTGGTGATGGCTCCGGCGGTCAGCGCATGCACCGCCGTGGAGTATCCCAGCGCATCCGGCCATGCGATCGAGACCGCCATGAGCAGAAACCACACCGGCAGCCAGAAGTAGCCCGCATGCAGTATGGTCACCAGCGGCTCGGAGAACGTGGAAAGCCCCTTCCACCTGGCCACCCGCATGAAATGCCGCACGGCGGCCACGGCGAAGGCGAAGGCGGTCAGCTTCCAGTCGGGCAGGAACAGCCACATGCCCAGTGCCGCCAGGGCCACGAGCGCGGCCGACTTGTCCAGCGGCCCCATCGGAGCGGGCATCTTCGCCTCGTCCATGATGCCCTGGCGCATGAGCCAGTTGCGGGTGAACGAGGGCGTGACGCGCCCGCCGATCAGCATGAGAAGGACCGCTGCGGCGGCCAGTCCGAGGCGTTCGTCGAAAAGTCCGTCGAGAATCACCGTTTCCGTGAGACGGGTCGCGTGGAACAGGACGTTGGCCAGCGCCAGAAGGGAGACGAGCACGCAGACGGGAATGTTGCGCCTGTTGCCGCCGGCAATGACCTCGCGCCACACCAGGGCCGCCAGCACCACCAGATAGGCGGCGTCCACAACCGCCATGGCGACGGGAGCCGCGGCGGACAGGAAAAAGGCCACGCGGCCGGCCAGCCACAGAGCGAAAAGCCCCGCCAGCCGCCCGCCCGTGACCGGCATGCGCCCCGTCCAGTTGGGAACCGCCGTCAGGACGAATCCCGTCATCGCCGCGGCGAGATAGCCGTACAGCATCTCGTGGATGTGCCATTCGCGGCCGGACACATAGGCCGGAATGTCGGCCCCGGACGCGAACAGATAGAGCCAGATCGGCAGGGCGGCGGCGGCGAAGGCTCCGGCGGCGAAGAAAAAGGGCCGGAAGCCGCGCTCGAAGAACACCGGGCCGGTGTAGGCGCGGATGGAGGATGCGGTACCCATGGGATTTCGTCTGCTCCGTCGTGTTATTCCTGATCGGGCCGGTTGGTCTTGATGCCTCCGTCAGTCTGCCCCGTCCTTGACAAAAGGCAAGTCCGCGGAAAGCCGCGCCTTTCACGGAAGTGCCGTTTCCCATTCCGCGCCATTGCGTCCATACCCGGCATCCCGATTTTCATGACGAAAAATCGGAAAAGCCAGCCATGATTTCAATTCAAAAAAGCCACTTTCTCGTACAAATAGAATGCTTGCCTCATGCAATCCTTTGGTTGAAACGGATTGCAAGCGGGACGGTTTCATGTTTGTCGAATTCCTTCGGAGGAAAGTGTCCGCGCTGGTGCTGGCCATCGCGGCGGCGCAGTTCACGATCGCCGGCTCCAGCGACGCGGTTGCGGACGATACAGCAGGAGAATACCCTCTTCTCGGGCTGGAACGGATACGCGTTCCCGCGCGGGACTACTACCGGCCCGATCCGGCATTCGGTCTTACCCGCTACAACGGTTCGCTATTTCTCCATCACGTCTCCGCCATACCGTTGGAGACCGTGGGTGTCTATGGCGCAACTGCGGTCATAGGCGTGGTCAACTGGGATTGGGGCAACAGCGGCTTCCATTTTCGCAACGAGGGGTGGTTCGGCCGTGATACGGGCTCCGGAGGCATGGACAAGCTGGGGCATGCTTTCACGGGCGCCCTGTTGTCCGATCTGTTTACGGACAGGATACGCATGACCGCCGATCGGCCGGAGGGAGCCGCGGTGACCGGCGCCCTGCTCTCTCTGGGCGTGCTGACCATGGTCGAGGTGTTCGACGGTTTCGCGAACGATCATGGCTTCTCCTATGAAGACATGCTCTCTGACGGGGCGGGCATCGCATTCTCCCTGTTGCGCAATACCATCCCCGGAATGCGCGAGAAGATCGATTTCCGGCAGGAATACGTTCCCCGTTCCTACATGGGCGGTTTCCACCCGATCCTCGGCTATGAGAGCAAACGGTTCCTGCTTGCGCTGAAGCTGTCGGGCTTCGACACCTTCCGGGACACGCCTCTGCGCTATCTGGAAATTCATGCCGGCTACTACGCCCGTGGCTTCACCCGGGCGGCCCGTGAAGCCGGAGTACCGAAGATACGCGAGCCCTACATCGGCATCGGCATCAATCTGAACGAACTTTTCTTCGGTCGTGCCAAGCCGGACGAAGGCGTACTGAAATGGGGTGCCCGCTTCACCCTGGAGCACTTCCAGCCGCCATATACCAGTTTCGGCACGGGCAACCGCTACTACAAGAGCTACTGAACGGCGCAAGCGAAAAGGGCCCGGCATTCCACCGGGCCCCTTCCCCGTCCATTACCGGACGGATCACTTGGCCTTCACGGCGATCTTCTTCGCCTTCTTCTCCTCGACCTTCTTCGGGACGAAAATCTTCAGCACGCCCTTGTCGAAGCTGGCCTCGATGTTCTCCTCGTCGGCCTCCCAGGGCAGATTGAAGCGGCGCAGGAAGGTGCCGTAGGCGCGCTCCATGACGTGATACTTCACGCCCTCCTCCGCTTCCTTGTCCTCTTCCTTCTCCATCTTGCGCTCGGCCTTCAGGGTGAGCACCCCATCGGCCAGCTCGACGGAGACGTCGTCCGGATCCACTCCGGGCAGATCCGCCTCGATGGTGAGTCCCTTCTCGTCCTCCTTCACCTCCACGACCGGGGAGAAGAAGCCGTTCTCCGCCACCGCCGGAGAGGCCTCCAGATCGCGGGCGAAGGTCTCGAGCATGTTCTCCATCTCGCGCCGCATCAGGGTGAAGGGATCGACACCGCGACGCGCAACACCATAGCCACGTCCAAACGGAACCACGTATCTCATCTTCATCCTCCTGTCAGCAGGTATTCCGTCCTAGCCTCTGCCGGTTATCTGGTAACGTCCCGATGCCATTTCAATATCCCGCCACCACTTTCCGTTTCCTCCCGCGGTGAATTCGCCTATTCTGCACGCTCAGGTTTTCACGGGAGGAATCAAGACATGATCCTGCGTCTGCTCGTCATCTGTCTCGCATGGCTCGCCCTGCCCGCGGCCTCCGCCTTTTCGGCGGACACCGCGGAGGAACCGGAGATCGTCCGTCTCATCATGGACGCCCTGGAGAAAAAGGAGGGGGTGCGTCCGCGATATCGTTCCATCGAGGCGGAGGACGGCAGGATCATTCTGCGCGACGTGACGTTCAGGCCGAAGGATGGAGAGGCGGACTCCCGGCCACCAATCGTCATCGGAACGGTCGTTCTTGACGATCCGCGGAAGGGGGCCGACGGTCTGTACAGGATGAAACGGGTGGTTCTGCGGGATTTCGTTCTCCGCGAAGGGGATACCGGAAACGGCGGCCTGAAGATCCGCGCCCCCGAAGTGCTGATGACGGACGTCTCCTTCCTGCCCCCGTCCGCGGCCCGTGACGCGAAGGAGAAGATGGCGGCGAACTCCCTCCTCTCGTCCACCCTCGTCGTGGACACGATCTATTTCGAGAAGGGAAATGGCGGCGCTCTGGTGCTGCGCGGTCTGCGCGGCGAATGGCGCGGCGACCGTCGCACCGCCACCGGCGAGGGACGTATCGACTTCGGCAAGCTTCCCGTCCCCGTCTCTCTCATCACCGAGGAAAGCGGCGACACCACGCTGAGCGACATGGGCTACGACACCATCATCGTCGGCGCTCTCGTTTCCTTCGCCAACCGCTGGGACGACGACGACAGGATGCATACCGATTTCGCCCTGCGCTTCGGCGCCGACAACATGGGCTACCAGGAGATCGAGGTCGCCGACCTCGCCCTGCCCGCCTCCCTAATCGAGAAGATGGGAACGAAGGAAGGGCAGGAACGGGTTCTGGAGAGCTTCTTCCTGGGCGGCGCGGCGGAGGACCTCGGAAACGTCACCCTCCTGGGCCTCAAGCTGAAGTGGATGGACCGTTCGCTGGCCCGCCGTCTCGTGGACCATTTCGCGAAGAAGGAAGGGCTCGACCGCAAGACCTACATCGACAATCTCGTGGCCTGGCCCCAGGTGATGCTCATGCAGTTCGGTCTGCCGCAGCTGGCGGCAAGCGCCTCGGAGGAGCTGCGCAAGTTCCTCGAGGATCCGAAGACGCTGACGATCTCCTTCCGGGCGCGGGCCCCGATGAGCTTCTCCACGTTCACGACCCTGCTCGCCGACCCCGCCGGGCTCGTGGACACGCTGGCCCTGAAGATCGAGGCCAACGCGGAAGCCCCCTGACATCGCCCGCCGGGACGCTACTGTCTCGGCGACCTCTTCTGCGGCTGGGGATGGCGGAAGTCGGCCAGACGATGCAGCAGATCCGCCGATGACGCGCGGACCGGGTTGATGTCGATGCCGCCCCGCCGCGTGTACAGGCAGGCCACGAACAGCTCGTCCGGTTCGAAGTCGGCCAGACGGACGTAGACCGTCTCCGCGATCTCCTCGTGGAAATGGTTCTCCGAACGCATGGAGACCACGTAGCGCAACAGGGAATCGGCACCGGGAAGGCTTCCGCCTCTCATCAGAACGAACAGATCGCCCCAGTCCGGCTGATTGGTGATCCGGCAGTTCGAACGCAGAACGGATGTCCTCACCTTCAGGACCGGGCCGTCGTGCCGCGTCTCCCGGAGCAGTTCCGGTCTCTCCCCGTCCGTGACGCATTCCAGGGAGGCGATGTCGACGCTCTTCTCCAGCACCCGCCAGTCGTCCGGGTGCCGCACGAGATCGCGACGCGGAACCGACCAGTCGCAGGCGTCCGCGTGCGACACCGCGACGTCCGCACCGACGCACCGGGAAAGGTCTCCGCGGACGGTTTCCAGAAATTCGTCCACCGCCTCCTTCTCGCCACCGCGGCCAAGGCGTTCCATGTTGAAGGAATTGAGGTAGAGCTTGAGGCTCTTCGATTCGACGATGGCCGGCGAATCCGCGGGATAGTGCAGGCGCAGGATCAGATTGACGGGACATCCGCCGGCGAGCAGGAAGGAGACCTCGTAACAGTTCCAGACATCCACGCCTACGAAAGGCGAAGCATCCCCGCCGATGCCGAGCCCCTCCCGGTTCAGCCGGCGCGGAATGGCGACGAGCAGTCCGGCGTCGTGCCTGTCGGGCGTCACGTAGGCGGGCCGTCCGCCTCCGCCGGCGTCGCGCCCCAGGTGGCGACCGGCGATCTCGTCGATGCGGTCCCTGCCGTCATTCATGGGAATCGCGCTCCGCTACAGCGCACCGGGCCGGTCCGAGCAGGCCGTTCAGCCGGCCGGCCCGCCTTCCTCTCCCCCCTCTCCGGAAGCTTCGCCGCCACTGCGCATGCGCTCCTCCTCGTACTGGATGAACCAGCCGATCATCTGCCGCCACATGGCTTCCACGAGCTCCGGGGGCAGTCCCCTCTTCTCCGCCCTGGCCCGCACCTTGTCGATGACCTGCTGGATGCGCCAGGGCACGGTGGCCCCTTCGGAGGTGCCCATCTTCAGCTGCCATGCGCGATCCACATAGGAGAACCGTTCCGCAAGCAGATTCACCAGCGCCTCGTCGATCCGGTCGATCTCCCGCCGCACCTGGTCCATGCTGGTGCAATCAGCGGCGGGGATGGGCTTATGGGCGTTCGTAGTCGTCATGGTTCCTGCGTCCTTTCATTCCGGATGCGACACCGGCCGTATGGAAACATGTTGCAATCGTAACGCGGCAATGCCTGCGGTCTGGAAGTCACGTCCCGGTCAATCAGGTCTCTCGGTTCGACATTGAAGGAAAAAAGGCAGTTTTCGGCCTGCAGTATCTCTTCCGTCTCATTCGTGAACGAATGGAAACCGCCATAGGGATGGCAGTATGTTCTGACATCCAGCCCCCCAGTCACTCCTTCCAGGAATTCGAACGACTTCGCGATCTCCCGTTCCTGATCTTCCCGGTCCAAATGGCTCATGACGGGATGAGTGACAGTATGGCTGCCCACGAGCATGCCCGCATCAAGCAGTGCGCGGATGTGTTCCGCCTGCATGTAGAGCTCCCTGGTCAGCCGTTCCTCTTCTTCCTCTCCGAAAAAATGATCCATCAGCTCATCCAGAAGGGGTTTGCGCCAAACGGGATCGACAAAGTAGTTCAACGTTCGCTTGACGTAGAGGATGTCATCGGGATTTTCCTGCCAGAGATAGGTCTTCTCCTGGAACTCCTCCCTTTTTTCCTCCTCTATCATTCCATCTTCCAGAAGTTCTTCCAATTTCCTTGCGACATCCCTGGCCTCATGACGGCCCAGCAGCATGTGTATGCGATGAACGGAAAGCATCCTGCCGTTCTCGAGGGGGCCTGTCGGAATGTAGAATATGCCCCACAGCCCCCTTGCCTCCAATTCCGGCAGCACATGGTCATGATGGTCGAGGAAGCCGTCATCGAATGTCAGGATCGCGCCTTCCGGCAGCTCTCCGCCAGCGAAGGCTCCGAGAAAGGCCTCCCTGTCGGCGAAGCCGCAGGCCTCCCCGAAATGATCC
>CAYSHK010000011.1:0-18643 GCA_964430935.1 uncultured Rhizobiaceae bacterium
TCTGAGCCCGGAAGTGCGCGCCTTTGCGCCCCCCGCGGTTCCGAAGTCGCAGGTGCCCGTGAACGTTGTACCACGGAAGCCGGTCAAGGTGACGAACTTCGCCACGCATCGCAAGATCACCAATTTCGCGACCGCCAGGCCGGTCGCGCCCGCGCCTTCCGCGAAGACTGCGCCCGTGACCGCGGCTCCGGCCAGGGTGGCGCGGAGCACGGCGACACCCGCGAGGCCCGCGACTCCGGCACGGAACGTTTCCGCAGCGAAGGGCTATGTGGTGCAGCTGGCATCCTATCGCTCCCGCGAGGATGCGCTGCGTGAATACCGGCGCATGCAGGCCCGCCATGCGGCCCTGCTGGGCGCCCTGCCGCCGCGTATCGAAAAGAAGGATCTGGGTGCGGCCGGCGTATTCTACCGACTGGCGGTGGGGCCTCTGCCCAGCCGCGATCAGGCGCGGAAGCTCTGCAACGCGCTCATCGCGCGGGGTGAGCGCGATTGCCTCGTGCGCAGGCGCTAGCGGCGGCATCTTGGGAAAGGGTGTTTCTTCCAGGACGTGACGGCTCCGGACGCCGTTGCGGGAACAGGGAACGGCCGCATCCGTCCGGCAAGGATGCGGAAGGGAGAAGGGGGGCGCATGAGCGGCACGGAAACGGGCGCTTTCATCTCGGGCTGCGCGGGCACGGAGCTGTCCGGCGCGGAGCGTGATTTTTTCGCCGCGACCCGGCCGTGGGGTCTCATTCTCTTCGCCCGCAACATAGAGAATCCCCGACAGGTCGCCCGGCTCGTCTCCGATTTCCGCTCCACCGTCGGAAGGTCCCGTGCCCCCGTGTTCATCGACCAGGAGGGCGGACGGGTGCAGCGTCTGCGTCCTCCGCACTGGCGCGAATGGCCGCCGGCCATGCGGTTCGCCCGGCTGTTCGAACGCAACGCCACCGGAGCATTGCGGGCCGCCCGTCTGGTCACCTGGCTTCTCGGCCGGGAACTGGCCGCTCTCGGCATCAACGCGGACTGTCTTCCCGTGCTCGACGTCCCCGTGCCGGGCAGCCATGAAATCATCGGAGACAGGGCCTACGGCCACGATCCGCTCGTCGTCGCGGCTCTGGGCCGGGCGGCCATGGAAGGGCTGAAGGCCGCGGGCGTCGCGCCCGTCGTCAAGCATGTTCCCGGACATGGCCGTGCCCGTGCGGACAGCCACCTGGAGCTTCCCGTCGTGGAGACCCCGCGCGGGGAGCTTCGCGGGACGGACTTCGTACCCTTCGCGGCCTGCGCCGATGCGCCCATGGCGATGACCGCCCACGTGGTCTACGCGGACATCGACCCACAGGAGCCGGCGACCCATTCGGCCCGCGTCATCGGGGACGTGATCCGCGGCGAGATCGGCTTCGACGGCCTTCTCATGAGCGACGACGTGAACATGAAGGCCCTGAGGGGCACGCTCGCGGAACGCTGCGAAAAGGCGCTCGCGGCCGGCTGCGACGTGGTTCTACATTGTTCCGGCGTGCTGGAGGAAATGGAGGAGGTGGCCGCCGCCGCCGGCGCCCTCTCCGGTCGTGCCCTGGAGCGGGCCGCGGTGGCGGAGGGGACCATGGACGCCCCCGCCGCCATTGCGCCCGACGAGGGGGAGGCTCTGGAGCTGCTGTCCGCCGTTTCCGGTGGAGAAATCGTCTGAACGCCCCGTTTTCTGCCGAAAAGCTGCGTATACGGCTGTATCGCCACAAGATTTTGCGTCATAATGCGCCGCGGACGCCATATCTGTGATCCCGCGGTCCGGGCGGGCAAGGGGCAAGTGGACGATGATTGCGAACGAGCGGAAGGCAGGGGACGCGGACGGCCGGGAGGAGAGGGCCTGGCCCGATGGCGAAGCGCCGCCGCGCGCGGCCGGAAACGATGGCGAGGACGGGGTGCATGGCGAACGGCTCGTCGTGGACCTCGGTGCCTTCGAGGGGCCGCTGGACATGCTGCTCGACCTGGCCCGCAGGCAGAAGGTGGACCTGACGCGCATCTCCATTCTGGCGCTGGCGGAACAGTACCTGGAGTTCATCCATGCGGCGCGGCGCATGCGGCTGGAGCTTGCCGCCGACTGGCTGGTGATGGCCGCCTGGCTGGCGTGGCTGAAGTCGCGGCTGCTTCTGCCCGTTCAGCCGGAGGACGACGAGGAGCCGCCGGCGGAGGAGATGGCCGCGCGTCTGGCCTTCCGGCTGCAGCGCCTGCAGGCCATGCGCGACGCCGCCGAGCGGCTGATGGCCGGTCCGCGTCTTGGCCGCGACGTTTTCGCCCGCGGCATGCCGGAGCCCACCGTCGTCGAAAGGCGCACGGAATACACCGACACGATGGTGGATCTCCTGCGCGCCTATGCGGGCTTCGTGCGCCGGAAGGCGGAGAAGCGCGGCTACCGCATCTCGCCGCAGCCCGTCTGGACGATCAAGGAGGCGCGCAGCACTCTGGAACGGCTGGTCGGGCGGCTGGGGCAGTGGAGTCGGCTGGATGCGCTCATGCTCCAGTATCTCGCGGACCCGGGCAAGCGGCGCTCGGCGATCGCGTCCGGTTTCGCGGCGGCCCTGGAGCTGGCGCGCGAGGGCGCCATGGAACTGAGACAGGACGATCATTTCACGCCGATCTACATGAGGTCGGCCACGATTGCGGAGGCTGGGAAATGACGGAAATTCCGGTCGGCGGTGCAAGGCCCGGGGAACGGGAGATGCCGGAGACGGGCGCGCGCGCGGAGGGAACGCCCGTGCCCCTGCGTCCTCTCACGGACCGCGCGCAGCAGCTGCGCATCGTGGAGGCCCTGCTGTTCGCCGCGGCGCATCCCCTTTCCGAGGAGGAGATCGCCGCCGCCCTGCCGCAGGGGGCCGACGTCGCGGGATTGCTGGAGGAGCTGCGGGAACGCCATGCCGAAGGCGGCGTGAATCTGGTGCGGGTGGCCGGCAAGTGGCAGATGCGCACGGCGGAGGATCTCCGCTACCTGCTGCGCAAGGATGTCAGGGAGGAGCGCCGGCTTGGACGCGTGGCGCTGGAGACGCTGGCTATCATCGCCTACCACCAGCCCGTGACCCGGGCCGAGATCGAGGAGATCCGCGGCGTCTCCACCTCGAAGGGCACCCTCGATCTGCTGATGGACATCGGCTGGGTCAGAATGCGCGGCCGGCGCCGCACTCCGGGCCGTCCGGTCACCTACGGCACGACGGAGGAGTTCCTCGTCCATTTCGGGCTGGACAGCATCCGGGATCTGCCGGGGCTGGCGGAGCTGAAGGGGGCCGGCCTGCTGGATTCGGCCATCCCGCCCGACTTCGAGATGCCGCTTTCTCCGCCATCGGATGATGCGTTGACGGAGGACGAAGATCCCCTCGAGCCGGAGGAGGAGGTGGAGCCTCCACTGGAGATGCACATGCCGGAGGGAGCCGCGAGGGACTGAACGGCCCGTGCGTCCTTCGCCGCGGCATGGAGAATCCGTCATGTCGCCGTGCTTGCCTTTGGCCTCCGGGGCGTTCATCATGCCCGGAAGGCGGCATTGATATGCGGATACCTTTCTGCAATAGTGCCGGCGATTTCGCGAGGAACGCTTCTACGCGGCAGTTGAAGGAGTGACTAAATGGGTGCGTTTTCGATCTGGCACTGGCTGATCGTTCTGGCCGTCGTGCTTCTGCTTTTCGGAGGCTCCGGCAAGATTTCCTCCCTGATGGGGGATGTCGCCAAGGGCATCAAGAGCTTCAAGAAGGGGCTCCAGGAGGACGACGAGAAGACCGAGGAGGCCACCAAGGCCATCGAGGACAAGGCGAAGGACGCAACCGCCGGGACCGTGGAGGAGAAGACCAAGGCGGAAGGCTGAGCCCTCCGGACGTTTCCGGAACGTGACGGCCCTTCCGTTTTCACCAGCAACGGCGCAGGCGGCGCGATGTTCGATTTCGGCATAGGTTCGACGGAACTTCTTGTGATCGTCGTCGTGGCTCTGCTCGTCGTGGGGCCGAAGGACCTGCCGCGCCTGCTGCGCACGATCGGCAACTTCGTGGCCAAGGTCAGGGGGCTGGCCCGCGAGTTCCAGGGGCACCTCGACGAGGCGATGCGCGAAACCGGCATCGACGAGGTCAAGGACAACGTCACGAAGATGAAGGAGTTCACCGTCGCCGATCTCGACAAGGAATTCAGCGAGTTGGAGAAGGAATTCCGCGATACCGCCCTGCCGGAGGGCGGCACTGCGCCCGATCCCGGTTTCGACGCGGACGGGGATCTGCTCGACGACACGGAACGTCCGCTCCCCTCGCTGGACGGCGACGCGAAGGAGGGGAGCAGGGGCCGTGCCGGAACCGGCCGGGACGGAACCTCCGCGGAGGAGGCCGGGGATTCTCCCGTTGAGAAGGAGGCCGGAACCGTGGAGACGGAAGGAGCCTCCGACGGCGGCAGGAAGGACGGCTGATCCATGAGCGTCGAGGAAAGGAAGCCGGAGGAGGATGAGATCGAGGCCTCGCAGGCGCCGCTCATCGAGCACCTGATCGAGCTGCGCGCGCGCCTGATCAAGTCGCTCGTGGGCTTCGTGATCGCCTTCATCGTGAGTTTCTACTTCGCCAATCCCATCTTCAACTTCCTGCTCACGCCCTACAAGTGGGCGGTGGGCGACGCCACGCACCTGAAGCTCATCTACACCGCGCCTCAGGAGTTCTTCTTCACCCAGCTGAAGATCGGCATGTTCGGCGGCCTCTTCCTGGCCTTTCCGCTGATCGCCATACAGATCTACAAGTTCGTGGCACCCGGCCTCTACCGGCACGAACGGGAGGCCTTCCGGCCGTATCTGATCGCCACGCCCGTCCTCTTCGTTCTCGGTGCCGCGCTGGTCTTCTTCTTCATTCTGCCGGTGGCCCTGCGCTTCTTCGCCAGCTTCCAGCAGGTGGGCGAGGAGGGAAAGGCGGCCATCGAGCTGCTGCCCAAGGTCTCGGAATATCTCTCTCTGGTCATGACCCTGATCCTGGCGTTCGGCATCGCCTTCCAGCTGCCCATCGTCCTGACGCTGCTCGGCAAGATCGGCATCATCACGTCGGAACAGCTGAAGGCGGCCCGGAAGTACGCCATCGTGGGCGTCGTGACCATCGCCGCCATCTTCACTCCGCCGGATCCCTTTTCGCAGCTCGGGCTGGCCATACCGATGATCGGCCTCTACGAGCTCTCCATCTGGCTGGTCTCCATGGCCGAGAGGAAACGCCGCGAGGCGGAGGAGACCGACTGATCGCGCTTCGGCGCGCCGCTTCCGGCCATGGCAGCCGTTTCCGGTCCTTCGCGGCCACCTCCGGGGAATGCGGCACGCGGATCCTTCCGGCACCGTTCCGCGAAGCCGTGAACGGCGGCTCCCCGTCCATGGCCGAAACATTTCTTTGACCCGCACGGTGCACCGGATATAACCGCCGGAAGAAGCATTCACCGGCGGACAGGGACGAATCATGTTCGACATCAGATGGATCCGGGAAAATCCGAAGGAATTCGATCGCGGCATGGCCAGGCGGGGGCTGCCGCCGCAGAGTCCGGCTCTGCTGGAACTGGATTCGGAACGCCGCCGCCTGCTGGCCGAGCTCCAGGAGCTTCAGGCCCGCCGCAACGCCGCGTCGAAGGAGATCGGCCGCGCCATGGCCGCCGGCGAGCGCGAACGGGCCGAGGAGCTGAAACGCGAGGTCGCGGCGATCAAGGGCCGCATGCAGGAGCTGGAGGAGGCCGCGCGCGCGAAGGAGGAGGAGCTCCGGGAGCGTCTCGCCGCGCTGCCCAACATCCCGCTCGACGAAGTGCCGGACGGCGAGGACGAGAATGACAACGTGGAGGTCCGCCGCGTCGGCGAACCGCCCCGTTTCGATTTCGAGCCGAAACAGCATTTCGAGCTCGGAGAAGCGCTGGGACTGATGGATTTCGAGCGGGCCGCGCGCATCTCCGGAGCCCGCTTCGTGGTGCTCCGGGGCGCGCTGGCGCGGCTGGAGAGGGCGCTTGCGCAATTCATGCTCGACCTGCAGACGGAAGACAACGGCTACGAGGAGGTCAATCCGCCGCTGCTGGTGCGGGACGAAGCCCTCTTCGGCACGGGACAGCTGCCCAAGTTCGCCGAGGATCTCTTCCGCACCACCGACGGACGCTGGCTCATTCCCACCGCCGAGGTGCCCCTGACCAATCTGGTCCGCGAGGAGATCGTGCCGCGGGAGGCGCTGCCCATGCGTCTGTGCGCGCTCACTCCGTGCTTCCGTTCGGAGGCGGGCGCCGCCGGCCGCGACACCCGTGGCATGATCCGCCAGCACCAGTTCGAGAAGGTGGAGCTGGTGTCCATCACGACGCCGGAGGAGGGCAGGGCGGAGCTCGACCGCAAGACCGCCTGTGCCGAGGAGGTGCTGAAACGCCTCGGACTGCCCTACCGGGTCGTCGTCCTGTGCACCGGCGACATGGGCTTCTCTGCTCGGATGACCTACGACATCGAGGTCTGGCTGCCGGGGCAGGACACCTACCGGGAGATTTCCTCGGTATCCCTGTGCGGGGATTTCCAGGCCCGCCGCATGAACGCCCGCTACCGTCCTGATGACGGAAAGGGGACCCGCTTCCCCCACACGCTGAACGGTTCCGGCCTGGCCGTGGGACGCACGCTCGTCGCGGTGATGGAGAATTTCCAGCAGGCGGACGGCTCCATCGTGGTGCCCGAGGCCCTGCGCCCGTACATGGGCGGCATGGAACGCATCGGAAAGGCATGATCGCGCATGCGCATCCTCGTCACGAACGATGACGGCATCCATGCCGAGGGCCTGAAGGCGGCCGAGAGCATCGCCAGGCAGCTTTCCGGCGACGTCTGGATCGTGGCGCCGCAGGAGGAGCAGTCCGGGGCCTCGCGTTCCCTCTCCCTGACCATGCCGATCAGGCTGGAGGAGGTGGGGGACCGCAGATTCGCGGTGCGCGGCACGCCTGCCGACTGCGTGATCATGGCCCTGTGCCACATCATGCCGCAAAGGCCGGACGTCATCGTCTCCGGGGTGAACCGTGGACAGAACCTCGCCGACGACGTGACCTATTCCGGAACCATAGCCGCCGCCATGGAGGGCGCGGTCCTCGGCATCCCCAGCTTCGCCCTCTCCCAGTGCTACGGCATCGAGAATTCCGAGGGCGTACCCTACGAGGTGGCGGAGGCGCACGGGGCGGAGGTTATCCGCCGCGTCCTCGAGGCGGACTGTCCCGGCTGCCGCCTCTACAATGTCAATTTCCCGGACTGCCGGCCGGAGCAGGTGCGCGGCATGGCGGTGACGGAGCAGGGCAAACGCGACATCAACCAGCTTGTCGTGGAGCGTCGCGTCGATCTGCGCCGGCGCCCCTACTACTGGCTCGGTTTCCGGCGCGAGGCGGGCGATCCGCCGGAAGGCACGGATCTGCACGCCGTCGTCAACCGCATGGTGTCCGTGACGCCCCTGCACATGAATCTGACGAGACGGGAGACCCTTGCCGCGCTGCGCGCGGGGCTTGACGGCTCCCGGCAGCCGTGAATACTGCCCGTTGCGGCATCCGGAACGGAAGGACATGACCGAGGACGTCCAGAAGGCCAGGCTCATCATGACCCTGCGGCATCACGGCATACGTGATCCGCGGGTGCTGGAGGCCATGGAGGAGATCCCGCGCGACCTATTCGTTCCGGCCACCTTCAGGGACCAGGCCTGGGCGGACACGGCATTGCCCATCTCCTGCGGCCAGACCATCTCCCAGCCCTACATCGTCGCCTACATGACCGAACAGCTGGAGGTGGAGCCCACCTCGCGGGTTCTCGAGATCGGGACGGGTTCCGGCTATCAGGCGGCCATCCTTTCCAGGCTCGCCCGCAGGGTCTACACGATCGAGCGCCACCGCCATCTCATGGAGGACGCCCGCGACAAGTTCCGCCGGCTGGGGCTCACCAACATCGAAACCCGCGTCGGAGACGGATACAAGGGCTGGCCGGAGGCCGCGCCGTTCGACCGCATCATCGTCACCGCCGCCGCTCCGCGGGTACCTCCGGCTCTGCTCGACCAGCTTGCCGAAGGCGGGATCATGGTCATACCGGTGGATTCCGGACCGCTCTATCAGGATCTCGTGCGGATCCGGCGCACCGCGGAGGGCTTCGAGAGGGAGAAGCTCATTCCGGTGCGTTTCGTTCCCATGCTTCCCGGCGTGGCCCGGCGCAGGGACGACGCCGGCTGAGCGAAGCCGGGATCCCTCCCGACCTTCCGCATGGAACGAACCGCCTGCACCCGGAAGTTGAGGTGGCGAATTTTTTTCGAATGCGCAACCATTCCTTAACCCTGTGGGGGCACCATTGGGACAGTACCTGTTCAGTCAGTATTCGGGGTTCAGAGTAGAACGATGTCCACCTATCGCACCTCCCGCACCGGAACCGTTTCGAAAATCGCGCTGGTCGCCGCCGCGGCCTCCCTTCTGGCCGCCTGCTCCTCGGAGGTCGAGCGGCTGAGCAACTATCCGCCGGTCAACACGACGTCCTCCGTGGCCAGCACGGAACGGACCGCGCGCACCGCGCCCGTGGAGCGCGTCGCTTCCCGCAGACTCGACGATGCGCCGGCGACGGCCACTCCGTCCTGGTCGCGTCCGTCCTATACGCCGCCGGTCTCCCGCACGGCCTACAGCGCGCCCGCTCCGGCCCGCGGAGCCACCGGCTACGTGACCGTGCGCCGTGGTCAGACGCTGTATTCGATCGCCAGGGCCAATGGGCTGACCGTCCAGCAGCTGGCCGCGGCGAACGGCATTCCCTATCCCTACGAGCTGAAGGTGGGACAGCGCCTGCGCATTCCGGGTGTGAGCAATCCCGTCTCTCCGGCTCCGACGGTTCCGACACGGACCGCCGAACTCGTGACCCCGCGCGCCGAGCCCGTGCGTGCGGAACCCGACCGTCGCAATTTCGGCGCCGGTCGTCCCGTCACCCACAGGGTGGCCCCCGGCGAGACCCTGTTCTCGCTCGGTCGGAAATACGGCGTGAATCCCTACCGCATCGCCTCCTACAACGGCCTGCCGAGGAACGTCCAGCTCAAGGTGGGGCAGGTGGTGCGCATTCCCGCCTCCTCCGGATGGCGTATGGGCGGTTCGGCGAAGATCCCGCCCGCGAAGCAGGTCGCGGAGGTGAAGTCCACCCCCATGCACAAGGATGTCGGGGCTGGGACGAAAAAGGATGACGAGCGCATCTCCGAGACGCCCGTCGGCAATCCGGACGCGGGACGCCGGGAGGAGAGCCGTCCGGCGCTTGCCGGCGGGTTCCGCTGGCCCGTGCGCGGCCGCGTGATCTCCACCTTCGGCGAGAAGCCGAACGGTGTGCGCAACGAGGGCATCAACATCGCCGTGCCCGAGGGGGCCGACGTCCATGCCGCGAGCGACGGCGTGGTCGCCTACGCGGGCAACGAGCTGAAGGGCTACGGCAATCTGGTGCTGATCCGCCACCGCAACGGTTGGGTGACCGCCTATGCGCACAACAAGGAGCTCTTCGTGAAGCGCGGAGACCGCGTGCGCCGCGGCCAGGTGATCGCCAAGGCGGGCTCCACGGGATCCGTGAAGACGCCGCAGCTCCACTTCGAGCTGAGAAAGGGCGCTTCGGCCGTCGATCCGCTGAAGTATCTCGGAACCGCGACGGCGATGAACTGAACGACCGGACCCCTGCAAGTCAGCCCGGCCGACCGGCCGGTGGACGGGCTGAGGAACGGCGAAACGGCCCGGGTGCTCCCACCGCCCGGGCCGTATTCACGCGCGCGCGTCGAGACGGCGGCCCAGACGTCCGGCCAGATCCTGTATGAACTGCCAGGCCACCCGGCCCGACCGTGCGCCGCGGCCGGCCGCCCAGGCCAGCGCCTCCGCGCGGAGCTCTCCGCTGTCCACGGGGAGCCCGAAGTGTTCGGCATATCCCTCCACCATGGCGAGATAGTCCTCCTGCAAACAGTTGTGGAAGCCGAGCCAGAGTCCGAACCTGTCGGACAGGGAGACCTTTTCCTGCACCGCCTCCGAGGGGTGTATGGCGGAGGACCGCTCGTTCTCGATCATGTCCCGCGGCAGAAGATGACGGCGGTTCGACGTGGCATAGAGGACCATGTTGTCCGGCCGTCCCTCGATGCCGCCCTCCAGGGCCGCCTTCAGGGACTTGTAGGAGGTGTCCCCGGCATCGAACGAGAGGTCGTCGCAGAACACGATGAAGCGGTATTCCGGATGGGCCCGGACGACGCCCATCAGATCCGGCAGGGTCTCCATGTCCTCGCGGTGGATCTCCACCAGCTTCAGCCCGGCGTCATCCCGCGCCACGGCTCCGTGGACCGCCTTTACGAGCGAGCTCTTGCCCATGCCGCGCGCACCCCAGAGAAGCGCGTTGTTCGCCGGCAGGCCGCTTGCGAAGCGGCGCGTGTTTTCCAGCAGGGTGTCGCGGGCCGCGTCGATGCCGCGCAGCAGCGAGATGTCCAGACGGTTCACGCGCCCGACGGGCTTGAGCGAGGCGGTGTCCGCGTTCCAGACGAAGGCCTCGGCCTCGGAGGGATCGGCCCCCGTGTTCCGGGGAGGAGCCATGCGTTCCAGAGCATCGGCGATGCGGGCAAGGAGGGATCCTTGCCAATCTTTAATCCCGTCCACCATGGAAAAGCCCCGATTGACCTGCGAATTCTTTTGCAAAGGCGCAAAGCACGCTATAAACCGCAACCATACGCATTCTTGCACATCCGGCCCGTCCGGGCCAGCGATGCACATTCACGGGAGCTTTGACGCAAGCCATGTTCATCACCCCGGCATATGCCCAGACCGCCGCGCCCGGCGGTGGCGACATCATCAGCATGTTCCTGCCGCTCATCCTCATCATGGGCGTGTTCTGGTTCTTTCTCATCCGCCCGCAGCAGAAGAAGATGAAGGAGCATCAGGCGATGCTCGCCAACATCCGTCGCGGCGACACCATCGTGACCACCGGCGGCCTGATCGGCAAGGTGACGAAGGTCAATGGCGACGAGCTGACCGTGGAGCTCAACGAGGACGTCCGCGTCAAGGTGAAGCGCAGCTACGTGGCCGAGGTCCGCGTGAAGGGCCAGCCGGCGGATTCCGCGGAAGAGAAGAAATGACATCCGTGCCGCGCCGGCCGCCCGCCGCCGGCGCGTCCGCACATTGCCAATGAACGGGGCCATCCATGTTCCGCCTGTCCTTGTGGAAAACGCTGAGCATTCTCGGCATCGTGTTTCTGGGCTTTCTCTTCGCGCTGCCCAACGTGCTGCCGGACAGCGTTCTGAAGCAGATGCCGTCCTTCCTGCCGAACAAGCGCGTGGTGCTCGGGCTGGATCTCCAGGGCGGTTCGCATCTCCTCTGGGAGGTGGACAAGCAGGCCCTCGTGCGCACCCTGACGCAGCAGTTGCGCGGTGACGTGCGCCAGAATCTCTGGAACGAGAACAAGATCCGCCACACCATCTCCGTCCGCAAGGACGGCGCGCTGGTCGTCACCATCACCGATCCCGACAAGGTGGAGAAGGCGGCACAAATTCTCGGCAAGCTCTCCCAGCCCGTCCAGGTGGGCCTCTTCGGCACGGGCGGAACGGCGAAGGAGATCGAGATCGAGCGCGAGGGCAACCGGTTCATCCTGCGCTATTCGCAGGCCGGACTCGAAGCCCGCATCCGCCGCGCCGTGGAGCAGGCCATAGAGGTCATCCGACGCCGTCTGGACGAGCTGGGCATGACCGAGGCCACCATCCAGCAGCAGGGGCCGGAGCGCATCATCGTGCAGGCGCCCGGCATGAAGGATCCGGCGACGCTGAAAAAGGCGGTCGGCCAGACGGCCCGACTGACGTTCCAGCTGCTGTGCGAGGCCCAGCCCACGGGCCAGCCCGGAGAGCGCGTCCCGGCCGGATGCGCCGAGATGCCGGACGCCAAGAACCCGGCCGTGAAATACTGGGTGCAGACGTCGCGTCGCGCCACCGTCGAGGGCGCCGACCTCGTGGACGCCCAGCCGGCCTTCGATTCCCGCACCGGCGAACCCATCGTGACCTTCCGCTTCAACCAGAAGGGCGCGCTGCGGTTCGGAAAGCTGACCCAGAAGAACGTCGGCAAGCCCTTCGCCATCGTTCTCGACGGCAAGGTTGTCTCCGCGCCGGTGATCCAGACGCCCATCCTCGGAGGCTCCGGGCAGATCTCCGGACGCTTCACCGTGGAGGAGACGAAGCTGCTGGCCATCATCCTGCGCTCCGGCGCGCTGCCGGCCAAGCTCACCATCGTCGAGGAGCGGACCGTCGGTCCCTCGCTCGGTTCCGATTCCATCCGCGCCGGCATCATGGCCTCCGTCATCGGCCTTGTCGCCGTGCTGGCCTTCATGATCTTCACCTACGGCTTCTTCGGCATCATCGCCGACATCGCCCTGATCGCCAACCTCGGCATGCTCGTGGGCCTGCTCACGGCCTTCCAGGCGACGCTGACGCTGCCGGGCATCGCCGGCATCGTGCTGACGCTCGGCATGGCGGTGGACTCCAACGTGCTCGTGTTCGAGCGCATCCGCGAGGAGCTCCGGGCGGGCCGCAGCGTGCTCAACGCGCTGGAGACCGGTTTCTCGCGCGCCTTCGGAACCATCCTGGACGCCAACATCACGACGCTGATCGCGGCGGTGGTGCTCTACGGTCTCGGTTCCGGCCCGGTGCGCGGTTTCGCCGTCACGCTGGGCATCGGCATCGTTACGACGGTGTTCACCGCCTACACGCTGACGCGCCTCATCGTGGCCTTCTGGGTCACGAAGACGCGGCCGAAGACCATACCCATCTGAGGACCGACCGATCATGCTCAAGCCCATCAAGCTGGTACCGGACAACACGAACATCAGGTTCATGTCATGGTCGCGGGTGGCCATCGTCGCCTCGACCATCGCCATCCTGATCTCCATCGTCGGCGCGGTCGTGCTCGGTCTGAACTTCGGCATCGATTTCAAGGGCGGCACGCTCATCGAGATCCGCACCGAGGGGCCGGCCAACATCACCGAGTTGCGGAAGAAGATCGGCAAGCTGGGTCTGGGAAGCTTCGAGCTCCAGGAGTTCGGGGATCCGCGCGACATCCTCATCCGCTTCGAGACGCAGCCGGGCGGGGAGAAGGCCCAGCAGAACGCGATCAACCGGGTCAAGGCGGCGCTGGGCGACAAGGTGGACTACCGGCGCGTCGAGGTGGTCGGACCGAAGGTGTCGGGCGAGCTGACCAAGGACGGCATCATCGCCGTCGTCGTCGCGCTTCTGGGCGTCATGATCTACATCTGGTTCCGCTTCGAGTGGCAGTTCGCGCTCGGCGCCGTGGCCTCCCTGACCCACGACGTGCTGCTGACCATCGGGCTTTTCGCCTTCACCCGGATGGAGTTCAACCTGTCGATCATCGCCGCCATCCTGACCATCGTCGGCTATTCGCTGAACGATACGGTGGTGGTCTACGACCGTATCCGCGAGAACATGCGGCGCTACAAGAAGAAGCCGCTGCCGGAGCTGATCGACCTGTCGCTCAACCAGATGCTGTCCCGTACCATCCTGACCTCGCTGTCCACGCTGGTGGCGCTGCTGTCGCTCTACTTCTTCGGCGGCGAGGTGATCCGCGGCTTCACGTTCACGATGATCTGGGGCGTGCTGGTCGGTACCTATTCGTCCGTCTTCATCGCCGCTCCGGTCCTCATCTGGCTGGGCGCGCGGCTCGTTCCCACGGACGAGGAGGGCAGGGCGGCGGAGGCCGAGGCCGCCCGTCCCTGAGGAGGGTTCCCCATGGAAGCGCTCTGGCCCGAACCGGTGCCCCTGAAAGGCTATGGAGACGGCGCCTTCCGCTTTGCCGAACGACGGCACGAGGGGGCCATATTCATCACGCCCGCGGGCATCTTCCCCTGGCGGCCGCAGACATTCGAGGAGGTGCGGGTGGAGGATTTCGCGCCCGGTCTCGGCTGCGGATGCGACATCGCCTTCGTGCTGTTCGGCATGGGAGCCGATCACGGAGTGCCGCCGCACTGGCTCATGGAGGCCTGCGTGATGTCCGGGCTGGCGCTGGAGTGCATGACGACGGGCGCCGCCGTGCGCACCTACAACGTCTGCATGGACGAGGCCCGCATCCCCGCCACCTTCCTGCTTCCCGTGGCATGACCGGCGCGATGGACGGAGCGGCCCTGCAGTGCAGGGATTTCGTGAGACGCTACGATCTCGACGCCTATCTCGGCACGCTCCTTTCGCCGGAATCCCGACAGCCGCGCCTGTTCGCCATCTGGGCCGTGGCCGTGGACGCCCTGCGCCTGCCTTGGAGCGCGACCGAGCCGGCCATGGCCATGATCCGGCTGCAATGGTGGCGCGACGCCCTGGAGGCGGGGGAGGGGCACCCCGCGTTCGTGCATCTTGCGGGCATGGAGACCGGGCCCCTGGTCCGTCATCTCGATGCCGCCGAACGGCTGCATGGCGCGCCTTTCGGGGACGCCGGAGAGGCGGAAGCCTGGTCCCGCGACGCGTTTCTTCCACTGATGCGGGCGCTGGCCGGCGGGGAGGGCGGTACGGAAGAGGGGCGGATGGCGGATCTGGCCGCCCTGCACGGCATCGTTCTGCTGCTTCGACGCGCCGCCTTTCCGCGCCGCTCCGGGCTGCCGCTGCTCGCCGGAGAGGCGGTCGCGGGCCGGTTGCGGGCGCGCGCCGCGGCATTGGCGCGGGGCCGGGCTCCCCGCTGGCATGCGGCATGGCTGCCCTTCGCCCTCTCGCGCCGCTGGACAAGGGAGATCGCGGACATCGCCCCCGGCGATCTGCTGAAGCGCCCTCCGGAACTTCCGCAATGGCGGCGGCAGCTCCATCTTCTGCGGTGCCGCCTCACGCGGAGGCTCTGAGCCACTCTCCGAAGTCCCGCCGGGCCCTGGCGGTCAATGCCCGGCGCTTCGCCTGCGTGCGGGCCTTCCCCTTGATCCGCCTTCCTTCCGGATCCCGCTCCGGCACATCGACCGGAGGAAACAGACCGAAGTTGATGTTCATGGGCTGGAAGCTTCCCGCCCCTCCGGTGGCGATGTGCCCGCCCGTGACGTGGTGGATCAGCGCGCCGTGCGCGGTGGTGGGGGGCGGAGGCGTGAAGGCGCGCCCGAGCGCCTGTGCGGCCGCGGCGCGCCCCGCGATCAGGCCGCAGGCCGCGCTCTCCACGTAGCCTTCCACGCCGGTGATCTGGCCCGCGAAGCGCAGGCGCGGATCCGCCTTCAGCCGCAGTTGCGGATCGAGCAGTTTCGGGGAGTTCAGGAAGGTGTTGCGGTGCAGTCCGCCGAGACGCGCGAAACGGGCGTTCTCCAGCCCCGGAATCATGCGGAAGATGCGTTTCTGTTCGCCGTAGGTGAGCTTGGTCTGGAACCCGACCATGTTGTAGAGCGTGCCGAGCGCGTTGTCCTGCCGCAGCTGGACCACGGCCCACGGTTTTTCGTCCGGCCTGTGCGCATTGGTCAGCCCCACCGGTTTCATCGGGCCGTGCCGCAGGGTGTCGCGCCCCCGTTCGGCCATCACCTCGATCGGCAGACAGCCGTCGAAGTAGGGCGTGTTCCTCTCCCATTCGCGGAAGTCTACCTTCTCGCCCGCCAGGAGCGCGTCGATGAAGGCCTCGTACTGCTCGCGGTTCAGCGGGCAGTTGATGTAGTCGGCCGTGCCCTTGTCGTATCGCGACTGCCGCCAGCACACGTCCATGTCGATGGAATCCGCGTGCACGATGGGCGCGATGGCGTCGAAGAAGGAGAGCCCCTCCTCGCCCGTCAGCTCCCGCACGGCTTCCGCCAGCGCCTGCGAGGTGAGGGGGCCTGTGGCGACGATCACGTTCCGCCATTCCGCGGGCGGCAGCCCCGCGATCTCCTCGCGCACCACCGTGATGAGGGGATGTTCCGCGATCCGCCGCGTGATGGTGGCGGAAAAGCCCTCCCGGTCCACCGCGAGCGCGCCGCCCGCGGGAATGCGGTTGGCGTCCGCGGCCGCCATGACGAGGGAATCCGCCATGCGCATCTCCGCATGCAGAAGGCCCACGGCATTGTTGTCCGCGTCGTCGGAGCGGAGGGAATTGGAACAGACGAGTTCGCCGAGATGGTCCGTCCGGTGGGCCTCCGTGGCGCGGACCGGCCGCATCTCGTGCAGGACGACGGGGATTCCGGCCCGTGCCGCCTGCCAGGCGGCCTCGGAGCCGGCAAGACCGCCGCCGATGATGTGCAGGGGTTCGGTCATGGGATGCAGAGATAGGCGCTGGAGAAAGGCGCGGCAACCCCGTTCAGGCTGCGTTCAGCGTGAATGTGGCAGAAATGGAGAGCGGGAGTGGGCGATTCCCGTCACCGGAGACGCATCCGGCGGGAAGGGGAGCGAAGCCGAACGCAGGAAAGTTCGGGAGACTGAATATGTCGTTCAAGCTCGAAGGAAGGGGTTTCGCTCTGGTCGGTCTCGCTCTGGCCGCCACGGTTCTCATGGGCAACGCTGCCGCTGCCGGGCCGGCGGACCGGATGATGACGCCCCGGCCGGCACAGGGGGAGGCCCACGGGCGAGGGGATCTGTCGGATCTGTATCGTGGCCCGCTCGGGGTCCTCTCGGGATATCGCATGGCCTCCGCCGTGGAATGCCGGAGCAACTCCGATTGCGCGGCCGGGGAGATCTGCTGCGTGGTCAGCGGTCTGGAGACCTATTGCGCCACCAAGGATGAGTGTTTCGGCAAGCCGATGAAGGAATAGCGCGGCCCTTGTCGCACAGATCCATCGCATCCGCCCTCTCCGACCTTGCCGTGCGGAGGGGGCGTATGCCGGTTCCGCGGGAGAAAATGTCATGAAACATGCATCCGCCGCCGCTATCTGTCTGATCGCCATCTGCATCGCCATGCCCGCCGCGGCCCAGAGCTACGATTGCCGCAAGGCCGGAACGCCGGACGAGCTGGCGGTGTGCGCCGATCCGCTTCTCGGAGAGCTCGACGTTCTGCAGGCGGACTTCTACAGGCGTCTGCGGCACTACACGACGAATTTCGACAATGCCATGGGGCTGCAGGCGCAATTGCGCGACGAGGCGCGTGCCTTCCTGCGCAGGCGCGCGGTCTGCGGAGCGGATCGCGCTTGCCTCGAGGCCGTATACCGCGCCCGCGTCCGGGAGCTTCTGAAACGCTGGATGACGGCCATGGGCGGCGGGGAATGATGATGGGATGATCCGCGCGACGGCCACCGCGGCGCTCCCGCATTCCGGCGCCTGCCGGGCATTCTCCTGCCTGTATCCTGAATCGGAACATGAAGAAGCCGGGCGAAACGGCTGCTCCGCCCGGCATTTTCGTTTCTGTATCCTTCCGGCGGGAAGGATCATGGCTGCGGGTCGCCATATCCTCCGTCATTGTCGGAATCGTTTCCGCCGGTATCCCCCTCTCCCCGGAGGTCGTCGAGGTAGTCCTCCGGAGTGCGCTGCCGGGGCTTGAAGTTCCGCTTCTTTCTGGGCGTCAGGGAATCGAAGAGGTCGGTTTCCAGGCGGGTCAGATGGATTTCCACTTCCCCGATCGGCGGGTTGTTGGCTTCGATATGGGACCTGGCCTTCCTGAAGGCCTCCACGAGCTGGGCCTTGGAGAAAATCCGGGGAAGAGGGACGTCCGACTGCATGCTGCGCAGTCCCGGGCCGCCCGCCGCAGTGATGGTCAGGCCGTCGTCCAGCGTGGCGCGGAATGCCGCGTCGGCCATGCGGACCGGAAGCGTGGCCCCTGCATCGGCCTTCACCTTTCTGACGCCCTTCCAGCGCGGACCGCCCAGGTAGACGGCGGCGTACATGATCTTCGCCTTGATGGCCGGCGTGCCGGAGACGCGCAGGGCGTCGTAGAACATGCGGTGGACCTCCTGCCACGGCGCGGCATGGTAGTAGGGATTGTTCCGGTTGCTCTCCGCGCAGTAGGAATCGTGCACCGTCGCCGCGTTCATGAACTCCTTGCTGCGCGGATCCCCGATGAAGCCCACGAACATCGGCGGAATGGACGCGCCGTCGGTGAGGATGCCGGCCGGCGCGATCCACACCTTGCCCTCGGCGTTGACGAATTCCAGGGTGTTGCGCGTCTTGAAGAAGGGATAGGGGCTGTCCGGCAGACGCAGGGGCTTGGAACTCAGCTTCACGGGACTGTTGATGAATTTGCACTGGCTGGCCGACTGCCCTTCGCAGGAGGCCATGGGAACCGCCGGGGCATTGCCGGATTCGAGGGATGGCATGTCGCCGGCGGTGCAGCCCGCAGCCAGCAGGGCGATCAGCATGTATCCGTAGCGCATGGAAGACCTCCTCCCCGGTTGTTCGGCCCGGCGGACCCGCAGGTCGCCGGATTGGGAGGCCGCATGACCGGTCCGGAAGGGACCGGCGGCCTCCGCCCCTGTTGCGGTCGCGGGATCCATGCACGCCCCGACGACCGGATGGAGCGGCGATCCGTCCCCCGTGCCCCGCCGCCCCGGATGTCTCCGGTCACCCCCATGATTCAGGATGCCGTCGGCCTTCCGGCATGCATGTTGCCCTGAAGGTGAGATTATGTAGCGCGTAGATGAGGGTCAAGAACATCCTGTGCAATGCAAACGAAAGTTGAATATCCCGGTAGAAAACCCGCAAATTCATTACTTGAGCGTGCATGCAGGCGGCGAATGCACGATTTGCATGGTGAGATTTCCGGAGAAGCAGGAAAGAATGCCGGAAATTGCATGAAGGATGGAGAATCGGGG
>CAYSHK010000012.1:0-13022 GCA_964430935.1 uncultured Rhizobiaceae bacterium
CGTAGATCCCCGCCAGCCGCCGGCGCCACCACGGCCCGACGGTCGTCTCCACCACGCCGGCGCCGGCCATGGCGTGGATCATGGTGTCCGGCCCCGTGGCCACGGCCGCGTGCCGCGCCGGCAGATGCCGCCGGTAGCGGAACAGGAGCACGTCGCCGGCGCGGATCCCGGCGCCGGCCGGCCGCGCCACGAGATGCCGCTCCGCCGCCTCGAGCATGGTCTCGCGCCCCGTCTCCTCCGCCCAGAACGGCGTGTAGGCCGGCGGGCGCTCCGGCTCCGGCCCGTTCAGCTCGCGCCAGATTCCGCGCAGCAGGCCGAGACAGTCGCATCCCGCCCCGCGCACGGACTGCTGGTGCACGTAGGGCGTGCCGATCCAGCGCCGCGCCACGGCCACGACGGCCGCCCCGTCGTGGCACGCGATGTCCATGTCCATGTCCGTTCCGTCCATCGTCATCCCACCACCGGCGATCCGTCGTTCGGATCGTCCGCGTTCGCGTACGTCATCACGAAATCGTTGCCCGGCATGTGCGGAAAGCCGCGGAAGTTGACCGCGTTGCCGAAGCGCGTGCGGCAGGTCTCGAACTGCCCGTCGCATCCGGCCGTCACGGTGAAGGCGTCCCCGGCCGCCACAGGCCGGCGCGGCGAGGCCACCAGCTCGAGCCGCGTCCCGCCGTCCGCCGCCCGGTGCGACAGCACGCGCGCCACATCCCCGGCGTTCGCCCCGCCGACCCACGTCAGCCGTCCGTGCCGGAACCACCCGTCCGCGTATCCCTCCAGGCCGGAGACGAGGATCGAGGCCGTCCCGTCCGCGGAGATCACCGCCCCGCCGCCCGTCCAGCGCGGATCGGAGATGTCGAGCCGGCAGCGCGCATCGCCAAGCTCCGCGTCGCATCCGTAGCCGTAGACCCGCCCGCGCGGCTGGTCCAGGTAGTGCGCCAGCCCCCGCAGCTCCGCCTCGAAATGCACCTCCCCGCGGGTGATGCGGCCGATGGATCCGGCGCGCAGCAGATGCCGCGAGGCCGGATCGCTCCAGTCGACGAGCCAGACCTCGATGCGGGCGTCGTCGTAGAGCCCGGCCGCCAGGTCCTCCTCGCGCAGGTCGGCGGAGGAGAGCGCGCCGGCCACCTCGGAGTTGGCCACCGCCAGGCCGAGCGACGTCTCCGCCTCCGACGCCGTGAAGCCGGACGCCGCCCGGCAGACCACCCCCCCGATCTCCAGATCGCGGTCGTGGTCCGTGAACCCCATGCGCACCCCGTCGCTCCGCGTCACGATCCAGCACAGGCAGAACGTGGCGCACCCCTCCTCCAGACGGAGCCGCATCGCATCGGGCAGGTCCCTCATCGCTCCTCCTCCGTCACACCCTGATCTCCACCAGCGCGATCTGCGGCGCCACGCCGGCCCGGAATCCGTCCATGTCGATGCGCAGTTCGTCGGTCTCGAACCGCACCGGCACGTCGAACTCGTAGCCGGCGGTGATCGCCGCCCCGGCCGGCGGCGGCGAGGCGAAGGTCAGCAGACCGGTCGTCGCGTCCACGCTCCAGCCGGACGTCGCCTCCACGCCGTCCACGGCGACGCGCACCGTGCCGTCCACGGGCTTTGCGATCTCCCGGACGGTCTCCGCCGGGCCGCTTCCGTAGACCTTCACCAGCGGCCATTCCGTCCGCGACCCGTCGCCGGTGCCGATCGGCTGGTCCTCCGGAGACGGATCGGCCAGCGGCTGGCAGGACTTCCAGTCGCTCCAGTCGCGGAACCGGAAGCCGTGCAGCGCGCCCATCCGCGCCTCGAAGAATGCTATCACCTCGTGCAGCTCGTCGATCGACCTGATGCCGTAGCCGATTTCGTAGCGCCGCCGGGCGTCGCGCCAGCGGGCGTTGCGCATCTCGTGCCCGGAGCCGAGCACGACGACCTCCGTGCGCCGCGTCAGCTCGCAGGTGGAACGCCAGGAAATGGTCAACGGAAAGCGTACTTCGTGAAATGCCGTCATGGCCCATTCCTCCCGCAGACCGTTCCGTGTGTCGCCATCATGCCGGCTCCGTATCCGCTCACAGGTTCCTCCGTCCCTCGGCCACGGCGCGCGCCAGCTCCGCGGAGATGCGTCCGCGGTTGCGGCGGAAGCTCTCCGCGTCCTGCGTGGAGATGTTCATGACCACCTGCACGGGGCGCGCATTCCCATCCCCTGATGCGCGCACGCCCAGCTTCCCGTCCGGCCCGCGCGCCAGCGGCATGATCGCCTCCGGCCCCGCCTCGCCCATCAGCCCCAGCCCCGAGGCCATGGGAAACAGCGTCGGACCGCCCACGACCCCGCCGTTCGCGAATGCCCGGACGCGCCCCGCGGAGAAGACGTTTCCGTCCGCGGACGCGACGAGTCCGCCGAGCATTCCGCTCAGGCCGGAGAATACCGGCCGCAGGGCGGCGTTCAGCGTCATCCGGGCCAGGGACGTGGCCAGCGACTTCAGAACGTCCGAGAATTTCCGTCCGGAGAGGATCGCACCGGACAGACCGTCCGCCATGGTCCGCGCGAACGACCGCGACAGGTTTTCCATCTCGCGCATGTCGCGCTTCAGCGTGGCCGTCTCCAGCCGCACCGGAATGACGAGTTCATCCGTCGTCTCGGGCATTCCTCCCTCCGTCCGGATAGCGTTCCATCAGCCTGTCGAGATCTTCCCGCCGCATGCGTCCTTCCGTCCCGCCGGCGGTTCCGTTCAGGGTGTCCATCAGGGCCTTCAGCTCCCGCGGCGTCATGCGCCAGAACTCGCGGGGGGAAATACCGAAGGCCGCCGCAACCGTACCCATCAGCCGCAGATACGGGATGCTCATTCCCCCTCCTCTTCCCGGGGGAACGCCGCGGCCAGCAGGCGCACGGCGATGTCCACGTAGTCCCGCACGCCATTCTCCGCCGCCATGCCGGCGACCTCCGCGTTTCCGACGTCGTGGCCGGCGCCCCGCATCCCTGCGCCGATGATCGCCACCAGCTCCCGGGCGCTCATCCTGCCCCGTTCGAACCGCTCCGCCAGCGCCACCAGATCCGGCTCGCCCAGCGTCTCCTCCAGCTCCGCCAGCGCACCGAGCGTCAGGCACATCCGCCATTCCCGCCCGCCCAGCGTCGCGATGATCTCGCCGCGTTTCCCGTTGCATCCCATGTTCCGGTCCTCCAGCCTCCGCATCACAGCGCCGTGAAGACCGGCTCTCCGGCCGACTCCAGAGAGATTTCGAAGGTCAGTTCGCCGCGGTGCTCGCCGGAGTATTCCAGCGAGACGATCTGGAAGGGTCCCTCGATGATCCCGAAATCGGGCACGACCACCTGGAACCGCGCCACCTCCCCGTCGAAGAACAGCTCCCGGATGCGCGCATCCGAGAGTTCGTCGCGGAAGATCCCGCTCCCGGAGATGGAGGCGTTGCGGATGCCCGCCCCGGCCAGCAGTTCGCGCCATCTGCCGGGCGACAGCTGATGCGTCGCCTCGACCTGTCCCGCCGAGAACGCCAGCCTGTGCGACCGCAGTCCCGCCACGGTGACGAAATTTCCGCTTCCGTCGTCGATCTTCAGCAGGAGATCCCTGCCCTTCTGTGCTCCCATGTCCCGTTCCCCGATCAGTGAGATGGGATGCGGATTCCTCCGCACCCTGTCGGAAGTGATGATTCAACTTCTTCGAGCCGTTTCTCGAACGACCCGAAAAACTCTTTCAAATCAATTCCCTGCACGCATTTCCGATATGCTTCAGGAGAGTGGGTGCGTGATGGCCCGCAGTCGCAGGATGCCGTGGAACAGACGTCCGTCCCGCATCCGCACCACGGTGCGGAAGACCGTCCGCAGCTCCACCAGCCTGTGGCCGTCGGGCGCAAGCGGCGCATCGTCGAGCAGCGCGTCCATCCGCCCCACGATCTCGTGGGCCTGCCGCCGCCCCCCCTGCTCCGACCAGACGTGCAGGGTCAGCGTGTGCTGCTCCCCGCGCGCGTCGAAGGTGTTCCTGTCCCGCGATTCGATTTCGCCGATGGTCACGTAGGGCGGCCGCGTTCCGCGCGGGGGCCTGTCGTACACCCGCGCGCCGCCGAGCAGCGCGCCCAGTTCCGCGTCCGCCAGCAGGGTCTCCAGCACGGCCCGATGCAGGGCCAGCGCGGCATTCCGGGTCATCCGTCATCCTCCGGGTCCCAATTCGGAAACGTCTCCGTCACCAGCCGCCGGACTTCTTCCGGATCCATCCCGTCGCCGGCGATCCACAGATCCATGCCGTCCGCCGTCTCCTCCGCCCAGACCGCGGCTTCCGCCACGCCGTCGGCGATCCGGCCCTCCAGTTGCGGCCGCGCCGCCTCCGCCGCCCGCAGCAGGCCGCGCCGCGCCAGCCGCAGGATCTCCTCGAAGGTGACGACGCTCACAGCGGCACCTCCAGGCAGAGACAGACGACATGCCGCCGCGCGCCATCGGGATCGTAGGCGGCGCGTATGTCGAACACCCGCTCTCCCGCCACCAGCCGCATGCCCGGCCATACGTCGGAGCGCCAGCGCATGGTGATCTCGCTGGTCAGACGTCCCGCCGGAGCATCCGCCCAAAGCCCCTCGTTTCCGCGCCGCGCCCGCACCTTCGCCCAGATCTCCGCCACGTCCCGCCATTCGACGAGGACGCCTCCCGCGCCGTCGTCGGTCTCCACGGGCGCCTGCAGGGTCATGCGCGTGCGCATCGCGGCTATGCGCCGTTTCCGCGCCGTCACAGCCGCACCCTCCTCCATGACGCCATCAGACGCAGCGCCTCGGCCGGCAGCCCCGGTCCCCCGGATCCGTCCACGCCCTCCCGGTTTTCGAACCAGTGCGCGACGACGAGCAGGATCGCCTGCCGCAGATCGGCCGGCACGTCCTCCGGCGCGTCGCCGAACCCGGCACGGATCAGCACCTCCACCACGTTCAGGCCCTCCGTCTCGCGCGGGAAGCCCGCCAACGCCCGCACCCGCGCCGGCCTTCCCGCGAGATCGGTCTCGTAGAGGGCGGGATCGACCGTGACCAGACCGTCCGCCGTCAGAATGCGGATCTCCTCCACCGCCCGCACGGGATGCAGCGGGATCTCCAGAACCCCGCATCCCGGCCAGCGGTCGCGGTGGAGCCGCCATTGCTGGGTGATCAGGGCGAGGTCGCATTCGTACTCGACGCGGCTGGTGGCCGCTCCGAGCAGCGCCTCTATCAGGGCGTCCTCTTCGGTTCCGTCCACCTTCAGGTAGGCTTTCGCCATCTCCAGGGTGACGGGGTGCACGCCGGGCGGCGTCGCAAGCGTCAGGGGCATGGGCGGTCTCCGTATGCTCCGTCTGGCTTCCCGCCCTCCGGCACCGGACGGAAAGGGGCGGAACCCGCCTCGCGGCGGGCACCGCCCCTCCGGCGCAGGCAAGGGAGGAAGCGCCGATTTCGTCGGGGGATCAGGCCGAGAACTTCAGAAGCTTGATCGCGTCGAAGTCCTGCACGCCGCCGCCCACACGCTTGGTGGTGTAGAAGAGCACGTAGGGCTTGGCGGAATAGGGATCGCGCAGCACCCGCACACCGGCCCGGTCGACCACCAGATAGCCGCGGCGGAAGTCGCCGAAGGCCACCGAGAGCGATCCGGCGGCCATGTCCGGCATGTCTTCCACCTCCACCACCGGGAAGCCCATCAGGGTCGGGCGCGCTCCGGCCGCGGCCGCCGGCTGCCACAGATAGTTGCCGTCCGCGTCCTTCAGCTTGCGGATCTCCGCCTGCACGCGCCGGTTCATCATCCACACGGCGTTCTGGCGGTATCCGGACTTCAGGGCGTGGACGAGATCGATCAGGACGTCGGACGCCCCGCTGGCCGGCAGGGCTCCGTCGGTTCCGGTCTTCACGAAGCCCAGCGACCCCCAGCTCCAGGCGCTCTCGTCCACCGTCGGCACGCTCAGGAAGCCCTGCGGGCGGGACGTACCGTCGCCGGAGACGAAGGCCTCCGTCTCCTGTTCCGAGAAGCTGGTGATGATCTCCTCGGCCAGCCACTGCCCCACGTCCACCGCCGCGTCGTCCAGAAGCGTCTGGGTGGCGGCCGGCATGGCGTACAGCTCCATGGCGGGGAACGTCAGCTCGGCCAGCTGCGGCGGCGTGGTCTCGGGGCGCTGGGCCGTTTCGCCTACCCATCCCGCGGCCGCCCTGCTGGTCGCGAAGGGCTTGCGGTAGATGCCGGCGGAGATGCGCCGGTTGCCGGCGACGGAACGCACCGGCGACGCCTGCGCCAGAAGCCGTCCCACCTCCCGTTCGAGTTCGTCGTGGGCCAGATACCCTCCTTCCTGCCCGGAGCCGGCGGAGAGCGACTTGGCCTCCAGTCTGTGCAGGCGCGAGGCGTCGCCCCGCCGCATGTAGGCCTCGAAGGCGCTCTTGCGTTCATCCGCGGAGGCCCCGGCGGAGAGCTCCTCCGCAGCCTCCAGCCCCGGCCTCGACATGCGCAGCGACAGGGCGTCCAGCCGCCTCTGCTGGGCATCCAGGGCATCGGAGATGCCCGCGAGCCTTTCCTCCAGAAGCGGATCCGCGGCGCCGCGCCGCTCCAGTTCGGCCAGCCTGGCCTCGTTGGTGGTCCGGAATTCCTCGAAGGCCCGCATCAGCTCCGCCATCAGGCTTCCGGCGTCGTCCGCCGCCCCTCCGGCCACCTTCGTCTCGAGATCTGGCATGTCGGTCATGTGCGTCTGTCTCCTTTTGCTGTCGGAAGTTTCGATGCGCGCCCGCGCCCTCCCCGCCCCGCGCCCGGATGGGAGCGGTGCGTGACGGTGCCGGAGGTGGCGATCCTGGCCCCCGGCATCATCGGGAACGTGACGAGCGAGATTTCCCAGAGATCCACCGCCTTGAGCAGGCGCGCCCGGCGTGCCGGATCCCTGCCGGCGAGCACCGTGCGGAAGCCTATGGACAGGCCGTCCAGCGCGCCCATCCGCACCAGCTCGGCCAGCTCCCTGCCCCGCGCGGTGCCCATGGCCAGCTGTCCGCGGACGAAGAGTCCGCGGTCGTCCTCGCGGATCTCGTGCCATACGCCCACGGGCTGCGCGGGATCGTGCTGATGCAGCATGCGTATCCCCCGCACGCCCTTTCTGCGCAGGGAGCGCGCGAAGGCGCCGGGCAGCACGATGTCGCCCCCCTGGTCCCGCACGTTGAACAGCGAGGCGTAGCCGGTGAACATCCCGGCGGTATCGGACGGACGGATCATCGGCGTCCCTCCTCCTCCGGCGCGCACGGACCGTCCCGGTCGAGCACGTCGCCGCCCTCGACGGGCGAATAGCCCACCGCCTCGCGCTTTTCGTTCACCGTCAGGAAGTCCGCCTCGCGCAGCCTGCTCCACAGGGCGTCCCGTTCGCCGGAGAGGGCCTCCACGGCGTCGGTGTCGGGATCCAGCCGCAGACCGCCGCCCCAGGCCGGAGCCAGCCAGCCCGTCAGGCATTCGGCCAGCCTGCGCGCCAGCGGCAGCACGGTCTGCCGCCAGAACACGCGGTTGGCCTCGGCGTAGTTCGAATAGGTGTTGTCGCCCGGGATGCCCAGCAGCATGGGCGGCACGCCGAAGGCCAGCGCGATGTCGCGGGCCGCGGCATGCCGCATCTCGATGTGCTCCATGTCCCTCGGCGCCAGCGAGAAGGGCGTCCACTCCAGCCCGCCCTCCAGCACCATGGGCCGCCCGGCGTTGTGCATTCCGGCATGCGCCTCCTCCAGCTCGCGCTTCAGCCGCTCGAACTGGTCCGCCGTAAGCCCTCCCTCGCCGCGGTAGACGAGGGCCCCGGAGGGGCGTGCCGCGTTGTCCAGCAGCGCCTTGGCCCAGCCGCTCGCGGCGTTGTGGATGTCCACCGCCCGCGCCGCCGCCTGGAACGGCGAGAGCCCCAGCGTGTCCGACAGCGGCGAGAAGAGTCGCATCTGCATCACCGGCGGAACCGGATCGTCCGCTCCCTGGACGATGCGCTGCGTGCATCCTCCCGCGGCATATTCCCAGGCCACCGGCCAGCCGTCGTCGCCGGTCACGATCCGCACGCGCGCCGGGTGCAGGACGTGCAGCTCCGCCGGCTCCCGCCCCGCCAGCAGCACCCGCAGCCAGCCGTTGCCCGAGATCTGGAGATGGGAAACCAGCGCCTCCACCAGCTCGCCGCCGGACTGTCCCGGATTCGGCCGTCGCAGCAGCTCCAGCACGGGATGGTCCTCGACCTCCCGCGCTCCCTCGTATGCCAGCCAGGGGATGGAGGCCACCGCCTGAGCGATCATGGAGACGCAGCGGTATCCGACCGGATTGCCCGCGAACCCCTCCCGGGCGAAGGCCTCCGGGGCCCGGGCGTGCCATTGCGGTTCCCCCAGCGGATGCAGCTCGAACATGGCCCGCGGGCATGCGCGGGCCTCCGGCGGCCGCGCGAAGGCGGCCCGCAGGCGCGAGATGATGGATCGCATGTGCTCTTCCCGATGTTTCCGACGTGCCGGCCGGCCGCGCTCAGATGCTCCGCACCCGCGGCGGCGCCATGTCCCGGCCGGACAGTTCCGTGATCGCCCAGATCAGGGCGTCCGCCCTGTCCGGACTGCCCCCCGCCTCGATGATGCGTTCGAAGCTGGCCAGCTCCTCCTCCAGCTCCGGCATGGGAACCGCGTGGTGCACCCTGCCCTGCTCGTAGAGGGCGGCCACCGGCTCCGCGCGCACCGCCTTGCCCCGCGTCGCCCGCACCGCCTTGCATGCGACGTCGGGATCGACGCGGCGGATCACCGCCTCCACCATGTCGCCGCCCTGGTTGACCTCGGCGACGAGACGGTCGGCGCCGTGCCGGTGGTAGCAGGCTACCGCCGCCCGCGCCCATCCCGCCGGTCCGCGGCCGCGGACCGTGGCATCCTCCAGCACGTGGAAGTGGCCGTCCGCGCTGCGGCCCGCCGCGACGATTCCGCAGGCGTTGCCTCCGGCGGTGGCCGGTGGATCCACCGCCACCACCACCCGCTCCAGCGGCGGCGCTCCCCCGCTTCTTGCACGCTCCACGACGGATCGTGCGAACAGGGCGTCCGGATCGTCCTCGACCAGCTCGCCCTCCAGCTCCTGCCTTCCGATGCGCGTGCCGCCATATCGCCGCCGCATGGTCCGGAGGAAGCCTTCCGGCAGATGCGCCGCGTTGTCCATGGTCCGGGCCCGCGAGATCCATGTCTCGGGATCCTTCGCCAGCCGGTGCACCAGGGGGACGGGCGCCGGCGTCGTGGTGGCCAGCACCCGCGGCCTTTCACCCAGCCGCAGCGCGAACATCAGCATGTCCCACGTCTCCGGCCCCCGGCTCCATCTGGCGATCTCGTCGCACCACGCCAGGTGGAACTGCGGCCCGCGCAGCGATCCCGGCTCGTCGGCGGAGAAGATCTGCGCCCTGCAGCCGTTGCGCCATGTCAGCAGCCTGCGGGACGGTTCGTATTCCGGCATCTCCTCCGCCCCGTGCACCGCCAGCAGGCCCGAAACGCCCTCCACCATCACGGAACGGGCATCGTGCAGCGTCGGCGCCACGAGGGCGATGCGCAGCGGTTCGCGCGCCCGCATGACCTCGCCTCTGATCCATTCGGCTCCGGCCCGCGTCTTCCCCGCCCCCCTGCCCGCCATGAACAGCCATACGCGCCAGTCGGCATCCGGATGGAAGAAGTCCGGCGGCAGCTGGTCATTCCGCGCCGTCAGGGGCCAGCTTCGCGCCACCAGCCCCCTCTCCTCCGGCGTCATGGCCTCGAGCAGGTCGCGGAGGCTCCGTTTCCGCAAGCAGAGCTTCAAGACGTCGCGCAAGGCCGCGTCGCAGGTCGTCATTCGTCCTTTCCGCCTTCCTCCGTTTCCGGGCCGGCGATTCCGGAGGCAGCCGCTCCTCCAGCGAAGCCGCCTCCTGCAGCGCCTTCGCCAGGGTGACGAGCGCCCGGGACTGGCGTTCGAACTCGGCGGCCGTCACGCCCTCCAGCCGTCCCGCCAGCAGCTCCTCGAATTCCTTCAGCCGCCGTTCCACCAGCCGCTTCAGCCGTCGCACCTGCCGATGCGTGATGACGCCTCTTCCCCGCATCCCGCCTCCCGTTGCCGGAAAAAGAGAAGGCCCGCCGGAACGACGGGCCTTCACGGGCATAGATGGGCCAGACGGATCCGGCCCCGGACTTCCCGGCGATCCGGACGAACCGTCCCGCCGCTCCGTCGGGGCCACCTGCTGACCTGACTGTGTGATCGTGCCTGAATGTATAGCTTGCAGCGTCACGGTTGTCAAGGACTTTTTTCCTATTTCTTCGATTTTCCCCCTTCCCCTCCCGTCTCCGGTTCCTGCGGCGGCCCCATCCGCGGCCACTCCCGGATGTAGGCGGGCAGGTCGTCCTGCTCCACCCCCGCTTCGCTGACCACTTCGTCCAGAATGGAGATTCCCGCCTCGCGCACCGTCCGGGGATCCCCCGAGCGCAGCGGGTGCCAGGGCGGCAGGTCCCTGCCCTCGTGCAGCAGGCGGTAGGCGCACGTGGCCGGCAGCCAGCGGATCTTCCCCACGTTCTCCGGCGTCAGGCTGATGCAGTCCGGCATGTGCGCGTGCCTGTCGGCGTATTCGGAGCACATTCCGCGCTCCGTGTCGTAGAGCGCGCAGACGACGGAGGTCGTGAGAATTTCCCCGGTGTCCTCGTCCTCCAGCTTCACAAGGCAGCAGCGGCCGCATCCGTCGCAGAGGCTTTCCCATTCCTCCCGACTCATTTCCGCCAGTTTCTTGCGCTTCCAGAATGGCCGGGTCACAGGATTGCCATCTCCGTGTAGTTCTGATTTGCCAGTCCGTGCCTTCCGGGGATACTATCTCCGCGTCACCCTTGTGGGGAAAACTTTTTCGCACCTCCATTTTCCCTTTGGGAAAACCTTTCGCAACCTTTGCGCGATACCTATCTGAATGGTACTCCAGAACAGGGAAGACAGGCGCATTGAAACATCAGGGTGACAACACCGGCGGCAGGAGGGAGATGAGGACTTTCCTCACCCGCATCGTCGATTTCTTTCTGGTCGTGGACTCCGTCGTCAGCACGGTCCTTTTCGAGGTCGGCGACGCGATCCGCCGCGGCTGGTCGGCATACACGTCGTTTCTGGAACGCTTCCGCGTGAAGGGCTTCAGACGCTTCGTCGTGGACATCCTCGACGACGCGGTCACCTTCGCCCTGGCCTTCGCCTTCATCCTGGTGGCCTTCGCCCTGCCGCCGTTCTCCGGCGAGGGGGACGTGTGGAACAAGAACCGCCAGTACGCCGTCACCATCACCGACATGGAGGGCAACATCATCGGCCGCCGCGGCATCCGCCAGGACGACGCCGTGCCGCTGGAGGAGATCCCCCCCCATGTCGTCAAGGCCCTGCTGGCGACCGAGGATTCCCGTTTCTACGACCACTTCGGCGTCGACATCGTCGGCACGCTGCGGGCCGCGATCGCCAACGCCCGCGCGCAGGGCGTGGTGCAGGGCGGCTCCACCCTCACCCAGCAGCTAGCCAAGAACCTGTTCCTGACGCCGGAACGCTCCTTCCGCCGCAAGATCCACGAGGCGTTCCTCGCCCTGTGGATCGAGGCCCGCCTGTCCAAGGACGAGATCCTGAAGATGTATCTCGACCGGTCCTACATGGGCGCGGGCAACTACGGCATCGAGGCCGCCTCGCAGTACTACTTCGGCAAGTCCGTGCGCGACGTGAACCTGCGCGAGGCCGCCATTCTCGCGGGCCTCTTCAAGGCGCCGTCGAAATACGCGCCGCACCGCAACCGTGAGGCCGCGCTGGCGCGCGCCAACGTCGTGCTCTACCGCATGCTCGACGCCGGCTTCATCTCCTACGGCGAGCTTCTCGAGGCCCGCCGCCAGCCGGTCTCCTTCGTCGACGAGCGCGACGACTACGCGCCCGACCATTTCATGGACTGGGTCTACCGCGAGACCATCGAGACGCTCCGCGAACAGGGGCTCACCAGCGATTTCGTGGTCGAGGTCAAGACGACGATCGACACGGGGCTCCAGCGGTTCGCGCAGGAGCTCGTCAACCGCACGCTGGAGGACGAGGGGCGTGCATTCCGGGCCGGCCAGGCGGCGCTCGTCTCGCTGACTCCGGACGGGGCCGTGAAGGCCATCGTCGGCGGCAAGGACTATGAATCCAGCCAGTTCAACCGCGCCACGGACGCCCTGCGCCAGCCCGGCTCCGCCTTCAAGCCCTTCGTGTATCTCGCCGCCCTCCTGAAGGGCTACACGCCGCGCACCGTCATTTCCGACGCCCCGATCACCATCGGCCGCTGGACGCCGCAGAACTATTCCCGCCGCTATCATGGCAAGGTGACGCTGGCCACCGCGCTGGCCCACTCCTACAACACCGTGCCCGTGCGCCTCATGACCCGCATCGGGCGGAAATTCATCATCGAGACGGCGCACAAGGTCGGCCTGCGTTCGAAGCTGCGCCCCGTCCCCTCCCTGCCACTCGGCTCCAACGAGGTGACGGTGCTCGACATCACTGCCGCCTACGCCGCCTTCGCCAACGGCGGCAAGCGCATCCGCCCCTACACGGTCCTCGAGATCCGCCGTCCGGACGGCACGCTCATCTACTCCCGCGCGAAGAACGGCCCGAAGCCGGTCCAAGCGGTGCCCTACGAGAAGATCGCCGAGCTGAACACCATGCTCAACCGGGTCGTCGTCGCCGGCACCGCGCGGCGCGCCTTTCTCGGCTTCACGCCGCAGGCCGGCAAGACGGGCACCACCCAGAACTACCGCGACGCCTGGTTCATCGGCTATACGGGCCATCTAGTCACCGGCATCTGGTTCGGCAACGACGACTACTCGCCGACACGTCGCATGACGGGCGGCTCCCTCCCGGCCCTCACCTGGAAGCGCTTCATGCTCAAGGCGCTGGAGAACGCCGAACCGAAACCTCTGCCCGGCGTTCCCCTCAACGACCAGTACGTGGAGGCCGCCCGCAAGATGCGCACCGCCTCCGCCGGGGCGACCACCGCCTCCACCGCCGCGCGGGGCGCGGATCTCGGCGATGCGCTCACCGGCATCGGCGACGAGGACATCCTCATAGCCCCCGTTCCGCGCCGCGTCGCGGCCGG
>CAYSHK010000013.1:0-2378 GCA_964430935.1 uncultured Rhizobiaceae bacterium
ATGAAATTCGCCCGCGCCGGCCAGCTCTACCGCGGCTCCAAGCCGGTCATGTGGTCCGTGGTCGAGAAGACGGCGCTGGCCGAGGCGGAGGTCGAATACCACGACCACGAGTCGGACACCATCTGGGTGAAATTTCCGGTCATGGCCGCCGGCATCCGCGGAGAACCGGACGAGGCGGCCCTGCGCGAAAAGTTCATGCGTTCGAACGTCGTCATCTGGACCACCACGCCGTGGACCATTCCCGGCAACCGCGCCATTTCCTTCTCGCCACGCATCTCGTACGGCATCTACGAGGTCAAGGCCGCGCCGGAAGACAACTGGGCGCAGGCGGGCGACCGCTACGTGCTGGCCGACTCCCTCGCCGCGGAGACCATGAAGGCCGCGCGGGTGGAGGACTACGAGCGCATCGCCGACGTTTCGGCCAACGAGCTGGCCTCCGTGGTCTGCGCCCATCCGCTGCGCGGACTTGGATACGACTTCGACGTGCCGCTGCTGGCCGGCGAACACGTCACCGAGGATGCCGGTACGGGCTTCGTGCACACCGCGCCGGGCCATGGCCGCGAGGACTACGACATCTGGATGGAGCATGCGCGCGAGCTGGAGAGCCGCGGCATCGACACCCGCATCCCCTTCACCGTGGACGAGGACGGCGTGCTGACGAAGGAGGCGCCGGGCTTCGAGGGGCGGCGGGTGCTGACGGAAAAGGGCGCCAAGGGCGACGCCAACGAGGCCGTGATCGCGGCGCTGCGCGAGCATGGAATGCTGATCGCGCGGGCCCGGCTGAAGCATCAGTATCCGCATTCCTGGCGCTCCAAGAAGCCGGTCATCTTCCGCAACACGCCGCAGTGGTTCATCCCCATGGACAAGCCCCATGAGGACGGCACCACGCTGCGCGAACGCGCGCTGAAGGCCATCCGCGAGGTGGAGTGGGTTCCGCCCTCCGGGGAGAACCGGATCACGGCGATGATCGAGAACCGCCCCGACTGGGTGGTCTCGCGCCAGCGCGCCTGGGGCGTGCCCATCGCCATATTCGTGCACCGGGAGAGCGGCGAGATCCTGCGCGACGATGAGGTGGACCGGCGCATCCTCGAAGCCTTCCGCGAGCACGGCGCGGATGCCTGGTTCGAGGAGGGGGCAAAGGAGCGCTTCCTGGAAGGCCGGGTGGAGAACCCGGACGACTGGGAGCAGGTGCGCGACATTCTCGACGTGTGGTTCGATTCCGGCTCCACGCATGCCTTCGTGCTGGAGAAGCGCGAGGATCTGAAGTGGCCGGCGTCGATGTATCTGGAGGGAACGGACCAGCATCGCGGCTGGTTCCATTCCTCGCTCCTGGAATCCTGCGGCACGCGGGGCCGGGCGCCCTACGAAAGCGTGCTCACCCACGGCTTCGTGCTCGACGAGAACGGTCACAAGATGTCCAAGTCGCTGGGGAACGTGGTGGTTCCGCAGGACGTCATGAAGCAGTATGGCGCCGACATCCTCAGGCTGTGGGTGATGGCGTCGGACTACTCCGACGATCTGCGCATCGGCCCGGAGATCCTGAAGTCCATGGCCGACGCCTACCGCAAGCTGCGCAACACCATCCGCTACATGCTTGGCGCCCTGAACGGCTTCGCCGAGGAGGAGAAGGTCGAGTTCGCCGACATGCCGCAGCTGGAGCGCTACATCCTCCACCGGCTGTCGGAGACTTCGGCCACGGTCATGAAGGCGTACCGGGCCTTCGACTTCAAGAGGGCCTATGCGGCATTGCTGAACTTCATGACCAACGATCTGTCGGCCTTCTACTTCGACATCCGCAAGGATACGCTCTATTGCGATCCCTGGTCGTCGAACGCCCGCCGCTCCTGTCGCACGGTCATAGACATCCTGTTCGAGCACGTGGTGCGGATGATCGCGCCCATGCTGGCCTTCACCGCCGAGGAGGCCTTCTGGAGCCGCTATCCGGACGTGGACGATTCCATCCATCTGAAGACCTTCCTGCCGGTTCCGGAGGAATGGACGGACGCGGAGCTGGCCGCCAAGTGGGAGAGGATCCGCCGCGTGCGTTCGGTCGTCACCGGCGCGCTGGAGATCGAGCGCAGGGAGAAGCGCATCGGCTCCTCCCTGGAGGCCGCGCCCGTGGTGTACGTTTCCGATCCGGAGCTGATGGCGGCCATGGAGGGCGTGGACATGGCCGACGTGGCGATCACCTCCGCCCTGACCCTGAAGGAAGGGGAGGGACCGCAGGACGCTTTCCGCCTGGAGGAGGTGCCCGGCGTCGCCGTGGTCGTGGAAAGGGCGCAGGGCCGCAAGTGCGCCCGTTCGTGGAAGATCACGCCCGAGGTCGGTACCGATCCGGAATTCCCGGACATCACCCCCCGTGACGCCGAGGCCGTCCG
>CAYSHK010000014.1:0-34592 GCA_964430935.1 uncultured Rhizobiaceae bacterium
TGCTCCCCTGAGTGTCGCCGCCTCCGGCCTGCACGCGCAGTCCGAGCGCATGCTGGTGGCGGCGCAGAACATCGCCAACGCCAGGACCACCGGCGCGGGGCCGGGCGCGGATCCATACCGGCGCAAGACCATCAGTTTCACCTCCGTGCTCGACCGGCAGGCGGGGGTGGAGATGGTGCGCGTGGCCGGCTACGGAACAGATCCTTCCCCCTTCAGGGTGGAATATATCCCCGGCCACCCGGCGGCGGACGCCAGAGGCTATGTGAAAATGCCCAATGTCAACACGCTCATCGAGATGGCGGATCTGCGCGACGCCAACAGGATGTATCAGGCGAATCTTCAGGTCATTCGCCAGAGCCGGGAGATCGTTTCACTCACCATTGATCTGCTGAGGACGGGCTGATGATCGAGGGCATCGGAAACATCGCGGCCATGAGCGCCGCCGGCCGGCTGAGCAGGGCGGCGGGCCCCGCGGACGCAGGCGGCGCGGCGCCGTCGGGCGGTGCGGCGCAGTCGGCCGGCGCCGGGCATGTGGGGAAAGATTTCGAAAGCACGCTGAAGGCGGCGGCGCGCGAAACGGTGCGCACGCTTCAGCAAAGTGAAATGACGGCCATTTCCGCCATCGCGGGCAAGGCCGACATCCGCACGGTGGTCGACCGGGTCATGGCGGCGGAACGCACGCTTTCCGCCACCCTGGCCATTCGCAACAAGCTGATCGCCGCATGGCAGGAAATCAGCCGCATGCAAATCTGAGCCTGGGGAGAAGAGACCATGAAGGCACTCGCTATCGCCGCCACGGGCATGGCCGCGCAACAGCTCAATGTGGAAGTCATCGCCAACAACATCGCCAACATCAACACCACGGGCTTCAAGAGGGCCCGGGCGGAATTCACCGATCTGCTCTACCAGATCGACCGCATGCCGGGCACCGCCTCGCGCGGCGGAGAAGGGACGGTTCCGGAGGGTACGCAGCTCGGACTCGGCGTGCGTTCCGCGGCCATCCGCAAGCTGCATGTCCAGGGCACGCTGACCAATACCGGAAACCGGCTCGACCTGGGGCTCGCGGGACGTGGCTGGTTCCGCATTTCCGGCCCCAACGGCGAGACGCTCTACACCCGGGCCGGCGCCTTCAACAAGAGCGCCACCGGACAGCTCGTGACCATCGACGGCTATGCGGTCCTTCCCGAGATCACGATCCCGCAGGAGGCGGTGGACGTGATCGTCAACGAGAACGGCGAGGTCTTCGCCAGGCTGGAGGATCAGACGGAGCTCCAACTGCTCGGACAGATCTCGCTGGCCAACTTCGCCAACGATGCCGGACTGGAGCCGCTGGGGGACAACCTGTTCCGCGAAACGGGAGCGTCCGGCGCCGCGGTCATCGGCAATCCGGGGGATCCCGGATTCGCCACGGTGCGTCAGGGATATCTGGAGGCGTCCAACGTGGATGCCGTCAAGGAGATCACGGAGCTGATCACCGCCCAGCGGGCCTACGAGATGAATTCCAAGGTCATCCAGGCGGTGGACGAGATGATGAGCACTGTTTCGAGGCGGTAGATCATGAAACGGCGGCCCGCGGCATGGCTTCCCGCGATCATGGCGCTGCTGGCCGGCATCGTTCCGGCGGTGGCCGCCGGTGGCGGAGGCGCGCGCCCGGAGATTCCCGTGGCCGCGACCACAATCTATCCCGGAGAGGTCATCCGGCCCGGCATGCTGCGCATGCGGCCGGTGCCCCGGCGCTACTACGAACGCGGCGGCTTCGTGAAGGATCCGCGTCGCATCATGGGCAAGATGGCCGGCCGCACTCTGGTGCGCGGGCGGCCCATCCCCCCCAATGCGCTGCGTGAGCCCTATGCCGTGCGCAGTGGCAAGGCGGTGCGGGTGATCTACCGATCCGGCGCCCTGTCCATCAGTGCGCTGGGGACCGCGCTCGATTCGGTATCCGCCGGGGAGATGGTGGCGGTGCGCAACGTGGATACCGGGCGGATCGTCTACGGCATCGCCCGCAAGGACGGAACGGTGGTGGTGAACGCACGATGAAGGCGGCGTTTCGACATGTGACGGCCTTGGCCGCCGCGATGCTCCTGCTGCTTTCCGGCGGAGCGGCCGCGAAGGTGCGCATCAAGGACATCACCACGATGGACGGCGTGCGGGGCAACCAGCTGGTCGGCTACGGTCTCGTGGTCGGCCTGCAAGGCACCGGGGACAGCATGCGCGCCTCGCCGTTCACCGAACAGTCGCTGCGCGCCATGCTCGAACGTCTGGGAGCGAAGTATGAACGCGGCGCCTCGCGGTCGCGCAACGTGGCTTCTGTGATGGTCACGGCCAACCTTCCACCCTTCGTGCGGAAGGGTTCGCGGATCGACGTCAACGTCGCCTCCCTCGGTGATGCATCCTCGCTGGTCGGCGGCACCCTGATCATGACCCCCCTGAAGGGGGCGGACGGAAAGGTCTACGCGGTGGCGCAAGGGTCGCTCACCCTTTCCGGCTTCACCGCTCAGGGGCAGGCCGCCCAGGTCACCCAGGGCGTACCCACCAACGCCCGCATCCCGGACGGGGCGATCGTGGAGCGGGAGCTGGAGGGTGACTTCCACCGCAAGAAGGTTCTGGTGTTCAGTCTGAAAAATCCGGACTTCGACACGGCCGTGCGCATCGCCAGAACCATAAACGCCTATGCGCGCAAGCGTTTCGGCCGGAAAATCGCCGCCGCGCGGGACCTGCGCACCGTTTTCGTGAAACGTCCGCCGAAGGTCACCGTGGCGCGCCTGGTCGCGGAGATCGGCATGCTGACCGTGCAGCCGGACACCCCGGCGCGGGTGGTCATCGACGAGCGCACCGGCACCGTGGTGATCGGCCATGCGGTGCGGGTCTCCACGGTGGCGGTGACGCACGGCAATCTCACCGTCCGCATCGCCGAGGTGCCCGTCGCCTCGCAGCCCGCCCCCTTCTCGAAAGGGCGCACCGCGATCCTGCCGCAGACCTTCATCACCACGGAGGAGAAGAAGGGCAACATCGCGGTCCTGAAAGGGGCCGACCTGCAGGAGCTGGTCAGCGGCCTCAACCGCATCGGCGTGAAGCCCAAGGGCATCATCGCCATCCTCCAGGCCATCAAGTCCGCCGGCGCGCTGCAGGCGGAGCTGGTGGTGGAATAGGGGGCGGACCATGGCATGGACGGGCAGGAACATCATGACGGGGCTGGCGCTGGCGGCCATGCTGCTGGCGGCTCCCTCCGCCGCGGTCGCCGCGGGCGGTCACGGCGGAGGGGGCGGGCAGGCGGGGCATGCCGCGGCACCCGGAACGGAAGCGGGAACCGGACATGCCGCGGGTCCGGAGCGGAAACTGATGCCGAAACTGCCTCCGGACATCCGCGAGGACTACCAGAAGTACTGCTACAACATCTCCGACGCGGCGCGCGACGCCCGCTATGCCCGGCAGAAACGGCAGATCCACGAGATGGAGAAGCGCCTCGAGAAGCTGCTGCACAAGCTGGAGAGGAAGCGGAAGGAATACGAGACCTGGGTCATGCGGCGCAAGGAGATCACCGACCGCATGACCAGGTCCATGCTGGACGTCTACGCCAAGATGGAGCCGGAGGCCGCGGCGGCGCAGATCGCGCAGATGGAATACGCCGTGGCGGTGGCCATCCTCACCGGACTGAAGCCGCAGAAGGCCTCCGCCATTCTCACCGAAATGGACCCGAAGAAGGCCGGAAGGCTCGTCAACGCCATCGTCGGCGTGGTGGCCGAGGCCGCGCCGCGGATGGCAGGGGAGACGAACTGATGTCGATACGCAGAGGACTGACCGTCATGATCGCCGCCGTGGCGCTTTCCGGCTGTGCGGCCAGACTGACGGAAATCGGAAGGGATCCCGACCTGGCTCCCATCGGCGCGGGAATGACCGCTTCCGTCAGCCGCATCATCGCACCGCCGCGGCCCGAGCCGCAGCCGGCGCGCTACTCCCTGTGGCCGGAGGGCAAGGACAGCATGTTCCACGACCAGCGGGCGCGGACCGCTGGCGATGTGATCACCGTCCTCATCCAGATCAACGACTGGGCGACGCTCGACAATTTCACCAAGAGAAGCCGCGCGGCGGATCTCAGCGCCAGCTTCGGCGCGGAATACGGTCTGGACGACAAGAGCTCCGGAGCCTCCGAGAAGTTCACCTCCAGCGGCAAGGGCACGGCCGGCTCCGACTCCAGTTTCTCCGGCAAGGGGTCCATCGGCCGCTCCGAGAAGATCAATCTGGCCATCGCGGCGGTGATCACGAAGGTGCTGCCGAATGGCAATTTCGTCATCTCCGGTTCCCAGGAGGTGCGCGTGAACAGCGAGCTGAGGGTGCTGACCGTGGCCGGCATCGTGCGGCCGCAGGACATCTCGCAGGACAATACCGTGAATTACGACCGGATCGCGGAGGCCCGCATCTCCTACGGCGGCCGCGGCCGCATCACGGAGGTGCAGCAGCCCGGATGGGGGCAGCAGATCTGGGACATGATCAATCCGTTCTGAGGAGAAGGGCCATGTCCGAGGAAAAAGGGGCGGAAGGAAAGGGCGGCGGAGGCAAGGGAGCCATGATCGGCTTCCTCGTGGCCACCCTCGTCGCCGCCGGGGCGGGGGGCGGCATGGGCTTCGTGCTGGCGCCGAAGTTCGCCGCCGGCGCCGCCGGTCATGCGAAGGAAGAGGCCGCCGCGGAGGAGGGGGCGAAGGAGAAGGAGGAGAAAATCGCCGAACCCTACGCCCGCGACACCACCTTGCTGAAGCTTCAGCCGGTGACCACCAATCTGCGCGAACCGTTCCGTTCCTGGGTGCGGCTGGAAGGAGCCCTGATCGTGAAGGGCGCCGAGGCGGAGGAGAAGGCGCTGGAGGAACTCGCGGCCCTGGTGCAGGAGGACGTGATGGCATACCTGCGCACCCTCGCCCTGAAGGATCTGGAAGGGGCGAGCAATCTGGCCTTCCTGCGCGACGACCTGAACGAACGCGCCCGCCTGCGCACCGAGGGGCGGGTCGCCGAATTCATCATTCTCTCCCTGGTGGTCGAATGATGCGCTTGGCGGGATGGATTCCGGTCCTGTTTCTGCTCTCCGTGCTGGGGGCGGACGGGGCGCTGGCCCAGCAGGCCGGCGGCGCCGGGGATCTGCTGCCTGCGGGGGAGCTGGTCACCGGGCGCATTGTGCAGCTCGTCGTTCTGCTCACGCTGCTTTCGCTGGCGCCGGGCCTGCTGATCATGGTCACCAGCTTCACCCGCATCGTGGTGGCGCTGGCCTTTCTGCGATCCGGCCTGGGGCTGCAGACCACGCCGGCGAACCTCATCCTCATTTCCCTGGCGCTCTTCATGACCTTCTTCGTCATGCAGCCGGTATTCGAGAAGGCCTGGAACGACGGCGTGCGGCCGCTCATGGACAACAGAATCACCCAGGAGGAAGCCTGGACGCGGACCGTCGCGCCATTCCGGGAATTCATGCTGGATCACGTCCGGGAGAAGGATCTGGCCATGTTCCGGGATCTCGCGGAAGGGGCCGCGGCCGGACGGGCCGACCGCAGGGACGCCCCCGCGCAGGAAGGTGGAGCGGCGGAAGCGGAGGACGTCCCTCTGCGCATTCTCGTGCCCGCCTTCATGATCTCGGAACTCCGGCGCGGGTTCGAAATCGGCTTTCTCATCGCCCTGCCCTTTCTCGTCATCGACCTGATCGTGGCCACCATCACCATGTCCATGGGCATGATGATGCTGCCGCCCACGGTCATCTCCCTGCCGTTCAAGATTCTGTTCTTCGTTCTGATCGACGGCTGGAACCTGCTGGTCGGCGGACTCGTCCGGTCCTTCTTCTGATCCCGATCGCCACCGCATCAGCCTTACAAGTGATATTTCCAATATTATCAAAAGGTTAGCATGGAAAACAGGATCTTTTTCCGCATTTCCTGCCACCGTTAACCATTTTTTAGGACTTTCCCGGCAGCATCGGTGCATCACATGACGAATTGAGCTCGAGACGCATCTCGCTCAAAGGCATGAGGCCGCTTTCGTCATGTCGGTGCGAGTCCGACATGTTTTTTCCCCAACAGTACAGTAACGCGTAGAAGAAAGGGGCTAGAAGCATGTCTAGCATCAGGACGAACGCTGCCGCCATGACGGCGCTCCAGACTCTCACCCAGACCAACAAGGAACTGGAGCAGACCCAGAACCGCATCTCCACCGGCTATCGTGTCGCCACCGCGACGGACAACGCCGCCTACTGGTCCATCGCCACCACCATGCGCTCCGACAACAAGGCGCTGAGCACGGTGAAGGACGCCCTCGGTCTGGGTCAGGCAACGGTGGACGTCGCCTATACGGCCCTGGAGAAATCCATCGACGTGGTCACCGAAATCAAGGCCAAGCTGGTGGCCGCCCGCGAGCCGGGTGTCGACCGCGCCAAGATCCAGTCCGAGATCGACGAGCTGCAGAACCAGCTGACCAGCATCGCCGAATCCGCCTCCTTCTCCGGCGAGAACTGGCTGAACGTCGATTCTTCCGCGACGTCCTACAACGCCACGAAGTCCGTGGTCGCGTCCTTCACGCGCACCAGCACCGGCGTGTCCATCGGCACCATCAACATCAACATCGACAACATCAAGCTGTTCGATGCCTCCGGCACCGCTTCCGGCATCCTGGACGCGGAGAGCACCACCACCAACGGCGGCGTGACCTACTCCGTCGTGACCCTGGACATTTCGGGACTGACCGATTCCACCGCCGATCTGGCGGATCTGGAGGAGATCATCGGCACGGTCGACAACGCCATCTCCTCGATGACCACCGCCGCCAGCGATCTCGGTGCGAGCAAGAAGCGCATCGACATGCAGAGCGACTTCGTCACCAGCCTGATGGATGCCATCGACCGCGGCGTCAGCCAGCTCGTCGATGCGGACATGAATGCCGAGTCGACGCGCCTGCAGGCCCTTCAGACGCAGCAGCAGCTGGGAGTTCAGGCGCTGAGCATCGCCAATTCCTCCAGCCAGACCATCCTCTCGCTTTTCCGGTAAGACCCTGAGCGGCAGCCGTCTCCTACCTCTACCTCCCCTTATCCTTCCCTACCTCCAGCAGGGGACGGCTGCCGATCTTCCGGAGCTTTCCGGAAACCACCCGCTCTTGTGGTTTTACTCCGTCAACTTGCCGCGACAGTCATGTCGCGGCCTTTTGCGTTCCCGTTCCGTTCCTGTTGCCCGCAATCCTCGCGCAAGATTGGTCGCCGATCATTCCCCCGGCAACGTATTCCAATCAGGGGCAGACCATGGGCTGGCGCGAGAATCTTTCCCGTCTTGGCGCGAATCTGGCGCAACTCGGCTATCGTCGTCTGGCGGCGCTGGCCGTGGCCGGCGTTCTCATGACCGTCGCCGTGGCGGTGTCCGGCTACATGCTCACCCGGCCGAATTTCGAGGTGCTCTACACCGGTCTTTCGCCGCGCGACGTGAGCGCCATCGGCGCCGCACTGAGCGAGGCCCGCATCCGCTACGACGTCAGCGAGGACGGAAAGACCGTCAAGGTGGCCTATGGCGAGGCGGCAAGGGCCCGCATGCTGCTCGCGGAGAAGGGGCTGCCCCGGTCCGCGCGGGCCGGTTATGAACTGTTCGACAACATCGGCGCGCTGGGTCTGACCTCCTTCATGCAGGAAGTGACGCTCATCCGGGCGCTGGAGGGCGAGCTCGCCCGGACCATCCAGTCGATCACCGGCGTGAAGGCCGCGCGCGTCCACATCGTCCTGCCCAAGAAGAACAGCTTCCGCCGCACCTCGCAGCAGCCCTCCGCCTCGGTTCTGATCCGTACCGATTCGGCCTATTCCCCCTCCTCGGCGGATTCCATCCGGTATCTGGTCGCCGGCGCGGTACCGGGGCTGTCGGTGGGGCGGGTCACCGTTCTGAACACCGACGGCACGCTGCTGGCCAGCGGCGACGACCGCAAGTCCGCCGCGCCGCGCCGCCTCGTCGATCTGGAGATGACCGTCTCCCGGCGAATCCGCGACAACGTGCGCAGCACGCTCATGCCCTACCTCGGGGCCGGAAACTTTCAGGTGTCGGTGGCCGCGCGTCTGAACACCGACAAGAAACAGGTCAGAGAGACCATCTACGATCCCGCCTCCCGCGTGGAGCGCTCGATCCGTGACATCAAGGAGAAGACCTCCTCGACGAACACCAGCAAGTCCGCGGCCACCTCGGTGGAGCAGGAGATTCCCGAGAACGACGCGGCGGCCGGTCCGGCGAGCAAGAACAAGGAAAGCCGCGAGCGCAAGGAACGGCTGACCAACTACGAGATCAGCTCGCGCCGGATAGACACCGTCAGCGACGGCTACGACATCGCCCGCCTCTCCATCGCCGTGGTGGTGAACCGCAAGAGTCTGGAGACGGTGCTGGGCCGCAAGCTGTCGGACGCGGAGCTGGAGAAGCAGAAGAAGGAGATCGCCGAGCTGGTCCGCACGGCGGCGGGCATCAACACCGCCCGCGGCGATCAGCTCAAGATCACCGCCGTGGACTTCATCCAGTCGAAGAGCCCGCTGCAGCCGGTGCCCGGACCGGGCATCGCCGAATACGCCATGAAGATGGCGCCGGCGGCCATAAACTCCCTGGCACTGCTGGCGGTCACGGGCATCATCGTATGGTTCGGCGTGCGCCCCGCCGTCCGGGCCCTGACGATGCCGGCGCCCGTCGTGCAGGAGGAGCTGGCGGAGGGGAAGGGACAGCTGGAGGCTCCTCCCGGCGCTCCCCAGCTCGAGGGCCCCGAGGGAACGGCGGTGGCGCAATCCCCGCCGCCGGAAACTCCGGATGCCGCGCCGCAGCAGAGTGTTGCGGGTGCGGATGGCGCCGGGGACGGGGAGGACAATCTCATCGTCGATCTGGTCGATTCCGCCTCCCATCTGCCGCTGAAGCGCCTGCGCCAGATGGTCGAGTACGACGAGAAGCAGGCCGCGGCAGTCATCCGGGAATGGCTGCGTGAGGAGAATGCGGCATGAAGGTCATTCCCGCATCCTGTGCCCTGACGGACTTCGGTGGTGATGGCCCGCGTCCCTTCTCCGGCCTGCGGCCCACGTCGCCGTCCCCGGCCAGAACGGGCGGAGGGAACGACGGTGCTCGGAAGCGGGAGGATGGAGACGCCGGCGGAGAGGATCTTTCCCGCCGCCTCGCCAGAGCCTTCGAGGACGGCGTCGCGCAGGGACGGAAGGAGGCCGAGGCCGCCTTCGCAGAGGAGCGCCGCAGGATGGAGGCGGCCCATGCCGAGGAGTTGGCCGCCGTGGAGCGACGGTGGCGCGAGGAGGTGGGCCGGATGCTGGCGGAACGGCTGGGTGCCGGCCTGGAGGCGCTCGAAAGGGTGCTGGGCGAACGGCTCGCGGATGTCCTGGCGCCGATGATGGAGGAGGCGGCCCGCGAGATCGCGTTGCGGCGGCTGCGGGACGAATTGCGGCGCATGCTGGCGGCGGAGGAGGGGCTGAAGGTGCACGTCTCCGGTCCCCCGGAACTCCTGGCGGCCCTGGAGAGGGATCTGGACGGCGCCGCCGCCTCCTTGGTGCTGGAGCCGGACGGGGATGCCGCCCGGCTCGTCGTGCACGTGGACAACACCGTCATCGAGACGGGCGTCGAGGAATGGGCGGCAGCGGTCCTGCCGCGGACACGGGCGGATGAGGCGGCATGAGCAAGCAGGAAGACGACAGGCCCGCCGAGATCGTCATCGTGCGCCGGAAGCGCGGTGGGGACGACGACTGCCACCACGGCGGCGTCTGGAAGGTGGCCTATGCCGACTTCATGACCGCGATGATGGCCTTCTTCCTCGTCATGTGGCTCATCAACGCGGCCAACGAGGAGACGCGTTCGCAGGTCGCCAGCTACTTCAACCCGGTGAAGCTGGTCGATACCACCACCAATCCCCGCGGCCTGCAGGAGAACAAGGAGAGTTCCAGCGGGGACGTCGAGAACAAGGAACTGAAAGCCGAGGCCCTGGCGAAGTCGGACGAGGGCGAGGCCAACGCCGACGACGAGAAGAAGCCGAAACAGGAGCGCAAGAAGGGGCCGGCCACCCATTTCAGCGGCGGAGACATCCCGGAAAGCGAGCTGTTCCGCGACCCGGTGCGGACGCTGGACAGGATCGCCGGCGGGGCTCCCGACATCCTGAAGGGTTCGGCCAGACCGCAGCGCCGCCCGGACACGCTCGGCGCGGAGGGCGGGGAGCAGTTCCGCGACCCCTTCTCGCCGCGCAGCTGGGACAGCCTGGAGAAGGTGCTCCCGGACGACGAGGTCAACAATCCTACCGAGGGTGGTCCCGACCTGATGGCCGAACGGGCCGGCGCCAGGGAGACCGCGGAGAAGCGGGCCGGAAAGGCGGCGCAGCGGAACCACCGTGCCGGCCGGAAGGAAAAGGGCAGGGCGAAGGAGGCCGGACGGCGCAGGGAGATGCACCTTGCGCAGCGCGAGGCCACGGAGGGTAAAAAGCCCGACCAAGGAAAGAGCGCGGAGAAGACCCGCGAGAAGAAGGCCGACGAAACGTACAGGGAGATCAAGGAGGCGCTGCGCAGGGAACTGTCCGGCGGGGATGTCGCGCATCTGCCAGACGTCAACGTGAAGCGCACGCCGGAGGGCATTCTCATCTCCCTGACCGACAAGGCCGGTTTCGGAATGTTCGAGGTGGGCTCGGCCAAGCCGCGCCGCGAGACAGTCAGGTTCATGGAGAAGATCGCGCGCATTCTGCGCGACAAACCCGGAAAGATCGTCGTGCGCGGCCATACGGACGGACGTCCCTTCCGCACCGATCTCTACGACAACTGGAGACTCTCCACCGCCCGCGCCCATACCGCCCGCTACATGCTCCTGCGTGGTGGAATACCCGAGGATCGGATCGTGCGCGTGGAGGGATACGCGGACCGCAGGCTGGCCGTTCCTGACGATCCGCTGGCCGCCCGGAACAGGCGCATCGAGATCCTGCTTCTGGAGAAATGAGCATGAACCGGACGCTTTCCGTGTTCCTGGCAGTGCTGCTGACGTTTGCCGCCCTTTCCGGCGGCCGGGCGGATGCCTCCGAGCCGTGGCGCTATCTGCAGGCCCTGCAGGCCCTGCAGGACAGGGTCGCCCACGGGGACCGCAAGGCCTACCGCGCCCAGGTGCGTCTGATCGCCTACCTGGGCAAGGAGTTCGCAGCCATGCCGGACGAGATGTGGAAGAAACGGCTGAACGCCGAAGCCCTGTTCGTCTACGTTCTCAGCGGCGGCAATCCGGCGGCCGCCGTGGATATCCTGAAACGCAAGGTGGAGATCGCCCTTCCGGAAGGGGCGCTGCGAGGGGCCGTGGCCTTCGTCCAGGGACGCAACGGGGAGGCCTGGAAGCATCTCCAGACCGTGGACGGCGAAGGGATGTCCATTGCCGCGCAGGCCCAGCTCGCTCTGGTGAAGGCTTCGCTGCGCGCCGCCGCCGAGCCTCTCGTCGCGCTGAAGCTGCTGGCCCGCGTCCGGCTGCTGAAACCCGGAACGCTCATGGAGGAGGCGGCTCTCCGGAGGGCGCTCTTTCTTGCCGGCGGCGAGGGGGACGTGAAAACCTTCATGAAGCTGGCGTCCGCCTATATCCGCAGGTTCCGGAATTCCTGGTACGTCTCCGATTTCCTGCGCCGTTTCGCCTGGCTGCTGGTCCGTCTCGACTACGGACGCGAGCCCTTCCTCGTGGAGCGCATGGAACCGCTGATCTCGAAGCTCACGAAACGCCGGCGCGCCCTGCTCCATGCCGCCGTGGCCCGGGCGGCTCTGCTGGAGGGCAAGCGGAAACTGGCGATCGTCGCGGGACGCAAGGCACTCTCCGCCTATCCGGACGCCCCCCGTTTCGCCGCTCGCGTGAAGACGTGGATCGCTGCCGCCGAAGTGGTTTCGCCGCATCCCGAGGCGGCCGTGAAGACGCTGGAGGGCATATCTCCCGAGCTGCTGGACGAACGCGACCGCAGTCTGCGCACCGCTGCCCTCGTGCTGGCACGGGCCATCGTGGAAGAACCCGTCGAGCCGGCCATGGAGGGCGGCAAGGTCGGGACAAGCCGGGAGAAGGATACTCCGGAAGTGGTGGTCAGGGCCCGGGCCATGGCCGCCGGTATCGAGAGGCTTCTGGAGGAAAAGGCACAATGAAGGCGATGCCCGCCCAGCCGGCCGCGGATGCCGCCTCCGTTCCGGGACGGAGCGCCCGGAAGGTCGCGGACGGACGGGATGGAAGGAGCGGAACCGACTTCACGCAGGTGCTCCGCAGGCAGGAGGATCCCGGAAAGCGTCCGCCCGCGGCGGCCGGAGAGACCGACACCGGCAGGAATGCCGCGCCGCCCGCGGAGAACGCGAAAGGCCGGGGGACGCCATCCGTGGCGGATCCCGCATTCTCCATCACGCTCGACGGGGCCGGGGAACTGCCGGTCGCCGAAATATCCGCACACGGAAGGCGGATGGCGGAACGGAAGGAGGAGGGTGCGGACTTTCCGCTCCCCATAGGGTTTGCGGAGGAAATGGCCGTCCCTGCCAGTCTCTCCGCCCCGCCGCAGCAGACCGTTCCGGCCGCCATGATGCGCAACGCGGGTGCGGCGGCGCGGGAGGCTCGAGTGGTGGATGGACGCTCCCTTCCTCCCCTGGAGGGCATGGCGGATGCGGATGGCGCCGCCGTGGCGGATGCGCTGCCGGAAATCTCTCCGGATGCCGAAATGCGCATGGACCATGCGGAAACCGCCCTGCGAAGGGGGCGGCCGCATGAGGGCCGCGGGCTCGGCACCGATTCCTTCTCCGGCGATGAGCGCATGCCGATGAAGGTGGTATCCGTTTCCAGCGAGCGGCATCTGGAGCCGGCGGGTACGTCGCCGGCCGGGGCGCGGGATGGCATGTGGCGCGGCGCGGCCGCGCAAGTGCTTCGGGCCCTCGACGAGGGGCTCGTCCCGCAGGCCCTCTCCGGTCTGGACGGCGGGCGGAGTGGCGGGCCGAAAGTGATCCGCAACCTGGAGATCCAGCTCCATCCCGCCAGCCTCGGCACCGTGACGGCACGTCTGAGCATCAGCGGCGGTGACATGGAGATCACGATCAGCGTTCCCGACCGCAGGCTCGCGGACCAGATGGAGCGTGGTCTGGACCAGCTCGTACGCCGCATCCGCGCGCGGGATCATGGATCCGGGCGGACGGTGGTTCATCTCGTCACCGAGCCGCAGAATCAGCTCGGCGACCGTTTCCAGCCGCAGCCTCAGGGGCAGCCGGTGGCGGACGGAAGGTCCTCCTTCGGTGCCCAGACGCGGGAGGGGGGCGCATCCGGGGGACATGCGGGCCGGGAAGGACATGCGAGCGCGCAGGCCCATGACGGAGGAGGTGCGGGCGATGACGGCACACGGAATTCCGAAGCTGTTCGCCGTGCTGCTCGTCGCGACGGTCTGCTCTATCTCTGAGATGGCCGCCGGAGCACCCCGTCCCCCGGGCGTATGCGAACGGCAGATGGCCGCGGCCGCCGCGCGTCACGGCGTGCCGCTGGGTTTCCTCTACGCCATCGGCCTGACCGAGACGGGGCGCAGGAAATCGCTCCACCCCTGGGCGCTGAACATACACGGACGGACGTTGTTCCCGCCCTCCAGAAAGGCGGCGCTGGAAGCCTTCCGGAAGGCGCGCGCCGAAGGGAAGACCCTCATCGATCTGGGCTGCATGCAGATCAACCACCACTACCACGGCCGCAATTTCCGCTCTCCCGACGACATGCTCGATCCTGCGCGCAACGTGGACTACGCGGCCCGTTTTCTGAAACGGCTCTATCGCAGGGAGGGAACATGGACCCTGGCCGCGGCCCGATACCACGCGGGGCCGCGCAACAACGCCGCCCAGAAGCGCTACGTGTGCATCGTCATCCGCAATCTCGTGGCCAGCGGCTTCGGTCGCTGGACATCCGCGGCCCGGGCCTTCTGCGACAGATAGGGGAAGCTTTCCGGTGGAATTCCGCTTCGCCGGATCCGCATGGCGGCGGAAGCACCTGACATGCCCGTGTACGGACGGCGAATCAGTTGGCGGCGAAATATACTCCGTACACGGGAATCAGGTCAATGGACTGAACCTGCAAGTGCACAGTTTTGTGCCGATTGGCGACAATCTCCCTGATTCGACTTACCGAATGGTAAAGGGCTGGGAGAGAGGCAATGATCATAATCGTCGACAAGCGCGAACTTGTCCTCGAGGGATACCGGAAGAGTTTCGGGCGCGAGGGGGTTGCGTCCGTGGGCTTCCAACCCGAGGAATTCCGCAACTGGCTGGAGGCGACGCCGGAAAGCGAGCTTGCGGCCATCGAGGCGGTGCTGCTCGGCGGTTGTCCGGAATGCGAGGATCTCGCCGCCGTCGTGCGCCGGCGCATCCGCACGCCGATCATCGCCCTGAGCGACATGAACTCTCTGAACGAAGTGCTGAAGCTCTTCTCCGTCGGCGTGGACGACGTGGTGCGCAAGCCGGTGCATGTCCGCGAGATCCTGGCCAGAGTGAGCGCCATCATGAGCCGCATGCATGCCAACGACGCCGCCATGGTGGCCGGTGACATCAAGGTCTTTCCCGACGGCCGCCCGCCCCTGGTCGGAGGCGAGCCCATGCAGCTCCCGCGCCGTGAATACCGCATTCTCCACCATCTGGTGATGCATCGCGACCGCAGGGTGACGAAGCGGCAGCTCTTCGATTGCGTCTACGGCATTTTCGAGGACAGCGTCGAGGAATCGGTGATCGAGAGCCATATTTCCAAACTGCGCAAGAAGCTGCGCCAGAGGCTCGGCTACGATCCCATCGATTCCAAGCGCTATCTCGGATACTGCCTGCACAGCCGTCCGCAGAAGCCCCGCAGGCCGGCGGTTCCGGACATATTCCGCGGACCGGCGCTGCAGACGGCCTGAGAGCTTCGCCGGATTCCACGCGGTCCGGTCTCCTCTCCCCCGGACCCGCCTTCCCTCTCCCGAACAGGGGAATCCGGCGGACAATAAATCCAGGCGGCAGACCTCCCTGTCCTGGTGACCTGGCCGCCCGCGTGAAAATGCGGGTGGCCTTTTTTGCGCGCGGAAGGTGCTCGCAAGCCCGGCACAAGGCTGATGCGGAAGACTGGTTCCCGACAGTGGCGAAAATTGCGAGGAGCAACAGCGATGTCGATCGGAAACATCATGCGCACCGGCGTCTCCGGCATGCTGGCCCAGAGCAACAAGCTCTCCACCGTGGCGGACAACATCGCCAATGCCGACACCGTGGGATTCAAGCGGGCCGAGACGGAATTCTCCTCCATGATTCCCCAGCAACTTACCGGGAAGTACGTTTCCGGCGGCGTGACCACCACGGTGCGCAGACATGTCTCCGAGCAGGGCACGCTGATCAACACCACCTCCATCACCGACCTCGCCGTGGCGGGCGACGGGTTCTTCATCGTGGAGGATGCGTCCGGAACACGTTTCCTCACCCGTTCGGGCGCCTTCGTGCCTGACAAGGACGGTTATCTCGTCAATTCCGCGGGGTACTATCTGCTCGGGTTCGACATCACCGACGGCACGGACCCGACACTGACCGCCAACGGATTCGCAGGTCTGGAGCGGGTGCGCCAGTCGGACATGGCGCTGGACGCCACGCCTTCCACCAGCGGCGATCTGAAGTTCAATCTAGACGCCAACGCGGACGTGGTGGCTGCGGCGGACCTGCCGTCCACCAATTCCGCCACCGCCACCTATTCGTTCAAGACCTCTCTCGTGGCCTACGACAGTCTCGGCGGCGAGGTCCTCGTGGACGTCTACTATTCGAAGACCGCGGACAACACCTGGGAAGTGGCCATTTACGACCAGGCCGAAGCGGCAGCGGGCGGTCCGTTCCCCTATGCCTCCGGTCCTCTGGCCACGGAGACCCTGACCTTCGATCCCACGAACGGCCAGCTTGACGCCGCATCGCCCACCACCCTGTCGTTCGCGGTTCCGGGCGGCGAAACCCTGACGCTCGACATTTCCGGCTCCACCCAGTACGCGGCCGATTTCAACATCCTCGCCGTGAACATCAACGGCAACGCGGCCACGGGCTACGAGCTGTTCAAGATCGGCGAGGACGGAGTGATGTACGGCACCTTCCCCAATGGCGAGAAGCGGTCCACCTACCAGATACCGCTGGCCACGGTGCGCAGCCCGGACAATCTGAAACTGCTGCCCGGAGACGTCTTCACGCCCACCGACACTTCCGGCGACGTGCTGATGGGATTCGCCAATTCCGACGGCTTCGGCTCGATAATCTCCGGCGCCAAGGAACAGTCCACGGTGGATCTGGCGTCCGAGCTCACCGCCATGATCGAGGCCCAGCGCGGCTATTCGGCCAACTCCAAGACCTTCATGACGGGTGCGGAACTCATGGACGTCGCTGTCAACCTGAAACGCTGACGGCTGCTGCCCGAAGCCAGACGGAACGGGAAACTGAAGGATGTCACTCGGCGCGGTACTCAACTCGGCACGCACCTCCCTGTCGGCGATCTCCAGCCGCACGCAGGTGGTTTCCGAAAACATCTCGAATGCCGACAACCCGGACTATTCCCGGCGCATCGCGGAAAACGTCTCGGCGTCCCACGGCGTTCTCCGCGTTTCCGTCAACCGGGCCCAGGACCGCAACGTTCTGGATCAGATGCTCGAGTACACCTCCGTCCATTCCGCCAACATGGCGTTGCAGGACGGCCTCGACGAATTGCAACTGATCTACGGCGACGTGGACAGCGAAATCTCCCCGTCCGCCATGATGGACCGGCTGCAGGCCGATCTGCAGGCCTTCATCTCCATGCCCGACAGCGCGGCCGCCGCCTCCCAGGCCGTCGGATCGGCACGCGATCTGGCCGCGGGCATCAATCGCGGCGCGGAAACCGTCGCCGATCTGCGCCGCAGTGCCGACGAGGAGATCTCCCGTTCCGTCGATCGCATCAACGCCCTTCTCGCGGAGTTCCACGAGGCGAATTCGGCCATCGTCACCGGCCGTCTGACCGATGCGGAGCGGGTCCAGAACGAGGACACCCGGGACCGGGTTCTGGTCGAGCTGGCGGAGGAGCTCGACATCCGCACGGTGCGGCAGAACGATGGAGGCATCGCGATCTATACCACCGGCGGAGCCGTGCTCTACGAACGCGGTCCGCGCGAGGTCCGGTTCGAGGCCCAGCCTTCGCTGACGCCGGGCGCGCCCGGAGGGCGGGTCTACATCGACAATGTGCCCGTCACCGGAGAGGGAGCCGTCATGCAGATCGCATCGGGTCGCATCAGCGGTCTGGTGGAATTGCGCGACGAGGTCGCCGCGGGCTGGGAGAAGCAACTCGACGAAATGGCCCGTGGCCTGATCGAGACCTTTGCGGAAAGCGACCAGAGCGGCGGCGGAAATCCCGACGTGCCCGGGCTTTTCATCTGGTCCGGATCTCCGTCCATGCCGCCTTCGGGCACGCATGTGCCGGGGCTGGCCCGGGATCTTCAGGTCAATCCCGCGGTGGATCCCGTGGCCGGCGGGGATCCCTTCCTGCTCCGCGACGGGGGAATGGGCGGTGCCGCCTATGTCTACAACTCCACGGGCGTCGCTGGCTATACCGACCGCCTGCTCGAACTCAACGAGGGACTGGATGCGCCCAGGGCATTCGATCCCTCCGCCGGTCTTTCCGGCACCGCCTCGGTGAAGGAATTCGCGGGCCTGTCGGTTTCCTGGGTGGAGCAGCGCAGGGCCGATGCCGCGCGTGACAGCGACTACAGCTCGGCCCTGCTGACGAGGGCCTCCGACGCCCTTTCCAAGGCGACCGGGGTCGATCTCGACAGCGAACTGGAGCTGATGATGCGTCTGGAACGTTCCTACCAGGCCACGGCCCGCCTTTTGACGACGGTCGACAACATGCTGGGCGAACTCATGAACGCGATGAGGTGAAGCCATGAAATCGTCGCTGGTTCCGGATCTCGTCACCCCGTTCTCCACGCCCGCCGCCACGACCCGGGTGCGCAGGGATCTGGAGAAGGCCAATCTGGAACTGGCCTCCGGCCGCCACGCCGATCTCGGACTGGAGCTTGGCGGCCGTTCCTCCGTACTCGTTTCCGCCCGTTCGCAGAACGCCCTGCTGGAGGGGTTGAAGACCGATGCCTCGATCAGCGCCGGTCGGCTGGAGGTGGCGCAGCAGTCCCTCGAGCTCGCGACGGCGGGGGCGCAGGATCTCCTGGAAAGCCTGGCCCCCCTCAAGGCCGGACAGGTGCCGCCCGGGCAGGTCTCGTCCCAGGCCCGCATGCTGCTGGAGGAATTCACCTCTGCGATCAACGCCACCTCGCAGGGGGCCTACGTGTTTGGCGGGCGGAACATCACCGAGCAGCCGCTGACGGAATATTTCTCCGATCCGCCCTCCGCGGCGCGCACCGCTGTGGAGAACGCGTTCGTCGCGCGCTTCGGCGTTCCGCCGTCGGATCCCGCCACGGCCTCCATATCGGCCGCCGACATGGCCGATTTCCTGGACAACGATTTCGCCGCGCTCTTCGAGTCGCCCCAATGGGAAAACCTGTGGTCCGATGCCACGGACGGCGGTCTCATGGCCCTGGTGTCGCTGGATGACGTGGTTCCGGCGACCGAAAGCGCCAACAATCCAGCGATACGCAAGCTTGAGATGGCATACGTGATGATGGCGGGGCTGGGCATCGAGACGCTCAACGCCGAAGCCCGCGACGAAGTGGTGGACCGCGCCATGTCCACCATCGGCAACGGCATCGCGGAGGCCGACCGGTTGCGGGGCGACATCGGCTTCCGCCAGGAGCGCATCGACCGGGCCCAGGACCGGCTGGAGCTCCAGCAGGATCTGCTGGAAAGGGAGATCGTGGACATGGAACAGGTGGATCTGCACGAGGTGGCGGCCCGGGTCAACGAGCTCTCCGTTCAGCTGGAGACCTCCTATTCGGTGACCGGACGTCTCCAGAACCTGACGCTGCTGAACTTCATCTGAGCGGGCGGCGGGCAGTGACGCGAACCTGAAGAACGGGATGGAAGCGGGATGTATCGGAAGGCCTACCAGGAAATCGCCGGTGACGACTTCACCACCGAACGCGCCAACGAGGCCATGGCGATCGATCACGCCATTGGCATGATGCGCGAGGGCGAGGAGCGGGGCATGGATTCGGTGGAGGCGGTCAAGGCCCGCCATTTCGTGCGACGCCTCTGGTTCTACTTTCTGGACGATCTCAGCGCGCCCGAGAACGGCCTTCCGGATCAGCTGAAGGCCAATCTCATCTCCATAGGGATCTGGGTGCTGCGCGAGCTGGAACGAATCGAAAAGGGCGAGAAGGAATCCTTTTCCGACATCATGGAAATCATGGGACTGATCCGGGACGGCCTGAAATGAGCGGAACGATTCGCATCTCCCTGCGCGCCGGCGAACGGGTGTACGTCAACGGCGCGGTGATCCGGGTGGACCGCAAGACGACCCTGGAGTTCCTCAACAACGTGGTTTTCCTGCTGGAGAACCACGTGATGCAGGAAAAGGACGCCACCACGCCGCTCCGGCGCCTCTACTTCACGGTCCAGAAGATGCTCATCGAGCCCTCCAGCGGCTTTTCCGCGCGCCAGGAGTTCTACCGTCTCTATCTGGAGCTGCTGCCGCTCCACGAGGGCACGCCGGTGGCCAACGCACTCTCCCACGTGAGGGCCCTGGTCAACATGGGCCGCAATTTCGAGGCGCTGAAGCAGATCCGCCGGCTCTACGAGGCGGAAGAGGCTGGGAAAGGAGAGGGGGATCACGAAAAAAGGGATGCGGCCGCCGGCGCGGCGCCGCGCAGAAGAATCGAAGGAGCAGCACGATGACCGTCGATGCAATCGGATCGGTGACGAGCGTACCCACGGTGACGACGCAGAGCAACGAAAGCTCCGCGCTCGAGGGGCTGGATTCCGACGCCTTTCTGCAGCTGCTCGTGGCCCAGCTGGAGAATCAGGATCCCACGGAGCCCATGGACAGCACGGAATACATGGCGCAACTGGCTTCCTATGCCAACGTCGAGCAGAACACCAAGACCAACGACAAGCTCGACGAAGTGCTCGCCGCTGTCTCCGTTTCCCAGGCCAGTACCCTCATCGGCCGGACCGTCACTTCGCCGGATGGCAGCGTCAGCGGCACGGTCACCGGATACGAGGTGTTCGGCAACGGGGTGACGCTGACGCTGGACAATGGGGCCTCCCTCGTGATGGAGCCGGGGGTGAAGGTTTCCGAACAATGAACCAGGCCGATGCCCTCGATCTCGTCCGGGCCGCCGTATGGGTGGTGCTGACCGCCTCGGGACCGGCCGTTCTCGCCGCCATGGCGGTGGGTATCGCCATAGCGCTGTTCCAGGCGCTGACCCAGGTGCAGGAGGTGACGCTCACGTTCGTGCCGAAGATCGTGATCATCCTGCTCGTCATCGTGGCCACCGCGCCGTTCATGGGCGCGGAGCTGCAGAAGTTCACCGGCATCGTGTACGCCCGCATCGAGAAGGGATTCTAGGGTGGCCCTGATCGAGAGCACCAAACCCGTCCATGCCGTCACCGAAGCCCGCCGCTATCAGCGCGACGTGGGCTTCGCCATCGGCATCGTGGTCATCCTGGTCATCCTCTTCCTGCCCATTCCGGGGCCGCTGATCGATCTCGGCCTGTCGGTCTCCATCTCGCTGTCGGTGCTCATCCTGATGGTGGCGCTGTGGATCCGGGAACCGCTGGAGTTCTCCGCCTTCCCCACCGTGCTGCTGATCGCGACCATGTTGAGGCTGTCGCTCAACATCGCCTCCACGCGGCTCATCCTCTCCAACGGGCACGAGGGCGTCACCGCCGCCGGCTACGTCATCGGCGGTTTCTCCACCTTCGTCATGAGCGGCGATTTCGTGATCGGCCTGATCGTCTTCGGGATCCTGGTGATCGTCAACTTTCTCGTCATCACCAAGGGTGCCACACGCATTGCCGAAGTGGGTGCGCGCTTCACCCTGGACGCCATCCCCGGCAAGCAGATGGCCATCGACGCGGATCTCTCCGCCGGCCTCATCGACGAAAAGGAGGCGCAGCGCCGCCGGCGCATCCTGGAGGAGGAAAGCTCCTTCTTCGGCGCCATGGATGGCGCTTCGAAGTTCGTGCGCGGAGACGCCATCGCGGGCCTTCTGATCACCGCCATCAACATTTTCGGCGGCATCGTCATCGGCGTGACGCGCCATGGCATGGACCTCTCCCAGGCGGCGGACGTCTTCACCCGCCTGTCCGTGGGAGACGGTCTCGTTTCCCAGATCCCGGCGCTCGTGGTGTCGCTGGCCGCCGGCCTGCTGGTGTCCAAGGGCTCCAACAAGGGGTCCGCGGAGAAAATCGTGCTCCATCAGCTCGGCGGCTATCCCCGCGCGCTGATGGTGGCCGCCGTCCTCATGTTCCTGCTCGCCCTGCTGCCCGGCCTGCCGTTCCTGCCCTTCTTCGTGCTCGGAGCGCTCATGGCCGCCGCCGGCTGGATGATCAGCCAGAAGGCGACGCGCGAGGAGGAGGCGGCCCAAGCGCAACAGGAGGCGGCGCAGGCGCAGCAGGAGGAGGAGCGCGAGAACTCCCTGCAGGCCTCCCTGGAAACCCCGGCGCTGGAATTGCGCCTGGGCAAGCAGCTTTCCCTGCACTTCATGCAGCAGCACGACCAGCTGGTGCATCGGGTGGCCCGCATGCGGCGCAAGTTCGCCGAGCGCTACGGATTCGTGACGCCGGAAATCCGCCTTTCCGACGATCTGGACATCCCGCCCAAGGCCTACCAGATCCGGCTGCATGGCACCGTGGTCGCCAGTCACGAGCTGCGCATCGGAGAGGTACTGGTGATCACGGGCGACGGCCGGAAGCCCTCCGTGCCCTGCGAGGAGACCCGCGAGCCCGCCTACGGCATGCCCGCATGCTGGGTGTCCGAAAATCTGCGCAACGAGGTGCGCATGGAAGGGTTCGAGGCGGTGGACATCATGTCGGTGATGCTCACCCATCTCAGCGAGACCATCAACAACAATCTGGCGCAGCTGCTCTCCTATCGTGATGTGCGCATGCTGCTCGATCGGCTGCCGGCGGAATACCAGCGGCTCATCGACGAGATCGTGCCCGCGCAGGTGACCTATTCGGGAATCCAGGCGGTGCTGAAGCTGCTCCTCGCCGAACGGGTTTCCATCCGCAATCTGGACATCATCCTCGAGGCCATCGCCGAAATCGCCCCCCATGTGCGCCGGGCCGAGCAGATTGCCGAACACGTCCGTCTGCGGCTGGCGCGCCAGATCTGCGGCGATCTCGCCGGGGACGGCCCGCTCAAGATCCTGCGCCTGGGCAACCGCTGGGATCTGGCGTTCCACGAAAGCGTCCATAGGGGCGATGATACCGGAATCGTCGAATTCAACATCGATCCGAGGATGATCGAGGAATTTTCGAAGGATGCCACGCGGATCATCCGCAAGCTCATGGACGAGGGACATGACTTCGCGCTCGTCACGGCGCCCGACGCCCGTCCCTTCGTGCGCATGATCACGGAGCGGCTGTTCCCGAATCTTCCCGTGCTGTCCCAGCTGGAGATCGCCCGGGGCGTGGAGGTGGAGGTGCTGGGGAGCATTTCGTGATGCCCTTCGCGACGCAGACGCTGCTCTGGTCCTTTCTCTATTTCTGCCGCATCGGCGCGATGCTGATGGTCTTTCCCGGCTACTCGACCATGCGCATTCCGGTGCTCGTGCGTCTTCTGCTGGCCATCGGCATGACCGCCGCCCTGACGCCCATCCTGCTGCAGGCGGAAGGGGCCGTGCCGCCGCCTGCCGAACCGGCGCCGGGGGAGCTGCTGGCGCTGGTCTGGACGGAGCTTCTGAAGGGGCTGGCCCTCGGTCTCATGGGGCGGATGTTCTTCCTCGCCTTCGAGTTCCTGGCGACGGCCCTGACCCAGTTCATCGGCATGGGCAACTTTCCGGGCATGCCGGCGGAGGGACAGGAGCCTGTGCCCGCGCTGGTCTCCCTGATCATGGTCACGGCGACCGTGCTGGTCTTCGCCACGGGGATGCACATGCAGGCGCTTTCCGCGGTGGTGGAATCCTATGCCGTCTCGCCGGTGGGCCTGCCCGGCGACGTGGGCGGACACCTGCGGGACCTCACGGACCGGCTCGCCCGGGCCACGTTCCTGTCCCTTCAGGCGATAGCCCCCTTCATGGTGTTCGCGGTGGTGGTCAATCTGGCCATCGGTCTGGTGAACCGGATGACGCCGCAGATTCCGGCCTATTTCATCTCCCTGCCGCTGATCATGATCGGCGGTCTCTTCCTTCTCTTTTTCGTGGTCGACGAGATGTTCGGCGTCTTCATCGCCGGTTTCGCGGACTGGCTTGTCAACGGGTGAGGCGATGTCCGACAGGGAACGCAAGCGGCATGAACGGTTGGTGCGGCTGCTGGAGGCGGCACGTCACCTGAAACGCGCGCAGGAACGGCGTGTGCGTGAACTGGAGGCGGAGATGCGCCGGCTGCAGGAGCGCCGGGAGGCGCTCTTCGCCGCCTTCGGAAGCGAACTGTTCCATGCCGACGACCTCGCCCGCCTCCTGCGGCGCAATCTGGACGAGGCGGTCAGGCGCGCGAACATGACGCGGCGGATGAAGGAGCAGGGCGCCGCCGTGCTGCGCGACCGCCACCTGCAGGTGAAACGCATCGAGAGGCTCAGCCGCGATGCCGGCCGCGAACTGCGGGACAGCCGGCACAGGGACGAATTGCTGGACATCGTGGAACGGGCCGTGAGCGGCCCCCGCGGAGGCGCCGGGCGCCGGACTCCATGACATGTTTGCGACGCAAGTTTGCCACAAGTTTGCCAACGTAGGCTCAGGGTGTCCCGAAGCCGAAGGAGCACCGTTCGAGCCATGTCCATCTCCCCGCCATCGGACCTGATCCTCGACGTCATGAAGGCCGCCGATCCGCAGAGGATGCAGGAGGCGGCCCTGCGGCTGAAGGACATGGCGGCGGCCCGTGCCGCCGCCGCGGAAACGGGTGCCGGCAAGTGGAGCGAAAGTCTGAAGACGGCCGGCTTCTCTCCCGCTGGGGCCGGACCGGACAACGGGACTCCCCGAATCGATGCCGCTTCCGGCACCCGTTCCCCCGCGGCCTCCGTTCCCGACGTGGTCGCCATGCGGGCGCGCGGCGGCGCTTCCGCCGCGAAGGAGGCCCCGCGGACCACCGGCCGCGGAGTGCGCGAGGGTTTCGCGGCTCTCGAGGGGGTGGTGTTGGAGAACATGCTGGACGGCATGCTTGGCGGTTCGGGCTCCAGCGTGTTCGGCGAGGGGCTGGCCGGCGAGTACTGGAAATCCATGATGGCCCGGGCCATAGCCTCCCAGATCGCCCGCCGCGGCGGAATGGGGCTGGCCGAGGCACTGGTGCGCCGGGCCGGCGGACCGGATGGTCCGGCGGGTGCGGCCAGTGCGCTGGGCATGAACCAGCGCCTGGAGAAGACGTTCCTCGAAACGCTCGAACGCGGGGTGGTGTCCGGTGAACATCGCAAGGAGGAATCCTGATGAATGTCCATGCGCAGACCATGGAGGCGCCGGCGGGCGTGCCGGAAACGTACGGCAAGCTTCTCTCCCGGCTCGTGGAGGTGCTGGAACGGGAGAACGCCGATCTGAGGAACAACGATCTCTCGATGTTTCCGGAATATGTCCGGCAGAAGGACCTGCTGCTTCTGGATCTCTCCCGTCTCGGCCGCATGCACGGGGATTCTCCGCGGCTGCGCGCGCTTCTGGACGATGAGCTGCGGCGGGTGAAGGCGGCGCTGGAGGAGAACGCCCGGCTGCTGGAGCTGCATCTCGGAGCGGCACGTGAGTTCGCCAGCTTTCTGGAGGATTCCATCCGTAGGCATCGCTCCGACGGCACCTACTCGCGCAATGTCGCACGCGGATACGGAAAATGGTGAAGACCGTTCTTGTCGGCGTGTGGGCGGCGCTGGTCGCGCTCGGATCGTTCTACGGCGCGATGCTGTGGAAGGCCGGGGCCGAGGCGAAGGTGGCGCCCAGGGAGCTGTTCACGACGCTGGAGCAGGTCAAGACGGATGTGGTGAGCGTCCCCATGATCAGCGACGGCGAGGTGAAGGGCTACGTTCTCGCCCGTTTCGCCTATCTCATCGACGGCAAGAAGCTGAAGAAGCTTTCCATCCAGCCGGACGCGATCCTGACCGACGAGGCGTTCCGGATCATCTACGGCAGCCCGATCCGCGACTTCCAGCGCATCGAGAAGTACGACCTCGCCAAGCTGACCGAACGGCTGAAGGAAAGCGTCAACAAGCGTCTCGGCGCGAAACTCGTCCATGACGTTCTGGTCGATTCCATCAATTACGTGGCCCGCAACGAGATCCGCTACAGGGGACTGAAGCAATGAACCCGCTTCCGGCTCTCGTCCGCTTCGTGAGGACCTACTCCACCGGTGTGGTGGCCGCCACCATCTCGGTGTCCTTCGCCGCCTACATGCTGATCACCGGTGGAGGGGGCGGCGGCCTGACGACGGGGGAGCCGGTCGTGGTGCGCCACGTGCCGGTCAAGAGCCCCCTGAAGGAACGGCTTGAGATCGCCATCGCCCCGACGCGCAAGACCACCGACGGCAGGCCGCTTGTCATCGAGGATACGCTGATCACCGGATCCATCCAGAAGACGACGCCGAAGGAGCCTCTGCGCAAGCCCCTGCGCAGCGCCCGAAAGCGTCCCGGCGGACGCACCGCACCCCATTACGTGCTGCGCTTCGCGACGCCCGACGTGGCGCTCGTGGAGGGCAGCGGAAGATTGTGGAGCGTCGAGCCGGGGGACATCCTGCCCGGCGCGGGCAGGGTCATCCGCATCGAGAACCGCGGACACGACCACTGGGTGGTGAAGGCCTACGACGGTCGCACCATCCGCGAGATCGGCTCCCGTCAGGACTGAGCCTCCGGCGGCACGGCATCGCCCCGCACCGTCACGGAGCGGTCCCCTCCCTCCCGTTCCCTCGCGTCGTTGTCGCCTCCGGCGGCCCGGAGAGCCTCCGCCAGCACCGTGAAGGCATCCCGGTTCTCCTCCTCGCCGGGGCTCTGCTTCAGCACCTCGTAGATGCGCGGCACCCATTCCACGGCCCTGTCCAGTTCCTCGTCCATGCCGGGCCGGTATCCGCCGAGCAGGCGCAGGTCCCGGGTGTCCTCGTAGCGCGCGATCAGGGCGCGCAGCATGAGCACCAGATTCTCCTGCTCCTTCGTCCAGGCCCGCCGGGCCAGCCGGGATACCGAGGCCAGAACGTTCACCGCCGGATAGCGCCCCTGTTCGGCGATTTCCCGGTCCAGCACGATATGGCCGTCGAGGATGCCGCGTATGCTGTCGGCGACCGGATCGTTGTGGTCGTCGCCGTCCACCAGCACGGAGAGAAAGGCTGTGATGGATCCCGTTCCCTCTTCGCCTGGGCCGGTGCGCTCCAGAAGGCGCGGCAGGTCGGAGAAGATCCCCGGCGGGTATCCGCGCGCCACGGGCGCCTCGCCCGCCGCCAGCAGGATGTCGCGGCAGGCGTGGGCGTAACGGGTGATGGAATCGGCGATCAGCAGGACGTTTTCGCCCCGGTCGCGGAAGTATTCCGCCACGGTGATGGCCGTCTTCAGGGCCAGTCGGCGCATCATGGGGCTCTCGTCGCCTGTCGCCACGATGCCGATGGAGCGGGCCCGCTGGCGTTCGCCGATGGCTTCCTCGATGAATTCCCGCACCTCGCGGCCGCGTTCGCCGATCAGGGCGAAGACCACCGTGTCGAAACCTCCGGCCCCCGCCAGCATGGCAAGGAAGGTGGACTTTCCGACGCCCGAGCCTGCGAAGATGCCCATTCTCTGTCCGGCGCAGACGGGCGTGAAGATGTCCACCGCCCGCACGCCGGTACGTACCGCCCCGCCGACCGGATTGCGGCGCAGCGCCTGCGGCGGCTGGCGCTCCACGCCCATGGCGCGCGGCCCCGGCAACGGCGGCTCCCCACCATCCGCCGCTTCGCCCAGGGCGTTGATCACGCGCCCCTTCCAGCTTTCGTGCGGACGGATCCGGAATGGCCCGCGATGCCAGACCGGCATGCCGATGCGGATGTCCGGCTCCGCATCGAAGGGCTTGACCATGATGCCGTCCGGCCCGATGTGCACCACCTGGCCGATGTGCGTGCCGCCATCGGCCTCGATCTCCACGCAGTCCCCCAGCGAAGCGAAGCGCGCAAGCCCCCGCACGCGGCATACGGCGGGCGAGATTTCCGTGATCCGCCCACCGCAGCGCAGCAGCGGGGCGTCATGGGCGAGCTGCAACGCCGCCCGCCGCAACCGCCCCAGCGGCCCGGCATCGAGGACGGCGCCCGGTTCCGCCGTCACGCGCCCGTTCCTCCGAGTGTCCGGATGGCCTCAAGGGCGGTGCGCTCGCTGTCCTCCATGGCACTGGAGAGTCGGCGGAAGGCACCGGTGGCCTCGATGAGCCGGATCATTTCCATGGGGCCGTTGACGTTGGATTCCTCGATGAACCCCTGCATCACTCCCGCGCGGCGGAAATCCACCACCGGGTCCGGCTCGCGGTCCGGGACGACACCGGAATTGCCGAAACGCGAGAGCTTCGCCTCGTCCGGCATGCGGAACAGGCCGATGGCGCCGATCTGCTGCCCGCCCTGGGTGATCATGCCGTCGCGGGCGATGGTCGGCGGCCCGGCCTTGGGCTTCAGCGTGATGGGTGCGCCCCCCACGTCGAGCACCGGATAGCCCTCCACGGACACCAGCTCGCCGGTGGGCAGCATGCGCATGCGCCCGTCACGGGTGTAGACGGGGCCGTTCGGCCCCTGCACGGCCATCCAGACGTCGCCGCGCACCGCCACGTCGAGCGGATTGCCCGTCTGCTTCAGGGCGCCGGGCCGGGTGTCGATCCAGGTCTCGCCGGCCGAGACGAAACTCACCGACGTCGGCTGCTGCCGGGAGACCATGGCGGCGAAACGGCTGCCGTCGGCACGGAAGCCCGGCGTGGTCATGTTGGCCACGTTGTTGGCGATGGAGGACAGCCGGTTCTGCATGGCCATCTGCCCGGCCACGGCCACGTGGAGCACCACCTTCATGGCATCATACTCCCGATATCTTCAGGTTCTGGAGCGTCTGCAGAAGGTCCTGGCTGATGCCCGTCTCCAGCGGCTGGGAGATCAGGGCGTTCGGCGTGCCGCCGCTGGTGGTGCCGCCCTCTCCGTTCATCTCCCACATCGTGGTGAAGCGCGCAAGGAACCGGTCGAGCTTGGCCGGGTCCTGGAAATCCTCGATATGCAGTTTCTCCTCCACCATCCGGGCGTTCTTGTCGATGTCTCCCTGCGCCAGGGAATAGCCGAGCACCGTTTCGGCCACCTTCATCAGGGCGGGGTCGGCGAGAATGTCGTATCCGGTGCGTATTCCGGGAGCCTTGCGCTGGAAGTAGAGGGCGAGGCGCACGCCCTCGTTGCTCGCGCCCGCGTCCTCCTCCAGCTTCAGGCGCATGTAGTCGTCGACAACTTCCTGCTTGGCCCTGTCGAAGGTGGTGGCCGCGGAACCGTAGCTGGCGAAATTGAAACGCCGGGCGAAATCCCTGAAACGGGTGTCGGCCAGCTGGTTGGCGAAGCTGTCCGGGTTTTCGATGCCCTCCTCGAGGACCTTCCGCATGAAGGCCTTGGCATAGATCATGTCCTCCAGCCCCGAGGCCTCCATGGCGAAGCGGTAGACGCGGTCGTCCGCGAGGAATTCGTCGATGGTGTCGATCTCGCCGATGCGCGAAAGGTAGTATTCCGCCTCGCGGGCGACATCCGGCCGCTCCGAGATGCGCTGGAGGGAGGCGTCCATGTTGTTGGCGATGAGCTGATAGTCCGCAAGGGTCGTGAGCATGGTCCGGTCCCCGTTGTCATCCGTGTGAACGTATGGCTGCCGGAAGTCTCCCACGTCCGCCTTGTCCGTGGCTTGCGCGCGGGCCGGCCAGTTTCGCGCAAGCCTCGCCGGATAGGCCTGAGTGAAGAGGCAATCCTTCACGTTCTGACGGGCAGGGGAGATTCCGACGTGACAATCCTTCTTGGCCTGCTGGTGACGCTGGGCTGCATGATCGGCGGTTTCGTGGCCATGGGCGGCCATGTCTCGGTGCTGGTGCAGCCCTGGGAGTTCGTCATCATCGGCGGCTCGGCCTTCGGCACCTTCCTCGTCGCCAATCCGATGAAGACGGTGAAGGACACCGGCAAGGCCCTGATGGAAGCCTTCAAGGGCAAGACCCCGAAGACCCGCGACTATCTGGACGTGCTCGGCGTTCTCTTCGCCCTGATGCGGGAGGTGCGCGGAAAGTCCCGCGGCGAGGTGGAGGGCCACATCGACAATCCGGAGGAATCGGAGATTTTCCAGCAGTATCCGGACGTGCTGAAGAACAAGGAACTGACCACCTTCATCTGCGACTACGTGCGCCTCATCCTGATCGGCAACGCGAAGACCCACGAGGTGGAGGCGCTGATGGACGAGGAGATCCAGACCATCACCCATGACGCCATGGAGCCCGTGCACGCGATGACCGCCATCTCGGAAGGCCTGCCGGCCCTGGGCATCGTCGCCGCGGTGCTCGGCGTGATCAAGGCCATGGGCGCGCTGGACCAGTCGCCCGAGGTGCTGGGGCATCTGATCGGCGCCGCCCTGGTGGGCACCTTCGCCGGCATCTTCCTGTCCTATGCCGTGGTTGGTCCGGTGGCCACCAAGATCAAGGTGGTGCGCGACCACAATCTGCGCCATTTCACCATCGTCAAGCAGACCCTGCTCGCGTTCATGAACGGCGCCATGCCGCAGGTGGCGCTGGAGTTCGGGCGCAAGACCATCGCCTCCCACGACCGCCCGACCATCGACACGGTGGAGGAGGAGACCCTCAATCCGGGGTCCGCGGGCGAAGAGAAGAAGGCGGCCTGATCCATGAGCATGCAGGCGGTCGGCAGAGAAGAGGCAGCGGTGGCCGTCCCCACGGACGACGATCTGCTGATTTCCGCCTCGGGGCATGTGCCTCCGGACAGACTGCGCCTGCTGCAGTCCCTCTTCGGACGCGTCTGCCAGGCGCTGCGCGACCGTTTCTTCGAAATCGCCGGTGTCCCCTTCGAGGTGACGCTGGAGGAGCTGGACGTGATGCAGGTGGAGCGGACGGGGATGGAGGGGCCGGAATGGCTCGTCGCCCTGTGTTCGGTGGAACGGCAGAACACGCTCAGCTGCATCGGTCTGGACGCCGGGGCGGTCAATCTGGTGATCGAGGCCTTTCTCGGCGGCGGCGCACAGGGCCGTGGGGCGCCGCCACCGCGCGACTGGACGGCCTTCGACCAGCTGATGGCCGGGCACGCGGCGGAGACGGTCATTGGCACCATGACGGATGTCTTCACGCCTTCCGTGGATTTCGAGATGCGGATGGACGAGATCCGGCCCGCGGACGCTACGAAGGAGCTCTCCCTGGAGGAGCGGCCCGTGCTTGCGGCCCGTCTGGCCGTGCAGGCCCTGGGAGAGGGCGGGACGATGGTGGTGGTGCTGCCGCCGGGACTGTTCAGCAGCATGCGCGTGTGTCCCGCCGATGCGGCGGGCGGCGACGCCGGCTCGGACGAGGAGGGGAATCCCTGGGCCCGTGCTCTGGACAGTCAGCTGAAGGCGTCCGAGGTGGTCTGCAGGGCGGTGCTGGACGGAGGCGAGATCACGCTCGGCGATGTCGCCCGCTTCCGTCCGGGGCAGATCCTGGAGCTGGACGTGCGGCCCGAGGCGCCGGTGCGTCTGGAATGCGACGGCGAAACCCTCTTCCATTGCGATCTCGGGCAGGCGGGCGGCGCGTTCGTGTTGAAGCTGCGCCGGCCGGCCAGCGGCGAGGAGGAATTCCTGGAATCCGTGATGGGGGCGAAAGGGGCGAATGGCGATGAATGACGCGACCGACATTGCGAACCGGGAGGAGATTCCGGCGGACGCCGCCGGCGAAGATACCGGAGAGACTGGTTCCGCCGGGGAGCGGGGTGGCGGGAACGACGCCTCCGGGGAGGCCGCGCCACAGCGCACGCTCGGCGATTCCCTGTCGCGGGAGGCCGTGGAGAGGATGGGCCGTCAGGCGGCGGAGGGCGAGGGGCCGGGCATCGATCTGGTCATGCGCATACCCGTGACCGTGCAGGCGGTGCTCGGACAGGCGCGCATGCCCATCGCCAGTCTCATGAAGCTGGGGCCCGGATCCGTGGTGCCCCTGGACCACAGGGTCGGTGAACCGGTGGACGTGGTTGTCAACGGCCGCCTGGTGGCCCGTGGAGAGGTGGTGCTGCTGGAGGAGGACAGCGAGCGTTTCGGCATCTCCCTGACGGAGATCGTGGAACCCGGAAGCGGATCGTGCTGACCGGCAGGATGGGGTGAGGATGATGGCCCGCCAAAGCGGACATGTCTCTGCGCGAGCGCGCGAGCTTCCCGGCGCCTGGAAGGCCGTGACCGTCCTCAACGTGCTGGACGGCCCCACCCTGGAGAAGCTGGTGAAGTACCTCGACCAGGAGGACATCGCCCGCATCCGTTCCCTGGACATGGAGCTGGAGCCGGTGGCGGCGGAGGAGTTCGCCGCCATCATAGAGGAATTCGCCAGCCGCTTCGTGCGCCGCCTGCGCATGGTCGGCGACTACCGCAGTCCGGAGGGCATACTGGAGGAGGCCCTCGATCCGGATGAGCTGAAAAGGCTCACCGGCGGGGACGAGGGACCTCCCGTATGGGAGGATGAACGCTTCGCCTCCCCGGAGGTGCTCCAGCCGCTTGTGGAGCGGGAGCATCCGCAGATGGCGGCTTTCCTGATGTCGCGCGTGGACCCCGACCTCGGCGCCGGCGTGATGAAGGCGGTCGAGGAGGCCAGGCGCAACGAGATCCTGCTGCGCATGCTGGACCTACGGCCGGTCTCTCCCGGTGTCACCATGGTGGTCGAGCAGCACATCCGCGTTTCCTTCATCGAGGACACCTCCGCCGCCCGAAACGCGGAGGCCCGCGCCCGCATCGCCAGCATCGTCAACCGCATGGACAAGGAGCTCGCGGAGCAGTTTCTGGAGGCCCTGAAGCAGGCCCGGCCGGAGGAGGCGAAGGAGATCGGGAGAATGCTCTTCTCCTTCGAGGACATCGTGCGGCTTTCCGAGAAGGACCGCCTGGTGCTCTTCGACAAGGTGCCGGCGGAACTGACGATCAAGGCGCTGCATGGCGTCTCCGAGGAGCTGGTGGGCATCGTGCTGGATGCGCTGGGCGGGCGGATGCGCAAGATGGTCGAGGCGGAGCTTTCCGCCGGCAATCCGCCCCCGGAAGAGGAGGCCGCGGAGGCACGCCGGGAGATCGCGGCCATGGCCCTGGAGCTGGCCGCCGCCGGCGAGATCGTCATAGAGGACGGCGAGGAGGCCTGAGGGGCCGCCCGCCGAACTGCGCGCCATGGCGGAAGAGGCCGACAGGGACAGCAAGACCGAGGAACCCAGCGAGAAGAAGGTCTCCGACGCCATCCGCAAGGGCAACGTGCCCCATTCGCGGGAGCCGGCGATTCTCGCATCATTCCTCGCCATGCTTCTGGTCGCCGCCTTCGAGATCCGTTCAGGCGGCCTTTCGGTCTCCGGCGGACTGATGATGCTGCTGGACAATCCCGGGCAGTGGCGGCTCGACGAGGGGGGCGTGGCCCTCCAGCTGATGCGCCAGGTGACGTTTCTCGCACTGGACTTTCTGGTGCCGGTGTTCGCCGTCTTCGTCGTCGCCGCGCTGGCCGCCTCCTTTTCGCAGAATCTGCCGCGGGTGGTGTTCCGGCGCATACGGCCCGACTTCTCGCGCATTTCGCCACGCAAGGGATTGAAGCGCATCTTCGGCGCCCAGGGCTGGGTGGAGTTCCTGAAGGCCAGCTTCAAGTTCACCGCGGTCTCGGTCATCGTCGCCGTGCTCCTGAAGTCCGAGGCCGGATACGTCATGGCGACCCTTCTGCAGAGTCCGCAGGCTCTGCCGGAGGTGCTGCTGGAAATCTCCATGAAGCTGCTTTCGGCGGTGGCGCTGGCCGCCGTCGTGCTGGCGCTGGCGGACTTCGCCTGGTCGCGGCGCTACTGGTGGACCAACCTGCGCATGACCCGGCAGGAGGTAAAGGACGAGCGCAAGGAGCTCGATGGCGATCCGATCGTCAAGGCGCGGCGGCTGTCGCTGGCCCGCGACCGTCTGCGGCGGTCGATGATGGCGGCGGTTCCGAAAGCCACCGTGGTCATCGCCAATCCCACCCACTATTCCGTGGCGCTGCGTTACGACCGGACGCGCGATCCGGCTCCCGTGGTCGTCGCCAAGGGGCAAAATCTCATCGCTTTGAAGATCCGTGAAATCGCGCAGGAGAACGACGTGCCGGTGATCGAGAACCGCACCCTGGCCCGCGCCCTCTACGCCCAGGCGGAGGTGGACCAGATGATCCCGGAGGAGTTCTACCCCGCCGTCGCGGAGATCATCCACTACGTCTTCTCGATGGAGCGCAACAGGACGCGCTGAGCGCCGGCGATCCGCCGGTGCCGCCCGAGGGCGTCTTCCACGCCCCGCTCCAGGATGCAGGAGAGCAGGATCATGCGGTGATCGGCCGGGCCGCAGGCGCGTCCGGCGATCTTTCGCATGAGCTCTCCGAAGGAACGGCCGCCATGCCGCCCCTCACGTGTATCGGACGCTGCGCAGTGCATAGTATTTCCCCGCGAGTGCGGCATGGGCCGGACCCGACCGCAGACATCCGCGCTCCCCTTCCACGAAGGCCAGACCGACCTCGTTGTTCCGCTGCCAGACGACGCGGGCCACATGCAGCGTTCCCAGCTCGTCGTCGAAGAACTTCACATGCTCCGGAAGACGGATGCGCCCCGCAAGGCGGATGCGCACACCGATCGGCGAGCGGTCGAAGATCAGACAGTCCGAGATGAAGCGATTCTGCAGGGTGGCCGTCTTGCCGGAGCGCAGGCGGGTCCGTCTGCGGGGGGCCTTGCGTCTGTTTCCGGTTCGGCGGTCCGTGACCATGGTGGTGATTCGGTTTTCAGGTGTTCCACAATGCGGAAAAGGCCGATTTCGGGCCCGTTCGGCCGGATTATGGTGCCGCGAAAATGAAAGAAGATTTAAGGGAGAGAGCGGAAAATATTGCAATCAAAGATAGAATAAAATTGCGCATTGCAACCACATGTATCATGAAGTTAACTGAAGTCATAAAAGAAACTGACTCCAAACCGCGAAAAACAATCTATTGTAGTGTGCTGGTTGTATAGATTTGACTTTGCTCATAAGTAATGTTGATTGCAGGTTTTCAATATGGCGTTTCATCTAGATAGATAAAGCAATAAGAAGTATTATAATCAGAACGTCGAATCCAATGGGGGCCGTGGGAAGGAGGTGGTTTAGTTGGATACAATATCCAACCTGGTGCACTTGTGCGCTCACCTGCAACAGCAAAGTGAGAAGAAAAAAGTCCTGATCACCGCCCGGAATCGGTTCGGCCTGAGAGAAATTCTCTACCTGCATCCGGACGGTGCACTGCCACCGCAACGCGATCCGTTGTTCGTCCACACGCGTGACGATCTCTGGGAGAAGGAGCTGAAGGAGCGGCGTCCCTGGCTGCTGCAGGATCTGCTGCGTTTCGGCCGGGAGAAGGTGCTTCCCCGCGAGCTGGCGGAAAGCGAG
>CAYSHK010000015.1:0-9959 GCA_964430935.1 uncultured Rhizobiaceae bacterium
TCGCTCAGCAGATTGCTCATCGAAATCTCCCTGTGCCCCTCGTTCGCCCTCAAAAATGTGCGAATCATGCGTCACTGCAACCCTGCTCACTCATAACCGTTTCCACAATCGCAGGCAAAGCGCCATCCACAAGTTGCCGCAGAACACCCGACCCGGTATGGCTGGAGGAAAAGGAGCCCCCGACATGACCATGCCCCCGATTCTCAGGAAGCTCGCCGACCTGGCCGTGAAAGCCGGAAGGGAAACGTTGCGCGTCCGCGAAAGCGGCATGAACCTGCGCCACAAGGCGGACAGCTCGCCCGTCACCGCGGCGGACGAGGCCGCGGAGGAGATCATCCTCGCCGGCCTTTCGGAACTCATGCCCGGCGTTCCGGTCGTCGCCGAAGAGGAGGCCGCGGCCGGACGCATACCCGACATCGCGGACACCTTCCTTCTGGTCGATCCGCTGGACGGCACGAAAAGCTTCATCGCCGGGCGGGACGATTTCACCGTGAACATCGCCCGCATCGAGAACGGCGAACCGGTCGTCGGCGTCGTCTTCGCCCCGGCTAGGAGATGGCTGCTGGCCGGGGCGCGCGGAGCCGGAGCCTTCCAGTCGCGCGACGGCGGCCCGCCGGAGCCCGTGAAGCCTCCCTCCGAAGCCCGGGAGCGGCTGCGCGCCGTGGCCTCGCTCAACCACAGGGACGCGGAGACCGACGCCTGGCTTGCCGCCCACGGCATAACCGACGTGGTGGCCGCCGGTTCGTCCCTGAAGCTCTGCCTCCTGGCCACCGGCGAGGCCGACGTCTATCCCCGCTTCGGCCCGACCATGGAATGGGACATCGCGGCCGGACACGCCGTCCTGGCGGCAAGCGGCGGCCGGGTTCTGGTTGCGGAAACCGGGGAACCCCTCCGCTACGGCAAGGTGGAGACGGGCTTCCGCAATCCCGCCTTCATCGCCTGGGCCGCCGGCATCCCCTCGAGGTGAACATGAACCGGATCCTCGCCATCCTGCGGATGATCTGCCTCCTTGCGATCGCAATTCCCGCGGCCGCGGCGGACACCCCCTCCCCCGACGCGGCCTTCCGCCGCTGGCTGGAGGAGGAACTCTGGCCGGAGGCGCGCGCGCAGGGCATACCGCGCCGCATCTTCGACGCCGCGTTCCGCGGTGTGCGGCCCGACCTGAAGCTGCCGGATCTGGCACCGCCCGGCCGCGCCTCCATGCCGCGCAGGCAGGAGCAGAGGGAGTTCGGTTCCCCCGCCCGCTATTTCGGCCGGCGCACTCTCCAGCTGCTGACGGCGCAGGGACGCATCCTGCTGAAGCGCCACGAAGAGCTCCTCCGCCGCATCGAGACGACATGGGGAGTACCGGGCCGCATCGCACTCGCGATCTGGGCGCGGGAATCCAACTACGGCCGGGCGCGCATCCCCCACAACGTCTTCCGCATCCTCGGCACGCAGGCCTGGACCGGCCGCCGCAAAGAGAAGTTCCGCAAAGAGCTTCTGGCCGCCCTGCGCATCGCCCGCGACGGACACCTGCCGGTTTCCGCCCTGAAATCCTCCTGGGCCGGGGCGCTCGGCCAGCCGCAGATGATGCCATCCGTCTATCTGGCATGGGCAGTGGATTTCGACGGCGACGGCAGGCGCGACATCTGGCGCAGCGTGCCTGACGTTCTGGCCTCCATCGCCAACCATCTCGCCGGCCATGGCTGGCAGCGCGACCGGGACTGGGGATACGAGGTCAGCGTGCCGGCCTCCGTGCCCTGCTACCTGGAGGGACCGGACCGCGGCCGGAAGCTGGAGGAATGGCATGCGATGGGCATCCGAAACGTCGGTCCGAAGCCCTTTCCCGCGCTGGAACGGGGGCGCAGGCTGTTCCTGCTCATGCCGGCGGGCCGTTACGGACCGGCATTCCTGGTGACGCGCAACTTCTACGTCCTCAAGGAATACAACATGAGCGATCTCTACGCTCTGTTCGTCGGCCACCTCGGCGACCGCATCCGATTCGGCGCGCCGCCCTTCTCCCGTCCATGGCGGAAGATCGGGCGCATGCTGCGCTCCGACATCGCCCGCATGCAGCGGACCCTGGAGCGCCTCGGCTACGACGTGGGCGGCGCCGACGGGCTTCCCGGCTTCCGGACCCGGCGTTCCATCGGCCAGTGGCAGAAACGGCACGGCATGCGCCCCACCTGCTTCCCCACCCCGCGGCTGCTCCGGCGCTTCAAGCGTTCGTAACCTTAGCGGTCCGTTAACGCGGCGCTAAGGGTTTTCGCACAAAATGTCCGCATGGAGCCATTTCCGTGCCCGCTTCCTGCCATGGGCGGGTGGCACAATGATTCCGGAGGCTCCCGGTAGAACGAATTTGCAGGACATGTAGGTACCATGAAACGCGCAGCGGCTTCCCTCACCATCCTGGCATCCCTTCTGGCCACCGCGCCCCTTGCCGGAGGCGACCGGGCCACCGCCGGAGAATACACCGCGACCGCCGCGGCCGGCTATTCCGACCCGGCCACGCCCGCCAACCACCGCAAGACGTACAGCTCCGAGGAGATCATCCGCAAGGGCCACGAATTCTTCGGCACCACCACGAAGGGCCTGGCGCGCGCCGTCGAATCCGTCTTCGCGAAACACGGACGCCCCACCGGATACATCCTCGGCGAGGAGGCTTCCGGCGCCTTCATCGGCGGCCTGCGCTACGGCGAGGGCTGGCTCTACATGAAGGACGGCCAGCGCCGCAAGGTGTTCTGGCAGGGCCCCTCCATCGGTTTCGACTACGGCGGCAACGGATCCCGCGTGCTGATGCTGGTCTACCACATCGACACCCCGCGCCAGATCTACTCGCGCTTCTTCGGCGTCTCGGGATCCGCCTACGTGGTGGGCGGCCTCGGTGTCAGCTTCCATACCAACGAACAGCTCATCGTCGCGCCGATCCGCACCGGCATCGGCGCCCGCCTGGGAGCCAACATCGGCTACCTGAAGATGACGAGCCGGCCGACCTGGAATCCCTTCTGACCCTCTTGCGTTCAGTGATACGGCCGACAGGAAGGACCCCCGCCGGTGACGACGGGGGTCTTCCTTTTTCCCGTTCCGGAGAAAAGGCCGCTATCACGCGGCGGGCATGTAGAGGCGCCGCTCGAAGAGGCCGGAATCCTTGAGTCTGTGGAGCGCCTTGGCCGCCGCCAGAACGGCGAGGTCGACCAGCGGCTCGACGATGATCACCGTCATGTAGGCCGCGCCGAAACTGGCGATGCTGGCGAGATTTTCGGCGGTGAACCCGTGTCCGTACAGCGCCCAGAAGGTCACCCACGTCACGATGCCGGCCTGGTAGGCCGTGGAAAGCGCCAGCGCCTGCCGGTACTTGAGATCCTTGTAGGCGGTCTGCGGCGGAATGACCCGCTTCGCGAGCCAGCTCATGGCGTAGAGCGGCACCAGCAGGGTGGTGACGTTCATCCCGTACTGCGGCAGGTCCGTCGGCGCGAAGAACAGGCCCTGTATCAGGAGGCCGGCCGCCAGCCCCAGCGCCGCGGGAGCCAGACCGAACAGCAGAAAGAGCGTGGAGCCCATGATCAGGTGCACTTCGGAGACGCCGACCGGATGGTGCGGCAGCACCTCGAAATAGCAGAACACCAGTCCCGTGGCCATCGCGGTCCGCGCCGCGAACGACACGAGGCCGTCCCTCTTCACGGTCTCCCACGAAAGCTTCGCGGCATAGCCCAGCGAAGCGGCCGCGGTGGCATAGCTGAGCACGATCTTGGCGCCGTTCACGACGCCGGGTTCGATATGCATGACGTCTTTCCCCTTCTTCTCACATGTTGCGGCGGCACGCCCCGTCGCGTGCCCGCCCGTGGTGAGGAACAGGGGGATGCAGGAGGAAGAACAGGACCGCCCGCCGCCGACGGGCGTCATGTCCGTCATCCCGGAAAGCACCCCGTTCCGGTTCATGCCTCGACGGCACGCAGATGGCAGGTCTCCTGGCTCGCGGGTCCCTGTCTCCGTTCCAGACCTTCCCGGATGCGGACGCACCCAGTGGCCCTTTCGCGGAACGGCGACTCGCCGCACACAGTTGCGGGGGCAGCCACGGCTTCGGAAGCGCACTTCCCTACCGTGTTCCCTATTATCCGTCCCTCCGGCGAATCCGGACGGACGGAACCATCCGCGTCCGGGATTCTAGGCCGCCGGAAAGCGCACTGTCAAGCATCGCCGCTCCCGGACTCCCGTTCCCTCAGGATGCGTTCCGCAAGGTCCAGATCCTCCGGCTTGTCCACGTCCACCGAGGCTTCCGGCATCGGCATGAACACCGGACGCGCCACCAGTCCCAGCCGGCGGGAGAGATCCTCCAGCACGCTCCGCGCATCGCCCTTCCCCACCAGCAGCCGCAGCAGCGCCGGAATGCCGAAGGCCAGGGCGATCTTCCACGGCTTCTTGCGGTTCTTCTCCGCATGCCGCCAGAATGCGACGGCCTTCAGCGCATCCTCCGTCTCCAGGGCGAAGAGATTGCACGACGTCACGCGGTCGCGCCCCAGCTTCAACCAGGTGCGCCGCGCCTCCGGCCATTTCGCCAGAACATCCTCCCGCCGCACCAGCGCCACGGCGAGATCCGCATCCCTTTCCTCCTCCACGCCCCGGAAAAAGGCGTCCAGCATGGCGGCGTCCAGCAGCGCGTGATCGGCCGTCGTCACCAGCAGGGGCGGCCGCACGCCCCCCTCCACGGCGCGGAGCACCGATGCGGCCGCGGATTCGGCGGCGGGCAGAACCCGCACGCCCTCCGGCAACCGTCCACCGAAGGCCCGTGCCGCGACCTCCTCCCGCTCCATCACCACGGAAATTCCGCCGATCCGCGGATGGGCGCGCAGCGTTTCCACGACCCGCCGGAGCATCGGCGTCCCGCCGACCGGAAGCAGGCACTTGTGCGACACGCCGCAGGCGCGGGCCATGGGATCCTCCGGCCCCCGCCCGGCGGCCAGCACCAGAGCGTTCCATCCGCGATCGCCGGCCATGTCACAACACCTTTTCGTAGACCCTGTAGGTCTTGTAGGGCTCGCCGCCGAGCGTCTCGATCAGTTTGCGGGTGGGGCTGTTGGTCTCCAGAATCCAAGACAGCTCGCCCTGCCGCACGCCCCGCCCGGCATGGTGGTCGCGCGCCGCGTCGATCACCGCGAGCGCCAGAGCCGATCCCACCGCCTTGCCATGGAACTTGCGCCGCACTCCCATCAGCGGCATGCGCACCCTCCTTGTCGGCCCGCCGAACTTCATCCGCCAGATCAGTTTCGCCCAGTTGAACGGCAGAAGACGCCCTCCGAAATCGCGGATCCACTCGTTGATGTCCGGCAGAGTCACGACCATGGCCGAGGGCTCGCCGTCAAGGCTGGCGATCCACACGTCGCGTTCCTCGACGATCATGTTCAGATCGTCGCCCAGCTTGCGGATCTCCGCCTCCGTGAACGGGACGTATCCCCAGTTGTTGGCCCAGGCGTCGTTGAAGATGTCCATGATGAGATCGAGCTCCTCGCGCAACCGCTTCCTGTTCAGCGGCCGCACGGACAGGCGCCCCTTCTCCTTCAGTCGCCCGAGCAGCTTCATGGCGGCCTCCGGCATCGGCTTCAGACCGCGCAGGATGTAGGCGATCAGATCCATCGCCTTGCCGTATCCGCAGGCCTCGACCATGGGGCCGTACCAGGGGCGGGCATGCCCCATCATGATGACCGGCGGATGGTCGAAACCCTCCACCAGAAGACCGCTCTCCTCGTTGATGGAATAGCTGAAGGGACCGCGCACCCGCTCCATGCCCCGTTCGCGGAGCCAGTTCTCGGCCGCGTCGAACAGGGCGCGGAAGACGGCCTCGTCCTCCTCCGCCTCGAGGAAACCGAAGAACCCCGTGGCGTCTCCGTAGCGCTCCAGATGCAGCCGGTTGATCTGGGCGGAGATGCGCCCCACCGCGCGCCCGTTCCGCCTGGCGAGGAAGAGCTGCGCCTCTCCATGCCCAAAGAACGGATTCTTCCGCGACAGATGCTCCTTCCGCTCCAGATCGAGCGGCGGCACCCAGTGCGGATCGTCGGCGTAAACGGCATGAGGCATGCGGATGAACTCCCGCATGTCGCGCCGCGAGACGACGGGCTCTACCGAAAGTTGATGAACAGTAGCCATTGACGTTCTCCCGTTGCCGTCGTCATATCACCTCATGACCGCCCCCGACAGAGCAAAACGGCGCAGCCCCGTTCGCCTGGCCTTCCAGACGTGGTTCCGCCTGACCCGCGGACTCACCCTCGGTGCCCGCGCCATGGTCCGCGACGGGGAGGGCCGCATCCTTCTCGTCCGCCACACCTACGTGCCCGGCTGGGCCTTCCCCGGTGGCGGCGTGGAACGGGGCGAAACCGCCGAGGAGGCCCTGACCCACGAGCTGAGGGACGAGGCCGGCGTCGTTCTCACCGCCCGTCCCCGCCTGTTCGCGCTCTATGCCAACAACGCCAGCTTTCCCGGCGACCACATCGCCTTCTATCTCGTCGGCCCGGACGGCTGGAAACGCACCGACTGGCAACCGGACCGCGAGATCGCCGAGGCCCGCTTCTTCCCGCCCGACGCTCTGCCCACCGATCTCACGCCCGGCACCGCCCGGCGCATCGGAGAGATTCTCGGCGGAGAACCGCCCGCCCCGGAATGGTAGATTCCGCCGGTATCGGAAAGAGCGCGGCGGTGGAAAAGCCGTCCCGCCTTCCTCGCACCGCCGTCCTTCCATGCTATATGGAACAAAATGCGAATCGACAATCGGGAAAGGGCGGCCAGGCAAGAGAGATGGCGGATCCATTCGACCTCGACGATTTCGACGACGGACCTGCACCGGCGAACGGCGCGCGCACCCTTTCCGCGCAGGCCGCGGCCACCGCGCGGCCCGATCCCTCGCCGCTGCTGGAAGGTCTCAATCCCGAGCAGCGGGAGGCCGTGCTGCACACCGAGGGACCGCTTCTCGTCCTGGCGGGGGCGGGGACGGGCAAGACGCGCGTGCTGACCACCCGTCTCGCGTGGATACTGGCCGGTGGAATGGCCTGGCCCGGACAGATCCTCGCCGTCACCTTCACCAACAAGGCGGCCCGGGAGATGAAGGAGCGCATCGGTCGGCTCATCGGCGGCATGGTCGAGGGCATGGCCTGGCTCGGCACCTTCCACTCCATCGGCGTGAAGATCCTCCAGCGCCATGCGGAGCTCGCCGACCTGAGGAGCGGCTTCTCCATCCTCGACACCGACGATCAGCTCCGCCTTCTGAAACAGGTCATGGAGGCGGAGAGGATCGACGAGAAGCGCCACCCAGCCCGCCAGATGGCCGCCCTGATCGACGACTGGAAGAACCGCGGCCTTTCCCCGGACGACCTCCCCGGAGCGGAGGCCGCGGCCTTCGCCGGAGGCCGCGCCGGCGACGTCTACGCCAGCTACCAGCGGCGGCTGAAGGAGATCAACGCGGTGGACTTCGGCGACCTGCTGCTGGAGCCCCTGCGCCTGCTGCGCGCCAATTCCGGCCTGCTGGAGGAATACCGCCGGAAGTTCCGCTACATGCTGGTCGACGAATACCAGGACACCAACGTCGCGCAATACATGCTGCTGCGCCTTCTGGCCGGAAAGGACGGCAACATCTGCTGCGTCGGCGACGACGACCAGTCGATCTACGGCTGGCGCGGGGCGCAGGTGGAGAACATCCTGCGCTTCGAACGCGACTTCCCCGGAGCGCGGATCATCCGTCTGGAGCGCAACTACCGTTCCACCGCCCACATCCTCGCCGCCGCCTCGCATCTCATCTCGCACAACCGGGGACGGCTGGGGAAGACCCTGCGCTCGCAGATCGGCGACGGGGAGAAGATCGTCCTGCGCGCGCATTGGGACGACGCCGAGGAGGCCCGCGCCATCGCCGACGATCTGGAGACGCTCCGCGCCGGCGGCGGCCGCCTCTCCGACGCCGCCGTGCTGGTGCGCGCCACCTTCCAGATGCGGGCGCTGGAGGAGCGCTTCATCGAGATCGGCCTGCCCTACCGGGTGATCGGCGGGCCGCGTTTCTACGAACGCATGGAGGTGCGCGACGCGCTGGCCTATCTGCGCGTCGTCCACTCGCCCGACCACGACCTCGCCTTCGAGCGCATCATCAACCTGCCGAAACGCGGCATCGGCGCCGCCTCGGTGAAGAGGATGCACGAATTCGCCCGCATGCGCGGCATCAGCCTGTACCGGGCCGCGGAGCTGATGCTCCCCGATCTGCCGGCGCGGGCGCGCAATGGCCTGAAGGCCCTGCTCGCGGATTTCGCCCGCTGGCGCGCGCTGGTCGATGCCGTGCCGCCGTCCGAGCTGGCCGGAACGGTGCTCGACGAATCCGGCTATGCGGCCATGTGGAAGTCCGACCGTTCGCCGAAGGCGCAGGGGCGGCTGGAAAACCTGAAGGAGCTCGTGCGCTCCATGGAGGAGTTCGACACCCTGGCGGGCTTTCTGGAGCACGTCTCCCTCGTCATGGCGGCGGACGAGGCCGCGGACGGCGACCGGGTCTCCGTCATGACCATGCACGCCGCCAAGGGACTGGAGTTCGACACCGTCTTCCTGCCCGGCTGGGAGGAAGGGCTGTTCCCCCATCAGCGGGCGCTCGACGAAACCGGAGAGGCCGGACTGGAGGAGGAGCGCCGCCTGGCCTACGTGGCCATCACCCGGGCGAAGCGCCGCGCCATCATCTCCTTCGCCCACAACAGGCGGGTGCACAACATGTGGCAGACCGCCCTGCCCTCCCGTTTCATCGACGAGCTGCCGCAGGAGCACGTGGAGGTGTCCGGAGAGGGCGGAACGGGCTCCGGCTTTCCCGCCCCGCCGGTGCACGAACGTCCGGGATTCGCCGGATACGGCGGCGCGCGCGATCCCGGCGCGGGCCCCGTGGTCGAGGCCCGGGCGGAACCCGTGCGGGCCGCTCCCTGCCCCTACGAGATCGGGCAGCGGATCTTCCATCAGAAGTTCGGCTACGGCATCATCACCGACATGGAGGGCGACCGGCTGACCATAGAGTTCGAGCACACCGGCACCAAACGCATCATGGCCGGGTTCGTGAAGGCCGCCTGAACCGGAAACGTCGCGGAACGCAAAGGAGGCGTCACATGGCCGAAATCGGAATCGAAAGGAACCCCGCGCGCGAGAGGCTGGAGGAGATGGGCGTCTTCTCCTGGCCCGTGTGGGAGAAGGAGGTGTCCCGCTTTCCGTGGACCTACGACTGCGACGAGGTCTGCTACATCCTCGAAGGGGAGGTGACGGTCACGCCGGAGGGCGGCGAGCCAGTGACCATCCGAGCCGGGGATCTCGTCCGCTTCCCCGCCGGCATGTCCTGCACGTGGGACATCACGAAGCCCATCCGCAAGCACTACGACTTCCCCTGAAAGCCCGCAGCGCCGTCGCCCGCCGGAGGGATTGCGCACGGCAGCGCGGGAAGGGGGAGCCCGCCATCCGCCGGACCGGCGCGCCCTTCCGCGGCGCGACAAGGACGCTCTTGCGGGAAGGCGGCGGGTTTTCTACATCACGGAGCATGACACGCCACAGGTTCACGCGCTGGCTCCCCCATCCGCCGGAGCATCTCTTCGCCATCGTCTCGGACGTGGCGGAATACGGGCGTTTCGTTCCCCTGTGCGAGGAGGCGCGGGTCTGGGACGTGCGGGAGGAGGGGCCGCTGAAGACCTTCCGCGCCGAACTGCGCATCGCCTATCCGAAACTGGGCCTGCGCGAGCACTTCATCTCGGATGTCACGGCGGATGCCGCACGCATGTCCGTCACCGCCATCTCCCGCGAGGGAGCCGTCCGGGAGCTGGAGAACCGCTGGCTCTTCCGCCCCCGCCGCGGCGGCACGGACATCATCTTCACCCTGGATTTCCAGATGGCCTCGCGGATGCTCCAGATGGTCATGGACACCGCCTTCGACTATGCCTCGCGCAGGATTCTCGACGCCTTCGAGCGCCGCGCCCGCGAACTGGCCG
>CAYSHK010000016.1:0-4496 GCA_964430935.1 uncultured Rhizobiaceae bacterium
GCGGTATCTGGTAAAGCCCGAGCCATGCAGTCGGAAAAATGGGTAAGGGGCGACTGCGCACACCAAGGGGAAGGACCATGACGGATACCGCCGCCAGCGCCGCCGGGGAAGCGGGGATACCTTTCTACCGTCCTGTCGGTAGCGAGTGCGAGATTTTCGAAAAGGCATACGAGCTGAAGCTGCCCCTGCTTCTGAAGGGGCCCACCGGATGTGGCAAGACCCGTTTCGTGGCGCACATGGCCGCGCGTCTGGGACTGCCGCTGCACACGGTGGCGTGCCATGACGACCTGACCGCCGCCGATCTCACGGGGCGTTATCTCCTGAAGGGCGGCGAGACGGTGTGGACGGACGGCCCGCTGACGACGGCGGTGCGTCATGGTGGCATATGCTATCTCGACGAGGTGGTGGAGGCGCGCAAGGACGTCACGGTGGTGCTGCATCCGCTGACCGACGATCGGCGCATCCTGCCGCTGGAGCGTACCGGCGAGCTGCTGGAGGCGCCGGACAACTTCATGCTGGTGATCTCGTACAATCCCGGATACCAGAACATCCTGAAGAGTCTGAAGCCGTCCACGCGCCAGCGTTTTCTGGCGCTGTCGTTCGACTATCCGCCCATCGACGTGGAAACCGAGGTGGTGGCGCGGGAGACGGGACTGGACGAATCCCGCTCCCGGCTGCTGGTGCGGCTGGCCCGCCGTCTGCGCTCCCTGAAGGACTACGATCTGGAGGAGGGGGCCTCCACCCGTCTCGTGATCTACTGCGGCAATCTCGTTGCCGCCGGAGTGGACATGGAGCGGGCCATCGAAACGGCGCTCATCGAGCCCCTGTCCGACGACGAGGACGTGAAGGCCGGTCTGCGGGAGGCGGTGGCCGCCATCGTCGGCTGACGGCCGCGGAAGGATCGAGGCCATGGGTTTCAACATCTTCGAGCCCGAGGAGACGATCGGCGAGCTGTGGCACCGCATCATCGCGAAGCCCACGGATCTTCCGACGTTTCCGGACGGAGCGGTGCGCTTCCCCGAGGTTTCCGGCCGCCTCGGAGTCTTCTTCCGGACGCTGGGGGGCGATCCCGCCATCGACCTGAAGGCCATGCCGCGCGAGACGACCCGCAACCGCCTGAGCTGGTTCCAGAAGCTGGGCCACTCCGCCTTCCTGGTTCCGCGCGCGCGCATCGACGGCGACATTCTGCTGCTTCCCGAGGAACTCGACGTTCTGCCGGAGCGGGATCTCAACACGGATCTCTACTACTGGCTGACCGCCTGGGCGGCGGCCGTGCAGGGGGAATGGCCGGAAGCCCATGACGACCCTCTCCAGGCCGATGCCGCGGCCCTGCGGTTCGCCTGCCGCGTGACGCGGCGGACCCTCTTCGTGGCGCCGGGACTGAGGCGACGGTACCGCAGGCTGTGCGCGGCCGCGCTCGATGTGCGCCCGTCCCGCTCGCTTCCACCGGCGGAGGCGGCGGTGGAGGAGGCCATCGTGGCGTTGCTGCGCGACGAGACGCCCGATCCGGGCGACAATCCGGTCCTTGCGGCCGTTCTCGATCCGGATGGCGATCTCTCGGATCTCCAGGCTCCGCGGGGCTACCGCACCTTTCTCCCCGTTCCGGTGTGGGGCGACGCGCTGCCCATGCGCGAACGTCATCATTCCCCGGAGCGGGACGATGCGGCCGGCGGCGGAGGAGAGGCGGACGAGGAGGAGGAGCGGGACAAGAAGTACCGCGGCCGGCGGCGCGATTCCGACGAAGCGGAGAAGAAGGATCCGCTCATCCTGCACCGTTTCGAATCCATCCTCTCTCTCGCCGAATTCCTCAACATCAACCGCATGATCGACGACGAGGACGACGAGGACAACGCGAAGAAGGCGCGGGAGGACCTGGACGAGATCTCCCTCGTCGAGGTGAAGAAGAAACCGAAGACCAAGCTGAAGTTCGACCTCGACCTCGCCCCGGAGGATGTCGAGCTGGAGAAGCTCGCCGCGGAACACGTCTATCCGGAGTGGGACTACCGCCGTCGCGACTATCTGCCCGACCATTGCCGCGTGCTCACGCGCATGGCGGAGGAAGTGGAGGGCGACGACGTCTGGCAGCCGGACGAGGCCATGCGGCGCAGGATCCGGTCCGTGCGGAGGCAGTTCGAGGCCCTGCGCCCGAAACGGGAAATCCTCAGGCGGCAGTTCGACGGGGCGGAATTCGACATGGATGCCCTCGTGCGCTCCCTGACGGACATCCGGGCGCATGGGGAGGGATCCGACCGCATCTACATGCAGGCACGGCAGCAGGCGCGGGATCTGGCGGTGGCGGTCCTGTTCGACACCTCGCGTTCCACCGAGAGCTGGGTGGACGGCCGCCAGGTGATCGACATCGCGCGGGAGACGCTGACGGCACTCACCGAGGGGCTCGCGGCCTGCGGAGACGACTATGCCATCTACGCCTTTTCCTCGATCAGGCGGGACCGGGTCTACGTGAACACCATCAAGGGGTTCGACGAATGCCGCGGGCCGGCCGTCCACCGGCGCATAGCCGCCCTGCGTCCCGGCTTCTACACGCGCATGGGCGCGGCGATCCGGCACATATCGGCGGAGCTGGAGAAGCGTCCGAACTCGCACAGGCTGCTTCTGGTCATCACCGACGGCAAACCCAACGACCTCGACCACTACGAGGGGCGCTACGGGGTGGAGGACACCGCACGGGCCATCGTGGAGGCCCGCAGGCTGGGACAGAAGGTCTTCGGCGTGACCATCGACGCGAAGGCGCAGGGGTATTTCCCCTTCATATTCGGACGCAACGCCTACGCGATCGTCTCCAAGGCGTCGAAGCTCAGTCAGGCCCTGCCGATGCTCTATCGGCATCTGGTCGCATGACGGAAGGTATATGTGATCCATGCTACAGAAAGAGACCGGAACGACGGTGAATATGCGAACCGGAGCGGAGCCGGAGAGGACGGGCATGTCGCTGGACGCGCGCGAGACTTCACTGGACGAGGGCTGGGGGCCGCTGTCGCAGCTGCCCGGCAACCCCATGATCTGGCTGCTGATCATTTCGGAGATCGCCGTCTTCGGGGCGGGGTTCGCCGGTTTCGTGATCGCCTTTCTGATGGATCCGGAAACCTTCACCGCCTCGCAGGACACGCTGAACCGGCTGGCGGGCGCCATCAACACCATGGTGCTGGTGACCTCGGGGCTGTTCGCCGCCCTGGCCGTGAAGGAGGAATCGGAGGGGCGCACCGGCCGCATGCGGATGTGGATTCTGCTCTCCATCCTGACGGGGCTGGTGTTCCTGGGGGTGAAGTACGTCGAATACGCCGGAGAGATTGCGGCCGGGCACACCATCGACACCAACACCTTCTTCACCCTCTACTATCTGCTCACGGGCTTCCATGCCCTGCACGTGGTTCTGGGCATCGTGATCCTGGCCGTGGTGGCATGGAAGCATTCGCTGGACAATCTGGAGACGGGAGCCGCCTTCTGGCACATGGTGGACCTCATCTGGGTCATCCTCTTCCCCGTCGTCTATCTGCTGCGCTGAGGAGCCGGTCATGAGGGACAGCACCCATCCTTCCCACAATCTGCCTTCCCGCCGGGTCCTGTTCATGGCCTGGGCGCTGCTGATGGTGCTGACCATCGGCACCATGGTCGCCGGCAAGGTGACTTCCGCCGCCTCGCTCGGCCTGATCTGGACCGGAATACTCCTCGCCATATCCTGGGCGAAGGCGCGGACCATCCTTCAGGTCTATCTGAATCTGCGCGCCGCGCCGCGCCACTGGCGGAGCGGCTTCAACGGCGTGCTCGTCTTCCTGCTGCTCGTGATCTTCGCCCTGTACGCCCTGGGTGCCACGGGCATCGTGCGGCACTGACGGTTTCTCCGCATTCTTCGCGGCGCCTTCCCGTTGGCGCGGGGCTTCCGTTCCGTGCCGTCGCGCATCGGTGGCGCGGTCCCGTTCGCCTCCTTGTGCGGAAGGGCCCGACATGTCCGCCGGTGGAAGGGGGTGGCCCGGCGTTCGCGGTTCCCGGATCGGAAAATGAAGACCCGCCCGCCAGTCCCGACGCATGGGGGCACAAACGACTGGAACCTGAGCGGGCGGGTCCGGAGTGCGGCAGGCTGCGGAGCAGCCCGGGCCGAAGGCCGGTTCGCACTCCGAGGAAAACAATAATGATTTGCCGGGAAAGACCAAGTGAAAAATAGCCCCTGAAACATTAAAATTTCACACAGGTTATCCGGTAAATTGCCGTTATGTATACAATTCCAAATTGAATTTAATGAGTCGTACTATTCTTGCTCCACGCCTTCAACTGTCGGATCAGACAAGGGGCAGGGTCGCAAATGATGCGCGCATGAAGTTTTCGCAAGGTAAATGCCCGGGGTGCTCCCGCCCATTCCCTCATTCGGGTGTCGATCCGAACCACTTTTTGTAGATCCGGGTGTATTCTCCGCTCTCAAGTACGTGGAGCAGGGCCTGATTCACCGATTCGCGCAGGGGAGAACCTTCCCGCATGGCGAT
>CAYSHK010000017.1:0-31558 GCA_964430935.1 uncultured Rhizobiaceae bacterium
CCAGGAGGCGACGGGTATCGATCTCGCCACATTGCGGACACATATGACGGAGCGGGCCGTGCAGGTGGCCGTCCTCGACCATCTGCTGTCGGACGAAAGCCTGCTGCTGATTTTCGCGCAGGACGAGGGGCTCGATCCGAACCTGCCGCGGCTGGCCCGCATACGGCTGAGCGGAGAGGATGTCTGATGGACGATATCACGGCCCGCCGGATCGCATCTCTGGACTTGCGCCGGGACAGGCCGCTGGTCATCTGCGACGTGGACGAGGTGGTGCTGCATTTCGTGCGCGGTTTCGAGGCCTTTCTCGGGGAGCGCGGAATGTGGCTGGACCCGCGCTCCTACGAGTTCGAAGGCAACGTACGTCGGAAGGAAACCGGAGAAGTCATTGAAAACGATGAGCTTTTCCGCCTTCTTGGCGAGTTCTTCGCCGCACGCGTCGGTGAACTGGACGCCATAGAGGGGGCGGCGGAGGCACTGGAGAGGCTGGCGTCCGAGTGTGAGATCGTGATGCTCACCAACCTGCCGCACGAACACTACGAAGAGCGGCGGGCGAACCTGCTGCGTCACGGCATGCCCTACCCTCTCGTCACCAACCGCGGTCCGAAGGGCCCCGCGGTGCGGGCCATGGCGGCGGCTCGCGGTGAGCCCTGCGTGCTCGTGGACGACTATACGGATTTTCTGGAATCGGCGCGCAGTCACCATCCCGGAACGGCGCTCATACACTTCCTGCATGATCCACGCTTCGCGGCCCACGCACGTCCCGTCCGCAGCGAGCATGTCCGCGTGGACGGCTGGCGGGGTGCGGAACGCGCCATCAGGAAGATGCTCGATTCCGCCATGACGGGAAACGTCGCCGCCGAAGATGGAAGCCGGGTTCCGATGGAGCGCAAGGGATGAACGACGACCGCGCATTGCGAATCGGTGTGGACCTCGGGGGGACCAAGATCGCCGCCGTCGTTCTGGATGCGCAGGGGCGGGAGCATTTCGCCGGGCGCGTTCCGACGCCCAGGGGCGACTACGACTCCACGCTGGACGCGATCGCTTCCCTGGTGGCCGAAGCGGAACGCCAATGCGGCCTGCCGGAAGGGCGGACGCGGGTCGGAATCGGCATGCCCGGATCCGTCTCGCCCGTCACAGGCAGGGTGCAGAACGCCAATTCCGTGGTTCTGAACGGCAGGGCCTTCCGGGAGGACGTGGAGAGAACCCTGGGGCGGCGGGTCCGTCTGGCGAACGATGCCAACTGTCTTGCATTGTCCGAGGCCACGGACGGGGCGGCAGCCGGTGCGCGGACGGTGTTCGCGGTCATTCTGGGAACGGGATGCGGCGGCGGACTGGTGGTGGACGGCCGCATACTCTCCGGCCGCAACCGGGCCGCGGGCGAGTGGGGACACAATCCCCTGCCGTGGGCGCGTCCGGAGGAGACGCCCGGCCCTCTCTGCTGGTGCGGAAGGCGCGGATGTCTGGAGACGTGGATTTCCGGATCCGGTCTTGGGAGGGATTTCGAGGAAACGACCGGAAGAGCCCTGACCGGCGAGGAAATCGTCGCCGCCGCGGAGGCGGGGGATGCGACCGCGCGCGAAGCTCTGGAGAGACATGCGGACAGACTGGCCCGCGGGCTGGCGCATGTCGTGAACATCTTCGATCCGGAGGTGATCGTGCTGGGTGGCGGCCTTTCCGCGCTGGAACATCTCTACCGCACGGTACCGGCGATCATGGAACGGTACATCTTCGCCGATGCGCCGCGGATCGATCTGCGCCCCCCGGTGCATGGCGATGCCTCGGGCGTGCGTGGTGCGGCGCGCCTGTGGGACATCGAGGACGATGACTGGACCATCTGACGTCTGGCGCGGCGCGGTGGGATTCTGCCGGGACTGCGATTCGCCCGTCCGGGAGGATGCCTCGCGGTGTCGGAACTGCGGTTCGCCGCGACTGGTGCACGCTCCGGAGCTGTTCGATCTCCGCATGGCGCATGTCGATTGCGACGCATTCTTCGCCAGCATCGAGAAGCGGGACCGGCCGGAACTGCGCGACCGGCCGGTCGTCGTGGGAGGTGGCCGGCGGGGAGTGGTGGCCGCCGCCTGCTACATCGCCCGCACCTGGGGCATACGTTCGGCGATGCCCGTGGCCCATGCGCGCCGCCTGTGTCCGGAGCTGGTCGTGATCCCGCCGGACAAGGAGCGGTATTCCCGCGAGGGGCGGAGGATCAGGGAGATCATGCAGCGGTTCACGCCGCTGGTGGAGCCGATTTCCGTGGACGAGGCCTTTCTGGATCTCGCGGGCACGGAACGCCTGCATGGAGCGCCGCCCGCCGTGGTGCTGGCCCGGCTGGCCAGGATGGTCGAGAGCGAGACGGGGCTCACCATCTCCATCGGCCTCTCGTACAACAAGTTCCTTGCGAAGATGGCGTCGGACCTGGACAAGCCGCGCGGGTTCTCCGTCATTCCGAAGGCGGAGGCACGGGCCTTTCTGGATTCGCTCCGGGTGAGCGAGCTGTGGGGCGTGGGACCGGCGTCGGCCAGGGCGCTGGAGCGGCACGGAATCCGGACCGTCCGGCAGCTTGCGCGGCGGGACAGGGACTGGCTGGTCGCCCGTTTCGGCAGGCTGGGCGCGCATCTGCACGATCTGGCGCGGGGGCACGATCCCCGGCCGGTCTCCCCCGAACACGAGACGAAATCCGTTTCCGCGGAGACGACCTTCGAGGAGGACATCGGCTCCCTGCCCGAACTGGAGGGGATTCTCTGGAGGATGGCCCGCAAGGTGATGAAGAGGGCCATGGAGAAGGGACTGGCCGGGCATGTGGTGACGGTGAAGCTGCGCCGCGCCGATTTCACCGCGCACACGGCCTCCACGCGGCTGGACGAGCCGACGCTTCTGGCGGGGCGGATCTTCCGCGCCGCGCGCCCCCTGCTGCGGCGGCTGCATGACGGCACCCCGTGCCGTCTCGTGGGGGTCGGCATTTCGCAGCTCGTGGAGGCGGACGAAAGGCTTCTCACCTCGTCCCTGGACGAACGCACGGCGCGGGAGGCGAAGGCGGAACTGGCGGCGGAGCGCCTGCGCAGGAAGTTCGGCGACGGTGCCGTTGATCTGGGAGCGGGGCTGGTCGGCCGCGCGCGCCGGGAGTGAGGTTCCGCGTCACCGGCAGGGTATCTCGCGGTGTCCGAGCTTCAGTTTCACGAGTTTTCCCTTCAGAGTGAAATCCTTGTAGCGGAGCACCGGATCGGCGAGGACTCCGTTTTCATGGAGGATGAAGGAAATCTCGTATTCCGGCAGCCCAAAATCCTTTTTCACTCTTTCCTTCCCGTCGTCGGCCGCCGGATAGTAGGCCATGGATACGGGCCATGCCCGCAGACCGGCGAGCAGGCGCGCGGGTGCCTTCTCCGTGGTACGGACGGAGCCTGATGCTCCCGGCTTGCGGTCCCTCCCGGGCGCGGCCGTCGCGATCTCGTCGCCGATGACGACGGAGACGAGCCGTGCGCGACCGTTCTCGAAGCCCTCGTAGACATGGAACCGCAGGATCCTGCCGCCTTTCATGGCCGTGGCGATGATGCGCCGCGTCGCCTGGGTGGGAAAGAGCGTGCCGGCCGGAAGGGTCGTCGTCCGTTCCACGGGTTTCGAGAAGGAGACCTTGATCTCGCCCTGCGGTCCGCCTTCCCGCCGGGCCATGAGCCGGCTCTCCCGCGTCTTCACACCGTTGACGAACCGCGACGAGGCGAAGCGGTAGACCATGCCGTCGGAGGATTCCCAGCTGGTGTTGCGCGAATCGATCATGCGATGGCCGCGACGACGGAAGAAGTAGTCGTTCACCATGCGGGTCTCGTTCGTCCAGCCGGAGCAGCCGCCGCCGCTCATGGACAGGGCGATGCGCCCGCGGACGCTGACCAGGCCGGATCTGTGCGTCGCCTCGCCGAGTTCGAGATCGTAGACGGCCGTCTGCTCGCTCAGGCGGACCGCCGCGCCGGCGGCCTGCGTGGAAGGGCCGCCTGCGCCGAAGGCCGCGAGAATCAGGACTGGCACGAATTGTCTGGTCTGCATTGGATCTTGATCCCCGGACGCCGGAATGGTTCAAACGTTCGCGGTTGCAATCGCGACATGCGTTCCGTGGCCGGCCACGGAATGCGGACGCCAGAATAAGGGTGCGTTCCGACATGACAAGCCAAAAGCCGGTCATTCTCGTCACGAGGAAACTTCCGGAGGATGTGGAGAGGAGACTCGGGGAGCTGTTCGACGTGCGTCCGAACATCGACGACGTGCAGATGACCACCGGCGAGATACTGTCGGCCGCGCGGGATTGCGACGGACTGCTTGTCACGCCGACGGACCGGATCGGTGCGGACCTGATCGCCGCGCTGCCCGACCGCGTCAGGATCATCGCCACCTTCTCCGTGGGCTACGACCACATCGATCTCGACGCCGCGCGGGCGCGGGGGATCACCGTCACCCATACGCCGGAGGTGCTGACGGAGGCGACGGCGGACATCGCCATGCTGCTGCTTCTGGGCGCGGCGCGCGGCGCGCACTGGGGCATGAGGATGATACGGGAGGCGACCTGGGGCGCCTGGGCGCCCACCCATCCCCTGGGTCACGACGTGGGCGGCAGGAGGCTGGGCATCTTCGGCATGGGACGCATCGGAAGGGCCGTGGCGAAGCGCGCGCGGACCTTCGGGCTGGAGATCCACTATCACAAGCGCCGGCGTCTGTCGCCCGGAGAGGAGGAAGGCGCCGTCTATCACGGGACGCTGGAGGACATGCTGCCGGTCAGCGACTTTCTGCTGATCGCCTGCGCCTCCACCCCGGAGACGCGCCGCCGCATCAACCGGGACACTCTTTCCCTGCTTCCGCGCGGCGCCATACTGGTCAACATCGCGCGCGGCGACATCGTCGACGACGACGCCCTGATCGAGGCGCTGCGTTCCGGTCGGCTCGCCGCGGCCGGGCTGGACGTGTTCAACAACGAGCCGGACATGGATCCGCGATACCGCGAACTGGAGAACCTCTTCGCCCTGCCCCATCTCGGATCGGCGACGCCGGACACCCGCCGGGCGATGGGAATGCGCGCGGTGGACAATCTCGAAGCCTTCTTCGCCGGGGACCGCCCCCGCGACGCCCTCACCTGAACCAATGAACGGGAGACATGGAACCATGGGCAGAATCAGCGAGCGCCTTTCGCGGATCGGCATCGTGCTGCCGCCCGCCGCGGCACCGGTCGCGAACTACGTCGGCTGGGTGATGAGCGGCAATCTGATCTTCACCGCCGGGCAGCTGCCGATGGTGGACGGCGAGCCGAGCTGCACGGGGCGGGCCGGAGAGGCGGTGTCCATCGGGGAGGCGGCCGCGGCCGCGCGGATCTGCGCCATCAACGCCATCGCCCAGGCTTCCGCCGCTCTGGACGGCGACCTGGACCGGATCGTGCGCGTGGTGAAACTCACCGGGTTCGTCAACTCGGGACCGGATTTCACCGGGCACCCCGCCGTACTCAACGGAGCCTCCGACCTCATGGTCGAGGTGTTCGGGGAGGCGGGCCGCCATGCCCGTTCGGCCGTCGGCGTCTCCTCCCTGCCGCTCGACGCCACCGTCGAGCTCGAAGCCGTGTTCGAGATCCGCTGATGGCTTGCAGGGTCGTCGGCAACCCCGACCGGCTGGGCTTTCTCGTGGAGCGCCCCTTCGCGCACCGCGGACTGCACGATCCGGACGCGGGCGTCGTGGAGAACACGGCGGAGGCCTTTCTTGCGGCCATCGGGGCGGGATACGGCATAGAGTGCGATGTCGTGCTCGCCGGCGACGGCGAGGCGGTGGTCTTCCACGACGACCGGCTGGAGCGGCTCACGACCGGTACCGGGCGCACGGATTCCCGATCCGTCGCCGAGCTGAAGGACATTCCCTTCAGGCAGGAGGGCGCGACGGGCTTCCTGACGCTTCCCGAGCTCGCCGGGCTGGTGGATGGAAGAACCCCCCTTCTGGTGGAGATGAAGAGCTACTGGAACGGCGACGTGCGCCTCGCCGAGAGAACCGTGGCGCATCTGCGCGACTATCCGGGACCCCTGGCCGTCATGAGCTTCGATCCGGTGCTGCTGGCGCACGTGCGGCGTCTGGCCCCGGAGATGGTGGTGGGACTCACGGCCTGTCCGTTCACGCATGCCTTCTGGCGTGGCACGCTGCCGACGCCGCTGAGGATCTCCCTGCAGATGCTGGATCATCTGGAATCGACGCGGCCGGAGTTCATTTCCTTCGACGCCGACGCCCTGCCCGCCTGGCAGACGACCCTCTTCCGCCGCGCGGGCCTGCCTGTCCTCTGCTGGACCGTCGGAGACGCGGATACGGCGCGCCGCGTGCGCGGCTACGCGGACGAAATAACCTTCGAGGGCTTTCTTCCGCCGGCCGGCCCTTGCGCGTGAGACGGACCGGCGGCCGGAAAGGGGCTTTTCCGCCCCCGACGAGTTGAAGGTTCGTTCCGATTCCTCTAGCATCCTGCAGGTTCGGGCCTCCGGAAGACATCCAGGACCAGCAGCAAGGAGCAGATCATGCCGACCTACGATCCGGACAATGTCTTTGCGAAGATCCTCAAGGGCGAGATGCCGGCCCACAAGGTCTACGAGGACGAGCACACGATGGCCTTCATGGACATCATGCCGAGGGTCGAAGGGCACACCCTGGTCATCCCCAAGAACGGATCGCGCAATCTGCTCGATATCGGGAACGAGGACCTCTGCCACCTGATGAGGACGGTGGCGAAGATCGCGCGGGCCGTGAAGAAGGCCTTCGGCGCCGACGGTGTCCTGATCCAGCAGTTCAACGAACCCGCGGCCGGCCAGGTGATCTTCCACACCCATTTCCATGTCCTGCCCCGCAGGGAGGGCGAGCCCCTGAAGCCGCATACGGGCGAAATGGCGGATTCCGAGGATCTCGCCGCCGCGGCGGAAAAGATCCGGAAGGCGCTCGAAGAGATGGGCGAGAGCGAATCCGTCCCGGAGGGGGACTGAGAGGAGGAAGGCCCGCGACCGGACCACGGTTCCGGACCGGGACGCGGAATGCGGCCGTCCGGGCATGGATGGTGACGGCGTGGGTGATCCCGGGAGGCATGCCCGCCGTTCCGGACGGAAGGCGGAGTGGGTGGCGGCTTGCCGGCCGCCGTCAGCCTTCGTTGTCCTCGGTGTTCCAGGAAAGAGCCATGAGTTCTTCGTGCTCGTTGAGCGCCTTGCGGAGCACGAATGCATGAAGGGCGAACACCAGCACGATGGCGGCGGCGAAAACCGTGAAAAGGAACATGACTGACCCTCTCAATCGTATGCCTACTGACGAACAGTTTCACGCTAGAGGGTAAACAGGCGCTTAATTTGCCCCAATCGTGGCAATTCAGGGGAAAAATTGTTGCAACAGGAGAAAGGCGACGACCGCGGCTCCGACGCCGGGTTCGATGCGTCTGCCGGTTATTCGCCAGACGAGCACACCCGCGGCGATGGCTCCGAGGCGCGCGGGCATGGCGGTGTGGGCGAGAAGCCCGGACGGCGTGAACAGCATGCGGGCGACGAGCGCGGCGACGAGGGCCGTCGCCACGGCGCGCACCCATGTCAGGGCGGCGCCCCGCGGGTCGATGCGGCTGACGAGCAGAACGCCGAGCAGACGCCACACGTAGGTGACGAGGGCGCCGGCGAGCACCATGGGGATCCACGTCGCGGAAGAGACCGTCATGGCATGCCCTCCGGATCCGGGGCGCCGGGTCGGGTTCTTCCCGGAAGGCGTCCGGCGAGGAAGGCGAGCGTGCCTCCTGCGAGGCCCGCGACCAGCAGGTCCACGGAGGGCCACACGGCATGGACGGCAGGGCCGATGACGGCCCCCAGGACGATGGCGAGGCGGTCCTGCCTCAGTCTCGCGCCGTCCACCAGCGCGAGCAGGAAGAAGGCGGGCGTGAAGAAGACGAGGGTCGCGGCGAGCGGCGGCGGCATCAGGCCGGTGAGCGCGTAGCCGGCCGTGGTCGCGACGGTCATGCCCGCGACCAGCGTGCTTCCCAGCCCGATCAGCCAGGGCAGCCGTCCCGGACGGGGGATCGCGGAAAAGTGCATTTCGGACATGACCCAGACGGTTGCGGCGATGAAGTGCGCCGCCAGGTATTCGGGCCATCGCGGATTGCCGGGAACACGCGCCCGCGCCAGCACGAGCACCACCATGGGCAGCAGGCGCACCGCCGTCAGGGTCACCGCGAGCGCGGCCAGAAGCAGGGGCAGGCCGCGGGAGACGGCGTCCACGAGAACGACCTGTCCGGGCAGCGCCCAGATGGCGATGTCCTGCGAGATGCCGGAGAGCAGCGACAGGCCCTCCGAGTGCAGCAGCGCACCGAAGCCCATGAAGGAGAAGGCCATGACGAGTCCGGGCAGCGTGAAGGCTCGGAGCATGCCCTTCGCCAGCCACGTCCAGTCGTAGGGAACGGCCGTCGTGCCCTCCTCCCTTCCGGATTCCGGACCGTTCATGCTTCCTCCAGCTCCACCAGCGTTCCGAACAGATCCTTCGGATGCAGGAACAGGACCGGTCTGCCATGGGCGCCGATCTTCGGTTCGCCGTCGCCGAGGATGCGCATGCCGGCGGCGACGAGCCGGTCGCGCGCCGCGCGGATGTCCTCCACCTCGTAGCAGACGTGATGGATGCCGCCCTGCGGGTTCTTCTCCAGGAACCGGGCGATGGGCGAATCCCCTCCCAGGGGCTCGAGAAGCTCCACACGGGTGTTCGGCAGATCCACGAAGACCACCGTCACGCCGTGTGCGGGAAGCGCGCGCGGCTCCGAGACCCTGGCTCCCAGGGTCTCGCGGTAGGTCTTCGCCGCGGTCTCGAGATCCGGAACGGCGATTGCGACATGGTTCAGTCTTCCGATCATGCTTCTCTCCGTCGGTCACGGCCATGCTCCGGGCAAGCGTGCCCTCTCGGCCGCAGGCATGCAACGGGACTTTTCTCCGATGCGCGGCGGATCAGCCGTCGGCCAGCCGGTCGAGGATCCACCGCCGCTCCACCGGCATGCGCCCCCCCGACGGTTCCACGAGCCGGCGCTCGATGAAATGGCCCGTGAGCTCCAGCGCGGCCCGCACGTCGCCGGACGGCGGCGTGGCGTCCCCCTCCCTCAGAAAGGGGGGCAGCGGGAGGAGCCTGTCCGCCCATGGCGCGCCGGCCTCGGCGGAGACGGCCCGTCCCGTCTTCGGCGAGACCCAGACGAGATTCTCCGTCGCGCCCGTGGCCGCGCAACGGGAGAGGTCCAGTCCGAATCCCAGATCCGAGAGCAGCTGCAGCTCGAACCGGGCCAGAAGGGCCGGCCAGATCTCCGCGTGCTCCAGATTGTCGAGGATCAGCAGCGCTCCGTCGTGCAGGGGGGGCTGGGCCTCCCGTTCGGGCAGCAGATGCAGATCGGCGACGAGGACGGCAAGACCGGCCAGGGCGAAGGAATCGCCGATGATCCGTCCCGCGTGCAGCCTGAGGGGCTCGACGGCGAAACCGCCGAGCTGCTCCTCCAGCCGCCCCCGCCAGGTCACCCGGAGCAGATTGCCGGGCTGGAGCACGGGGCGCAGACGCCTGCCCCTGCCCCCGCGCACCAGCGCGCGGCGGCGTCCATGTCGGCGGGTGAACACCTCGGCGATGACGGAGGTCTCGCCGTGGGGTCTGGCTCCCAGGAATATGGCATCGTCGGTCCACTGCATGGCTGGCGATCATGCACCCGCGTGCGGAATCTGTCACCTCCCGCCCTCCCGCCGGGACGCGCCGCGCCGCCATCGCTCGGGATTCTTGCGGGAATGTCACGAGGCGGCACTTGCAAAAGCGTTTCCGCAGGGCCAAACTGGTCGCGGTCGCAACAGTCAGAAAACGGGTCATGCGCAAGGCGAAATTCAATATCGGCGACGTGGTCCGCCACAGGGTCTATCCTTTCCGCGGCGTAATCTTCGATGTCGATGCGGAGTTCAGCAACACCGAGGAATGGTGGCTCTCCATCCCCGAGGAAATCCGCCCCCGCAAGGATCAGCCCTTCTATCACCTCCTCGCCGAGAACCCCGAGGAAGGCGAATACATCGCCTATGTCTCGGAGCAGAATCTGGTTCCCGACACTTCGGGCGAGCCGGTGCGGCATTCCCAGGTGGAGGATTTCTTCACCGCCTTCGATCCGGAGCGCAACGCCTACGAGATGCCGGCCGAGGCCATCAACTGAAGGCCGGTTCCGGCCGGATCGCGAAGGCCGGCGCGAACCCTTCCATGCCGGTTGAAAGATGCGCCCTTCCGATCTCGATCCCCTGTTCGCCTCCGTCTCCTCCCTGAAGGGCATAGGGCCCCGTCTGGAAAGGGCGCTGGCACGTCTCACGGGGCGGGAGGAACGGGAAGGCGCGCGCATCGTCGATCTCCTCCTGCATGTGCCGCACGGTCTCATCGACCGCACGCGCATGCCGTTGATACGCGACCTTCCTTCCGACGGCATCGTGACCGTGCGGGCCACGGTGGCGCGGCACCTTCCGCCTCCCCCGCACAACCGCCGGATCCCATGGCGCGTCGAGGTCTCCGACGGGACGGGCACTCTGACGCTCGTCTTCTTCCATGCCTGGCCGGACCACATACGCAAGCTGCTCCCGGAAGGGGAGGAGCGTTTCATCTCCGGACGCATCGAATGGTTCGGCGGGCGGCCGCAGATCGCCCATCCGGACCACGTCGTTCCGGCCGGGGATTTCGAGGCCCTGCCGAAACTGGAGCCGGTCTATCCTCTGACCGCCGGCATCTCCAACCGTCTGCTGGGCGGAGCGGTGCGGCAGGCGCTGGAGCGGCTGCCCGATCTGCCGGAATGGCTGGATCCCGGATATCTCGAACGGCGGCGTTGGCCCGGTTTCGCCGAGGCGCTCCGCCGGCTGCATGCGCCGCGGACGCCGGAGGATCTGGATCCGGATTCTTCCGTCCGGCAGAGACTGGCCTACGACGAACTTCTCTCCAACCAGCTGGCGCTCGCCCTCGTGCGGCGGCACATGCGCGCGGTCTCCGGTCGTCCGCTGGCCGCTCCGGGCCGATTGCGGGACAGGATCCTCGACGCCCTGCCCTTCTCCCTCACGGACAGCCAGACGCGGGCGGTGGAGGAGATCGTCGCGGACATGGCCCGGCCGGAACGCATGCTGCGCCTGCTGCAGGGCGACGTGGGATCCGGAAAGACCGTCGTGGCGCTCCTCGCCATGGCCACGGCGGCGGAGACCGGGGCGCAGGCCGCCCTCATGGCGCCTTCCGACATCCTGGCGAGGCAGCATCATGCCACCATCGCGCCGCTCGCGGCCAGGGCGGGATTGAACACCGTCCTTCTGACGGGACGGGACAAGGGCAAGGCGCGCGAACGCATTCTCGCCGACATCGAAAGCGGGCGGGCGGATCTCGTGGTGGGCACCCACGCCCTGTTCCAGGAGAAAGTGGCCTTCCGCGATCTTGCTCTGGCCGTGGTGGACGAACAGCACCGCTTCGGCGTCCACCAGCGCCTCGCGCTGCAGGCCAAGGGACGGCACGTGGATCTTCTGGTCATGACGGCGACGCCCATTCCCCGGACGCTGGCGCTCACGCTCTACGGCGACATGGATGTCACGCGGCTGACCGGAAAACCGGCTGGGCGGCGGCCGGTTAAGACGTCGGTCATGCCAATGGAACGTCTCGACGAGGTGGTGGAACATCTCCGCGTCGCCGTCGAAAGGGGCGCGCGCGCCTACTGGATCTGTCCGCTGGTGGAGGAGAGCGACCGGGCGGACATCGCCTCCGCCGAGGAGCGTTTCGCGGCATTGGCGCGGGCTCTGCCGGACCGGGTCGGACTCGTGCACGGCCGCATGAAGGGCGAGGCCCGCGACGCGGTCATGGCGGAATTCCGCGAGGGGCGGATCTCCGTTCTGGTGGCTACGACCGTCGTCGAGGTCGGGGTGGACGTTCCGGAGGCCACGATCATGATCATCGAGGACGCGCACCGATTCGGTCTCGCCCAGCTGCATCAGTTGCGCGGGCGCGTGGGACGCGGCGAACGCCCTTCCGCCTGCCTGCTGCTGTACCGGGAACCGCTCACGGAAACGGCAAGGGAGCGCCTGCGCATCATGCGCGGGACGGAGGACGGCTTCGTCATCGCGGAGGCCGATCTGAGACTGCGCGGCGCGGGCGAGCTGCTGGGCGCGCGGCAGTCCGGAATGCCGCGGTTCCGCATGGCCGATCTCGCGCTGCACGGCGAACTGCTGGCGACGGCGCGCGACGACGCGGAACTCGTCATGGCGAGGGACCCGGAACTGGCGACGCCGCGGGGCGAGGCTCTGCGGCGGCTGCTCTATCTCTTCGAACGCAACGAGGCCATCCGGCTGCTGGCGGCCGGATGAGGAAAAGCCCGTTTCCGGCCGAGGATTACCATGTTTTAATTGGCCAGCCGCCGGCGGGGCTTGTATCCGCCTGCCCTGCTCCCATACTCGGGTGAGAACACGGAAAACAACAACATCCTGTCGGGGGTTCCCGCCTTGCCTCTTGCCGCGATACGCAACTACATCCACCACGAATCCTTCTCGGGGCTGCTGCTGTTCGCCGCCGCCGTGCTGGCCATGGTCATGGACAACTCGGCCCTTTCGTGGCTCTACGACGCGATCCTGAACACGCCGGTGACGGTGCGCATAGGCGACCTGTCGCTCGACAAGCCCCTGCTGCTGTGGATCAACGACGGCCTCATGGCCATCTTCTTCCTGCTGGTGGGCCTCGAACTGAAGCGCGAGCTTCTCGAAGGACAGCTTTCCTCCCGCGACCAGATGGTTCTTCCCGGCATCGCCGCGCTCGGCGGCATCGTCGTTCCGGCGCTCATCTACGCCTCCATCAACGGCGGGGATCCGGAGCTCGCGCGGGGCTGGGCCATCCCGACCGCTACGGACATCGCCTTCGCCCTGGGCGTCATGGCCCTGCTCGGACGGCATGCGCCGACATCCCTGAAACTCTTCCTGCTGGCGCTCGCCATCCTCGACGATCTGGGCGCCATCATCATCATCGCCGTGTTCTACACGGAGAATCTCTCGTTCGGCCCCATGGTCGCCGCCCTGGGCGCGATCGCCGGACTCGCGGCGCTGAACCTGTTCCGCGTCAGCCGTCTCGCGCCATACATTCTCGTCGGCATCGTGCTCTGGGTCTCCGTGCTGAAATCCGGCGTGCACGCCACGCTGGCGGGCGTGGTGCTGGCCATGTTCATCCCGCTGCACAACCGGGGCGGCACCGGGGCGGAGCGTCCCCTGCGCCATCTCGAACACGCCCTGCACCCCTACGTCGCCTACGGGATCATGCCCGTGTTCGCCTTCGCCAACGCCGGCATCAGCTTCTCCGGAATGTCCTTCGGCACGCTGCTCGAACCCCTTCCGCTGGCCATCGCCCTGGGACTTTTCATCGGCAAGCAGACGGGCGTCTTCGCGGCCGTGTGGCTCGTCGTCCGCGCCGGGCTGGCGCGGAGACCGGAGGGGGCGAGCTGGATGCAGATCTACGGCGTCGCCCTGCTGACCGGAATCGGTTTCACCATGAGCCTGTTCATCGGAATGCTCTCCTTCGCCGATCCCGAACATGCCACGGGTGTCCGTCTGGGTGTGATAACGGGATCCCTGCTCTCCGCGATTGTGGGTTTCCTGACATTGCGGCTTGCCCCTTCGCGGGCGGACACGTAAGTAAACCGCCCATGATCATGATCCTGCAGATTCTGGCCGGTCTGGGGCTGCTGCTGGCCGGCGGCGAGGCCATGGTGCGCGGCGCCGTCGCGCTCGGCCGGTGGATGGGGCTCTCGCCCCTGGTCGTGGGCATTCTGATCATAGGCGTCGCCACCTCCATGCCCGAAATGGTGATTTCCGTCGAGGCGGTCCTTCTGGGGCATCCGGAAATCGCGATCGGCAACATCCTGGGAAGCAATTCCGCGAACATCATGCTCGTGCTGGCGCTGACGGCGCTCGTGCGGCCCATGCACCACCAGCCGCGGGCCCTGGTGCCCGACGGTCTGATCGTCGGCGGCGTGGCGCTGCTGTTCGTCGTGCTCGGCCTCACGGGCAGGGTTTCGCTGCCGGAGGGGCTCCTCATGCTCGGCGGTCTGGCGGCCTACATGGCCTGGGAGTTCACGCGGACGCGGCGGGAGACGAAACTCGCCCGCGAGCTGGAGGAGGAACTGGAGGAGACCGCCGCGCATCCCGTTCTGGACCATCCGGCGATGGCTTTCGTGTTCGTGGTCGTGGGGCTCGCCACCCTCGTCTACGGAGGCGATCTGTTCCTGCGGGGGGCGACGGCCGTCGCGGATCTCTTCGGCGTGTCGAAGGGGGTGATCGGCCTCACGCTGGTGGCCCTGGGCACATCTGCTCCGGAGCTGGCCAGCTCCCTCGTGGCGGCGCGGCACGGCCATTCCGACGTCGCCTACGGCAACATCGTCGGCAGCAACATCATCAACGTTCTGGGCGTCGGCGGCGCCGCGGCGGTGGCGGGCGCCCTGCCCTTTCCGTCGGTGATGGCCGGCTTCGACGGACCTGTCATGCTGGCGGCGACGCTGCTGATGATCCTCTTCTTCCATTCCCGCGCCGGTCTGACACGCATGCGGGGCCTTGTGCTCTTCGCCTCCTACCTTCTGTACGTCGGAGCGCGGGCCACCGTCATGCACGGCTGAAATCCGGCGCCGCACGACGAAAAGGGGCCGCGCCCGCGACGATACGCGACCGGCGGCCCCATCCTTTTCCGGCGGATCCGTGCCCTAGCGGCGCACGATGCGCATTCCGCATCTTCCGCGTGCGCCGAGCGTCCTGGCGCGGGCCTTGGCACGGGCCGTCACCTTCGGCCCGGCGGAGCGCAGCAGCTCGTAATGCGCCCTGCGCACCTTCTCGTACATGCGCAAGAGAGCTTTCCGGTCGGTGGTCCCGCAGCGGAGCCGCCGGTAGTATTCCGCCGTCATCGCCACGTAGCGCTCCTCGGAATTGCGGATCCGCGCGGTGCGCCGCGTGCCCCCGTCTCCCCTTCCGGAAATGATGGCGACGGGGCGTGGAGCGGCATGGTCCCCGGAGATTGTCACGACGGCATGGAAGTTCGCAGAGCGCTTCCCGCGCGCAAGTGCGACGCTCCGCTCCCTGACGGCATTGCGTGCGGGGCGGAGAACCACTTTGCGCTCCGGTGCCGTGGAGGCGGTCGTTCCGCGTATCACGCCCGACCGTCCGGCGGGCCGCCGCGAAGCGCTCCGTCGTGTGGAGGCGGATCCGCGGGCCTGCCGCATGGCCTCGCGGGCCGCGGCGAGCGCATCCCGCACCAGGGCCCTGCCCTCGCCGTCGCAGGCTGCGGCGCGTCCGGCACGCGAGCCGCGGTCCACGGCGCTTTCCGCGGCTTTGGCGCCCATGCGCTCGGCGGTGACGATCTCCGCGCGGGCCGCGTAGCCGGCGAGTTCCTCGTGCGCGGGCCCGTTCAGGAAGCCGCAGCGGGCGTCCAAGGTGCGGGCCTGCGCGAGGACGCTCAGGGCCTCGGCGGGTGCCATGGGGCGGCCACCGGCCTGTGCCGGAACGGAAAGCGCGTGCGTTGCGATGGCCCCCGCGAGAGCCGCGGGAAGCATGAGAGGAAGGTGGCGAAACATGTCTGTCCCCCAATCCGGATGTCCTGACGTTGCCGGTGGCCAGTATCGCGATCGGGAATTTAAGGAATCCTCAAACGTCGGGAAAACCCGGAGGCATGGTTAACGGATCGCTGACGGATGCGCCGCGGGAGGGAAATGCGCGACGGCTCTTGCCTTGCGGCGGCAAATCGTTATCTAGAACGGCACGCCGTCCGCGCGCGGCTCCGTATCCTTGGATACCCTTCCGGAGGGGTGGCAGAGTGGTCGAATGCGGCGGTCTTGAAAACCGTTGAGGCGAAAGCCTCCGGGGGTTCGAATCCCTCCCCCTCCGCCAATCTTCGACCGCGGAACACGAAAGGGCCTCTGTTTGAACAGCGACATCCGGAACGGTTCGTCTCCACGCATCGGTATCGTCTCCCTCGGCTGCCCCAAGGCGCTGGTCGATTCGGAGAGGATCATCACCTTTCTGCGTGCGGAGGGCTACGAGCTCGCCCCCGACTACGAGGGCGCGGACGCGGTGATCGTCAACACCTGCGGTTTCCTGAATTCCGCGAAGGCGGAATCCCTGGCGGCCATCGGCGAGGCGCTGGCGGAGAACGGCAAGGTCATCGTCACAGGGTGCATGGGGAGCGAGGGCTCGGAGATCCTGGCGCGCCATCCGGATGTGCTCGCGGTGACCGGTCCGCAGCAGTTCGAGGCCGTCATGAAGGCGGTGCACGAGGTGGCGCCTCCGCCACACGACTACAAGCGCGACCTCGTGCCGGCCGCCGGGCTGAAGCTTACGCCGCGCCACTACGCCTGGCTCAAGATATCGGAGGGCTGTTCCAACTCCTGCACGTTCTGCATCATCCCGCGGCTGAGAGGACCGCTCGTCTCCCGTCCCGTCGGCGAGGTGCTGCGGGAGGCGGAGCGGCTGGTCGTGGCGGGCGTGCGCGAGCTCCTGGTCATCTCGCAGGACACTTCCGCCTACGGTCTGGACATGCGGCACGCGGTGGACCGCTGGAAGGAACGCGAGGTGCGCGCGCACGTGACGGATCTCGCCCGGGAGCTGGGGCGTCTCGGCGTCTGGGTGCGCATGCACTACCTGTATCCCTATCCCCACCTGGATTCGCTGGTGGAGCTCATGGCCGAAGGGCTGGTGCTGCCGTACATGGACCTGCCTCTGCAGCACGCCTCGCCGTCGGTGCTGCGCGCGATGAAGCGTCCGGCCGACGAGGAGAAGATGCTGAGGCGCATCGAGCGGTGGCGGAGCATCTGTCCGGACCTCGCCATCCGTTCCACCTTCATCACGGGCTTTCCGGGAGAGACGGAGCGGGATTTCGAGTACCTGCTCCAGTGGCTGGAGGAGGCACGCCTCGACCGGGTCGGCTGCTTCGCCTACGAGGACGTGGACGGTGCGGCGGCCAACGACCTGCCGGGGGCTCTGCCGCCGGAGGTCCGGGCGGAACGCCGGGCCCGGCTCATGGAGCGTCAGGCGGAGATTTCGGCCTCCATCCTCGCGGAGAAGGTGGGACGCACGACGGAGGTGCTGGTCGACGAAATCGACGCGGAGGAGAATCTGGTGGTCGCGCGTTCGCGCTGGGATGCGCCGGAGGTGGACGGCGAAGTGTGGATTCCACGGACGAAGGCGCCGGACGCGCGGCCCGGCGATCTGCTTAGGGTGCGGATCACCGGTTCGCGAACCTACGATCTGGAAGCCGAACCGGTGTGAGAAGAAGGACCGGATCCGGCCGTTCCATGGCCTGGAAGGTCGGCGGCGTCCGCGGAATCCCATTGGTACCGCCGTCCGTCGTATCGTGCGGGGCTTTCAGGGCGTAACCCGCGCCGACGAGCAGAATGACGGCCGCGCTGCCGAGACCGAAGAAGGTGGCGGTTCTGCGACGTTCTTGAGGCATGAGACGTTCTCCCGTGGACTTCTGCGGCAAGCATGACGCAAAAGCCTTGGGATTCCCTTTCGCGAAAGGTGCAAATTGCGCATATTCCGTAACCGCTGAATCAGGGACCGGGGGAACGCATGCCGGATCTGCCCAACATGATGCACGGGATTTGGGGGACGGTGGAGGAAGTCTGGCGCCTTCTGTCCGTTGCGCTCGCCGAATGGCCCGTCCGCTCCACGCTCCAGATCGCGCTTGCCGCCCTCGTCATCGAGCGCATACTGGGCTGGCCGCAGTTCATGCAGGATCTGACCGGCCATCCGGTGGAATGGATCGGCGGCATGATCGAACGTTTCGAACGGCGCTTCAACCGCTGGCGCACGCTGCCGCCTTCTTTGCTGAAGTTCCTCGGCGCGGTGATGGTCCTGTATCTGGTCGCGTTCTGGGGAGTGCTCGCATGGATGGTGCACAGGGCCCTCTTCCAGTTGCTCACGCCGCAATGGGGCTGGCTCGCGGAAGCCGTCCTCGCCTCCGTCCTCCTGGCCCAGAGTTCCCTGCGCGACCATGTCCGGGCCGTGTGCAGAGCGCTGGAGCGGCATGGAGAGGATCTCGAACCGGCGCGGCGGGAGGTGGGACGCATCGTCGGCCGGCACACGGCCGAACTCGACGAGACGGGCGTCGTCAAGGCGGCGGTGGAGAGTCTCGCGGAGAACACTTCCGACGGTGTGGTGGCGCCCGCTTTCTGGCTGGCGCTCTTCGGTCTTCCGGGGATCGTCGTCTACAAGGTGGTGAACACCTGCGACAGCATGGTGGGATACAGGTCGGAGCGCTTCCGCCATTTCGGCTGGCTGGCCGCGCGGCTGGACGACGTGATGAATTTCCTTCCCGCCCGCCTCACCGGACTGATGCTGGCCATGGCCGCGGGTCTCACCAGCCCCTCCGCGGGCGCACGTGCGCTGCACGTCATGTGGCGGGACGCGCGCAAGCATGTGTCGCCCAATGCCGGCTGGCCCGAGGCCGCCGTCGCGGGGGCGCTCGACATTTCCCTGGGCGGACCGCGGAGCTATCCCGGACTTGTGGTGGATCTGCCCTGGATGGGCGACGGCCGCAGAAGGCTCACGCACGAGGACATCCGCCGCGCGCTGTCCCTCTACGGCCAGATGCTGACGCTGATGCTCGTGATCGGCTTCTTCTTCTGGCTGTTCATGCCGGATTGATCATGCCGGATCGCCGGAACCGCCTATTTCAGGCGCATGGGCAGGCCGGCCACCATGAAGACCACTTCGTCCGCGTCGCGGGCCAGCATCTGGTTGGCGAATCCGGCCTCGTCGCGGAAGCAGCGCCCGAGCGGCGTGTCGGGCACGATGCCCAGTCCCACCTCGTTGGAGACCAGACAGATCCGGCCGGGCAGCGCCTTCATCACGTCGCACAGATCGGCGACTTCCGCGCCGATGTCCCTGCGCGCCATCATGAGATTGCTCAGCCATAACGTGAGGCAGTCCACGAGGATGAAGGTGTCCTCGGACGCCGCGGAGCGCAGAACGGATATCAGTTCAAGAGGTTCCTCGAAGGTCGTCCAGTCGTCGCCGCGCCTGGCCCGGTGCGCCTCGATGCGCAGGGCCATCTCCTCGTCCCCGGCCTCCGCGGTGGCGACATAGATCCGGCGTCCGCGGTGGGACGCGGCGAGATCTTCCGCATACCCGCTCTTTCCGGATCTCGCTCCACCTATGACGAGGACGGTATGAGCCATTTTCCCGGGTTTCCAGCCTTCATTTTCCTGTTCCCAGCATACACGCTTTTGCTATGACAGGCATCATGAACACGGATTCCGGAAAAAGAGATTTCCGCATCGCCTTCATGGCCTCCGACGTTCCCGAGGCGCAGGAGGCGAAGGCCGAGCTCGAACGCCGCTATGGAAGCGTCCCCTTCGGGGAGGCGGACGTCATCGTCGCGCTGGGCGGCGACGGCCTGATGCTGCGCGCCATGCACGAGACGGTGTCCACGGGCAAGGCGGTCTTCGGCATGAAGAGGGGATCGACTGTCGGCTTTCTGCTCAACGACTATTCTCCGGACCATCTGCCCGAACGGCTCGCCCAGGCGGAGGTCACGGAAATCCATCCTCTCAACATGGTGGCCCAGGATGTTTCCGGGACGGAGCACGAGGCTCTGGCCTTCAACGAGGTGTCCCTCTTCCGCGAGACCCATCAGGCCGCGAAACTGAAGATTTCCATCGACGGCCGGGTCCGCATGGAGGAGTTGATCTGCGACGGCCTCATCATCGCCACGCCGGTCGGTTCCACGGCCTACAACCTTTCCGCACACGGCCCCATCCTGCCCATCAATTCGCCGCTTCTGGTGATGACGCCCATCAGTCCGTTCCGGCCTCGGCGCTGGCGCGGAGCGATCCTGCCCAAGGAGGCGTTCATCCGCATCGACGTCCAGGAGGTCCGCAAGAGGCCCGTCGCCGCCGTGGCCGACAACCGGGAATACCGGAACGTGACGTGGGTGGAGGTGACGCAGGACGAAACCGTGTCCGCGAAACTCATGTTCGATCCCGGCCGCACCCTTGCGGAACGGGTCATTGCCGAACAATTCTTCTTCTAGCCCGGCGGGTTGCGGCCATTTCCGGAAGTTTCGATTCCACTTTCTCGGCAATTGCCGGAAGGAATGTGGAGCGGGTTAGGGATGCATTAAGCACGTCCGGGTTATCACCTGCCGTGTGAGTTGCGTAACCCGCGCGGACGAAGGTCCCGCCGGGCATGAGTACCCGTCAGGGAAGCGCCGGTGCGGACGGAGGTCCGCCCGGCCTTCCCCGCTCCGGGGCGTTTCCGTGCCGTGCGAGGACTTCGCGCCGGGGCAGAGGCTTCCTTCCCCACGGAAAATGCGCACGATGGTCGGCGGCGGTCGGCACCTGCGGCGGGCCGTCCGGCCGCGTCCGGATCGCGTGGGCGCCACGGGCCCAGAGATCGAACCGGTCGATCCGTATCGGCACGTTCCGGCACGCGCCCCGCAGGGGGAAATCCGCCAGCACGATGTCCGCCCCCCGGCATGCCCGTTCCAGACGGGAGAGCCAGTCGCCGTCCGCCCGGCGCGTCTTCCGCCGTTTCCGCCACGGGCGTTCCCGGGCATGGACCACGAGCAGCTCCCTTCCCCCCGCCGGCGGGCGGAAGCGGGCGCGGCAGATGCGGTTCTCGCACTTCCATCCCGGCCGCTTCCGCGCCTCGCGGGGCGTCGTCGCGTCGCCATCCCGAAGCAGCCAGCGCGAAAGGGCGAATTTTCCGGCCCGGCCGGGAACGGGAACGAGTTCGCCTTCGGCGTTGCGGAATGCGGCCACCCTGCCCTGCGGATCGACGAGCACGTCGGGACGCTCCGCCGGTGGGAGCAGCAGGCCGGCCAGAACGGGAACGAGGCCCGTCATGCGCCATGCGTCCCGTCTCAGCACGAGCAGAGCGATTCCCGCGAGGATCAGCCCCGCCGCGACGGGCGACATGGCGGGAACGTGGAGCACCGCGCCGGGGCGGGCCGAAACGACCGCGCTCCAGTCGAGAATGATCTCCAGCCCCTCCCGCATGGCGAGGAGAAACGGACCGTCGAGACCGAGCGGCATGAGGAGCAGCGCCATGATGCCGGCGGGCATGACCACGAGGGTGAGCACGGGGAGCGCGACGAGATTTCCGGCAACCGAGAACGCGGCGATGCGATGGAAGTGCCAGGCGACGGGCAGCATCGTCGCCAGTCCTGCGGTCGCCGTACTGACGAGGATCCCCCCGATGAAGAGCGTCCCTTTCCGCAGGAGGCGCAGCGCGGGCGGGCGCGTGGCGTCCGCGGCGTCCTTCCCGTCCGTGCGGTTGCGGCGCCATTTCACGACCTCGTACACGGCCACGAGGCCCGCAACGGCCAGGAAGGACATCTGGAATCCCGCGCGGACGGCCATGTGCGGCTGCCAGAGCAGGATCAGCCAGGCGGCTACGGCGAGGCTCCGCATGGTGATGGCCGGGCGGTCGAGCATCACCGCCAGCGTCACCACCGCGAGCATGACGAAGGCCCGCCGCGTGGCGACGGAGTTGCCGGAAATCATGAGATAGGCGAGTGCCGCGGCCAGTGCCGCCGCCGCCGCGATCCCGCGGATCGGCCAGTGCAGGGCCGCGCGGGGCGAAAGGGCCAGTCCCGCCCTTGCGAGCCAGAAGACCAGCCCGGCGACCAGCGACAGATGCAGTCCGGAAATGGCCAGTATGTGCGCAAGCCCCGCGCGTCTCAGGTTCTCCCGCTCCTCCTGCGGCAGGTGGCCGCGCGAACCGGTCAGCAGGGCCGTGGCGAGAGCCGCCGCCCGTCCGCCTTCCGGCCCCATGGCCGAGGCGATCCGCGCGTCTATCGTTCTGCGGAGCCGCTCCAGCGCCCGGGCGGCATGCAGACGTGGGCCGCATCCGGCGCATCCGGGGTTGTCCCGGATCCTCAGATCCTTCGCGAAGAGGAAGCCGGTTGCCGCGATCCCCTCGAACCAGAGGTTCCGCGCCGGATCGTGTCCACCGGGCTCCACGGGGCCGGGAAGACGGGAAAGGCGCGCGACGGCGGCGATCGTGTCGCCCGGCAGGGGCAGCCTGCGGCCCGCGTCGTCCCGGCTCTCCATCATGGTCAGGCGCACGGTGCGTGGAACGTGTCCGGGACGGATGCCGGCGATCCGCGAGATGCGCACGACCATGCGGACGCGGTGCGGGGCGCTGCGCCAGATCCGGAGGAGCCGCCCTTCCAGTTCAACCCTGCCGACGTTCGCGGACAGGGGGCGCGGACGGGCCTCGTCGGCGATGTCCCGGTCCATCCAGAACAGTCCGGCCAGCAGCGCCGCGGCCAGGGCTGCGGATGCATGGCCGCCGCGGATGGCGACCGCCGCCAGCAGTGCCGCGGCGGGAAGCGAGGCCGTCATGGCCGGGGCCGCCGGCGGCAGGGGGAGCAGCAGTCTCAGTATCGCGCCGCAGGCGAAGGCCAGGGCGAGCCAGGCCGCGGCGTCGCCACGGAGGGGCGCCGGCCCCAGAGGTCTTGCCAGGAAGGCGGAGAGCCGGGAGATGCCGGACGCGGTCCCTTCCGCATGTCCCGTTCCCTCCGGACTGCCGGGACGGTCGTCCCAAATGCGGTCCTTGCCCATTGCGGCCCCCGTGGAAAACTGGCAATAGCTGAACCGGACACTAGCACCGGGCGGGCCGGATCCGCTCTGTGCATGAGACCATATTCCGGCGGCTCTCCGGCCGCCGCCTCTCGGGAAAGGATGGCATGAGCAAGGTCGTAACCCGTTTCGCCCCCTCGCCCACGGGCTTCCTGCATATCGGCGGCGCCCGCACCGCCCTGTTCAACTGGCTGTTCGCGAAGCACCATGGCGGGCACATGCTGCTGCGGATCGAGGATACCGATCGCGAACGGTCCACGGACGAGGCCGTCGCGGCGATCATCGAGGGCATGAAGTGGCTGGAGCTGGACTACGAAGGCGAGCCCATCTCCCAGTTCTCCCGTGCCGACCGGCATCGGGAGATCGTGCAGAGGCTTCTCGACGAGGGACATGCCTATTACTGCCAGTGCTCGCCCGAGGAGCTGGCGGAAATGCGCGAGAAGGCGAAGGCGGAAGGCAGGCCCATGACCTACGACCGCCGCTGCCGGGAACTGGGCCTCTGCCCACCCCACGGGAAGCCGCTCGTGGTGCGCTTCAAGGCGCCGCGCGAAGGGGCGATCGTCATCGACGACGCCGTGCAGGGCCGCGTGGAATTCAAGGCCGAGGCCATGGACGATCTGGTCATCATGCGGCCGGACGGCACGCCCACATACAATCTCGCCGTGGTGGTGGACGACCACGACATGGGAATCACCCATGTCATCCGTGGCGTGGACCATCTGACCAACGCCGCCCGGCAGACCATGATCTACCACGCCCTGGGCTGGGAGCCGCCGAAGATGGCGCACATCCCCCTCATCCACGGCCCCGACGGCGCCAAGCTGTCCAAGCGCCACGGTGCGCTGGGCGTCGAGGCCTACCGGGCCATGGGCTACCTGCCGGAGGCCATGCGCAACTATCTGGCCCGTCTCGGCTGGAGTCACGGCGACGACGAGATCTTCAGCACCGAGCAGCTCATCGAATGGTTCGATCTGGACGCCGTGGGCAAGTCCGCGGCCCGCTTCGACTTCGCCAAGCTGGAGAGCGTCAACGGCTGGTGGATCCGCAACCTCGACGACGAGCGCCTCCTTTCACGCTTCATGGAGTTTCTGCCCCATGCGGAGGAGGATATGCGGGAGCTTGCCGACGCGGCGCTTTCGGCACTCGGGACGGAGGATGGCCGGGCCCGGTTCCTCCATTCCCTGCCGGGGTTGAAGGAGCGTGCCAGGACATTGAAGGAGTTGCTTGATCTTTCGGCATATCTGTTTGTCTCCCGTCCGCTGGAGATGCAGCCGAAGGCGGAGAAGATCCTCGCCAGGGGCGGGCGCGAGGTTCTGGCCGACCTGCTGCCGGTTCTGGAAGCTCTGCCGGAGTGGACGGAGGCGGCGCTGGAGGAGGCCGTAAAGGCCTTCGCCGAGGAGAAGGAACTGAAACTCGGCAAGGTGGCCCAGCCCCTCCGCGCGGCCCTGACCGGTTCCTCCGTCTCTCCGGGCATCTTCGAGGTGCTGGCCGCGCTGGGGCGCGAGGAGAGCCTCGGACGCATCCGCGACCAGGCGGAAGGCGCGCAGGGGAACTGAGGTCATGGCCGACTTCCTGCCCGAGGAACTGGAACGCTACCGTCGCCACATCATCCTGAGGGAGGTCGGCGGACCCGGGCAGGCGCGGCTGAAGGCCTCGTCCGTTCTCGTCGTCGGCGCGGGCGGACTGGGAGCTCCGCTGCTGATGTATCTGGCCGCCGCCGGCGTCGGACGCATCGGGATCATCGACGACGACAGCGTGGACCTGTCCAATCTCCAGAGGCAGGTCATCCATTCCACGGACGCCGTGGGCGAACCGAAGGTGGAGAGCGCGGCGGACCGGATCCGCGCCATCAACCCCCATGTCGAGGTCGATACCTACCGGGAGCGGCTGGATGCGGCGAATGCGCTGGACATCGTGAAGCGCTACGACATCGTGGCCGACGGCAGCGACAACTTCGCCACGCGCTATCTGGTGTCGGATGCCTGCTTCTTCGCCCGCCGTCCGCTGGTGTCGGCGGCTGTAGGGCAGTTCACGGGACAGCTGTCCACCTTCCGCCCCTACGAGAGGGACGCGGACGGCACCCCCCTGCCCGGCTACAGGGATCTTCTGCCGGAACCCCCGCCTCCGGGGGCGGCTCCCTCCTGCGCGGAGGCGGGAATCATCGGCGCCCTGCCCGGCGTCATGGGCTCGTTGCAGGCCATGGAGGTCATCAAGGAGATACTGGATCTCGGTGGATCCCTGGCCGGCTGGCTGCTTCTCTATGATGCGCTGGACACGGAATTCATGAAAATCCGTCTGGCCTGGCGGCCCGACAATCCACTGACCGGCAGGAATCCGAGCATCCGTGACCTTTCGGTCCACGAACACTCCGGATCCGCGCCGGACTGTGGCGCATGAGCGGTCACATGATCGGCGCGCCGTAGCCCCAGCTGTAGGGAACGGGGCCGGAGAGAGCGATCACGTCCCCTTCCTCGAGAAAGACGTCCACGTCGACCGGCCCGTGCAGTTCCTTCGTCACGTCCCTGCCGTTGCGCAATACGTAGTGGACGCGCTTCCTGTCGATGCGCAGGCGCTCCAGAATGTCGGCGATGGTGGAGCCCGCGGGGAATTCCATCTGCTGGATGTTGTTGCCCGGCCCCAGATGCCGGGACAGCGAATTGAACAGCCGGACTTCGACCCGCACCGTGACGTCCGCAGAATTGTGCCCGATATGGCTCATGCGCTGGTCCGCCGGTCGTCTGGTTGGAACTTCTGGCGGAGAGGATGGGATTCGAACCCACGAGGCGGTTTTCCCGCCTACTCCCTTAGCAGGGGAGCGCCTTCGACCACTCGGCCACCTCTCCGGGGCCGTTTATGCCCACAAGACCCGGCCTTTTCAAGCACTGATTTTCGCCCTTTCACAGGGGTTGCCCCGCCTCCGTGTCCACACGCCATGAGGGTTAATGAAAAATTAGCGTGCCTTGTGGGAGAAATTGTTCTATTCAGAGAGTCCGTGGTCGACTTGCCGTCGCGCGCACGGGGCTGGCGGGAGCGGAGGTCCATGAGGAGACGTGCAATGAAAAGATTTCTGGCCGGTCTGGCTCTGGCGGGAATGGCCGCTTCGGGGCTGGCGCAGCTGGCCGTCGCCGACGAACGTTTCATTCCGCAGGGGTTCGCCTATCGTCCCGGAGACGACCGTCTGCCCCCGATCAATTCCCGGCGCTACAAGATCATCTCCGAGGCCGACAGGCGCGAATCGGAAATCTACGTGCAGCAGAAGAGCCAGTCGGATTTCGAGGACTACGTGATCCACAATCTGCAGCGCGAGCAGCATCCGCTGCGGCCCGGCTGGCGCTACTACTGATCCCGATTTCGCGGCAGTGGCCGCGGCGCATGGATTCGGCGGCGGATTTTCCCGGAGGAAGATCCGCCTTTTCGTGTTTCGTGGAATTCAGTGCAGCCCGAGCCAGGCACGGGCGCGGGCCAGCGCGTCCCGGAGCTGGTCGGCGTCCATGTCGGTCGCCAGTTCGGAGCGGTACTGACGGGCCTTCTCGTGTCCCTTGATGGCCGCCAGATTGAACCACTTGTGGGCTTCCGCGATGTCCGGCTCGACATCCCTTCCGAAATAGTAGGCCATGCCCAGCTCGAAGAGCACGTCCGCCGCAGCGCCCGGAGAAACCTCGCTCTGCGCGGTCATGGAAAGATCATAGCGAGCCATCTTCAAACCCCCCGTAATTTGCCTCGTCGTCGCTGGCACTTCCCGTCCCCATTTCCGAAAGCGCCGATTGCCGGATGGCATGTGCGCGCCATCCTTTGCAATCCATGGTATGGGGAGTTTCGTAAAGACGTGTAAAGGAGATTGGTTTGCAAGTTATGAACGAACACGCGCGAATTGTACGCGATTTTCATCTACTTCTGGAAAATTCTTTTTCCTTTCAATACGATATGGGTATCCTGCCGTGTTCCGCGACGGTTCCGCGGCAAGGTTTTGTTGACCATTTTTCAACGCGGAGATGCATTTCCCGTGTCGGGGCCGCGTGTTTCGAGCTCCAGAATGACCGGATAGTGGTCGGAACCCGCATTGTCGCCGATGTACGGTCCGGATACCGTTCGGAATTCCGGGGAGGCGAGAATGTGATCGATGGCCAGTTGCGGAAGCGGCCCGGCCCAGGCCGGCCATGACGGCACATAGGTGCGAAGCGGCAGACGGGTCTTTCGCTCGAAGGCGAGCAGCATGCTGGAGAACGGGGTGGAGTTGAAATCCCCCATGACGATCTTCGGGCCTTTCACCCGGTTGACGAGCCGGGCCATGGCGCGCATCTGCTTCATCTGCGATCCCAGCCAGGGAAAGCGCAGGGTGTGCACGACGAAGACGTGCACCCTGCCCCGCGGTGTGCGGACCACCGCATGCAGATATGGCGGTCCCTCCCACAGCGACTTGCCGGAGATGCTTTCGATGGGCCAGCGCGAGAAGAAGGCGAGATAGCAGTGCGGCAGGTCCATGCAGTGGCCGTTGTGGGGCAGCACGTCCTTCAGTTCCCCCAGAAGCCTCTCCTTCGGCGGCACGAATTCCATCATGCCCACCATGTCCGGCTTCTGGCGTCGCACTTCGGCGGCGATCGCCCCGATGTCCCTGTTCCGCGCCCAAGTGTTGAAGCTCATGACGCGGATCCGTCCGTCGTCCGTGGGCTTTGCGAAGCCGTCGACGCGGTGGGTCCAGGCCCAGAACGACAGGGCGAGCACGCCGGCTATCGCTACCGGCAGAGCGAGCCTGATCCCCTGTCGGGTGAACAGTCCCAGGGCGCAGGCCACGGCCAGGATGACGAAATGGATGGTGAACTGGGAGAAGACGTCGAATCCCAGCCACCAGGGCGTGAGCACGGGAAGGGCCAGGCCGGTCAGCGCGCCGAGAAGACCGAGGCGGCACAGGAAGGCTCCGCCCCCGCGGGAGCCGCCGCCTGCCTTTCCGCCGCCCGGACCCGGGCCGGCGCTTTGCCCATTTGCCGACAGCAAGATGTTCAGAGTCCCAGTTTCTTCCGCAGCAGCTCGTTGACCGCCTTCGGATTGGCCTTGCCCTGCGTGGCCTTCATGACCTGACCGACGAACCAGCCGACCATGTTGGGCTTGTTCTTCACGGCCTCGGCCTTGTCGGGATTGGCGGCGATCACCTCGTCCACGACCTTCTCGATGGCGGCGGTGTCCGTGACCTGCTTCATGCCGCGCTCCTCGACGATGCGCACGGGATCCCCGCCCTCCGTCCAGACGATCTCGAACAGGTCCTTGCCGATCTTGCCGGAGATGTCGCCGGATTTGATCAGGTCCACGATGCTGCCCAGCTGCTCGGCGGAAACCGGGCTTTCCGTGATCGACAGCCCTTCCTTGCGCAGGCGGCCGAACAGTTCGTTGATGACCCAGTTGGCGGCAAGCTTGCCGTCACGGCCCTTCGCGACCCGCTCGAAATAGTCGGCATTGGCCGGATCGGCCACGAGCACGGATGCGTCGTAGCTCTTCAGGCCGTATTCCTTCATGAGCCGCTCCTTCTTCTCGTCGGGCAGCTCCGGCAGCGTGGCGCGGATCTCCTCCACCCACTCCTCGGTGAAAGTCAGCGGAAGCAGGTCGGGATCCGGGAAGTAGCGGTAGTCGTGCGCCTCCTCCTTGGAACGCATGGAGCGGGTCACGCCCTTGCGGGAGTCGAAGAGGCGCGTCTCCTGGTCGATGGTGCCGCCATCCTCCAGGATGTCGATCTGCCGCTGCGCCTCGTACTCGATGGCCTGACCGATGAAACGGATGGAATTGACGTTCTTGATCTCGCAGCGGGTGCCGAAGGCCTCGCCCGGGCGGCGCACAGAGACGTTGATGTCGGCGCGCAGGCTGCCCTGCTCCATGTTGCCGTCGCAGGTGCCGAGGTAGCGCAGGATGGTGCGCAGCTTGGAGACGTAGGCCTTGGCCTCCTCCGCGGAACGCATGTCGGGCTTCGAGACGATCTCCATCAGCGCGACACCGGAGCGGTTCAGGTCCACGTAGGAGAAGTCCGGGTGCTGGTCGTGGATGGACTTGCCGGCGTCCTGCTCCAGATGCAGCCGTTCGATTCCCACGGCGATGGTTTCGCCGTCCACCTCGATGTAGACGGTGCCTTCGCCCACGATGGGCTGCTTGTACTGGGAGATCTGGTAGCCCTGCGGCAGGTCCGGATAGAAGTAGTTCTTGCGGTCGAAGACGGAATGGGTGTTGATCCGCGCCTTCAGGCCGAGGCCGGTGCGGATGGCCTGCTCCACGCAGAACCGGTTGATGACCGGCAGCATGCCCGGCATGGCGGCATCCACCAGCGAGACGTGGGTATTGGGATCGCCGCCGAATTCCGCGGAGGCTCCGGAGAAGAGCTTGGCCTTCGAGAGAACCTGGGCATGGATCTCCATGCCGATCACCACCTCCCAGGGGCCGGTGGCGCCCTCGATGAAGTTCTTCGGATCCGGTGTGCGGGTGTCCACGATTTCGACTGCCGGTGCTTCCATGGCCCTCGTCCGCCCTGTTTCTCGACTGGCTGATCCTGCCGTATCTTCTAGCCCATCACGCGGCCGCGCGACAGCGCGAATTCCGCCGTTGCCGCGTCAGCCCATCGCCACGATGCGCGCATGCGCCTCCTTCAGCTTCTCCAGCTTCGTCTCGCTTTCCTCCATGCGCTTGCGCGTGTCCGCGACGACCTCCGGTTTCGCGCGCTCCAGGAATTTTTCGTTCGACAGCCGGCCCTTCAGGGAGGCGATCTCCTTCTCCAGCGCGGCCATCTCCTTCTCCAGCCGGGCCTTCTCCGCCTCGAAGTCGATGATTCCCTCCAGAGGCAGTGCGATGATGGCCTCGCCATGGACGATCTGCGCCGCCTTCGCCGGCGGCTCGTCCGCCAGCTCGATGTCGGAGAGCCGCGCCATGCGCACGATCTCGGTCTTCCATTCGGCGAGCCTTCTGCGGCTTTCCTCGTTCGCGCCGGCCAGCACCGCCGGAATCCGCGTCCCCGCCGGCACGTTCATCTCGGCGCGGGTGGAACGGATGGAGGAAATGGCGTCGATCACCCATTTCAGCTCCTCGCGGGCATCCCGGTCCACCATCCCCTCCGTCCGCGGCCAACGGCTGAGCATCAGCAGCCCCTCGCCGCCGGTGCGCTGCCACAGCTCCTCCGTGATGAAGGGCATGAAGGGATGCAGCAGCTTCAGGATGACGTCCATGGTCCAGCGCGCGGCGGCACGGGTCTCCTCCTTCGCGGCCTCCGCCCCCTCCTTCAGGACGGGCTTGATGAACTCCAGATACCAGTCGCAGTAGACGTCCCACGTGAACCGGTAGATGGCGCCCGCCGCCTCGTTGAACTTGTAGTCCTCGATGGCGCGGGTGACCTCGGCCGCGGTGCGGATGGCCTCGCCGGTGATCCAGCGGTTGAGCGGCTCCCGGCAGGCGGCGGGGTCGAAATCCGGATTGCGGCCCACTTCGTTCATCTCCAGGAAGCGGGCGGCGTTCCAAAGCTTGGTGCCGAAGTTGCGGTAGCCCGCGACGCGCGCCTCGGAAAGGCGGATGTCGCGGCCCATGACGGCCATGGCGGCCAGCGTGAAGCGCAGTGCGTCGGCCCCGTACTTCTCGATCAGCTCCAGCGGATCGATGACGTTGCCCTTGGACTTCGACATCTTCTGCCCGTGCTCGTCGCGCACGAGGGCGTGGATGTAGACGTCGCGGAACGGCACGTCACGCATGAAGTGCAGGCCCATCATCATCATCCGGGCCACCCAGAAGAAGATGATGTCGAAGCCGGTCACCAGCACGGAGGTCGGATAGTAGCGTTTCAGCTCCGGCGTTTCGTCCGGCCAGCCCAGCGTGGAGAACGGCCACAGCGCGGAGCTGAACCAGGTGTCGAGAACGTCCTCCTCGCGGGTGAGTTCCACCTTTTCACCGTAGCGTTTTTCGGCTGCGGCGATTGCCTCCTCCTCGGTTTCGGCGACGAAGATGCTTCCGTCGGGACCATACCACGCCGGGATCTGGTGACCCCACCAGAGCTGACGGGAGATGCACCAGGGCTGGATGTTCTCCAGCCACTCGAAATAGGTCTTGTCCCAGTTGGACGGGAAGAAGCGGGTGTCCCCGCGCCGCACCACGCGCATGGCGCCGGAGGCCAGCGCCTTCGCATCCACGAACCACTGCTCCATGAGACGCGGCTCCACGGGGACGCCGCTGCGGTCGCCGTAGGGGACCATGTGGACGTGGTCCTCGACCTTCTCCAGAAGACCGAGTTTTTCCATGCGTTCCACGATCCGCTTACGCGCTTCGAAACGATCTATTCCGTCCAAGCTTTGTAAAAATTTCAGATTCTCCCGGTCTTCATCCACCCACTTCTCAGAAATGGGCCAATCCTTAGACCAATCCCTAGGGATGACAGGAACAAGCTCATCATCATGTAAAGCAAACGCTACACTGTATGCAAACTCCTGCGCTTGCTCTTTCGTTTCAGCAAAAGGCGTGGCAAGCCAAAAGTCTGTATTTCCAGCCAGAGAAATTTGTGCACTGGGCCCCATGATATTTATCATGGGCAGATCGTGGCGCTTGCCGACCTCGAAGTCGTCGAAGTCGTGCGCGGGCGTGATCTTCACCGCGCCGGTGCCGGTCTCGGGGTCGGCATGCTCGTCTGCCACGATGGGGATGCGGCGGCCCACCAGCGGCAGGATGACGTTCCTGCCGATGATGTCCCTGTACCGTTCATCGTCGGGATGGACGGCCACGGCGGTATCGCCCAGCATGGTTTCCGGGCGCGTGGTGGCCACGACGATGTAGCGGCCTTCCCCGCCTTCCACCGGATAGCGGAAGTGCCAAAGGTGTCCCTTCGTCTCGGTCGGCACGACCTCGAGGTCCGAGATGGCGGTATGCAGCTTCGGATCCCAGTTGACCAGCCGCTTGTCCTTGTAGATCAGGCCCTCGCGGTAGAGCTCGACGAACACCTTCCGCACGGCGCGGGAGAGG
>CAYSHK010000018.1:0-18120 GCA_964430935.1 uncultured Rhizobiaceae bacterium
GATCGGTCCGTTTCTCGTGCTTTTCATCGGCGCGTACGCGCTGTGGCGCGCCCGCAGGAAGGTGGCCGCCGCTCCGGCCGCGAAGAAGGTCGAGGCGGACCTCTCCGAGGAGGAGCGCAAACGCCTGGAAGAGCTTCTGAAATCTGAAAAATAGGAGAGATTTCCGCGTATTACGGGGATTTAATCGGCCAGACATGGTTTCGTAAGCGGCCATCTCCTATCTCTCATGGCGGACGCAGGCGAAAATTCCCGCCTGCCGGATGACAAGACCCCCGAGAGTTTTCAAGGAGATCCCCTCATGAACAACAGAACCGTTCGCAGGAAAGGCGGCACGAAACGTTCGCTGATGGCGCTGGCCATCGCGGGCGCGCTGTCGGCCACGGCGCTTGCTGGCGCGCTGCCGACCTTCGGCGCCCTTCCCGTGAAGGCCGAGGCGGCGACGCTGGCCCCCGCCCAGGGCTTCGCCGATCTGGTGGAGAAGGTGATGCCGGCGGTGGTGTCCGTGGAAGTCGAATTCACGCCGGCTTCCGGCGAGGACGCCTCCCGGATGATGCGCAAGCTGCCCGGTCTGGACAAGCTGCCGCCCGAGTTCCGCGAGTTCTTCGAGAAGAAACTGCCCGGAGACCGTTTCGGCTTCGGCTTCCCCAAGAAGTTCCGCCCCTTCCATCATGGGAAGGCGGTGGGGTCCGGCTTCTTCATTTCGCCGGACGGATACATCGTCACCAACAACCACGTCGTGAAGGGCGCCGACGTGGTGAAGATCAAGACCAATGACGGCAAGGTCTACCGGGCCAAGGTCATCGGAACCGACAAGAAGACGGATCTGGCCCTGCTGAAGGTGAACGACGCCAAGGGGCGCAAGTTCCCCTACGTGGAATTCGCCGAGAAGGATCCGCGTGTCGGCGACTGGGTGATCGCGGTCGGCAATCCGTTCGGTTTCGGCGGTACCGTGACGACGGGAATCATTTCCGCGAAGGGACGCCAGATCGGCGCCGGTCCGTACGACGACTTCCTGCAGATCGACGCGCCGATCAACAAGGGCAATTCCGGCGGTCCGGCCTTCAATCTCAAGGGCAAGGTCGTCGGCGTGAACACGGCGATCTTCTCGCCGACCGGCGGATCCGTGGGCATCGGCTTCGCCATTCCGGCCTCGGTCGCCAAGGAGATCGTGATGGATCTCAAGACCAAGGGGCAGGTGACGCGCGGCTGGCTGGGCGTGCAGATCCAGCAGGTCACCAAGGACATCGCCGAGAGCCTCGGGCTGGACGAGCCCCATGGAGCCATCGTCGTCAAGGTCACGGACAATTCGCCGGCCATGAAGGCGGGCCTGAAAACCGGCGACACCGTTCTCGAGGTCGATGGTCGGAAGGTGAAGGATCCGCGTGATCTCGCCCGCAAGATCGCCCACATCAAGCCCGGCGACACGGCCGAGATCACCGTTCTGCGCAAGGGCGAGCGCAGGACGCTGAAGGTCACGATCGGGCAGATGCCGACCGACGACAAGATCGCGGCGGCCTTCGGGGAGAAGGGCGGAGTCTCTCCGTCCGCCCTGGCGGAAATGGGACTTGCGCTGAAGCCCGCCGATGACGGCCAGGGAGTCGTGATCACCGGAGTGAAGCCCGATTCCCAGGCGGCCCGCAAGAATCTCAGCCCCGGCGACATCATCGTCGAGGTGGCGGGCATCGAGGTGAACTCTCCCGAGGCGGTCCGCGCGGCCATCCAGAAGGCCGCGAAGAAGGGCAAGAAGTCCGTGCTCTTCCTGGTCCGTTCCGGCGATGCCCAGCGCTTCGTGGCCCTGCCGGTGAAGCGCAAGCGGGGATGACGATCGCGGAAGGGGCGGCGACGCCCCTTCCGCCCGCTTTCCGTCCGCCGTGGGGAGTGTCGCGCAGGCGGGCGGCAGGCGGGAGCACAAGGCCTCATGATTCAGTCCCTCATGATGCCAGCGGTCCCGCCGGAGCGATGACCAGCGCCGGCGGGACCGCGCCTTTCCGGGAACAGGTGGAAAAAAGCTCCCGGCGGCCTATATTTGCCAGAAAGCGAAGTCCGACCCGAACGTTTCGCATTCCCCGAAATCTTTCGAAGCAGGAACCATGCACATACTGGTAATCGAAGATGATCTCGAAGCCGCCGGCTGGCTCGTCAAGGGCCTGCGGGAGGCGGGACACGTCACGGACCATGCCAGGGACGGCGAGGAGGGCCTCGCGATGGCCCGCGAGGGCGACTACGACGTGCTCATCGTCGACCGCATGATGCCGAAGATGGACGGTCTGACGCTGGTCCGGAAGCTCCGCGAGGAGGGCGACATGACGCCGGCCCTCTTCCTTTCCGCGCTCGGCGACGTGGACGACAAGGTGGAAGGCCTGCGCGCCGGCGGCGACGACTACATCGCCAAGCCCTACGCCTTTTCCGAGCTTCTGGCCCGGGTCGAGGTGCTCGGACGCCGCAAGACCGCGGAACCCGTCCAGACGCGCCTGAAGGTCGGCGATCTGGAGATGGATCTGCTGAAAAGGAAGGTGACGCGCGCCGGCAAGGAGATCCTGCTGCAGCCGCGGGAATTCAAGCTGCTGGAGTACCTGATGCGGAACGCCGGAAACGTGGTCACCAGGACCATGCTTCTGGAGAACGTCTGGGACTACCATTTCGACCCCCAGACGAACGTGATCGACGTGCACATCTCCCGCCTCCGCGGCAAGATCGACAAGGAATTCGACAAGCCCCTTCTGCACACGATCCGCGGCGCCGGATACATGCTGAGGGCGGATTGAGGCCGTGCCGCGCACGCCCCGGACACTCCGCCTGCTCCATACGAGCACCTTCAGGCTGGCGGCCGTCTACCTGATCGTTTTCGCCCTCTCGGTGGGAGCGGTGCTCGGCTACGTCTACTGGCAGACCCTCAAGCTGCTGGACGAACAGGCGGAGGAGACGATCGCGGCCGAGGTCCAGGGCATCGCGGAACAGTACGCCCTCAACGGCGCCCCCGGCGTCATGGCGGTGATCAAGCGCCGTTCCCAGCTGGATACGGGCGGCCTCTACCTGCTCACCACTCCGGTCGGAAAGCGGCTGGCGGGAAATCTGAAGAGCCTTCCCGCAATGGCCCTGAACAAGCCGGGCTGGATCGAGTTCTCCTTCGGCGTCGAGACGCCCCGGGGCCTGACCGAACACCGCGCGCGCGCCTACTACACGCGCCTGAAGGGCGGATACCATCTCATCATAGGTCGCGACATCCAGCAACTCCGGCAATTCGGCCGCATCATCCGCAACACGCTTTTCTGGGCGCTGGGGCTGACGGCCATTCTGGGCATCGGCGGCGGTCTTCTGCTTTCGCGCAACTTCCTGAGGCGCATCGATGCCATAACCGCCACGCTCCGCTCCATCCGCGCCGGGCGCATGTCCGACCGCGTGCCCGTCGAGGGGTCGGGGGACGAACTGGACCGTCTGGCCTCCGCCCTGAACGACATGCTCGACGAGATCGAGCGGCTCATGAAGGGCATGCGGGAGGTCTCCTCCAACATCGCGCACGACCTGCGCACTCCCCTGAACCGTCTGAGGGCGCAGGCGGAGGATGCCCTGCGCTCCGACGATCCCGAGCGGCACCGGGAGGCGCTGGAGATGACGATCGCCCGGGCCGACGAACTCCTGAAGACCTTCAACGCCCTGCTGTTCATCGCCCGGGCCGAGGCGGGGCAGGGGGCCAGCGGCTTCCGCGACGTGGACGTCTCCGAGGTGGCGCGCGAGGTGGCGGAGCTGTACCAGCCCATCATCGAGGACGAGGGGGGCGATTTCACCATCGTCGCACCGGAGAAGGTGATGCTGCGGGCCGACCGGCAGCTCATCGCCCAGGCGCTCGTCAATCTGCTCGACAATGCCCTCAAGTACGGACGGGCGGACGATCGTCCCCCGGAAATCGGCATCCGTGTCGAGAACCATGCCGACCACGTGGACGTCGTGGTCACGGACCGCGGACCGGGCATACCGGAGACCGAGACGGAACACGTCAAGGACCGTTTCGTGCGGCTGGACGAATCCCGCTCCCGCCCGGGATCCGGGCTGGGCCTGTCCCTCGTGACCTCCATCGCCCGGCTGCATGGCGGCAGCCTCGTTCTGGAATCCAACAGGCCCGGGCTGCGGGCCATCCTCCGTCTGCCAAAGAAACGCTGATCCTCCCGTTCCCCGATTACTTCCTGCTGCGAAGGGATGCATTCCCACAAATCCGGGAGTGGGTTATCCTGTCCGCATGACCGGAATCCTGCCAGCAGCATTCACCCCCCTGCCTCCACCCGCCGACGAGGAGGCGGCACGGCGCGGCTTCGATCGCCTGAAGGAAGAGAACGCCCCCCTCGCCGCCCTTGCCGGAGACGACCCGCACGTGCGCAACGTGCTGGCCGCGGTTTTCGGCGCATCGGCCCATCTGAGCCGCCTCCTGCATGCGGATCCCGCATTCGCGCTGTCCTGCTTCCGGGACGCTCCGGACGACCTCTTCGCCGCCGTCATGGCCGAAACGGCCGATGCCGGGGCCTCCGCGGAAAGCGAGGCGGAGATCATGCGGCGTCTGCGCATGGCCAAGCGCAGGGCCGCCCTGCTGATCGCGCTGGCCGACATATCCGGACTGTGGGAGCTGGAGGAGGTCACGCGGCGTCTGACGGAATTCGCGGACGAGGCGGTGCGCGCCGCGGTCGCCTTCGCGCTCCGCAACGGTGCGCGGCAGGGCAGGCTCCTGGACGCGACGCCGGAGAACAGCGGCTACGTGGTTCTCGCGATGGGCAAGATGGGCGCCCACGAGCTGAACTACTCCTCCGACGTGGATCTCATCGTCTTCTACGATCCCGGACGTGCGCCGCTGGCCGAAGGGGTGGAGCCCGGACCGTTCTTCGTGCGCATGACGCGGCAGGTCATGAAGATCCTCTCCGAGATAACCGGCGACGGATACGTGTTCCGCACCGACCTGCGCCTGCGTCCAGATCCCGGTTCCACGCAGGTGGCGATATCGGTCGAAGCCGCCGAGATCTACTACCAGACCATGGGACAGAACTGGGAGCGCGCGGCCATGATCAAGGCGCGCCCCGCCGCCGGGGACATCGCCCTGGGGCGTGAGTTCCTGGACACCATCGCCCCGTGGATCTGGCGCAAGTATCTTGATTTCGCCGCCATTGCCGACGTGCAGTCGCTGAAGCGGCAGATCCATGCGGTGAAGGGGCATGGCGAGATCGCCGTCGCCGGCCACAACCTTAAGCTGGGCCGCGGCGGCATCCGGGAGATCGAGTTCTTCGTCCAGACGCAGCAGCTCATCGCCGGCGGCAGAAATCCGCGGCTGCGGGGGCGTTCCACTCTGGAAATGCTGGACGCGCTGGCCGACGAGGGCTGGATCCGCCGGGAGGTGGCGGCGGAGCTGGCGGAGGCGTACCGGTTTCTGCGGACACTGGAACATCGGATCCAGATGCAGATGGATCAGCAGACGCACCTCATGCCATCCGACGACGAAGGACTGGAGCGGCTCGCCCGTTTCGCCCGGTTTCCGGACGGGGCCTCCCTGTCGGCGGCCCTGCGCCGGACCCTGGAGACGGTGCAGGACCACTACAACGCCCTGTTCGAGGAGGCGCAGGAACTGGCGGACGGAACGGGTTCTCTGGTCTTCACCGGGGCGGAGGACGACCCGGAGACACTGGAAACTCTGGAGCGCATGGGGTTCGCCCGGCCGGAGGAGGCCTCGCGGATCATCCGCGGCTGGCACTACGGGCGGTACCGGGCCATGCGGTCGGCCTCGGCCCGCGAGCGGCTCACGGAGATCACGCCCCACCTGCTGGCGGCGCTCGCGCGGAGCGGAGATCCCGATGCCGGTCTCCTCGCCTTCGACCGCTTTCTGGAGGGCCTGCCTTCCGGCCTCCAGCTCTTTTCCCTGCTGAGGGCGAATCCGCATCTCCTGGACCTGCTGGTGACCATCCTCGGCACGGCTCCGGAGCTGGCCCGCGAGCTGTCCAGAAGACCGCGGCTGTTCGATGCGGTGATCGCTCCGGACTTCTTCGAACCCCTGCCGGATGCGGAAGCCTACGGCAGGATGATCGGGGAGGCCGTTCCCGGGGACATGGCCTACGAGGAGGCGCTGGACGCGGCGAGGATGTTCGCCGGAGAGCAGAAATTCCGCATCGGCGTGCGCATGATCACGGAAACGGTGACGCCGCAGGAGGCCTCGGCGGCCTACACGGCTCTGGCCGAAGCCGTCATCGCCCGCATGCTCCGGCTGGTCCGCCATCAGCTGGCGGATGCCCACGGCGAATTTCCGGCCGCCCGAGTGGCGGTGATCGCCATGGGCAAGCTCGGCGGCAGGGAGATGACCGCCACGTCCGATCTGGATCTCATCCTCGTGTACGATCCGGGAGGGGACGCCGCGCAGTCGAACGGTCGCCGCCCCCTGTCGCCGGGACAGTATTTCGCCCGCCTCACGCAGAGGCTGATCTCGGCCCTCTCCGCCCCCACGGCGGAAGGCGTGCTCTACGAGGTGGACATGCGCCTCCGTCCTTCCGGATCCCAGGGGCCCGTGGCCACGCATCTGGAGAGCTTCCGCCGCTATCACGAGGAAAGCGCCTGGACGTGGGAGCACCTCGCCCTGACGCGGGCCCGCGTCATCGCCGGGGATGCCTCCCTCCGGCGGGAGGTGGAAGGGATCATCCGGGAGACCCTGACGCGCCCCCGCGACGCCGGGAAGGTGAAGGCGGACGTGCTGGACATGCGCCGCCGCATCTGGAAGGAGAAACCGCCGCGCTCCGTATGGGATCTGAAGACCGCCCGCGGCGGAATGGTGGACGTGGAATTCGTCACCCAGACGCTGGAGCTCCTGGCCGCGCACGACCATCCGGAAGTGCTGGACCAGAACACGCGGCGGGCTCTGGAGGCCCTTGTCGCGGCCGGTGTGCTGGATGAAGCCGCCGGGGTGGATCTGCTCGCCGCGCACGACCTCTATCAGCACCTCAGCCATATTCTGCGTCTGTGCCTCCGGGAGGGATTCCGGGGCGAGGGGGCGCCGGAGGGATTCGCGCGGCTGGTGGCCAATGCGGCCTCGGCGCCGGGCCTGCCGGAGGCCGACGCCCTGCTGAGGGACATGCAGGAGAGAGTGGCGCGGATATTCGCCGACGTGGTGGGCGAATACGCCTGATCGCGATCGGGCTGCCCGGAGGGGCTCAGGCGGCGAGGCTCGCCGCCGCGGGCAGCAGTATGGTGACCGTCGTCCCCCGTCCCTCCTCGCTTTCGATGTGCAGGGTGCCGCCGTGCATTTCGACGAGCGAGCGCGAGATGGCCAGCCCCAGTCCGGAACCGCCGTGGGCGCGAGAGAACTGGTTCGCCACCTGCTCGAAGGGCTTGCCGAGCTTCGAGAGATGCTCCTTCGGGATGCCGATGCCGGTGTCCGCGACGGTGATGCGGATCGCGCCGTCCTCCAGACCGGCGGAGATGCGCACGGCACCTCCCGGTTCCGTGAACTTCACGGCGTTGGAGAGGATGTTGAGCAGCACCTGCCGCAGTTTCAGCCTGTCCCCGTGCATGGGCAGGGCGTCGGGCAGGTCCGTCTCCAGCCGCAGCCCCTTGCCCTCTGCCTCCTTGATGACCATGCCCACGGCCTCGCGGGCGATCTCCGCGAGATCCGTCTCCTCCGGGTTGAGCTCCAGCTTGCCCGCCTCGATCTTCGACATGTCGAGAATGTCGCTCACGAGATCGAACATGTGACGCGCGGAGCGCTCGATGTCCTCCGCGTACTCGCGGTACTTGGCGGGAAGGGGGCCGAAGACCTCCTGCTGCATCGTCTGGGCGAAACCGATGATGGGATTGAGCGGCGTGCGCAGCTCGTGGCTCATGTTCGCGAGGAATTCCGATTTGGCGCGGTATGCCGCCTCCGCCTTCTCGGAGGCCGCGAGATACTTGTCCACCAGATCGGCCAGCCGCTGCTTCTGCTGCTCCAGCTCGTAGCGGGACTTCTCCAGCTCCTGGATGGTGGCGCGCAGCTCGGCCTCGGAGCGTTCCAGCCGTTCCTGCTGCTGCTTCAGCTCGGTGATGTCCGTGCCCACGGACACGAAACCGCGGTCGCGCGTCCTGCGTTCGTTGATCTGGAGCCAGCGGCCGTCGTCCAGCTGCACCTCCACGATCACTTCCTCGCCCGTCTCGTCCGTGACGATGGACTGGCGCTTGTTCACCTTCGGCTTTCGCGCCGCCTTCATCACCTCCTCGTACGGCGTGCCGGGCTGGCAGACGGAGGAGGGCAGGGAATGGAACTGCTGGTACTTGGAATTGCACATCACCAGCCGGCTCTCCGCGTCCCACAGCACGAACGAACCGGAAATGGTCTCGATGGCGTCGCGCAGCCGCGTCTCCGCTTCGCGGGACGCGCGGTCGGCCTTCTTCTGTTCGGAGATGTCTATGGCGATGCCCACGAAATGCGGCTCCGCCTCCTCCGGGTTCATGACCAGCGCGCCGCGCGCCCGGAGCCATACCCAGTGGCCGTCGGCGTGACGCAGGCGGAACTCGTGGTCGAAGGCTCCGTTCTCGCTGTCCAGGATGGCGTCCGCGAGCTGGTCGATCGGAACGTCCTCCGGATGCTGGCGGGAAACGATTTCGCCATAGGAAAGGTACTCGCCCTTGGGTTTCATTCCCAGCATCGAATACATGGAGCGCGACCAGAAGATGCGCCCGCGTCCCATGTCCCAGTCCCACAGCCCGCAGCGGCCGCGATCCAGCGCCGCGTCCAGCCGCGATGTGGCCACCGCCAGGGTGTGCCGGCTCTTGCGGGTCTGGGTGGCCTGCCAGTTGAAGGCCGCGGCGATGGCAAGGATGACCGAGGCCACGAGCAGAAACAGCCCGACCAGACCGAGGGCGCTCTCCTTCCACGCGCCGAGCATCCGGTCGACCGGCTGGACGAGCGCCAGCGTTCCGGGCCAGGGATCCAGGGAGATGGTGCCGGCCATGGCCTTTTCTCCGCCCGGCAGTTCGATGCGGGCGAAGGCCGGCGCGGCGGTCTCGCCGTTCACCAGCGTTCCCGGAAGGATGTCCGCGAGACGGTGCGGTTTGCCGATGCCGGCGTCGGAGGGCCATACGGCGTGGACGACGCCGTCCGCGTCGGCGACCATCCACACGCGGCCGTGCTCCGTGGCGCCCTCGGGCATGGCGTGCGCCAGATCGTCGGGGGTGGGCAGCCGCCACGTGCTCCTGTCGCCGCCGGAGAGGGTTCTCGAGAGTTCCAGGCCGGTCAGCCGCAGGAAGAGCGCGTTCTGGCGCAGCTCGCTTTCCATGTGGGTGCGCTGCATGGCGTAGAGGTGGATGCCAAGGGCGATCGCCATGCCGGCGAGGAAGACCACGGTCGCGGCATTGATGACCCTGCGCAGAAGGCCGTCCCGGAGGAGGAGGGGGGACAGGCGCACACGCTGCATGGCGCGGGCGGGCATGCGCTCCCTGACGAACAGCTCTTCCAGCGTGGCCTTAGACAAAGCCTCGTCCCCCAAGTTGCCCCCGCCCCTGAAGGTCCGGTCGTGGCGGCTTCCGACCGAACATGAAACGAAATCTTTACGAATCAGCTAACGCTATTGATTCGCATGCGGAATCGTTTGTCCAGAGGCAGAACGCGAATGGAGCTGCGGGGCGGCGTGGCTGGGGCTTTGAATCGGATGCGTAACGGCTCGCGAAAGCGGCACAAAGATGGCGGTTCGCGCGTCAGGCTGTGCCGAGCGTTCGCGTCACTATGTCGCCGAGATCGCCGGACAGCCTCCCGCTGGCGGCGATCCGCTCCAGAGCCTCCCGCGCCCGCTCCCTGCGCACGGGTTCGTAGGTCCGCCAGTTGCGGAAGGTGGTTGCGAGACGGGCCGCCACCTGCGGGTTGAGGCGGTCCAGTTCCAGGATCGTGTCGGCCACCAGTGCGAAGCCCGCTCCGTCGGCGCGCGCGAAGGCGACCGGGTTTGCGGAGGCGAACATGCCGACGAGGGAGCGCACGCGGTTCGGGTTCTTCAGCGAGAACCAGTCGCTCTCCATGAGCGCCCGCACGCGCTCCACGCAGTCCCGGTGCGGCCACGTCGCATGCCAGGCCAGCCACTTGTCCACCATGAGATGGTCGTCGCCGAAACGTCCGATGAAGGCGTCCAGCACCTCCTCGCGCAGCGGGGAGGCGGACTGGGAGAGGGCGGAGATGGCCATGGCCCGCTCCGTCATGTTCGTGGCCCTCTCCCACGTCTCCCGGGCCAGTCGCGCGGCGGCGTCCCTGTCGGCATGCATCAGCAGCGAGAGGGCGGCCGCCCGCGCCGCGCGGCGTCCAGCCTGTTCATGGGAGGGCGACCAGCTCTCCGTCACGGCCAGCATGTCGAAGGTCTCCCGCAGCAGCGGCTCCAGCGTGCCGGCGATGCGGGCCAGCACGCGGTTGCGCGTATCGTGCAGGGCCTGCGGATTGACGTCGCTCTCCAGGAACGAGGCCAGCACGTTCACTCCCGGAAGCCGCAGCATCTCGGCCAGGAACGCGGGATCCGTCTCGCGGAGGTCCCGCACCACGGTCGCCAGGGCGGCGGCATATTCGGACAGGCTCTGCGTGCGTTCGTGCGGTTCGTCCAGCACCAGCCTGCGGGCGACGGTCTGGGCGGCTTCCCACCGGTTGAAGGGGTCGCGGTCCCGGGCCATGAGGAAGAGCAGTTCCTCCAGCCCCTGTCCCGTCTCCAGACGGATGGGCGCGGAGAAGCCCCGGTTCGCGGACAGCACGGGGCGCTCCTTCACGCCGGTGAAGACGAAGCTCTGCCGCCGCCCGGTGATTTCCAGCAGCCCGTCGTCCAGCCGCCTTCCGTCCTCCGTCACCAGTGGCAGCTCCCGCCCGGCTCCGTCCAGCAGGGCGATGCGCAGCGGAATGTGATGGGGCTTCTTGTTTGTCTGCCCCGGCGTGTCCGGAATGCTCTGGGTGATGGTGAGGCGCAGGGTTCCCCTCTCCGGATCGTGATCCTGCGAAATGGCGAGATGCGGCGTGCCGGCCTGGGTGTACCAGCGGAAGAACTGCGAGAGATCCCGCCCCGAAGCCTCCTCCATGCAGCCGATGAAATCCTCCACCGTCGCGGCGGTGCCGTCGTAACGCGCGAAATAGATGTCCATGGCGCGCATGAAGGTTTCCTCTCCGAGCAGGGTATGGAGCATGCGCACCACTTCCGCGCCCTTCTCGTAGACGGTGGCGGTGTAGAAGTTGTCGATGGCCGCATAGCGGTCCGGCCGCACGGGATGGGCGAGGGGGCCGGCGTCCTCCGGAAACTGCCGGGCGCGCAGATTGCGCACGTCCTCGATGCGCTTCACCGCCCGCGAGCGCAGATCCGAGGTGAATTCCTGGTCGCGGAAGACGGTCAGCCCCTCCTTCAGGCACAGCTGGAACCAGTCGCGGCAGGTGATGCGGTTGCCGGTCCAGTTGTGGAAGTACTCGTGCCCGATGATGGCCTCGATGTTCTCGAAATCCTTGTCCGTGGCCGTCTCCGCATCGGCGAGGATGTACTTGTCGTTGAACACGTTCAGCGACTTGTTCTCCATCGCCCCCATGTTGAAGTCGGGCACGGCGACGATGTTGTACTCGTCGAGATCGTATTCCCGCCCGAAACGCTCCTCGTCCCAGCGCATGGCGGCCTTCAGGCTCTCCAGCGCCCAGCCGGCGCGCGCCTCCTTGCCCTTCTGCACCCATATGCGCAGCGTCACCTCGCGTCCGCCCATCGTGGTGAAGGTGCCCTCCCTCACGCCGAGGTCCCCCGCCACCAGGGCGAACAGGTAGGAGGGTTTGCGGAAGGGATCCTCCCAGACCGCATAGTGCCGTCCGTCGCCGGCCGGGCCCGACCCGACGAGATTGCCGTTGGACAGCAGCACGGGATTTTCCTCCGCGTCCGCCTCCATGCGCACCGTGAACCGCGACAGCACGTCCGGCCTGTCCGGCCACCAGGTGATGCGGCGGAAGCCCTCCGCCTCGCACTGCGTGCAATAGTTGCCGCCGGTGCGGTACAGGCCGGAGAGCGCCGTGTTCCCCTCCGGGTCGATGCGCACCCGGGTTTCCAGCACGAACCTGTCCGCCGGCGGCCGGGGCAATACCAGCCTGCGGTCGTCGACGACGTATTCCGAAGGCGCCGCCTCCCTCCCGTCGATGCGCAGGGAGAGATGTTCCAGCTCCTCCCCGTCCAGTTCCAGGGGCACGATCTCCGGTCCCCCGGCCTCCGGGTTGCGCCGCATCTCCATGCGGGCCGACACGACGGTTTCCCGGGGGTGCAGATCGAAGTCCAGATGCACGGAATCGACCAGCCAGTCCGGTACGGCATAATCCTCCAGTCGGACGACCCTCGGGGCGGAAGTCATGGTATGCCTATCCTGGTTGTTGCGGGTTGCGTGCCGCGCGCTTTCTGCCCGGCCCGGGCCGCCATGTCAATCGCGGGCGGATTCGGGGATGTCGAACCGCGCTCGGGGCGTCCGGTCCCGGAGGAAACGGCGGAGGGACGGTACCGCAATAATCTGTGTAAAAACAAATGAAGCGCGCTGTCTCCCCCGTTTTCGGGGTGATATGGTCGCATGCCATGGGAGGACGGGAAGGAAATACGCCGCCGCCACTGCTCGAAGTGCGCGGCATCTCGAAGCGTTTCGGCGGGATCACGGCCAACGACCGGGTCTCCCTGACCGTCCGCGCAGGGGAGATCCATGCCCTGCTGGGCGAGAACGGCGCCGGCAAGTCCACTCTGGTGAAGATCATCTACGGTGCGCTGCAGCCGGATTCCGGCGAGATCCTGCTGGACGGCCATCCGGTCGCCATCGCCTCTCCGGCCCGCGCCCGCGAGCTGGGCATCGGCATGGTGTTCCAGCATTTCTCGCTGTTCGAGCCCTTCACGGTGGCGGAGAACATCGCCCTGGCCGTGCCCGGAGGCGGCGACATGCGCGAGCTTTCGCGCCGCATCCGCGACGTCTCCGCGCAGTACGGCCTGCCGCTGGACCCGGACGTGCTCGTGGCCGACCTTTCCGTCGGCGAGCGGCAGCGGGTGGAGATCGTCCGCTGTCTGCTGGCCGATCCCCGCATCATCATTCTGGACGAGCCGACGTCCGTGCTCACCCCGCAGGAGGCGGCGCGCCTGTTCGTCACCCTGCGCCGGCTCGCGGAGGAGGGCAGGGCCATCGTCTACATCTCCCACCGGCTGGAGGAGGTGCGGGAGCTGTGCCATACCGCCACGATCCTGCGCCACGGCCGGGTGGTGGAGACGCTGGATCCGCGGCGGGAGACGGCGGGTTCGCTGGCCCGGCTCATGGTCGGCTCGGACATCCACGACGTCCACGCCGCGCCGCCGCCGGAAATGCTCGGCCAGCCGCTTCTGCATGTGCGCGACCTCACGCTGCCGGCATCGGGGCCGTTCGGCGTCGCCCTCTACGGCATCAATCTCGACGTGCGCGCCGGAGAGGTGGTGGCCATCGCGGGCGTCGCCGGAAACGGCCAGCGCGAGCTGTTCCGCGCCCTTTCCGGGGAGCGCCCGGCGCAGAGCCGCGGCGTCGTCTTCATCTGCGGACGCGACGTGTCCCTCGAGGGGATCAACGCCCGCCGCCGGGCCGGGGCCGCCTTCGCCCCGGAGGAGCGGCTGGGCCACGCCTGCGTGCCGCTGATGAGCCTGACGGAGAACGTGGTGCTGGCCCGTCATGCCACGGGCGAGGGGCTGGTGCGCCGCGGTTTCATCGACCGCGCGGGAGCGCGCGCGACGGCGGCCCGGATCATCGAGCGCAACGACGTGCGCGGCGGCAGTCCGGATAAGCCCGCGCAGGCGCTGTCCGGCGGCAATCTCCAGAAGTTCATCATGGGCCGGGAGCTGGACCGCAATCCGGCCCTGCTCGTCGTCAACCAGCCGACATGGGGCGTCGACGCGGGTGCCGCCGCCATGATCCGGCAGGAGCTGATCGACCTCGCACGGGCGGGTTCCGCAGTGCTGGTGATCTCGCAGGATCTGGACGAGATATTCGAGGTGGCAGACCGCATCGCCGTCATCTCCCGCGGCGAGCTGTCGGAAGCCCTTCCGGCCTCGGAGCTGGACAGGGAGCGCATCGGTCTGCTCATGGCGGGCGCGCACGAAACCGCGGGAGGCGTGGCATGATCTGGCTGGAGAAGCGCCCCGCTCCCTCGCGCCTGTGGTCCGTGCTGTCGCCGTTCGCCGCCATCGGCATGGCGCTCGTGGCCGGAGCGGCGATGTTCGCCGTGCTCGGACACGATCCGGCGGAGGCCCTGTACGTCTATTTCCTGGAGCCGCTCACTTCCGCCTGGTCCATCGAGGAGCTGATCGTCAAGGCCACGCCTCTGGCCATCATCGGCGTCGGGCTGGCCATGGCCTACCGCGCCAACGTCTGGAACATCGGCGCGGAAGGCCAGCTCGTCATGGGTGCGGTGGCCGGTTCCGTCATCCCGGTGCTGTTGCCGGGCTGGAACGATCCGACGGCCCTGCTGGCAATGCTGCTGCTCGGGGCGCTGGGCGGCGCTCTGTGGGGCTGGATACCGGCGTTTCTGAAAAACCGCTTCAACGCCAACGAGATCCTCACATCCCTGATGCTGGTCTACGTGGCGCAACTGTTCCTCGACTGGCTGGTGCGCGGTCCCTTCCGCGACCCCGGGGGGTTCAACTTTCCCAAGTCCGTCACCTTCGAGGGCTGGCACGTCATGCCCGCCATCTCCGGGCGGGTGCATCTCGGCACGATCATCGCCCTGCTGGCGGTCGCCGCCCTGTGGGTGGTGCTGAACCGGATGCGCTACGGTTTCGAGGTGCGCGTCATGGGGTCGGCACCGCGCGCCGGCGCCTTCGCGGGCTTCTCCGCCGCCCGCGTCACCAGCGCCTCCTTCCTGCTTTCCGGCGCGCTGGCCGGGCTGGCGGGCATCGGGGAGGTTTCCGGCTCCATCGGCCAGCTCCAGCCCTCCATCTCGCCGGGTTACGGCTTCACCGCCATCATCGCCGCTTTTCTCGGCCGTCTCGGACCGGTCGGCGTTCTGTTCGCCTCGCTGCTGCTGGCGCTGACCTATCTGGGCGGGGAGTCCGCGCAGCTGGCGTTGAACATCTCAGGAAAGACGGCGCAGGCCTTCCAGGGCATGCTGCTGTTCTTCATCCTGGCCGCGGATACGCTCGTCAACTACCGCATCCATTTCCGCCGTCCCGGAGCGGGGGAGGGGAGTGCGCCATGAACGGACTGGAAGCCTTTCTGCTGACGGTGATCACCGCCTCCACGCCGCTGCTGCTCGCCGCCATCGGCGAGCTGGTGGTGGAGCGTTCCGGCGTGCTCAATCTCGGCGTGGAGGGAATGATGGTGATGGGCGCGGTTTCCGCCTTCGCGGCCGCCTACGCCACGGGCAACCCGTGGATCGGAGTGGTTGCGGGCGCCGCCGCGGGGGCGCTGCTGTCGCTGCCCTTCGCCTTTCTCACCCAGACGCTGGCCACCAACCAGGTGGCCACGGGGCTTGCCCTGACGCTGCTCGGACTCGGCCTGTCCGGACTGCTGGGCGAGAAGTTCGTTGGCCAGCCCGGCGTGCCGTTGCCGAAGCTGGATGTTCCGGGGCTTTCCGACATTCCCTTCCTCGGCCCGGTGCTGTTCGGGCACGACGTGCTCGTCTATGCCTCCTTCGCCTTCACCGCCGGCGTGATGTGGTTTCTGTTCCGCACCCGCGCCGGCCTCGTTCTGCGCGCCATCGGCGTCAATCACACGGCGGCCCATGCGCTGGGCTATCCGGTCGTGCGGGTGCGCTATCTGGCCATTCTCTTCGGCGGGGCGCTCGCGGGGCTATCCGGAGCCTATCTCTCGCTCAGCTATACGCCGCAGTGGATCGAGAACATGACGTCCGGCCGCGGCTGGATCGCTCTGGCGCTCGTGGTCTTCGCCACCTGGCGTCCGCTGCGGGTGCTGGCGGGAGCCTATCTCTTCGGGGCGGTGTGGATCCTCGGGCTCTACGTGCAGGCGCTGGGCTTCGGCCTGCCTTCACAACTGCTCACCGCTCTGCCATACATTGTGACGATCGTCGCGCTGGTCGTCATCTCGCGCAACCGCACGCTGACCCTGACCAATACGCCCGCGAGCATCGGCATCCCCTTCGTGCCGGACAGATAACCGTTCTGAAAACAGGGAGACATGCAGTCATGAAGAAGTGGAAGATACTGGCAGCCGCAGCGGCGCTGGCCCTGGCCTCCGGCGTGGCGCAGGCGGCGGACAAGCTGAAGGTGGGCTTCGTCTACGTCGGCCCCATCGGCGACCATGGCTGGAGCTACCAGCACGACCAGGGGCGTCTGGCCATCGAGAAGGCCCTCGGCGACAAGGTGAAGACCAGCTATCTGGAGAAGGTTCCGGAGGGGCCCGACGCCGAGCGCACCCTGGAGCGCCTCGTCCGTTCCGGGCACAAGCTCATCTTCGCCACCTCCTTCGGCTACATGGATACCGTGCTGAAGGTCGCCAGGCGCCATCCGGACGTGAAGTTCGAGCACGCCACGGGCTACAAGCGCGCAAAGAACGTCTCCACCTATTCCTCCCGTTTCTACGAGGGCCGCTACATCATCGGCAGGATTGCCGGCAAGATGTCGAAGAAGGGCATGGCGGGCTACATCGCCTCGTTCCCCATTCCGGAGGTGGTGCGCGGTATCAACGCCTTTCTGCTGGGCGCGCAGTCCGTCAATCCCGACTTCAAGATCAAGGTCGTGTGGGTCAACACCTGGTACGATCCCGGCAAGGAGGCCGACGCCGCCAAGGTGCTGATCTCGCAGGGCGCCGACATCATCACCCAGCACACCGACTCCGCCGCGCCCATGCAGGTGGCCGCGGAGAAGGGCGTCTACGCCTTCGGCCAGGCCTCCGACATGATCAAGTTCGGCCCGAAGACCCAGCTGACCGCGATCATCGACAACTGGGGGCCCTATTACGTGAAGCGGGCGAAGGCCGTTCTGGACGGCACCTGGAAGAGCGAGGACACCTGGGGCGGCCTGAAGACCGGCATGGTCGTCATGGCGCCGTACACCAACATGCCCGACGACGTGAAGAAGATGGCCGAGGAGACGGAGGCGGCCATCCGCGACGGCAAGCTGCATCCCTTCGCCGGCCCGATCCACGATCAGGAAGGCAAGCTTCGCGTGAAGAAGGGCGAAGTGCTCTCCGATCAGGAACTGCTCGGCATGAACTGGTACGTGAAGGGCGTGGACGACAAGCTGCCCAAATGATCCGGGCGACCCCGGTCGCCCCGACGCGACAGCGGAATGGAAAGGAACCCGCCGGAACGCTCCGGCGGGTTTTTTCTGGGCGGCGCGGACATCGCTCCATGATTTCGCGGCGGTATGCATTTCATCTTTTCCGCATATGTGAACGATTTTCGCTTTCAAATATCTGAATATCCATATATGATACCTCCATGGCGTCCGTCCGGGCGCCGGCGCACGTGGTGTGCGCGGAGGCGGTCCGCCATGGGGGCAGGGCGGATCGCCGGGAAATGACAGCTGGCGCTCCGTTCCCGTGCGGGACGAGCTCGATCGACAGATCAGGAGGGAAGCACATGAAGAAGATTGCCATCATCGCCATCGCGGCCGGGCTTGGCCTTGCCTCGCCCCAGGCCATGGCGCAGACGACGACCGGCGATGCCGCGTCGTCGCTTGCCGCCACCTCGGGCGACTGGGCGGAATCCATGGCCAAAATGCTGGATCCGAAGTTCATGACCGACTGGATGAACCTCATGCTCAATCCGGCCTACATCGACATGATGATGAAGATGGCCGATCCGAAGCTCATCGAGGGCTACGTGAAGATCATGACGGATCCGCGCTATGTCGAGATGATGATGAAGATGGCCGATCCGAAGCTCGTCGAGGGCTACGTGAAGATCATGACGGATCCGCGCTATATGGAGATGATGGCGAAGATGGTCGATCCGAAGATCATCGAGCCCTACATCAAGATGATGACCGATCCGCAGTACGTGGAGGCCATGATGAAGTGGGCAGATCCGAAGATCATCGAGCCCTATGTGAAGATGATGACCGACCCCACGTACATCAACGCCATGGCGAAGATGATGGATCCCAATCCCTGGATGAAAATGATGACCACCTGGATGGATTCCTTCGCGAAGATGGGAACCTCCATGACGCCCTCCACGGGCGAGTGAGC
>CAYSHK010000019.1:0-46905 GCA_964430935.1 uncultured Rhizobiaceae bacterium
ATCTATGTGGAGATGACGGAAGTTCGGCAGATCTTCCCTGTCCGGACGGACATAGTGGTACATGACGGCCTTCAGTGGCATGTCCCTTCTCCATCGGCTTCGACTTCCCGTCGGGCTCCATGAAGAACGGGATTCACCACCAGTCGGCAGTTCGCATCACGACGCCGACGGTCCTCGAGATACCGTTCGACCATCCCGTTCCGAAAGTTTTCGTAGAGACGTCCGACCGCTTCTTCGGAAAAGTCCTTTTTCCTGTAGTAATATGTTTGCTCGGGCACTTCCGGCTGAGGCATGCGCACCAGACGGTCGAAGTTTTCCACGAGTTCCGCATAGACGCCGGCCATGCGCATGATGAGCCGGTTCCCCACGGAGTGGGGGGTATCTCCCCAGCAGTATTCGGCCCTCATCTGATGGATGATCTCACCGGTATCCACGCCGGCATCCATGTACATGAACGTGGCTCCGACACACTCCGGCTCCCCGTTCACGAGCGGCCAGAAATTAGTGCCGCTGCCGCGATAGCGCGGAGAAAGGCCGAGATGGACGTTGAGAAGGCGTCCCGAATATTCCTCCAGCAACCGCCCCCGGATGATCGAACATCCATAGGCCACCAGAAGATCGGGAGACATTTCGAGGATCCGTTCAACCATAGATCGGTCGTTCACCGCCCCCTTGGGTACCTGGACGGGATTGGAACGGTCCTCCGCATTCTCCACGAAAAGCGAGAAGAAATCGCGTTCCGAACAATCGCGTGCCTGGAGGTGCCGCCGGCGCAAATCCTTTTCCCCATCCTCGGCGGCGACGAGGTTGGAAAGACTTTTCTCCGTTCCTTCGCAACAGGACATGAGAACGCGGAGACCGGGGCGGAGGGCCAGATACTTGCGGAAGAAGGCATGCCGCAATTCCGAACCGGTGAGAATGACTACCGTCTTTTCCTTCATGCGTCTGTCCCGTTGGGAATGCGGAACCTGTCGGAAACGTTCCTAATCCGTCTTCTTCTTGGGCGGGATCACGCGGATGTGGAGTTCGCGCAGCTGGCTCGGCGACAGCTCCGAGGGGGCGCCCATCAGCAGATCCTCGGCCTGCTGGTTCATCGGGAACATCACCACCTCGCGGATGTTGGGCTCGTCGGCCAGAAGCATGACGATGCGGTCCAGACCGGGCGCGATGCCGCCGTGGGGCGGCGCGCCGTACTGGAAGGCCCGCCACAGCGCGCCGAACTTCTCCTCGACCACGGCCTCGTCGTAGCCGGCAATGCCGAAGGCCATCTTCATCAGCTCCGGAAGGTGGTTCCGGATGGCGCCGGAGGAAAGTTCCACGCCGTTGCAGACGATGTCGTACTGCCAGGCCTTCAGAGCCAGCACCGGCCCCATGTCCCCCGCCGCCAGCGCCGTCTTCGCGGCCTCCAGGGCCTCCATGCCTCCCTGCGGCATGGAGAAGGGATTGTGGGAGAAGTCGATGCGCTTCTCCTCCTCGTTCCACTCGTACATGGGAAAGTCCACGATCCAGCAGAACGAGAAGCGGTCCTTTTCGGTCAGCTCCAGCTCCTCTCCGATGCGGACGCGGGCGTCGGCCGCGAACGGCGCGAACTTCTTCGGATCCCCGGCCACGAAGAAGGCCGCGTCCCCGGCCTGAAGGCCGAGCTGCTCGCGGATGGCCTCCGTGCGCTCCGGACCGATGTTCTTGGCCAGAGGTCCGGCGCCGCCGTCCTCGCGGAACATGATGTAGCCGAGGCCGGGCTGCCCCTCCTTCTGGGCCCAGTTGTTCATGCGGTCGCAGAAGGCGCGCGATCCGCCGCCGGGGGCGGGAATGGCCCAGACGCGATTGCGGGCGTCCTTCTCCAGCATCTGCGCGAAGATGCGGAAGCCGGAATCCCGGAAATGCTCCGAGACATCCTGCATCTCGATCGGGTTGCGCAGATCCGGCTTGTCGGTGCCGTACTTCGCGATGGCCTCGTCATAGGGAATGCGCGGGAATTCCGCAGTCACGGGGCGGCCTCCACCGAACTCCAGGAAGAGATCGCGCAGCACCGGCTCCACGGCATTGAAGACGTCCTCCTGCGTGACGAAGCTCATCTCGATGTCGAGCTGATAGAATTCGCCGGGCGACCGGTCGGCGCGTGCGTCCTCGTCCCGGAAGCAGGGCGCGATCTGGAAATAGCGGTCGAAGCCGGAGGCCATGATGAGCTGCTTGTACTGCTGGGGGGCCTGCGGCAGGGCGTAGAACTTGCCCGGATGCAGCCGCGAGGGCACCACGAAATCGCGCGCGCCCTCCGGAGAGGAGGCGGTGAGGATGGGGGTCTGGAACTCCGTGAATCCCTCCTCCGTCATGCGCCGGCGCAACCAGGCCGTCACCTCCGAACGCAGCATGATGTTGCGATGCATCTTTTCCCGGCGCAGATCCAGATAGCGGTGGCGCAACCGGATCTCCTCCGGATAGTCCGGCTCTCCGAACACCGGCAGCGGCAGCTCCCTGGCTTCGGAGAGCACGTCGATGGTGGTGGCGAAGACCTCCACCTCGCCGGTGGGCAACTTGGGATTTTCCGTGCCCTCGGGGCGGGCGCGCACGTAGCCATCGACCCGGATCACCCATTCGGCATGGAGTTTCTCGGCCGTGGCGAAGGCCGGAGAATCGGGATCGGCCACGACCTGCGTGATGCCGTAGTGGTCGCGCAGGTCGATGAACAGCACGCCGCCATGGTCGCGGATGCGGTGCACCCAGCCGGACAGACGGACCGTTTCGCCGATGTGCGAGCTGCGCAGCTCGCCACAGGTGTGCGTTCTGTATTCGTGCATCGATATTTCCCCGAGGGTGAAGCCAATCAGCAGTCGCCCGGAAAAGCGCACAGGGGGGGCGGAATGTCAAGGTTTCACACCGGCGCGCACCGCATGCCAGGAGCGACCATCTCCATCCGCATCCCATTTCCGTGTTTCCGCTCCTGACGGTCCCCTCTTCATCCCCTGCCTTTGGCAACCGTTCCTGCAATCCGCGGCATACATCTTGAATTTTCGCAATCCACGGTTATGAAATCAAAGACTTTCAACCAGGAAATCGCTGATGCGGCGCATGTCCTGCCGGATCCGGGGCATGACCTTCTCTCCACGGGTTTCCTCCAAAGGTGGCATGAGGATTTGACCGGAGGCCGCCTCCGGCGCATATTGCCACCGCCACCGGTCGTCCATTCACGTCCATTTCGGCGGGGGGAACCATTTCCATGGAAGTCATTTCAACAACGGAGGAGCTCGCCGCGTTCTGCGAGGAGATGCGCGGCGAGGAATTCGTCACGGTCGATACCGAGTTCATGCGGGAGAAGACCTTCTGGCCCGTGCTGTGCCTCATCCAGATGGCCGGTGAAAACAGGGCCGCCATCATAGATCCGATGGCGAAGGGCATGGATCTCGCGCCATTCTTCGAGCTCATGGCGGATGAAAGCGTGCTGAAGGTCTTCCATGCGGGACGGCAGGACATAGAGATCATCCACCACCTTTCCGGCGTCATCCCCCATCCGCTCTTCGACACGCAGGTCGCGGCGATGGTCTGCGGCTTCGGCGACCAGGTGGGATACGAGGCCCTGGTCAACAGGTTGGCGAAGGCGCACATCGACAAATCGTCCCGCTTCACCGACTGGGCGCGCCGTCCCCTGACGGACAAGCAGCTGAAATACGCGCTTTCCGACGTCACGCACCTGCGCGTCATCTATCGCAAGCTGTGCGAACAGCTGCGCCGGAGCGGGCGGGAGCCATGGCTGAAGGAGGAGATGGACATTCTCACGAGTCCGGAGACCTACGCCCAGCATCCCGAGGAGGCGTGGAAACGCGTCAAATTCCGTCCGCGCAATGCCAGACAGCTGGCCGCCCTGCAGGAACTGGCCGCCTGGCGGGAGCGGGAGGCCCAGCGCCGCGACCAGCCGCGGCGCCGCATTCTCAAGGACGAGGCGCTGACGGAGCTGGCCACCCAGATGCCCGAAACCGAGCGCGAGCTGGCGCGCATGCGGACCATCTCCGACAATCTCGCGAAATCCCGCAGCGGACGCGAGATCCTGGAGGCCATAGCACGAGCCAAGGCCCTGCCCGCGGACCGACTGCCCCCCATGCCGGAGCGGCCGCGCCCGGGACCGGAAGGCGCTTCGGCCATGGCGGACGTGCTGAAACTCGCCCTCAAGATCGTATCGGAACGCGAGCACATCGCACCGCGTCTGATCGCCTCGGCAAGGGACGTGGAACGGATCGCCGCCGGAGACCGCGACGTGCCGGCCCTGAAGGGTTGGCGGCGGGAGGTGTACGGGGATCTGGCGCTCGCCCTGCTGCGGGGCGAAAAGGTCATCGCCATCCGCGACGGAAAACCCGGGATCTATTGACCTTCCCCAGATCGCCCGGCCGCGCGTCGCGGTTCGGCACGCGCAGTCACGACCGGACCTTCCGGCCGCGCCGGAACAAAAAAAAACGAAACGGGCAGGAACGGCAAGTTCCCTCCCGTTTCGTGCCTTTGCAGGGGTCAATACTTCGCCTTGAAGTTCACTTTCTTGCGGGGCGCGGCAACCGCATCCGGAATTCCGCCGCGGGCCGTCTCGTCCACGCCCCCGGAAGCCGTGTCATCCGGCTTCTCTTTCTTCTCTTTCTTCAGCCGTGCGGTGCGATCCGCCGGCTCCAGCCCTCCCGCCGGCTTGACCCCGGGCTTGTCCGTACCCAGAGTCGCCGCATCCGCAAGATCCCGTCCCGGAAGGGAAACCGGTCTGCGCCTCGGCAGAGGGGGACGCGACGCAACCCTCCTCGGCTGCAGATTCATGTTCTTGCCGTCGTATGTCCTGTAGAGCTCCTTCGCGGAACCGTTGGCCGCCGACGAACCGGTTTCCGCCGTCTCTCCGCTCCAGGCGGACGCACCCGCCAGAACGGACATGACCAGTACTCCCGCCGAGAGAGCAACGAGCTTCCCTCTCATGATCTCAACTCCCGCTTTGGGCCCCCGAGCCACCACTTTATGGATATCGGAGCGCCTTTGATGCAACCGAAGTTACTTGCAGGCGGACGTTGCGTCAATTGAATCTTGCCCGAAATGCGACAGAAATTTGCGGATTGCAACGATCCGTTGCAATCGGGACACACCGCGATGAAAAGTGATGGGGCGCCGCGTATCGGATCAGGTACGGATGATGCCGGTACGCCCCAGTGCGCGGGCGAGCTGGGCGAGGCGTTTCTCGACCGTTTCGCCCACCAGCGCGGCGTTGTCCCCTTCCAGGCGGAGCACCAGATGCCCGTTTTCCAGCTCCAGGGGAATGCCCGGCAGCGCGCCCGGCATGGCGGCGGAAAGGGAATAGGCGAGACGGAACAGCCCGGCCAGCACGCGGGCCCGGCGGATCGCCTTGTCGTCCACGAGGGCGGCGATCTCCGCCGGCGGTGTGGCGAAGACGCCCTGATAGCGGAAGAAGACCGTCAGGGCGAGAAAGGCGCGGGAATAGTGGTCGATGCCCGTGAAGTTCGCCTGCGACACCAGCGTGAACGCGCGCGAGCCGCGGTAGTCGGGATGGGCCCGCCAGCCGATGTCGGCCAGCATGCAGGCGGCGTAGCGCAGACGGCTCCAGCGCCTCGTGCACTCGATGCCCTCCGGATTGCATACGCGGTCCGACCAGTCGCACAGCTCCAGTTCGTGCTCCGGAGAGCGGGAGTACCGCCTTGCGAAGTCCCATGTGGCGGAGAGAAGCGGATCCGACTTGCGCTTGCCCTTCGGAAGATTGGCGTAGAGCACGCCTTCGCGCACGCCGAGGACCGAGAAGACGAGATTGCGCGCGCCCGACATGGCCAGCAGACGGTTCAGCACCATGGCGGCGAGGGGCAGCGTCTCCGCCCGGCGCTCGGAGACGTCCGCCGCCTCCACCACCTCGCCGGGCGTCATGCGCGAGACCTGCTCGGTCAGTCGCAGCGCCTCGTGGCGCGGGACCGTGTAGTAGTGTATGACCCGCAGGGGGTAGCCGGTGGCGCTCATGTGGATGCGGGCGAGATTGCGCCACGCGCCTCCGACGGCATAGAAGGCGCGCGCCTCCAGCTTCTTCAGGATGGGGGCGTTGCGGAAGGCATCCTCGACGATCTCCGTCGCGCGGCCCATGTCGCCCCCGGAGAGGTCCATCAGGCGCAGGGGCCCCAGCGGGAGGGTGACGCCGCTCTTCACCTTGCCTTCCTTGATCGGCACCAGCTCCAGGGATCCGCCGCCGAGGTCACCCGTGACTCCGTTGGCATCCGGCATGCCGGCCAGCACGCCGCAGGCCGCGTAGCGGGCCTCCTCCTCGCCGGTGAGCACCTGGATTTCGTGTCCCAGAGCCTCGCGCGCGGCCCGTATGAAGTCCTCGCCGTTGGCGGCATCCCGCGCCGCCGCCGTGGCCAGCGCGAAGACGTGCCGGCATCCGGTCTGCTCGATCAGACGCCGGAAACGGGCCAAAGCGCGAATCGCCCGTCCGACGCCCTCCTCCGACAGCTCGCCCGAGGTGGCCACGCCCCTTCCGAGACCGGCGAGCACCTTCTCGTTGAACACGGGCGCGGGAGCCCGCCGCATGCCGTCGTAGATGACGAGGCGCACCGAATTCGAGCCGATGTCCACCACCGCGACCGGCTTCAGCCGCCCCGGCTTCGTCTCGTCGATCTTGTCGATGCGGAAGTCGGAAAGCGAAATGTCCGTCATGGATGCGTGCCCGTCCCAGATTTCCCCCGGATGAATCCCCGCCCCCGCAGGACGGGCCCGGCCCTTTCCTCCGCCGGTCCTCTCACCGCTTCCTCCCCTTCTTCCTGTTCTTCCGGGTTCCCGGCGGAGCGGTGCGCAGAAGGGCCTCGCCGCGTCCGGAGAGGGAGGGGTTCTCCATGAAATACCTGTGCGCGATGAAGGGTTCCTCCCCCGGCCCCGGAACGATGCGGCAGGTCGCGCCGTCGGCCATCATGGCCCAGCTCTGCCGGTTGTCGCGCAGGTTGGCGACCATGATCTGGTCCAGCACCTGTTCGTGCACCGTCGGGTTCTCCAGCGGCACGAGCGTTTCCACGCGCCGGTCCAGATTGCGCGGCATGAGGTCGGCGGAAGAGATGTAGACCTTCGCCTCCGGGCTGGGCAGGCCGTGGCCGTTGCCGAAACAGTATATGCGCGAATGCTCCAGGAACCGGCCGATGATGCTCTTCACCCGGATGTTCTCCGACAGTCCCGGAATGCCGGGCCTGAGGCAGCAGATCCCGCGCACCACCATGTCGATCCCCACGCCCGCCTGCGAGGCTTCGTACAGCGCGTCGATGATTTCCGGATCGACGACCGAATTGCATTTCATCCAGATGCGCGCAGGCCTGCCCGCCCGGGCGTGCTCGATCTCCTTCCGGATGTTCTTCAGGAGGCGCCGCTTCAGGTTGATGGGCGATATGGAGATCTTCTCCAGATTCTCCGGAGGCGCGTAGCCCGACACGAAGTTGAACAGCCTCGCGGCGTCCCGACCCATGGCCGGATCGCAGGTGAAGAAGGACAGGTCCGTATAGATCTTGGCGGTGATGGGATGGTAGTTACCGGTGCCGAAGTGGACATAAGTGCGCAAGCCCCCCTCCTCGCGGCGCACCACCATGGAGACCTTGGCATGGGTCTTCAGCTCGAGAAAGCCGAAGACCACCTGCGCTCCCGCCCGTTCGAGGTTGCGCGCCCACTGGATGTTGGCCTCCTCGTCGAAACGGGCCTTCAGCTCCACCAGCGCCAGGACGGACTTCCCCGCCTCCGCCGCCCGCGTCAGGGCCGCCACGATGGGCGAATTCGCGGACGTCCGGTACAGCGTCTGCTTGATCGCCACCACGTTCGGATCCTCCGCCGCCTGCCGGATGAACTGCACGACGACGTCGAAGCTCTCGTAGGGGTGGTGGACGATGAGATCCTTGCGGGCGATGGCCGCGAAGATGTCTCCGCCGTGTTCGCGGATGCGCTCGGGATACCGTGGCGCATAGGGCTTGAACTTCAGATCCGGGCGGTCGTCGGTGATGAGCTGCGCGGTATCGGCATAGCCCACCACGCCGTTGCAGATCACGACGCCCTCTTCCGGCACGCCCAGCTTCTCCGCCATGAAGCGGCGCAGGGAATCCGGCGCGCGGGAATCCACCTCCAGCCGGATCACGCGCCCCCTGCGGCGCCGCTTGATGGCGTATTCGAAGAGCCGCACGAGGTCCTCCGCTTCCTCCTCGATCTCCAGATCGGAATCGCGGATGACGCGGAACGCGCCCTGCCCGATCAGTTCGTACGACGGAAACAGGCGCGGGATGTAGATGGACAGCATGTCCTCGAGGGATATGAACCGGACGAGCCCCGATCCGCGCGCCTCGGGCAGACGGATGAAGCGGTCCAGCTGGTGCGGTATCGGCAGCAGGGCGTTCATGGCCCGATCGTCCGCCTTGCGCCGCAGCTGCAGAGCGATCACGAACCCGCGGTTGGGGATGAACGGAAAGGGATGGGCGGGGTCGATGGCGATGGGCGTGACCACGGGCAGGATGATGTCGAGGAAGCGTCCGTCCAGCCATTCGCGGTCGGATTCCAGAAGTTCCGCCGGAGACAGCAGATGGATGCCCTCGGCGGCCAGCTCGCCCACGAGCTCGGCCCAGCGCTCGTCCTGCATGGTCATCAGGCGCGAGGCGTATTCGCGCACCCGCCGCAGCTGCTGGGCGGGCGTCAGGCCGTCCTGCGAGGGTTCTGTGATGCCGGCGCGCACCTGCCCGACCAGACCGGCGACGCGCACCATGAAGAATTCGTCCAGGTTGTTGCCGGAGATGGACAGGAAGCGCAACCGTTCCAGCAGGGGATGGCGCCTGTTGCAGGCCTCCTCGAGCACCCGCATGTTGAACCCCAGCCAGGAGAGCTCGCGATTGACGAAGCGGCGGGGGCTGTCCATGGAGATGGCGTCGCCCGGCGACAGCTCGTCGAAGGCCGGCGTGCAGATCCGGTCCCGTTCGTCGGGTAGCGTCCAGCCCTGCGCCGGGTCCAGTCCGGTGAGTTCGTTCATGCCCTGCCCTCCTTGCCGCCAAGGATAGCCCGGCCGTCCGGGAAAGCAAACTGTCCGGCAATGCGTCACATCGCGCAACGCCGCTCCGCCGGATGGTGCACGGCCGTCAGGCGGACCGCAGGGACGCCTCCGCCTCCGCGTCCCGTTCCCGCATCAGGCGGGCCACGAAAGGGCGCGTGACGTTGGCCTTCTCCTCCAGCGCCCGGCGGTCGATCTCCTCGACCAGCTCCCGGGCGGCGGCGAGGGAGCGTTCCATCCGCGAAAGCATGTAGGAGACGACGCCCTCCCCCACCTTGAGCTGCCGGTCGGTGAACAGTTTCACCAGCACGGCCCTCAGGAGGGCGTCGTCCGGCTGGCCGAGCTCCGCCACCTGCGCCGCCTTCAGACGACTGCGCAGATCCGGCAGCGCGATGTTCCAGCGAGACGGAAACTCCCGCGAGGTGAGCAGCACGGCCGCCCCGCCCTCCTTCGCCATGTTGACGAGATGGAACATGGCCGTCTCGTCGAGCGCATCGCCCGGCATGTCCTCGACGACGAGGCGTCCGGTGGACAGCAGCGCCGGCAGATTCTCCGCCACCACGTCCCGCGGGCCAGCGAGCAGGGCCGGAGCGCGCTCCCTCCAGATGGCGGCGAGATGGCTCTTCCCCGAACCCGGCGGCCCCGTCAGCACGAGCAGCGGCGAACGCTCCCCTCCGGCCGGCCAGGCCTCCACCATCTCCAGGGCCGCGCGGTTGGCCTCGGTCACGAAGAAATCCTCGCGTCCCATTCCCGGCCTGATGGGCAGATCGAAGGCGAGCTGTGACGGCCGGTCGTTCATCTCTCCTCTCCGGTTCCGACATTTTCTCCGGCGTTGTCGCCGAGATAGAGGGAACTCTTCAGATACTGTCCCAGCGCATAGCGCACGATCACCCGGATGGCGGCCGCCAGCGGCACGGCCATGAGCAGCCCGACGAAACCGAACAGATAGCCGAAGGCCATAAGCGCGAACATCATCCATACCGGATGGAGGCCCACCCGTCCGCCGACGAGATTCGGAGAAAGGAAGTTGCCCTCCAGAAACTGGCCGACGCCGAATATGGCCGCGATCAGGAGCACCTGAATCCAGTCGGGCCAGAACTGCACCAGCGCCATGCCGATGGATAGCGTGCCGCCGATGATCGATCCGACGTAGGGGATGAAGCTGAGCAGACCGGCCGTGATGCCGATCAGCAGGCCGAAATGCAGTCCGGCCGCGACCAGGGCCACGGCGTAGAAGGCGCCGAGCACGAGACAGACCGTACCCTGCCCGCGTATGAATCCGGCCATGGCGCGATCGATGTCCCGGGCGATCCCCCTGATGGTGTCCGCATGATGACGCGGCAGCCAGCCGTCCACGACGGCCACCATGCGGTCCCAGTCGTTCAGCATGTAGAATAGGACGATCGGCGTCACGACCAGCAGAGACAGGAGATTGAAAAGGGCCATGGAGCCCGACCACACGGACTTCAGCACGGCGGCCAGCCAGCCCGCCGCCTTCGCCGCAAGTTCCGGAGCGTTGCCGCCGTTGTTGATGGAGGTGCGCTCCAATGCCTCCTTCAGCCATTGCGGCGCGTTCTCGTTGAAGAGACGCACCAGCGTCGCGACGTATCCCGGCAGACGGTCCATGAACTGCCCCACCTGCTGGGCGAGCAGCGGCGCGAAGAGGAGGAATATGGCGAGGAACAGGACCACCGCGAGAGCCAGTATGAGGGTCGTGGCGGCCAGCCGCGGCAACCCCCACTCCTCCAGCCTGTCGGCCACGGGATCCAGGAAGTAGGCCAGCGCCATGCCGGCGATGAAGGGCGTCATGACGTCGCCCAGCAGCCACATGCCCAGCATGAGCACGCCGAGCACGCCCAGCCAGAACATGATCTGCATTCTGAGGGTCATGGTCGCTCCCCGCGGGGTTCCGCCGTTCCGCCACGCCCGGGCGCGGCCTCAGTGCATTCCGTTGGTCTGCTGCGCCATGTGGCGCAACCAGTCCCGCAGATATAGCGCGCCCGAGGCCAGCGTGAAAGCCGCCACGAGCGGAGCGCCGAAAAAGACGAGCGTGCCCGTGTCCCACCCGTTGCCGCGGAAGAACAGGAACGCGCCCGCGAAGATGATCTGCACCGTGGTGTTCACCTTGGAGATCCAGAGCGGCTTCATGTCCATGGGCGCGTCCATGAGCCAGGCCAGAACCACGCCACCGACGATCAGCAGGTCCCGCGAGACCACCAGGATGGCCAGCCAGGCGGGAAGCTGGTCCAGGATGCCCAGCGTCACGTATATGGACATCAGCAGGAGCTTGTCGGCCAGCGGGTCGAGATAGGCGCCGAGCGTGGTGCGCATGTCGAAGCGCTTGGCGATGAAACCGTCCACGCCGTCGGAAATGCCCGCGAGGATGAAGACGAAGAAGGCCAGCTCGTGACGGCCCGTGATGATGAGCCAGACCGTCAGCGGCACCATGAGGATCCGCGCGATGGTGATCAGGTTCGGCAGGTTGACGGGCAACGGCATGCGGGCTCCCTCGAACGACACCGGCGGTTTTTATCACGAAAACCGCCGGTGCAAAGGTTTTTCATGCGCCCGCCGGCCGTCTCAGTACGCGTTCTCCACATTCTGGGAGGAAAACAGCGCGAACGGCGTCTTGAACAGGATGTAGAGATCGAACCAGATCGACCAGTTGTCGATGTATTCCAGGTCGTACTTCACGCGGTTCTCGATCTTCTCGTAGGTATCCGTCTCGCCGCGCCAGCCGTTGATCTGCGCCCAGCCGGTGATGCCCGGCTTCACCTTGTGGCGCGCGAAATATCCGTCCACCACTTCGTGGTACAGGGCGTCCGCCGCCTTGGCCTGGGTGGCGTGGGGCCGCGGCCCGACGAGGGAGAGCTCCCCCTTCAGCACGTTGAAGAGCTGCGGCAGCTCGTCGAGGGAGGTCTTGCGGATGAAGCGTCCGACGCGCGTGACGCGGGGATCGTCCTTCGTCACCAGCCTGCTCGCCGTGGCATCGCACTTGTCCACGTACATGGAGCGGAACTTGTAGACCTCTATCAGCTCGTTGTTGAAGCCGTAGCGCTTCTGCTTGAAGAAGACCGGCCCTCTGCTCTCCAGCTTGATGGCCAGCGCGACCAGCGCCATCACCGGGGCGAAGGCGATCAGCATCAGGGCGGCGAGCGTCCTGTCCATCGCCGCCTTGAGGAAGCGCCCCCAGTCGGAAAGCGGCAGCTCGAACACCGTGAGCAGCGGAAGCTCGCCGAGATAGTCGTAGGCCCGCGGCGACAGCTTGAGCTGCGAGGCCTGCCCGGAGATGCGGATGTCCACCGGCAGTTCCCACAGTTGCTTCAGCATCTCCAGCAGCCGTTTCTCCGCGGACAGGGGGATGGCGACGATGATCAGATCGACCCGGTTCTTCCGCGCGTAGTCGTGCAGGTAGGCGATGTTGCCGAGCTTGCGGTAGCGCCGGATGTGATCGGGCGAGCGCGAATCCCGCCGGTCGTCGAAGATGCCGATGATGTCGATGTCGAGATCGTCGGACGCCTCGAGCGTGTTGATGGCCTTTTCCGCGGCCTCCCCGCCACCCACGATGGCGATGCGGCGGCGGAAGGCGCCCGCCTGCTCCCGCGGATAGGCCCAGACCCACAGCGGCAACCGGCTCAGCGCCATCCAGCTCGTCATCAGCAGGGCCCAGTTGAACGCCAGCCGCCAGTCGAAGTAGCCCGTGTGCCAGTGCGCGAATGCGAACCCGGCCAGGCCGACGAGCACGACCGTCAGCACGCTGAACGGAACGGTCCTCTGGGGTTTCAGCAAGGCCCGCATCCTGTAGAGCCCGGCCTCGCGCAGCGCAGCCAGCGAACCGAACGCGACGACCAGCGTGAGGGAGATGTAGAAGACGTAGTCGTAGTTCGTCGCGGTCGGCGCGAACAGGGTGAGAAGCCCCATGGAGGACAGCGTGATGACGGTGAAATCCGCCAGCTTCAGCAATCTCTGGACAACGTCGGGGGAGATGTATTTCTGCATATCACCCCGGGTTCCGCCTTTCGCGGCAAGAATTTCCATCTGGCGCTTCACGCTCTCTTCCCCTGCTGCTGTCCACGCGTCCGCGATACATTCCGTGTACGACCTGCCCCATACTATCCATTCAAATTTAAAGGCTTCTAAACATGGAAAAATTGTGGAGCTGCCACAATTACCCGAAAAGCGAGTATTTATGGGGGTTTACGGAGGAAACAAAAAATTACCTCCAGGCTTCTCTTGACGAGCCGTCCGGCGGGCCGTATATGCACTCACGCATCGGGCCGCACCGGCCCGCACCCGCGAATGGCAGGGGCGATTAGCTCAGCTGGTAGAGCACTGTGTTCACATCGCAGGGGTCGCTGGTTCGAGTCCAGCATCGCCCACCATTCCTTCCCTGTACGAACAGCTAGACGTCACGTTTTCTCCGCACTTCCGGCGGATTTCTCAATCGCCGTCCTTCTGCCCGTATCCACGGAACAGCTCCAGGACGCGCGCCATCTCGTCCTCCGGCAGGGCCTTCGGATTGCCCACGGACCGCGCGAGGATGTACTGCCGCGCCAGCCCCTCGACCTCCTCGGCCAGCGTCAGGGCGTTGTCCATGCTCGTGCCGTGGACGATCACGCCATGATGCGCGAGCAGCACGGCCCGCCGGTTTCCCAGCGCCCGCAGCATGTTGCGCGACAGCTCCTCGGTGCCGAAGGTGGCGTAGGGAGCGCAGTCGATGAGCTCTCCGCCGGCCATGGCCACCATGTAGTGGAAGGCCGGTATGGGCTCGCCCAGGCACGCCAGGGCCGTGGCATGATCTGAATGGGTGTGCACGACGGCACGCGCCTCGGGGCGGCCGGCGTAGATGTCCCTGTGCATGCGCCATTCGCTGGATGGTTTCAGGGCACCCGCCGCAGGACGGCCCTCCATGTCCACATGGACGATCTGCTCCGGCTTCAGATCCATGGCGTGCACGCCGGAGGGCGTGATCAGGAACCCGTCGCCGAAACGCGCCGACACGTTCCCGGCGGCGGCCCGGTTGAGACCGCGCTCCACGAGATGCCTCGCGGCATCGACGATCTGTTCTCTCAGCACCGTCTCGTCGGTCATGGCGTTTCCTCCGCGACGTTCTCCATGCCGCTCACTCGAGCGAAGGGGAGACGACAGCGGTCTCCCCGTCGGCCGACCATTCGCCCACCGCCCTGCCGTTCTCCAGCCGCATGCGACCCGACGCGACGAGCTCCAGCGCCCGCGGGTAGATGCGATGCTCCATCCGCAGCACGCGGGCCGCGAGGGTTTCCGGAGTGTCGTCCGGGAGCACGGGCACCGCCGCCTGGATGATGATCGGGCCTCCATCGAGATCCGCGGTCACGAAATGCACAGTGCAGCCATGGATGCGCACGCCGTCCTCCAGCGCCCGCTCATGGGTCCGCAAACCTTTGTACAGCGGCAGCAGCGAAGGATGGATGTTGAGCATCCGCCCCTCCCAGCGGCCGGTGAAACCCGCCGTCATGATCCGCATGAACCCCGCGCAGGCCACCAGGTCGGCGCCGAATGCGAGCAGCGCCTCGTGCAGCACCTCCTCGAACTCCTCCCGCGAACCGAACTTCCCATGTTCGATCACCGTGGTAGCAATCCCCTCGCGAGCGGCCGTCTCCAGTCCTCCGGCGTCCGCCCTGTTGGAAATGACGCCGACGATCTCGTAGGGGCATTCCGGACTCTGCGCGGCGGCGATCAACGCCTCCATGTTCGATCCACGCCCCGAGATGAGCACGCACACCCGTTTCCTGCGCCCCTCCGTCATCCGCCGAACTCCGCATGTCCCTCGAACACCACCGCCCCGCCGCCTTCACGGGGCACAAGCTCGCCCAGTACGAAGGGGGTCTCGCCATGTTCGCGCATGACGTCCATGAAGGCATCCACGGTGCCGGCGTCGACGACGGCGACCATGCCGCAGCCGCAGTTGAAAGTGCGCAGCATCTCCGCCTCCTCGACATCGCCTTCCGCCTTCAGCCACCCGAAGACGGGCGGCACGGGCAGGGCCGCCAGATCGATGCGGGCGGTCACGCCCTCCGGCAGAACACGGGGAATGTTCTCCACGAAACCGCCGCCGGTGATGTGAGCCAGTGCCTTCACGCAGGAATCCCCTTCCCGCAGCGCCGCGAGAAGCGGCCTGACGTAGATGCGCGTGGGGGCGAGGAAGGCCTCTCCCAGCGTGGCTCCCTCGGCGAACGGCGCGGGGGCGTCCCAGGAAAGGCCCGCGGCCTCCACGATCCGGCGGATGAGGGAATAGCCGTTGGAATGCGGCCCCGAGGAGGCGAGCCCGACGAGCACGTCGCCGGGGCGCACGGCATCCCTTTTCGGCAGCACCTCGCCACGCTCCACGGCACCGACGGCGAAGCCCGCGAGGTCGTAGTGGCCATCGGCGTACATTCCGGGCATCTCCGCCGTCTCGCCACCGATCAGCGCGCATCCGGCCCGCCGGCAGCCCTCGGCGATGCCTGCGATCACGTCCCGCGCCGATTCCACGGAAAGCCGCCCCGTCGCGAAATAGTCCAGAAAGAACAACGGCTCGGCACCCTGCACAACCAGATCGTTGACGCTCATGGCCACCAGGTCGATCCCCACGGTGTCGTGACGGCCCGTGGCGATGGCCAGCAGCACCTTGGTGCCGACGCCGTCGTTGGCGGCGACGAGCACCGGGTCCCTGTAGCCCGTGGCCGCGAGATCGAACAGACCACCGAATCCGCCCAGCCCGCCTTCCGCGCCCGGCCGGACGGTGGAGGCGGCCAGTGGCCCGATGGCCTTCACCAGATCGTTGCCGGCGGCGATGTCCACGCCCGCGTCGGCGTAGGTCAGCCCCCTGCCCTTGCTGTTCATGTCGTTACGACGCTCCCGGTGAATTGGCGGCGGAATATGCCCCATGCACTTCACTTTGTGCTATGTATCGGATATGGAAAGCGCCACGCGCAAGCCAAAATGCGCGGCGAAACGGGACTTTTCCAGTTCTTTCCCATGCGGGAGGGCATGGGCCGCATGCGTTTCACGGGGGCAAGCGGAGAATGTACGACATGACGACTGCGCTGCGGGCGACGGGCCTTCTGGTGCTCGCTTTCATGCTGGCCATCGGAGAGGTCCGGGCCGCGACGGACGATATTTTCACCGTCCGGGGCGTGAAGGTGGACGTCACCGACAAGGATGCCGCGACGGCCAAGATGCGGGCCATTCAGGAAGCCCAGATGAAGGCGTTCCACACCCTCATCTCGCGCATCGCGGACGAGGATGCCTGGCGCCGGCTCTCGAAGCTCGGCTCCCGCAAGATCGGACGCATGATGTCCTCCCTCTCCATCGAGGAGGAGCACACCGGCGCGCGTCGCTACATCGGCCGCCTGACCATCCGGTTCCGTCCCGCCCGCGTGCGGCAGGCGCTCCAGTCCATCGGCAAGGGCGTCATCACGCGGCAGTCGCCGAAGATTCTCGTCGTTCCCGTCTGGCGCACCGACGAGGGACCCGTGCTGTGGGAGGACAACCCCTGGCGCAAGGCCTGGAGCGAGATCCAGTCGGATAGCACGCTCGTCCCGGTGGTGGTGCCCGTCGGCGACATGACGGACCGCCAAACGCTGTCCGCGACGGAGGCGCTGGAGGGCGACCGGGCCCGTCTGGGCGCCCTGCGGCTGCGTTACGATGTGGACACGGTTCTCGTGGCCGTCGCCGAACCTGCCGGAGAGAACGGCGTGCATGCCGTGATGACCGGGGATTCTCCCGTCGGCCGCATCGCCTTCGACAAGGTCTACTCCGTCCAGGAGGGCGGCCTGGACGCCGCGGCGCGGCAGGCCGTGGAGCGCTTCCATTCCGTCATGATCCAGAAGTGGAAGAAGAAGATTGCCGCGGAACGGGCGGCGAAGGCCCGGGCGGCCGCGACCGCGACCCGCCTGCCGGTGATCGTTCCCTTCCGCTCGCTGCGGGAATGGCAGTCCCTGCGCGCACGGCTGGTGACCACCCCGGGAGTGGACAATGTCGATGTCTCGACGCTGTCCGGCAATGGAGCCGAGATCATCCTGACATCGCGCCTTCCGCTCGATGCGCTGCGCACCGCCCTGCAGCAGAGCCGCTTCCAGCTCATGAGATCCGGACCGCGCTGGGTGCTGCGCACCTTCTGACCCCCCTTCCGCCTCTCCCTGCGGGCCGCCACGGCGCCACTCTTCCGCAAGATACTGATACGAAAGTATTATGCGCTTTTTCGTCTCTTGAAGAGGCTCGTTTTTCTGTCCTATCCTCGCCCGTGGCGATACCATCGTTCCGCCACTACACGATCGACAAGAATAACCGGGACCGTCGCGCATCCGGGCCATACCCGCCGGCCGGTCCACAGATGCGGGTGCGCGCAACGAACGGCGGATCCGCGTCACGCGCGTCCGCCAGGAGGGAGAGAGTCACGAAATGCGCCTGAAGTCATTCGCAGCCGGCCTGATGGCCGCCACCGCCATTGCCGTGTCCGCCGGTCTGGCGGATGCCGCTCCCGTCAAGCTCACCATTTCCAGCTGGGCTCCGCCCGGCCACGGCATGAACGCCCAGATGTGGCCGCAGCTCATCAAGATGATCGAGGAGGCCACGAACGGACGCGTGACGGCGCAGATCAAGTACAAGCTGGCTTCGCCGCCGGCCCAGTTCGACCTCATCCAGGACGGCGCGGCGGACATCACGTGGATATTCCACGGCTACACCCCCGGGCGCTTCACCGTGACCAAGCTGATCGAGCTGCCGGGATACGAAGGCGGCGCCGAAGCCGCGTCGGTCGCATACTGGCGCGCCTACGAGAAGTTCCTGAAGAAGGCCAACGAGCACCGGGGCGTCATGGTGATCGGCCTGATGACGCACGGCCCCGGACAGCTGCACACGGTCAAGGGCAAGAAGATCACCGGGCTCTCCCAGATCAAGGGGCTGAAGCTGCGTCTCGGCGGCGGCGTCTCCGGCGACGTGGGTGCGGCGCTGGGTGCCACCGGCATCCGCGTTCCGGCGCCCAAGGTCTACGAGACCCTCTCCTCCCACGCGGCGGATGGCGTGATGTTCCCGATGGAGAGCCGCAAGGGCTTCAAGCTCGACGAAGTGGCCCCCAACGTCTACATGATGCCGGGCGGTTTCTACCGCGGCTCCTTCGCCATCATCATGAATCCGGACCGCTTCCGGTCTCTGTCCCCCGAGGACCAGAAGGCTCTTCGCGAGAAGGTGTTCGGCGAGCCGCTCTCGCGCATGGCCGGACGCGTCTGGGAGACCAACGATATCAAGGCCATCGAGGCCGCGAAGAAGAACCCGGCCGTTTCGGTGACCGTCGCCTCGGAGGAGGACCGGAAGGCCTATGCCGAGATCGCCGGGAAGATCCGTGACAAGGTTTTGAAGGAAGTTGCGGCGAAGGGTATTGACGGAAAGGCCGTCATGGCGTTCATCAAGGAACAGATGAAGGCCTACAAGTGATGCGCGGGCACGGAGCGGACAACCTTGCCGGCATGGCCTCCGCCATCCGGACCTTCGCCGGAGAACGGAAACCATGACCGGCGGCAAGGCCTGTTCCATGACGACGACCCGACGGGATGCGGGCTCCGCGGGAGCGGCGTCCCCACGGGTCACGGGAACCATCCCCGCCGGTATGGGGGCAGCAGACCGCACGGTCTGGTGGCGGCGTTTCCTCCATGCGGCCGGAAACGTTCCGTCACTGCTGGCGGGGATGGTACTCTTCCTTCTGATGGTCATGACGTTCCTGGACGTCCTTCTTCGCTCCACCGTCAACAATCCGATCGAATCGGCGACCGAGCTGACGCGCCTCGCGCTGGCGATCATCGTCTTTTCCTCCCTGCCCGCCGTCTCCTACAAGGGCGAGCACATCGTCGTGGATCTGCTCGAGGGCTACATGGGGCTCCGGCTGCGGCGGATTCTCGATCTTCTGATCAACGTCGTCTCGGGCATCGCGCTCCTGTGGCCGGCGGCCCGGGTGTGGCAACTCGCCGAACGGACGCGGGAATACGGCGACGTGACGGAATATCTCAACATCCCGCAGTTCTACATCGCCTGGTTCATCGCCGTGATGACCTTCGCGACCGCCCTGGCCTTCATCGCGCGCGGCATCGTCCTCTTCGTCGATCCGGACGCCATAGGCCCCTACCGCTCTCCGGACAATCCGGCGTATTCGCCCCCCGAAGACTGACACCCGGCGGGACGGCCCCGCTCCATCGCCCCCATTTCTGGAGATCCGACACATGACCGCGGCCATCATCGGTTTCATCGCCGTTCTCGCCCTGGCGCTGATGCGCATGCCCATCGCCCTGGCCATGGGCATCGTGGGCGTGATCGGATACGCCCAGGAAACCAGCTGGCGCGCGGCCGTCTCCATGGCGGGCCGTCTCATCATCGACACGGCGCAGAACTACGGCCTGTCGGTCATTCCCCTGTTCATCCTCATGGGACTGTTCGTCAACAAGGGCGGGCTGTCCCGGGAGCTGTACCAGGCCTCCTACGCCCTGCTCGGGCGGTTCCGGGGCGGTCTGGCGATGGCCACCATCCTGGCCTGCGGGGGCTTCTCGGCCATCTGCGGCTCCTCGCTGGCGACGGCGGCCACCATGTCCAAGGTGGCCATGCCGCAGATGCGCAAGTACGGCTATTCCGACGAGCTCTCCACGGCCTCCATCGCGGCGGGTGGCACGCTGGGCATCCTCATTCCGCCCTCCGTCATCCTCATCATCTACGGCCTTCTGACGGAAACCTCCATCGGCAAGCTGTTCATGGCCGGAATCGTGCCGGGACTGCTCGGCATCTTCTTCTATCTGCTCGCGGTCCGCTGGACGGTCTGGCGCGACCCGGAAGCCGGCCCCGCCGGAGCCCCCATGTCCCCCTCCGAGAAATGGAGGGCCCTCAAGGGCGTCTGGGCGGTCGTCCTGCTGTTCGTCGCGGTGATCGGCGGCCTGTACGGACTGTTCGACTTCCCGCCGCTGAACCTCACGTTCTCGCCGACCGAGGCCGCGGGCATGGGCGCCACCGGAGCCTTCCTGATCGCCCTGGCACGGCACGGCCTCTCCTGGCGGGATATCCGCGAGGTGCTGACGGAGACGGCGCACACGACGGCGCAGCTGTTCGCCGTTCTGATCGGAGCGTGGATCTTCTCCAACTTCGTGAATCTCGCCGGCCTTCCCGACGCGCTCAAGGCGGCTGTGACGGGGTTCGGCCTGCCGCCCACCGGCGTGATGATGATGATCCTTCTGGTCTACATCCTGCTGGGCACGGTGTTCGAATCCCTGTCCATGCTGCTTCTGACGGTCCCGATCTTCTTTCCGCTCGTGACCTCCCTGGGCTTCGATCCCGTGTGGTTCGGCATCATCGTCGTCGTGGTGACGGAGATCTCCCTGATCACCCCGCCCGTGGGCCTCAACGTCTTCGTGCTCAAGGGCGTGGTCGGCGACGTGACCACCGGCACCATCTTCCGGGGCGTGACCCCCTTCTGGGTGATGGACATCGTGCGCCTGCTGCTGCTGACGCTCATTCCGTCGCTGGTGCTCTTCCTGCCCGGCGGCTGACCGCTCCATCCGTCCGCCTCGGGATCCCGGCGGTCCGACCGCACATCTCCGGCTAGAGCTTCTTGGCGCGGAAGGTGTCGCAGGCCCGCACGTCGCCGGTCTCGAATCCGCGACGGAACCAGCGCACGCGCTGCGCGGAGGTGCCGTGCGTGAAGGTTTCCGGAACCACGTAGCCCTGCGATCTGCGCTGCAGACGGTCGTCGCCGATGGCCGCGGCGGCGTTCAGGGCCTCCTCGAGATCCCCCTCCTCGAGCAGTCGGGCGTTGTCGTGTCCCCAGATGCCCGCCAGGCAGTCGGCCTGCAGCTCCATGCGCACGGACAGGGCGTTGGCCTCCGCCTTGCCCAGACGGGACCGCGCCGCCGCCACCCTGTCGGCTATGCCGAGAAGATTCTGCACATGGTGCCCCACCTCGTGGGCGATCACGTAGGCCTGCGCGAAATCCCCGGGCGCGCCCAGCTTGCGCTTCATGTCGTCGTAGAACGACAGGTCGATGTACACCTTGCTGTCGCGCGGACAGTAGAACGGCCCCATGGCCGCGCCCGCCATACCGCAGGCGGAGCGCACGTATCCGGAAAAGAGCACCAGCTTCGGCTTGCGGTAGAACTTGCCGAGCTGCTGGCTGAAGACCTTCTCCCACGTCCGCTCCGTGGTGCCCAGCACCTTGGCGACGAAAACCTTTCCGGCATCGTCCGTGGTTCTCCCGGAGCCGCCTCCGGGGATCTGCCGCGTGGAGACCTCCCGCTGCTGCGTGGGAGCCAATCCGCCGCCGCCGTTGAGCATCTCCAGGGGATTGATGCCGAGGAAATAGCTCAGGGCCAGAATCAGGATGATGCCACCGATCCCGATACCGCCGCGCGAACGCCCGACGGGTATGCGCACACGGCGCCCGCCACCGCGCGGAAATCCGAACCCGCCCATGCCGCCACCCCGGCGGTCCTCCACGTTCTCGCTGGGACGTTCATCGTCAAGACGCATGACTTCTGCCTCCCGGTCGCCATTTTCGCCGGCGGCATTATAGGCATTCCGTCAGGCGTCGGAAAAGGGCCGCGATCAACTTTCGGCTTCCGGCAGGACGAGGTACAGACACACCTCCCGCTCGCCCGTCTCCTCGATCCGCAGGCGGCATCCCAGCACGGCGAAAATCCGTTCGGCCAGCCGCAGGGCATGGTTGCTGGTCAACCCCGCCAATCCCAGTTCCGGCAGATGCCCGCCATCCAGCCAGGCTTCCCTCACCTGCCCGGGGGTATAGATGCCGGTATCGAAGCACAGGGACAGCTCCAGTTCCCCACCGCTCCCGTCCGTCCTCGCGAGATGCACGCTCTTGCCCGGTCCGCAGACGGAAACGGCGAGGAGCAGCATATGTCTCATGGCCTTGCGGAACAGGATCCTGTCCACGAGGATGCGCGGACTTCCGGCCCTGTCGAGAAGGGACGGCTCCACGTCCAGGCGCACATCCCTGTTGTCGGCCTCCTTCGCGCAGGCGTCGACGACCGCCTGCACGATGGCGGCGAGATTGTAGACATCCGGCTCGGCGACGACCTGGCCGGCCTCCACCCGCATCAGCTCCAGCATGTCGTTGACGTTGCGCAGCAGGATCCGTCCCGCGTCCCGGACGGTCTCCAGCGCCAGCGCGACCTCCTCCGACAGCCCCGCCGCCTTGAACGGATCGAGCAGAAGATCGGCGTTGCCGAGGATCAGGCTTATGGGCGTGCGGAACTCGTGCGCGGTCTGGGACATGAACACGTGCCGGGCGCGGCGCGCCGCGGCCGCCTCCGCGGCGGCCTCGCGCAACGCCTCCCGCGCCAGGGATTCGCTGGTGGCGTCGCGGAACAGGTAGAGCCTCCCGCCGTCGTCCAACGGAAGCGTCCGCATGAGGACCTCGCGCCCCCAGCGTCCCTTGAGCGTGGCTTCGTCCTCGACGATGTGCGGACAGACCGTCTTCAGGTTCACGCCCCTGGAAATGGGACATTCGTTCTTCTCGCCCCCGAGCAGCCTGTCCAGCAGTTCGCCCGAACGGCTGACAACCTCGTGCCGCGCATCCGTGCGCACATGGGCGATATGGAAATCGCGTTCCAGAATTTCCAGCAGCCGCTCCCCCGCACCGGCGCCTGTCGTCAATGCAAGCATATCGTTCATGGCGGAGGCGATACTACCTATAATCCGTTTACGGAAAACTAACCGGGCTCCGGCAGTCGCTTCCGTTCCATGCAGGCCGGCAGCCGGATCTCGTAGCAGGCCTCGCCCCCTCCCCGTTCATGGTATTCCAGCGTCCCTCCGTGTCGCGTCACGATGGCCCGGGCCAGAGGCAGCGCGAAGACCCCGCCATGACCGCAGCGGCTTCCGCCTTCCGCGCGTTCCGGCAGCGGCTCGCCGTCCGTTCCGATCAGACGGGAAAGGCGAATCGTGACATTTTCATCGTCGCCGGCCAAACTTACGCGAACCTTGGCTCCGGGAAGTCCCGCGACGAGCAGTCGGCACAGAATGCCCATGCCCCGGACCAGCATGTTCAGATCCCCGCGCACCGCGGGCACGTCCCCGCCCGGCGGATCAAGCAGGCATCTCACCGGCGAATCGGCGGCCACCGCCTCCACGAGTTCACGGGCGGACACGCATTCCGCATCGTCTTCCGCCGGCGCTTCCATGGCATTCACCAGATCCGTGAGGTGCCCCAGTTCCTCCAGCAGGAAGGTGGAGCTCTCGCGGATGTACGCCGCCCATTCCTCATGTTCCCTCTCGCCGGGCTGCCCCCTGCATCCGGCGCGCATGAGCTCCGCGAATCCGATGATGTTGGTCAACATGGTGCGCGTCTCGTGGGCGAATCGGCGGAGAAGCTCGCGACCCGCTCGGCCGTCCGCGCCGGGCAGAGGCGCATCCTCCATGCCTCCGCACTCGCTGTGACAGATGGGACGCAGGATCTGCATCGTGGCCGACAGGGGGCCATCGTCGTGCCGGGTCAGCAGCACGCGGTAGATCCGTCCATCCCTGCCACGCACCCGCGCCGGCGGATCCGCGAGGACGGGACAGCATTCGAAAAGATCCACGGAACGGAGCCGCCGCCCGAGCTCTGCCGGCGCGGCGTCTCCGGCCAGTCCGGTGGTGGCCAGCCGTACGTAGAACGCGCCGTTGGCGCACAGAACCCGCCCGTTCGCATCCAGCCCGGCGATCCCCGTGTCGAGATCCTCGAGCATCGCCTGCAAGGCGGAGTGCCTTTGTGTTTCGTTCGCCATGTCCGCTACCTGAAACGCAATGGCCCCATGCGCATGCCGACGCTACTCCTTCCGGACGGTGGGAAAGGTTAACGGGAACGTCCGGCGATAGTGAATCTCCGTCATTTCCGCCGCTTGCGTTATCAAGGGATTAACCTCCGCAACCGGAAGGCACGTGCGGTCTCCCCGACACCCGTTCCCCGGACGTCCGCGGTGGTGGAGGACGGCCTTTCCGCATCCGGCTTCCGTTGCCTCTCCCTCCGGTTTCCGGCTATCACCACGGCATGGACACGAGCATCGCCATATCCTTCGCGCAGTTGAACGCCGTCGTCGGCGACATCGGGGGGAATGCCGCCCGGGTTCTGGAGGCCGCGGAACGGGCCGCCCGGGAAGGGGCCGCTCTCGTCGTGCTGCCGGAGCTCTTCATCGCAGGCTATCCCCCCGAGGATCTGGTGCTCCGTCCCTCCTTCGTGCGCGCCTGCATGGAGGCGGTGGAGGAAATCGCCCGGCGCACCCGTGGCGGACCCGCCATCCTCGTCGGCGCACCATGGCGCGAGGGGGAGCGGCTGCACAATTCCGTGCTGCTGCTGGAAGACGGGCGCATCGCCGCCATCCGTCACAAGCACGACCTGCCCAACTACGGCGTCTTCGACGAGAAGCGGGTGTTCGATCCGGGGCCGCTTCCGGACCCGCTGGAATTCCGGGGGATACGGCTGGGCGTTCCCGTCTGCGAGGACATCTGGACGCCGGATGTCGTCGCCCATCTGAAGGCGCGGGGAGCCGAGGTCCTGATCGTGCCCAACGGCTCGCCGTTCGAGGAGGAGAAGCACGACACGCGGCTCGAACTCGTGGAACGGCGGGTCGGCGAGACGGGCCTGCCGCTGGCCTATCTGAATCTCGTCGGCGGACAGGATGAACTCGTCTTCGACGGCGGATCTTTCGCGCTCAATCCGGGCGCGGGAGGGCGGGACGGCCTCACCTGCGCCGATCTGGCCTGGCGCCTGGAAGGCTTCGCGGAAGGTTTCGCCACCGTGAGGCTGGAACGCGGAGCGGACGGCTGGCGCTTCGGCCCCGGCCCCTGCCATCCGCATCCCGAAGGGTTGGACGCGATCTGGCGGGCCTGCGTGCTGGGCACGCGCGACTACGTGCGCAAAAACCGCTTTCCCGGCGTGGTGCTCGGACTTTCCGGCGGCATAGATTCGGCGCTCGTGGCGGCCATCGCCGTGGACGCGCTGGGAGCGGAGGACGTGCACTGCGTCATGCTGCCCTTCGAGCACACCTCCGGCGAGAGCCTGGAGGATGCGGAGGGAGTGGCCGGGCTGCTCGGCGTGCGCTACGACGTGGTGCCCATCCACGCGCCGGTGCACGGCTTCCACGAGGCTCTGGCCGACCTCTTCGCCGGCACCGACATGGGCGTGACGGAGGAGAATCTCCAGTCGCGCAGCCGGGGCACCATCATCATGGCCATTTCCAACAAGTTCGGGTCCCTGGTCCTGACCACCGGCAACAAGTCCGAAATGGCCGTCGGCTACGCCACGCTCTACGGCGACATGAACGGCGGCTTCAATCCCATAAAGGACGTCTACAAGACCCAGGTGTTCAGGCTGGCCCGGATGCGCAACGCCCGCCGTCCCGAAGGCTGCCTCGGGCCGGAGGGGCCGGTGATGCCGGAGCGCGTCATCACCAAGCCGCCCTCGGCGGAGCTGAGGCCGGGACAGACCGACCAGGACACCCTGCCCCCATACGACGTGCTGGACACCATCCTGCACGGGCTGATCGAGGAGGAGCTGCCCGTCCGCGAGATAGTGGCCCGCCACGGCTACGATCCGGCCCTCGTCACGCGCGTGCAGAACATGCTCTACATCGCCGAATACAAGCGCCGGCAGGCCGCGCCGGGCGTGAAGATCACGCGGCGCAATTTCGGTCGAGACCGGCGCTATCCCATCACCAACGCATTCCGGGAGCATCCATGACCGTCACCGTGCGTTTCGCCCCGTCGCCGACGGGCCACCTGCACATCGGCAACGTCCGCACCGCCGTGCTCAACTGGCTGTTCGCCCTGAAGCACGGCGGACGGTTCATCCTGCGACTCGACGACACCGACACGACCCGCTCCCGGGAGGAATACGCGCGCGCCATCGTCGAGGATCTGCGGTGGCTGGGCATGGACCCCGCCGTCGTGGTGCGTCAGAGCGACCGCATGGCCATCTACTCGGAGGCCGCGGAAAGACTGAAGGCGGCCGGACTGCTCTACCCCTGCTACGAGACGGAACGGGAGCTGGCCCTCAAGCGCAAGGCGCAGGTCATGGCCGGACGTCCGCCCGTGTACGACCGGTCGGCGCTGAAGCTCACGGAGGCGTCCCGCAGGGCGCTGGAGGAGGCGGGACGCCGGCCGCACTGGCGCTTCCGTCTGCCGGAGGGCGTCATCCGCTGGGAGGACGCGGTGCGCGGCCCGGTGGAGATCGACCCCGCCACGCTGTCCGATCCCGTCCTGATACGCGGGGACGGCACCTTCCTCTATACTCTGCCCTCCGTGGTGGACGACATCGACATGGGCGTCACCCACGTGATACGCGGCGACGATCATGTCACCAATACCGCCGTGCAGATCGCTCTGACCCGTGCGCTCGGCGGAGAGCCTCCCGTCTACGCGCATCATTCCCTCCTGGTGGACCGCGACGGGGGCGGCCTGTCGAAGAGGCTTGGCAGTCTCGGCGTGCGGGATCTCCGCGAGCGCGGGCTGGAACCGGAAACCATCGTGAGCTACTGCGCCACCATCGCCTCCTCGAAGCCCGTACAGGTCAGGTCGGACTTGAAGAAACTGGCGGAATCCTTCGATCTGTCGAAGCTTTCCCGCTCTCCCGCCAGATTCGACGAGGAGGAGCTGGATGCCCTCAACGCGCGGCTCCTGCACGAAATGCCGGCGGAGACCGCCCTGCCCCGGCTGAAGGCCCTGGGCATCGACATGGACGCGGCGCTGTGGGAGGCCGTCCGCGGCAACCTGACCCGGCTGCGCGACGCCGCCGACTGGCTCGCCGTCGTGCGCGGCGGGATCGAGCCCGTCGTCGCCGACGAAGACCGCGACTTTCTGGAACGGGCCGCGGATCTCCTTCCTCCGGAGCCCTGGGACGAAGGCACGTGGAAGACCTGGACCCGGGCCGTGCAGGAGGCGACCGGCCGCAGGGGCAGAGCCCTGTTCATGCCGCTCCGGCTGGCTCTGACCGGGAAGTCCCATGGTCCGGAAATGTCCCGCCTCCTTCCCCTCATGGGCCGCGGGACGGTGGTGGAGCGCCTGACCGGATGATCCCGCCCTCCGGCGGAGCGCAGGCGCAAGGAACCCGGAAACGTCGGGCTCAGCCTCCCGTGACGTTCATGTTGCGCAGCAGAACGCCCCGCGTGTCACCATCCTCGATGACGAATTCATGCCCCCTGGGCTTGCGGGCGATGGCCTCCTCGATGGCCCGATGCAGCAGGGCGTCGCTGCGGGAAAGGCGCAGCGGCGTGCGCAGATCCACGGCGTCGTCCTGCCCCAGACACATGTAGAGGGTGCCGGTCGCGGTCAGGCGCACGCGGTTGCAGGTGTCGCAGAAATGGGCGGAAAGGGGCGTGATGAAGCCGATGCGGCGTCCGGTCTCCTTCACCCGCACGTAGCGCGAGGGACCGCCCGTGGAATGGTCGTCCGGCAGCAGCGTGTAGCGTTCCTCCAGCGTTCCGCGCACCTCGGTCAGCGGCAGATACTGCTCTGCCCGGTCGCCACCGATCTGCCCCAGGGGCATGGTCTCGATGAGCGTGATGTCGAAGCCCTCGCCATGGGCCCATTCGACCAGGGAGGGGATTTCGGTGTCGTTGAAGCCCCGCACGGCCACCGTGTTGATCTTCACGGACAGGCCGGCCGCGCGCGCCGCCTCCAGGCCCTCCAGAACGCGTTCCAGCCGGCCGCGCCGGGTGATGCGGGCGAACTTGTCGGCATCCAGCGTATCCAGCGAGACGTTGACGCGCCGCACGCCGAACGCGGCGAGGTCCGCGGCATGCCTGGCCAGCTGCGAGCCGTTCGTGGTCAGGGTCAGCTCTCCCAGGCGTCCCGTCTCGAAATGGCGGGAAAGCCGTTCCACAAGCCACATGATGCCGCGCCGGACCAGCGGCTCGCCGCCGGTCAGCCGGATCTTGCGCACGCCCTTCTCCACGAAGGCCGTGCAGACGCGATCCAGCTCCTCCAGCGTGAGAATGTCCTTCTTGGGAAGGAAGGTCTGGTTCTCCGGCATGCAGTAGAGGCAGCGGAAATCGCACCGGTCCGTGACGGATACGCGCAGATAGGTGATCGCCCGCCCGTAGGGATCCACCAGCGCGGGCGTCGCGGCCGTCGCCTCGTTCATTTCCGGCTGTTCGTTCATGGGAGGCATGATTGGACGGACGACCAGGCGCGTCAAGGGCATGCCGTGCCGCACGGCATCTTTTTCCATGATGGAGACGGAAAAACCCGCCGGATGGGCTCCGGCGGGTTTCCGTTTCCGTCCATCGCCGGACGGCTCACTTCTTGTAGTAGTCGTACTTGCCGTTGTGCCAGACGTAGACCACGTAGCCCGGCAGGGTGACGTCGCCCTTCTTGTCGAAGGACAGCTCGCCCAGAACGGTCTTGAACTTGCCCTTGTGCAGGGCCTCGGTGACCTTGGCCGGATCGGTGGACTTGGCCTGCTCGGCCGCCTGCTTCCAGGCCTGGATGGCGGCGTAGGTGTACAGGACGTAGCCCTCCGGATTGATGCCCGCGGCCTCGAAGCGCTTCACGACGTCGGCGGCCTCCGGGTTCTTGCGCGGATCGGGCGAGAAGGTCATCAGGGTGCCCTCGCCGGCCGGGCCGGTGATCTTCCAGTACTCGTCGGTCACCAGGGCGTCACCGGACATCAGACGGGTCTTCATGCCCTGATCGCGCATCTGGCGGACGATCAGGCCGGCCTCGGTGTGGTAGCCGCCCAGGTACAGCAGGTCGATCTTGTTCTGCTTCAGCTTGGAGACGAGCGCGGAATAGTCCTTCTCGCCGGCGGTGTAGGCGCCGTAGAGGACCTCCTTCTTGCCCAGCTCGTGGAAACGCTTGCGCATCTCGTCGGCCAGGCCCTTACCGTAGGCGGTCTTGTCGTGATAGATGGCGACGCGGGCGTTCGGGAACTCCTTGGCGATGAATTCGGCCGCCGTCTTGCCCTGCTGGTCGTCACGACCGCAGACGCGGAACACGTTCGGACCGCCCTCGTCGGTCAGCTTCGGATTGGTGGAGGCCGGCGAGATCTGGACGATGCCCTCCTCCTCGTAGACCTTGGAGGCCGGGATCGAGGAGCCGGAGCAGAAATGGCCGGCCATGAACACGATGCCGTCACCGACGGCCTTGTTGGCCACGGCCACGGCCTGCTTCGGGTCGCAGGCGTCGTCGTAGACCTTCAGCTCGATCTTCTTGCCGAGCACACCGCCGGCGGCGTTGATGTCCTTCACGGCCATGTCCGCGCCGTCCTTCATCTGCTTGCCGAAGCTGGCGTACTGCCCGGTCATCGGTCCGGCGGTGCCGATCTTCACCATGTCGCCGGCACGGGCGGAGACGCTGGCCGCAAGGCCAAGGGCCACCGCGGCCGCTGCTACGAGTATCTTCTTCATGTCGGTTCTGAACCTCCCTCGTTCTTGGATTGCGGTCTTGTCGGGACGAATGCACGTATAAACCGCTCACTGGATGCCGCAGCCGGAAACTTGCAGCCAGGCCGGCCCCGGCAGCGGCAAGACTAGCACGCTGAAATCATTACGCAAGACCCTGACATGCATCAGGAATCGCTCTTTTCCCTCCACGCGAACGGGCCGGCCTTCTCGTAGAGCCAGAAATACTGCGTCGTCATCTGCTTCACCCGGGTGAGCCGGAAGCCCAGGAATGCGGCCGCGATGAGCACCACGGCATCGGCGACGTATGAGCGCGGGGAAAGCAGCGTCTCCCCGAACAGGGCGTAGTGCAGGAAACGCACGGCCGCCGCCAGCAGCAGCATGTAGACCACCAGCTGCCAGACGGGCCGCCATTTCAGCGCCAGGGCCCGGCCGGCGAGAAAGGCCGCCCCGCCGCCGATGACGACGGTCAGCCCGATGAACACGGACGGAGAGCTTTCGGTGAACATCGAGAACATCACACGCCTCCCTCCAGATATGCGGCCCGGACTTCCTCCCTGGCCAGCAGCTCCTCCCCCGTGCCGGACATGGTCACCCGGCCGTTGACGAGCACGTAGCCGCGGTGCGCCAGCTTCAGGGCGTGGAACGCGTTCTGCTCGACGAGGAAGACGGTCAGCCCCTCCTTCTCGTTCAGCTCGCGTATGACGTCGAAGATCTGCTTCACCAGCAGCGGGGCGAGACCGAGGGACGGCTCGTCCAGCAGCAGGAAACGGGGCCGCGCCATGAGGGCCCTGGCGATGGCGAGCATCTGCTGCTCGCCGCCGGAGAGCGTGCCGCCGCGCTGGTTCTGGCGTTTCTCCAGCACCGGAAACAGCTCGAACACGCGCCGCAGATCCTCGTCGAAATACTGCGGATCGGCCAGCGCCGCGCCCATCTGGAGATTCTCCATGACGGTCATCCGCGGGAAGATGCGCCGCCCCTCCGGGGACTGGGCCAGTCCCATGCGGGCGATCTCGTGGGCCGGCATGCCGGTGATGTCCCTTCCGTCGAAGATGATGCGGCCGCTGCGGGCGCGGGGACGGCCGAAGATGGTCATCATCAGGGTGGACTTGCCGGCACCGTTGGCGCCGATCATGGTGACGATCTCGCCCCGGTTGACGATCATGTCCACGTCGCGCAGCGCCTGGATCTTGCCGTAGAAGGCGGAGACGCCGCGGATTTCCAGCAGGGGGCGTTCGGCTTGCGCGCTCATGAGGCCAGCTCCTCCACCTCTTCGTCCTCAACGCCCAGATAGGCGGCGATCACCTTGGGATCGTTGCGGATGAACTCGGGATCGCCGTCGGAAATCTTCTTGCCGTAGTCGAGCACCACGATGTGGTCGGAGATGTTCATGACCACGCTCATGTCGTGCTCGATGAGGAGGATCGACAGCCCCTCCTCGTCGCGGATGGACAGCAGCAGCCGGTTCAGCTCGTCGGATTCCCTGGGGTTCAGACCCGCCGCCGGCTCGTCGAGACACAGCAGCACCGGATCGGCGCACATGGCGCGGGCGATCTCCAGCTTGCGCTGCTCGCCGTACGGCAGATCGGCGGCCGGATCGTCCGCCCGGTGGAGCAGGTCCGTCTTCTCCAGCCAGTAGCGCGCCTTCTCCACCGCCTCCTCCTCGTGCGCCCGGTAGCCACGGGGCCACAGAACGGCCATGAAGCTGAATCCCGACTCCCGCATCAGGCGGTTGTGCTGGGCCACCAGCAGATTTTCCAGAACCGTCATGCCGGAGAACAGGCGGATGTTCTGGAATGTGCGCGAAACCTTCGCATGCCGGGCGATGCGGAAGTCGTCCATGCGCTCCAGCAGGAAGGTGTCGCCGTTCCCGTGGGTCAGCGTGAGCATGCCCGTAGTGGGCTTGTAGAAGCCGGTGATGCAGTTGAACACCGTCGTCTTGCCGGCGCCGTTGGGGCCGATGATGGCGGTGATCTCGCCGCGGCGGGCCTCGAAGGACAGGTCGTCGATCGCCACCAGGCCGCCGAAGCGCATGGTCATGTGCTCGACCTTGAGGATTGCGTCGCTCATCCCTCGCCCTCCTTCACGAGATCGCCGGAGATGGCCTTGCGCTCCCTGCCCAGGAAGATGGTGGGCATGCGGGTGCCGACGAAACCGCGCGGCTTCCAGACCATGATGACCACCATGAGCAGGCCGAAGATCAGCATGCGGTATTCATTGGGATCGAAATTCTCGATGCCGAAGGTGGATTCCACGAAGCCCTTCACCCAGTCCATGTTCCGCAGCAGCTCGAAACCGCCGATCATCGCGATGGCCGCCACCGCGACGCCGAACTGGCTTCCCATGCCGCCCAGCACCACGATGGCCAGGATGATGGCCGACTCGATGAAGGTGAAGGATTCCGGCGAGATGAAGCCCTGCCTCGTGGCGAAGAACGAACCGCCCAGACCGCCGAAGAAGGCGCCGATGGCGAAGGCGGTGAGTTTGGTGTTCGTGGTGTTGATGCCCAGCGCGCGGCAGGCGATTTCGTCCTCCCGCATGGCCTCCCAGGCGCGGCCGACCGGCAGGCGGCGCAGGCGCATGGTCACGTAGTTCGTGATCATCGCCAGCACGAGGATGATGTAGTAGAGGAAGATGATGCGGTGCATCGAGGAGTACTCGATGCCGAAGAAGCTGTGGAAGGTATTCTCTCCGAACCGCTTGAACTCCAGACCGAAGAAGGTCGGGCGCGGGATGCCGGAGATGCCGTCCGGCCCCTTGGTGACCTCAACCCAGTTCAGCAGGACCACGCGGATGATCTCGCCGAAGGCCAGCGTGACGATGGCCAGATAGTCGCCGCGCAGGCGCAATACCGGAAATCCGAGGATCATGCCCCACATGGCCGCGAGGATGCCGGCAAGGGGCAGCACCGTCCAGAACGACAGCCCGAAATGCGTGGCCAGCAGCGCATAGGAATAGGCCCCCACGGCATAGAAGGCCACGTATCCCAGATCCAGAAGGCCGGCCAGTCCCACCACCACGTTGAGTCCCCAGCCGAGCAGCACGTAGGTGAGCACGAGGATGCCGATGTCGATGATCTGCCGGTCGGCGATGGGCAGGAACGGCAGTACGAAGGCGAAGACCACCAGCGCCGGGGCGGCGAACTTGCGCAGCGGTTCGGTGAGCGCCGCGAAACGGCCGGAAGCCGCGCCGACCGCGGCGGGGGCGCCGCCGTCCTCCTTCCACCAGAACAGCTTCAACAGCAGCCTTCCGACGAAGACCACGGCCATGGCGCCGATCACCAGATGCCAGCGGTACTGGAGGCCCAGTCCGCCGGGCGCGTCCACCGTCCGGACGCCGAGCATCAGCGAGGTCAGCACGAAGGCCAGCAGGGCGGCCATGGCGGATTCCCTGACGGCCTCCGCCAGCTTGCCGCCGCTTGCGGGCGGGGTTTCCCGGGTTGCGTCTGTCATGGCGTCACACCTTTTCCACTTCCGGCTTGCCGAGCAGGCCGGAGGGCAGGAAGATCAGCACGATGGCGAGCATGGAGAATGCCGCCACGTCCTTGTATTCGATGGTGAAATAGGCGGACCAGAAGGTCTCGATCAGGCCGATGATCAGCCCGCCCAGCATGGCGCCCGGCAACGAGCCGATACCGCCCAGGACGGCGGCCGTGAACGCCTTGATGCCGGCGATGAAGCCTATGTAGAAGTCGATAACGCCATAGTACAGCAGGAACATCAGACCCGCCACGGCGGCCAGCGCCGCTCCGATGACGAAGGTCAGCGAGATGGTGCGGTCCACGTTGACACCCAGCAGCGAGGCCATCACGCGGTCCTGCTCGCAGGCCCGCTGCGCGCGCCCCAGCGGCGTTTTCGCGATGATCCACGAGAAGACGGCCATCAGGGCCACCGTCAGGACCATGATGAGAATCTGGATGTTGGAGATCTGAACGGTGAAGCCGTTCTTCTCCATGATCGTATAGCCGCCGGTGATGACGGGCTGCAGCGGCTTCACCCGCGCGCCCTGCGCGATCTGCACATAGTTCTGGAGGAAGATGGACATGCCGATGGCCGTGATCAGGGGCGCCAGACGGAAGGACTCGCGCAAGGGGCGGTATGCCAGCCGCTCCACCGTCCATCCATAGGCGGATGTCACGACCATGGCGACGATCAGCACGATGAGCAGGGCCAGGGGAATGAACGTCAGCCCCAGGCTCATGAGAATGAGGAAGGCGATCAGCGAGATGAAGGCGCCGATCATGAAGATGTCGCCGTGCGCGAAGTTGATCATGCCGATGATGCCATAGACCATGGTGTAGCCGATGGCGATCAGGCCGTAGATGGAGCCGAGCGTCAGCCCGTTGATGAGCTGCTGAAGGAAATATTCCATTTCCCCTCCCCTTGATTGCGCTTCACGACGGATGTCGCGGCGAGGCCTCGTTTCGCGGATCTCCCCGGCGCTCGATCCGCCTGTGCCTTCGGCGCTTTTTAGCCCTCCACCGGTCAGGTGACAACACCATTTTATTCCGTGTACCGGGTTTTTCCGGCCGCGGTGGTAACCATAGCGCCATCGGGTGGCGGCCACATTGCCGCCAACATGCTATAGCGGTTTTCAGGACCGGTCGGACCACGGAGACGGAAACGGTGAATCTCGCCCTGCATGACGATTCTGGCCTGCATGCCGACATGACATGGCTCGTCGGCGCCCTGGCGCGCGACCTGATGGCCCGTGGACGCAATCCCGGCGTCCTCGACATGCTCTCCCGGCTCTCGGCCTGCGACTTCTCGAAATCCAGCCTCCGACCCGCCCGGCCGCGCACGGTTCCGACATGCCGCCACCTGCCCGAGGCGGTCACCGCGGCCCTGCCCGTGGTCCAGGAGACGGCGTCCGCGCTCGCCGCCGCATGCGAGCATCTGGGATGGCGGGAGATGGAGGACGGCGACGCCGCCATGGCGGACGTCCTTGGCGGGAATGCCCCCCTGAAATCCACGCGGATGCGCGTTTCGCTGCTGCTCATGCCGCCGGAGCGGACCTTCGCGCACGCGGCCGCCGATGCCGACGGACTGTTCTTCCTGCTTTCCGGCGCTTCGCGCTGGCGCACGGAAGGCGCGGCGCTGCTCGCCATGGATCCCGGCCAGACCCTCTACGTGACGGCCGGCCACGGCGTTTCGATCCTCTCCGGTTCCGCCCCCCTTCTCGCCTTCGAGCTCCGCGGCTAGCCAGCCCGCCGCCCCTTCCGGCCGCTGGCCCCCGTTCCACCGGCGAACTGCCTCCATACCAATTGTCACTTGCCTTCGCATCCGCGGAGCTCCAAGCAGGTCGCATGAGGGCGAAATCGCATACGCACGTTCTGGGCCCCGCGCTGATGGTTCTGACGATGGCGCTGTACGTGGCCAACGACACGCTGGTGAAACTTCTTGGGCGGGAAATGCCGCTCGGCGCGATCATTTCCCTGCGTGGATTCCTGATCCTGGGTTTCATGCTCGTCGTTCTGCTTCTGCTGCCCGGCCATGGCGTGCGGTCCCTGAAATGGCTGCGGGAGCCGTCCATACTGGTGCGTTCCCTCTGGGACACGGCGGTGACATTCCTCTACCTCTTCGCCCTGCTCCACATGCCCATCGCCAACATCCTGGCCATCATGAACCTTTCGCCGCTCGTCATCATGCCTCTGGCCGCCTGGAGACTTGGCGAACGGATCGGACCACGGCGCATCCTGGCCGTGGCCGCGGGTTTCGCCGGCGCGCTTCTGGTGGTGCGCCCCGGCCCCGCAGGGTTCGACGGCTGGGCCGTGCCGGCCTTTCTCGCGATGGCCGGCGTCGCGGCTCGGGACATCTCCACCCGCGGCATTCCCTCCGGAGCGCCGTCCCTGGTGGTGGCCCTTGCGAACGTGCTGCTCGTGCAGGTGGCCGGGCTGGGACTGTGGGCCTTCACGCCCTCCGCCCCACCCGATGCGGAACAGTGGCTCATGCTGGCGGGGTGCGCGCTCTTTCTTGGATCGGCCTACGTGCTGATCGTGGTGGCCGTGCGGATCGCTCCGGTCAGCTCCACTTCCGCGTGGCGCTATTCCATCATCTTCTGGGGCGTACTGGCGGGATGGCTGGTCTTCGGCGAGCTGCCGGACGCGCCAGCCCTGGCCGGCATCGTCATCATACTGGCAAGCTCCCTCTACGCCTCCCTGCGGCAGGCAAAAAGAGACCCCGCCGCCTGACGGCGGCGGGGCGGCCCGACGGAGCCGTCCGCAGCCGGGGGCAGTGGCCGCGAACGGCCGCGAGCCCAAGTGTTCAGTCCGCGCCCTTCCGCGACGGGGGGCGCATATCCATTCCGCCCTTCATGCCGTGTCCGCCCATGGTTTCGGACAGTTTCAGAACAGGGACGGTGACTTCCAGAGGGGGCGCGTGCTCGAAGATCAGCCGCAGCGTGAAACTGTCCCCCGGACGCAACGGCCGCTTCACGCCCATCAGCATCACATGCAGCCCGCCCGGCTCCAGGCGGACCTCGCCGTTCGCCGGAACGGCGATGTCCGGCACCGGCCGCATGCGCATGATCATCCGTCCGGCGTTCGTCTCCATGACGTGCGTGTGCAGCTCCACGCGCTCGGCCACGTCCCCCTCCGCACGCAGCAGACGGTCCGGTTCCGGCGAAGTGTTCCGGAGGGTCATCCAGACGATGGAATTGCGGGCGGCTCCCAGAGACGGACGGGCGCGAAGATCATCGGCCGTCACCTCCGCCCACGCGGGAGATGAAATCATGACGAAAGCGATCAGCAGACCGCATGGGAAAATTTTTTTCCTTCCCCGTGAATGGATGAATTCCACCTTTCCTTTTCCCCGGCCATTGAAATCATTTCAATTCTTATGATTTGTACCATGGAACATGCGCCTTGACGAATATCAAGATCACGAATTCGTGATTGGTTCTACCGCAGGGGAAGTTCTGGCTCTTTCCGGGTCTGGAAAACATCACTACCACTCGCGACACTTCGACTTTTGGAGAAGAAAAAATGTCCGCACGCAGGGGAAAAGATCATTCCGCACCCACGGACCGGGTCCGACTGCGCCGCGCGCATCACAAGGCGGCCTACGACTTCGAGACCGTCGCGGCGATACTGGACGCCCAGCCGCTCGCGCATCTCGGCGTGGTCATGGACGGCTGGCCGGCGGTCTTTCCGACCATGCACTGGCGGGAGGGGCGTCACGTCTACATCCACGGCTCCCGGGCGGGGCGGAAACTGAAGGCCGCGGCCGGAAACCCGTGCTGCCTGACGGTCTCCATTCTCGACGCCTGGAAGCTGGCCCGCTCCGCCTTCCACCACTCGGTCAATTTCCGTTCCGCGATGATCTACGCGCGGCCGCGGATTGTGCCGGAGGACGAGAAGGAGGCGCGTCTCGTCGCCATGATCGAGAGCTATTTTCCGGGACGCGCGGAGCTTCTGCGCCCGATGACGGAGAAGGAGCTCGCCGCCACTACGGTGCTGGAATTCTCCCTCGACGAGGCGTCCGCCAAGATCGGCTCGGGGCCCGTCTCCGACGATGAGGAGGACCTCTCCCTCCCCATCTGGGCGGGTGTCGTACCGGTCCGCACCATTGCGGGGGAGCCGGAGCCCGACGCGCACAATCTGCCGGGGCTGGGCATTCCCGATCACGTCGTACCGGCCCACTTGCGCAGGCGCATGGAGGCGGGCTAGTCTCGCCGCATGGCGAACGACGGCGACAGGCGTCCTCCCGACGGCGACGACGGGAAGGGCGGGGATGATTTCTACGACATCTTCATCCGGGTGACCGGCTGGCTGTACCTGGCCACCGGCGTGGGCATGCTCGGCTTCTTCCTCTGGTGGCTGAGGAGCCAGTAGGCCGACCGGCGGAGAGCACACCGCCCCCTCCGCGCGGCATACGGGACACGCCGGGGCGTCACTCCGCCCCGCCGAGAGCCCCTATGATGCGTGCCCAGCTGCGGATGCCCTTGTGGAAGCTGCGCACGTCGTATTTCTCGTTCGGCGAATGGATGGCGTCGTCCGGCAGGCCGAAGCCGACGAGCAGACTGTCCATGTCCAGTATGTCCTTGAACGAGCGCACCACCGGGATGGAGCCGCCGCACCCCATCATCACGGGCTCCCTGCCCCATTCGTCGGCCAGACAGCGCGCGGCGGCGCGCACCGCGGGCAGGTCCTCCGGCACGCGCACGGCCGGCGAGGCGCCCCCCTCCTCCGAGAAACGCACCCGCATGCCCGCCGGCAGATTTTCCCGCACATACCTCCTGAACGCCTCGCGGATGGCATGCGGGTCCTGATCGTCCACCAGACGGCAGGAAATCTTGAAGAAGGCCTCGCGGGGAATGACGGTCTTGGCGCCGGGCCCGGTATAGCCGCCGGACATGCCGTTCACCTCGACGGTGGGACGGGCCCAGACCTTCTCCAGGGCCGTGTATCCCTCCTCGCCGGCCGCGGGCGGAACGAGCCCCACCTCGGCGAGAAAGGCCTCGTCGTCCAGCCCCAGGGACGCCCAGGCCCGACGCGTCGCTTCGGGCATCTCCCGCACGCCGTCGTAGAATCCCTCGAGCGTCACCCTGCCCCTTTCGTCCCACAGACCGGCGATCAGCCGGGCGACGACATGGTTGGGGTTGTGCACCGGCCCGCCGTACAGCCCGGAATGGAGATCGACGCGCGGCCCCGTCACGATCGCCTCGTCGTGCATCATTCCGCGCAGGCGGGTCGTGATGGCCGGCGTGTCCGCATCCCACTGGTTCGTATCGCAGATCAGGGCGATGTCGGCGCGCAGCTCCCCGGCGTTCTCCTCCAGGAACGGATCCAGGGAGGGACTGCCGCTCTCCTCCTCGCCCTCCAGCAGAATGGTGAGGTTCAGGGGCTGACCGCCGGTGACGTCGATGTGCGCGCGCAGCGCCTCGATGAAGGTCATCAGCTGCCCCTTGTCGTCGCACGCCCCCCGGGCGAACACCCGTTCCCGCCCGTCCTCGCCGACGACGAGCGTCGGCTCGAAGGGATCCGTGCGCCATTCCTCGAGGGGATCCACGGGCTGGACGTCGTAGTGGCCGTAGAAGAGCACGCGGGGCGCGTCCCCTCCCGCCCCGTCCATGTGCGCGACCACCATGGGATGCCCCGGCGTGTCGCGCACCGAAGCGTCCAGTCCCATGCCGGAAAGAAGGTCGGCCATGTACTCCGCGGCGCGACGGCAATCCGCCGCATGCGCGGGATCGGTCGAGACGGACGGTATGCGCAACAGCTCGAACCAACGTTGCATGCTCGCATCATGGGTGCGGTCAATGGCCTCCAGAACGGCATCCAGTCTCGACATGTGGGAAACTCCGGGCTAAAGGTATCCGAAAATTTGAATGTATTCATGAGGGATGCGGATCCCGGGAGGCCGGGCCGAGTTGACGTGCCCGGCCCTTCCCGACTCTCCGCACAGGGAAGAAGCATCACACTTTGCCACGCCACGGGCAAGGGGGAGTTTCATGGCGCAGACGGACGCAGAAAGACCACACTTCGAGCTGGCCCGCGACAGCCTGCAGGCACCGGAACCCGACTACATCTCGCATCTGAGACGGCGCGGCTACCAGCGATGGCTTCTTTTCCGCCAGGCCGTCAACCTCCACTACTTCATCGAGAAGCGCTGGTTCTTCATCGCCATCATTCTGGGCGCCATCCTGCTCATGCTGCCCACGCCGGAAGGGCTTTCGCGCGAGGGACACATCGTTCTCGTCATGTCCGTGGTGGCCACCATCCTGTTCATCACGGAGCCGGTGCCGCTGCCCACGGTGGCGCTGATGATCGTCGTGGCGCAGGTGGTGCTGCTGGGGATCGGTTCCACGAAGGTGGCCAAGAGCCTGATGACGGATTCCGTCCTCTTCATCATGGGCTCGCTCATGCTCGCCGTCGCGGTGGTGAAGCAGAAGCTGGACACCCGCATCGCATGGGCGATCGTGAAGGTGACGGGAACGAAGACGCTCAACATCGCCTTCGGCATATCCGTGGTCTCCGGCCTTCTGGCCTCCTTCATCGGCGAGCACACGGTGGCCGCGATGATGTTGCCGGTGGGCATCACGCTGATCACGCTCACGTCCAGGGATCCCAAGAAGGTCCGCAATCTGGCGGCGGTGCTGCTGTTCTCGATCTCGTACGGCTGCTCCATCGCCGGCATCGGCACCCCCTCGGGCGGAGCGCGAAACGCCATCATGATCGGCTACTGGAAGGAATTCTTCTACGACCCGACGAATCCGGAGACGTACAAGTATCTGATCGACTACGCGAAGTGGATGGCCTACGCCTATCCCATCTTCCTCCTGCAGCTTCCGTTCGTGACGCTGATCCTGTTCACCGCCTTCCGTCCGGAATACCGGCGGCTGGACCGCGCCGTGGCGCGGCTGCGCGGGAAAGTGCTCGAACAGGGCCCCCTCAAGCCCGGAGACTGGGTGGCCATCATCCTGTTCTTCAGCGTTCTGTACGGCTGGATCATGCTGTCCTCGGACTACGGCATGGGCACCATCGCCGTGGCCGGCGCCGCGGCCTTCCTGATCGCCGGTCTGGTGCGCTGGGAGGACGTCAACTCGGGCGTCAACTGGGGCGTCGTCCTGCTCTACGCCGCAGCCATCTCGCTGGGTGTGCAGATGAAGGACACCGGCGCCGCGGCATGGGTGGCCAACAACTTCCTCGCCATGCTCAAGCCGCTGGGCATGGGCCAGGGCATCGGCCTGTGGGCGGCCGTCTCGGCGCTGACCACAGGCGTGACCAATACCATGAGCAACGGCGCGGCCGTGGCCGTGCTGGGACCGATCGTGCTGAATCTGGCGCAGGCGGCCGGCGAGAGCCCGATCATCATCGGCTTCATCACCGCCGTGTCCTCGGCCTTCGCCTATCTGACGGTTGTGGGCACCCCCGCCTGCACGATCGTCTATGCTTCGGGCTACCTCAAGACGACCGACTTCTTGAAAGTGGGCTGGCGGATGGTCATCATGTCCACGATCATCATGCTGGCCGCGGCAGCGTTCTACTGGCCACTGTTGGGAGCGTGACCGATGGGCATCCTTGACTTTCTGAAGAAATCGCCCCTGCAAGAGCGCCACGAGGAAGCGGTGCGCCAGCAGATCGAGAAGCAGCGCGCGGAACGCCGCAAGCGCTTCCGCGTCCTCGTTTCGCTCAAGGACGAGGAAACTCTCTACGTCGTCCGGCTCGCCGCCCGACTGGCGAACTGCGAGACCTGCGACATCATCCTGCTGTACGTGCGTCCCATCGACAGGTCGGGAAGCATCCAGATCAACATCGCGCGGCGCAACATGCTCGAGGCCGGCGTGGAGCTGCCAGGTCTGCGGCTTCTGAAGAAGGGCCTGGAGGTGCTCAAGGAAGAGCTGAAGATGCCGCTCGACCGCTGCGAGACGCACACCAGCCACACCGACGCCTGGGGAGATCCCGCCGGCGACAACAAGGTGTCGTTCCGGTGTCCGCAGGGGCGCGAGATCGTCCTCAAGCTGAAGGTGGCCCCCGACATCACCACGGGCATTCTGGACCAGTACGAACTGGGGCCCTACAACCTGATCATCATGGGCGAGCCGACGCGCTGGAAGAAGTCCGGGTTGTGGGTTCTGTTCCACCATGTCGTTGCGGAACGGGTCATGGCGCTGGCCCCCTGCTCCGTCATGATCGCGCGCGATTCCCTCGACCGGAAGGGCTTCTTCATCTGCACCGACGGCTCGGCGCGCTCCATGAACGCGGTGCGGCGCTCGGCCATTCTCGCCTACGAGGCGGGCGAGGAGATCACGCTGTTCTCCGTCGCTCCCACGCAGGCGGAGCACGAAAAGGCCCGCAAGGCCGTGGACGACGCCGCGGCCCTGCTCGACAAGCTGGACATTCCGGTGAAGGAAACCATCGTCGCCATCGGCGACCCGGTGGAGAAGATCGTCGAGTACGGGGAGAAGTACCTCGTCACTGTGGTGTCCGACGAGGGACGCTCGCGCCTGCAGCGGATCCTGTTCGGCTCCACCGCGACGGAAGTGGCCCGCAAGGCCCGGACCTCCGTGCTGGACGTGCGCTGACGCGGCAACCTTTCACGCCCGCGCCGGGCGGTCGCGGGAAACATCTCCCGCTACCGCCGCGACCGGTGGTCCATGGGCTGGCGCGCGGACCTTCAGTCCGGAAGTCCGCGGCGCGCCGGTGTCACTTCTCGGCTTCCAGGGCGTCGAGATACTCGTCCAGGTGTTCGCGGTTCTCGAAACGGAGCCAGCCCTCGTCCATTTCCGCCTCGATCGTGCCGTCCGACAGGATCCGCGCCTGACGCCCCCGGATGACGCGCTGCTCCACGACATAGAGCAGATCCTCTCCGACGGGCTCCGCGTCCCCTTCGGCCTCGGCCGCGCCTTCCTCCCCGGCGGGCTCCGCAACGTTCTTCAGCACCTTCTCCAGCGGCTGCTCCTCGCCGGGAACGGCCGCAGCCGTCTTCCTTTCCGAGAAGACGCTCTCCTTCTTCAGAGCCTCCAGACGGGCGGCGATCTTCTCCGCGGCGGACATTCCCTTGCCCTTGCCGTCTCCTCCGCCCGCAGCGCCGAACACGGCCCCGGCGGGCTCTTCCACCGCCGCATCCGCGCCCGCATCCGCCGGCTTGTCACCACCGGCCGCCATTCCGCCCTTCGCGGCCTCCGGCTCCGTCCTCCTGCCATCGGGCGCGGCGGGCCTCTTCGCCTCATCCGTCCGCGCGCCGGCGACGGGCTCCTCCTTCCCCCGCCGAGGCTGCTCGGCCTTTCCGGCGCTTCCCTCCTTCGCCCGCGCGGCAACGGCGGGCGCATCCTTTCCACCAGCGGGACGGTCATCGGATGGCGTCTTCCTTCCGTCCGCAACCTTTCCGCCGGGCGTCGCGTCCGGCTTCTCCGTTGCCGACGCTCCATCTCCCTTGCCCGAGATATCCCGTTTTCCGGTCCCGGGCCGGCCAATTCCGGGCTTCCCGCCTTCGGATCTTCCGGTTTCCGGCTTTCCGCCAACGGCGGCCTCCGGCCGCTCCTTCGCTTCCACCCGCTCCTTCGATGCCGGCTTCGCCTCGGCGGGCTTCTCCGTGGTTTTCTCCACGGCCGGCTCCGCCTTCCCGGCCTTTTCCGCGACGGATATCGAAGACGTTTTCACGGCGGCGACGGGCTCCGGCCCGGCTGATGCGGCGCTCCCCTTCGTCGGCGCTCCGCTCTCCTCCGGCGTCAAGGGAGCCGCCGCAGCCTCCTCCATCCCGACTTTCTCCGGAGCGGCATCGGTCCGCTTCTCCGCGGACGCATCCCCCGCGGCGCCCTGCGCGGCCATGGCGGCAACGGCCGCCGCGGCAGCCATATGCCCGGACGTCGGCGCCTCTCCCGTCGCCGGGCCCCGGGTCGCGGCGGGCGGCTCGGCAGCCGGTGCGGCGGGCGGCGCGGTCGCGGCCGTTGGAGGAACCGCCGGCGCGAGGGGCTCTTCTCCTCCATAGGGAGGCTCTGCCTCCTCCATGCCCGCGACCTCCTCTCCGGATGCGGCGAAGGCGTTCTGCTGCTCGCTGACGAGATAGAGCAGATGCAGGATGTTGGCGTTCAGCTCCTGCAGTCCCGCAACGATCACGCCAAGTCCCAGCAGCAGCAGCCCCCCGACCAGCAGGGCCGCGCCAAGCGCCGGTGTCACCCCGACGAGCACATCGCCCGGAGCCAGCCAGCTCATGACGCTGATGGCCGCGCCGAAAGCGATGAGGATGAGGGCGACCACATAGAGGAAGATTTTCATGACTCAAGCCCCTTGGTATGCAAACACAGCCGCCGCAACACGACCGTACCTCTCTCTCCGATACTGCCTCACTGCCGCTCACCAAACGGTTAACACTAGATTCACTATTAGTAGGCGGCGGCAATTTTATGTTTTTTAACAGGAAAACGCGGCAGGGCGTCAACCCTGCCGCGTTCCGTTTCCAGATTTTTCCACCGATGCGGGTGTTCAGCCGCTCATTCGACGACGATCCGCGGCATGGAACGGCGGCCCGTGTCGCCGGTGTGCAGCTTGTTCCAGATGGTTTCCGCCATCTGGCGATAGGCCTTCGCATGCGGGCTGTCGGGTTCCGTGGCCACGATCGGACGGCCGGAATCCGAACGCTCGCGCAGATCCGGATCGAGCGGGATCTCGCCGAGGAAGGGCACACCCATCCGCTCGGCCTCCTGGCGGGCGCCGCCGTGACCGAAGATCTCGTGCCGCGTATCGCAATTCGGGCAGATGAAGTAGCTCATGTTCTCGACGATGCCGAGAATGGGCACGTTCACACGCTTGAACATGTTCAGGCCCTTGCGCGCGTCGATCAGGGCGAGATCCTGCGGCGTGGAGACGATGACGGCACCGGAGAGCGGCACCTGCTGCGCCATGGTCAGCTGGGCGTCGCCGGTGCCCGGAGGCATGTCCACGACCATCACGTCGAGATCGCCCCAGGAAATCTCGTGCATCATCTGCTGCAGCGCCGACATGACCATCGGACCGCGCCAGATCACCGGAGTGGCCTCGTCGACCACGAAACCGATGGACATGGCCTTCAGACCGTAGGCCTCGAGCGCCTTCAGCTTGTCCGGGTTCTCGGGATCGGGCTCCGGCTCCTGCTTCAGGCCGAGCAGCTTGGGCAGGGAGGGACCGTAGATGTCGGCGTCCAGAATGCCCACCTTCAGGCCGAGGGAGGCAAGCCCCAGCGCGAGATTGATGGAGGTGGTGGACTTGCCGACACCACCCTTGCCGGAAGCCACCGCGATGATGTGCGACACGCCCGGAATGCCCGGAGCCTGCGACGCGGTGGGCTGCGGCGCCTTCCTGGGCCGTCCGCCCTCCTCGCCGGGCTTCTTTTCGGCGGTCAGCGCGACCATGACCTTCTCGACCCCGTCGAGGGCGCTCACCGCCTCCTCCGCCGCCTTGCGGACGGGCTCGTATGCGGACGCCTGATCCGGATCGACCTGCAGGGCGAACATGACGTTGCCGCCGGCGATGACGATTTCGGACACCATGCCGGCGGAGACGATGTCCACCTCGCCGCCAGGAGCCTTCACGGACTTCAGAGCTTCCGTGATCCTTTCCTTGGTGATCTCTGACATTTTTCCCTTACCTGAACTGTATGCGTGTCTGCTGCGCCGGACGCCCCCGCCTCCGGCACGTTTCGCGCCCTGCCTAGCACATTTCCGGCCGTCCGGGTAAGGGGGATCGTTCCCCTCCCCGGCCGTTTCCGGACATTCTTCAGGACCCGGTGGACTGGAGCTTCCGCAGCGGCCAGCGTCCGCCCATCTCGTGGGTGATGTCGGCGGCGGCCTCGGTCACCAGAGTGCCGAGCTGCGCAAGACGCTGGGAGGAGATGCGTGCAGCGGGACCGGACACCGAGATGCCGGCGACCGGCTCGGCGTGCTCGTTGAAGATGACGGATGCGACGCAGCGCAGACCGATGGCCGTCTCCTCGTCGTCGATGGCGTAGCCCCTGGCCCTGATGGCAGTCAGATCACGGCGCAGCTCCGCCTCCGAGGTGATGGTCCGCGCCGTGAGCGGACGCGGATCCCAGCAGCCGAGGATCTTCTCCAGCGTCTCCTGCGACGAGAAGGCCAGCAGCGCCTTGCCGATGCCGGAGGCGTGGATGTAGGCCCGCCCGCCGGGGCCGGCGATCGCGCGCATCATCTTCTTGGTCTCCACCTGCGCCAGATAGATCACCTCGCAGCGGTCGAGGATGCCGAGATTGACCGTCTCGCCGGTGGCATGCATCAGCCGGCGCATGATGGGACGCGCGATCTGGATCATGTCGCGCGAACGGATGAAGGCGGACCCGACCTGGAAGGCCTGCACGCCGATCATCCAGGTGGAGCGTTCCGCATCGAAACGGACGTAGCGTTCGTTCTGGAGCGTGGTCAGAAGACGGTGCGCCGTGGAATTCGGCAGCCCCACCTCGCGCGCCAGCTCGGAGAGCGACAGCCCCTGCGGGTGATAGGACAGCGCATTGAGCAGCTTCAGGGCGCGGGACAGGGACTGCACCTGTCCGGAGGAGCGCAGCGACTCCTTCGACGGCACCTTGACGTCCTGCCTGCGAACGCCGCATGGGGTGAGATTGTGGTTGTCCATCAGCATGGTCCTGAGTCCTTAAGTCCGTGCGGGCGCCGGAACCTTCCGGCCCCTCGCCCCGGCCACATCGCGGGAGTTTCTCCCACCCTCCGGCACCGGGGCTTCTCTCCTGTATTCCCGACCTTTTTACTCGGTTTTTAGAATGAGTCAAGGGTAATATGGTGCCGCGTGGGGAAAAATCCGGACCGGGCGGCCATCGCACCACCGGCCGGCGTGAAAGGGACGGCGGCAGGATCGGCCATCGCCCCGCGCATCCCGGATGGCCGCGCCTCGCTCCGTCATATCGTCTGGTTGTACTCCCCGACGTTGCCGTAGCCGGCCAGGTGGGTGGTGATGTCCTCCACGACGGCGCGCATCATCTCCTCCGAGACCGGGCTCTCGGCGACGACGACCAGTTCCGGCTTGTTGGAGCTGGCGCGGATCAGTCCCCAGGTTCCGTCCTCGAGGGTAAAGCGGCAGCCGTTCACGGTATTGACGCCGGTGATGCGCAGTCCCGCCACGGTCTCCCCGGCCTCCATGCGCCCGCGGTAGTGGGCGACGACCCTTTCGATCACCCCGTATTTCTCCTCGTCCGGGCAGTGCGGCGCCATGGTCGGCGTCCCCCACGTCCTCGGCAGCTCCCGGTACAGATCGGCCATGCTCTTTCCGGGGTTGTGGTCGAGCATGTGCAGAACGGCGATGGCCGAGACGATACCGTCGTCGTAGCCCAGCCCGACCGGCGGACGGAAGAAGAAATGTCCGGACTTCTCGAAGCCGGCTATCGCCTCCAGCTCCGTGGTGCGGCGCTTGATGTAGGAATGGCCGGTCTTGTAGTAGTCGGTTTCCGCACCGAGCTCCCTCAGCACCGGATCGGTTTCGAAAAGCCCGGTGCTCTTCACGTCCACGACGAATTTCGCGCCGGGGAAACGGCGTGCCAGATCGCGGGCGATGAGCACGCCGATCTTGTCGGAGAAGATCTCGTTTCCTTCGTTGTCCACCACGCCGCAGCGGTCTCCGTCGCCATCGAACCCCAGTGCGAGATCGGCTCCCGTCTCCCGCACCATGGCCGCCATGTCGTGCAGCATCTTCATGTCCTCGGGATTCGGGTTGTAGTGCGGAAAGGAATGATCCAGTTCGCAGTGCAGCTCGACGACCTCGGCCCCCATGGCCCGCAGCACCTCCGGCGCGAAGGCCCCCGCCGTGCCGTTGCCGCACGCGCAGACGACCTTCAGCGGACGGGAAAGCGTACCGGCTCTCCTCTTCAGGTCCGCCAGATAGTGTTCCCGCACCTCCGGGCGGTGCACGAGGCGCCCGCCCTCCCTCTCCTTCCAGCCGCCGGAGAGCACGATGTCGCGCAGGGCGCCCATCTCGTCCGGTCCGAAGGTCAGAGGAGCGTCGCATCCCATCTTGACACCGGTCCAACCGTTGTCGTTGTGGGAGGCGGTGACCATGGCCACGGCCGGCACATC
>CAYSHK010000020.1:0-5037 GCA_964430935.1 uncultured Rhizobiaceae bacterium
TCGGCCTTTCGCCGTTCGGCCTCGTCCTTTTCCTCGGCCCCAGCCGTCGCGGCGGCCACGCCTCCGGCCACCGCGGCCGCCGTACCGGCGCCGGCACCGGACTTCGCATCCTCCTCACCGCCCGCCATGAGGCGACGGATCAGGCATCCGATGATGGCGCCGATGAAAAAGGCCAGCAGCAGCCACAGTACGAGTTCCAACAGAAAGTGCATCATGGTTTCATCCTTCCCCGCCGGATCCCGGAAACCGGCGTCATCCGTTCGCTCCCGACGGCCCGCGGGCTCAGCCTTCTTCCGGACGCCTTTCCCGGCCGGGCGTCTTCCTCATGCCCATGGAAACCGTCTCAGCCACGGGCATGCCGGTCCCTGCACGACAGCCAGCCGACCACCAGTCCGAGCAGCAGCGCCAACAGCAGCCAGAACCAGTGACTTACCGCCACATAGGAGAAGTCCTTGAAGTTCCAGAAATCCATCGCCTTTCCTCCCTGTCACTCCTCGACGGGCGTTATGATGAATTCGATACGGCGGTTCTTCGCCCGTCCCTCCTCCGTATCGTTGTCCGCAACAGGCCGGCTCTCGCCATAGCCCACCGCGCTGAACCGGGAGGCGGATACGCCGAGTTTCACGAGCGCCCGGCCGACAGCCGCGGCGCGACGCTCGGAAAGGGACTGGTTGTAGGTGGCGGATCCCGTCGCGTCCGTATGGCCGGCGACGAGCACGCGGGTCTTCGGGCACGTGTTCAGGATCCGCGCCACCTCCTCCAGAAGCTTCATGCTTTCCGGACGGATGCGCTCGCTGTCACTTTCGAAATGTATGGTCGCCCGCCCGAGAACGGCATCGAGATTTTTCTGGCAGGCCAGATCGCTCTTCTTCAATTTGTCCCCGGTTTCCTCCGGCTGCACGACCTTCGGCTGGGGCTTGACGACGATCTCGTTCACCGTCTGATCGGTGGAGACGTTCCCCAGCTCGTCGACGGCCGTCGCCTTCACGTCGTGGGCTCCGGGTGCGAGACGGTCCGGAAGGTCGAGCACCCACCGTCCCGGCCCCTCCTTCCTCAGTGAACCGCCGGCACCGAGCACGTAGGTCCTGCCGCCCACCTCCACCGTCAGCGATTTCGCATCCCCTTCCGGCCACGTGCCGCGAATGGTCACACGACCACCCTCCAGCGTGGCCAGGGGCTCGACGGTCGGCGGTTTCGGCGAGGTGGCATCCACCACCAGCTCGTTCCTGGAGGAATCCGTGGCCGCGTTGCCCGCCGCGTCCTTCACCGTGACCTTCACGTCGTAGGTGCCATCCGGGAGCGGCTCGTCCGGTACCAGAGTCCACGTGCCGCCATCCACCTCAAGCGCCTCGCCGAAACCCTTGCGGTACTTCCGCCCGCCGACCTCCACCTCCAGGGAGACGGCGTCGTCCGCAGGCCAGGAGCCCGTGATGCGCGGCTGCCGCTGCCGGGTCTTCATGGCGACGACCGTGGGAGCCGCGGGAGGTGTCGTATCCGCGGGAGGCGTGGAGGCGTCGCCCTCCTCCGTTTCCTTCTTCCTTTCCGCCTCCTCTCTCTCCGGCTCCTCCGCTTTCGGCGCCGCCACCACGACGGCGGCGGTGAATTCCCTGTGCGCCCGGTTGCCCGAGGCATCCTCGCTGTCCAGAACGAGATCGTAACGGCCGGGCCCGAAAGGCTCCTCCGGTTCCAGGGTCCAGTGCCCCTTTCCGTCGGAGACGAAGGCCTCCGTCCGGCCCAGCACGTACGTCCTGCCGCCCAGGCGCGCCCGAAGCACGGCCCCGTCCTCCGGCTTCCATGTGCCGCGAATGCGCACCTTGCCGTCCTCGCCCACCTCGACCGTGGTGAGATCGCCGATCGCGGGCGCCTTCGTATCCACCAGGAGGATGCCCCTGCCCACGGCCTGCGAGCGGTTGCCGGCGGCATCCACCGCGGTGACCGTCACGTCGTATCTCCCGTCCGGAAGACGTTTGTCGAGGGTCAGGCGCCACCGTCCCCTGTCATCCGCAACCAGCTCCCGGTCGCGCCCGAGCTCGTAGTTCTTGCCACCGACGGAAACGATCAGCCGCCGCGCATCCGCCCTCGGCCAGACGCCCTCCACGACGATCCTGCCTCCATCGAAGGCCGCATGGGTGATGGCCGGTTCCGCCGGCGGAGTGAAATCGATGGCGAGCAGCCCCTTCTTCCGCACCACGGCCGTATTGCCGACGGCATCCGTGACGGTGACCGCCACGTCGTAGGTGCCCTCGGGCAGCATTCTCCCGAGATCCAGCGTCCAGTTCCCCTTGCCGTCGCTGCGCAGCTCCCTGTCGCGGCCCAGCTCGAAGACCCGGTCGCCGACCGAAACCGAAAGAGTCTTCGCATCCCCTTCCGGCCATGTTCCGCCCAGCCGCACCTTCTGCCCCCCGATCTTCGCGCGGCCGATCGTCGGATCCGCGGGCGGCGTGGTATCCACCACGAGTTCGTTGGTGGTGGTGTCGGACGCGCGCCTCTCCCCGTCCACGGTCATCGCCACGACATCATGCACCCCGTCCGGCGGCAGGCTCTCCAGGGTCAGCGTCCACTTTCCCCGTCCGTCGGATTTGAGCTCCGGCGAGCGGCCCAGTGCGTAGGTGCGCCCCATGACCTCGACTTCGAGCCCCGCGCCACTGTCCTCCGGCCAGGTGCCCGTGATCGTCAGCGGAGCGCGGGAGACGGCGACGGGGTCCACCGTCGGCGGCGCCAGCCGTATCGCCACGTCGGCGACGCTCACCCGCCGGATTCCATAGACGGACCGGACATTCCGGGCCGCGTCCACCAGCCCCGTGCGGGAAGGGGCCTGCCCCGTCAGTCGGGCGTCGCGTCCCTCCATCTCCATGCCGGCCCAGTCCTGCCCCGCCGCCTTGAGCCTTTCCAGCGCGGCGGACCGCAGGTCGCTCTCCATGCCGGGCCTTGCCACGAACCAGGCCAGAAGCAGAATGAACAGAAGCGGAATCAGCCCCCAGAGAACGCCCCTGATGCAGCACCGGATTCCCTTGTTTCCCCTCATGACGGGCTCCCTGTCGTTGCAGCGGTTCCGGCATCCCGGTCCCCGTGGACCCGGACGGATGCCGCCTCAGGGGCGGAATCGCCTGCAGGCCGACTGCCGCCCACTCTCCCGCGAGGGGAAAGGGCGCTGGGATATGGTCATGTCGGCATGCATGCGTCGTCTTCTGTGATCGGCCCCCTTCTTGCCGCACGCCAAAAGCCGGAGAACGCGGAATCGATTCCATCGGCTGGTCGCGGCGATATGGAAAATGATAATAAACCGTTAATTTCACCCGCGCAACAGAACCACGGATTGCAGCCGGGTTGTCGGAATACGTGCAATCGCGGGGATGGATGTTGCATCAACGACACACCTCCCTTTCAAAAGCCCCGGAGAAAGGCGCGCGCTGTTGACCATCACATCTCAAAAAGCGAAAACAGGGCCATAGCGATTCAGGCATGAATCGTTATTCACCGCCTCCGGTACCGGAAGCCTTTGCAGGGGATCTGGGGGCACAGAAAGCCTAAAACTTCGCAAGAAGATTGTGGGAGATTAACCAATGACCAATTCCAAGTGGATTCGTCGCGCTCTGCTGGGTGGCGTCGCCATGGCCGTCATGGCTACCGGCGCCCAAGCTGACGACCTCTCCGACCTGAAGGCCCAGATCGAGGCTCTTCAGGCTCGTGTGAACACCATCGAGTCCCGCGGCGCCGCTCTGCCCGAGGGCGTGTCCATGATCACCTTCCAGCGTGGCGCCAAGGAGATCGCCATGGTGGGTGGCGACGACACCAAGCTTCTGGACCGCGCTCCGGAAGGCCGTGGCTTCACCATCGCCATCACTCCGACGGCCGATCTGCCGGCTCCGGCCACCGAGATCACCCTCTCCGGCTCCATTCGGACGCTGGCTCTGTGGGGCAAGTCTAAGGAGAATGGCGTCTCTGATAGCGACTTCGATCTGGCCGCTCGCGGCACGCTGAACATCCGTTCCAAGACCGACACCGCCGTCGGCCAGGTGCGGACCCGCATCCAGATCCGCAACCAGTTCTCCACCTACGGCTTCGACGCTGCTGGGGTCGATCCGGTTCCGGGCGACGACAACAACACCGAAGTCGAAGCCCGTCTCGCCTACGGCGAGTGGGACTTCATGCCGGGCTGGACGCTGCTTGCCGGCCATGCCGGTCAGATCGCGGCCGTCACCAACGTCGCCTATCCGACGCAGCCGGCCATGTACGGTCTGGACAGCACCCGCCACAACCAGATTCGTCTGACCTACTCCGGTGGTCCGATCACCTTTGGCGTGGGTATCGAGAATCCGAGCCGCGACAATCTCGGATCTGTCAATACGACGACCGTTCCGGATTTCGCTGGCTTCGCCCAGTTCAATGCGCCTGGTGGCATCTCCCTGCGCGTGACCGGTGAGGCCGGTAAGGTTGGTGACGCTGCCGGTGGTACGGACACTGGCTACCTGGTTGGTGTCGGTGCGGCGGCCAGCATCGCCCAGATCAACCTGAATGCCGGCTTCGTGTACACGAAGGGTCTGGGTTGCGACAGCATCTTCTCCGCTGCCGGTGGCTACTGCCGTGTTGGTGCTGGCAACACCACTGGTGATCTGGCCAAGGGTTACGGTGCACAGGTCAATGCCGGTGTGGGTCTGACGGAGACCGTCTCCGCCAATGCCTCCTTCGGCTACTTCAACTACACCAACCTTACGCTGGCTGGTAACTTCGATCATGGCTACAGCGTGGGCGGCAACGTTGTGTGGCGTCCGGTCGAGGCCCTGCAGGTCGCTGCTGAAGTTGACTACTTCAATGCCAAGACCCTTGGTGGTAACCGCGCCAAGACTCTGGTCGGTGGCCTCGGCTTCTGGTTCTTCTTCTAAGAACCACGTCGAAGACACTTTCAGGTTTTCCTGAAAAGGGGCGGCCCGGGTTTTCCCGGGCCGTTTCCTTTTCGGGAATGGCATTGGATGGCCCGTTTCCGGCTTCGCATTCCCGGGCATCTTCCATTCCCCCATCTATCGGCTCCGTGGAACT
>CAYSHK010000021.1:0-36110 GCA_964430935.1 uncultured Rhizobiaceae bacterium
GACGACACCAAGCTCATGGACCGCGCTCCGGAAGGCCGCGGTTTCACGATCGCCATCACTCCGACGGCCGATCTGCCGGCTCCGGCCACCGAGATCACCCTCTCCGGCTCCATCCGTGTGCTGGCTCTGTGGGGCAAGGCCAAGTTTGCCGGTGCGTCTGACAGCGACTTCGACCTGGCCGCCCGCGGCACGCTGAACATCCGCTCCAAGACCGACACCGCCGTTGGCCAGGTGCGGACCCGCATCCAGATCCGCAACCAGTTCTCCACCTACGGCTTCGGCGTTGGCGGTGTCGACCCGGTTCCGGGTGATGCCACCACCACGCAGGTCGAAGCCCGTCTCGCTTACGGCGAGTGGGACTTCATGCCCGGGTGGACGCTGCTTGCCGGTCATGCCGGTCAGATCGCGGCCGTCACCAACGTCGCCTATCCGACGCAGCCGGCCATGTACGGTCTGGACAGCACCCGTCACAACCAGATCCGTCTGACCTACTCCGGTGGCCCGATCAGCTTCGGCGTGGGCATCGAGAACCCGAGCCGTGACAATCTGGGTGGTGCCATGAACACCACCACCATTCCGGATTTCGCCGGTTTTGCCCAGTTCAACGCTCCCGGCGGCATCTCCCTGCGCGTGACCGGTGAGGCCGGCAAGGTCGGCAACGCCCTCGGCACGGGCACCGATACCGGCTATCTGGTGGGCGTTGGCGCCGCTGCCAACATCGCTCAGGTCAACCTGAATGCCGGCTTCGTGTACACGAAGGGTCTGGGCTGCGACAGCATCTTCTCCGCCGCCGGTGGCTACTGCCGCTCCAACAACACCATCGGCAGTCTGGCCAAGGCCTACGGCGCCCAGGTCAATGCCGGTGTGAGCCTGACGGAGACCGTTTCCGCCAACGCCTCCTTCGGCTACTTCAACTACACCAACCTGACCAACGCGGCTCTGATGGACCATGGCTACAGCGTGGGCGGCAACATCGTGTGGCGTCCGGTTGAGGCCCTCCAGATCGCCGCTGAGGTGGATTACTTCAACGCCAAGGACGGTGCCGGCACCAAGGCGACCGCTCTGGTCGGTGGCCTCGGCTTCTGGTTCTTCTTCTAAGAACCACGTCGAAGACACTTTCAGGTTTTCCTGAAAAGGGACGGCCCGGGTTTTCCCGGGCCGTTTCCTTTGTGGGTGGTATCCGGTTCCAAGTGGAATCGTCTCAACAAAACACACCAGCACATACCCGGACGACGCAAGACTTCCCAAGCCCCCACCTCCGAACATTGCCTTGTGTTCGGTATGGACAATCATCCGCTCACTGCATTCTGGCTGGAACGCCTTGCCTTTTTCACATTCAACCGGCAAAAGTGCTTCGTCATTCTGATTCAGCCTGATATGTCGCAACGGGACTCGATCGGGGGGAACCGTCCGTGAAATCACAGGTCCGCATAGCATCTATCCTGACAGCCACCGTTGCCATCCTCTCGCTGTCCGCTTGTGCCACGGACCAACCCCAGCTGGATACATCCGTACGGGACATACGGATCGCGACGGACACCGCGCCGCGGGATTCCATCCTCCCCGCCCATATCTCCGGCCTGCTGATGAACGTCACACCATCCTTCGTGACCATGGTTGTCAGTAAACCCTATTCCCCCATGGGGCGGCGCGAGGGGCTGCCCAAGGGTGTCTCATCGGGGTCCGGTTTCATCGTCGACCGCGAGGGCCATGTCGTCACGGCCGCACACGTCGCCGCCGGAGCCGGATACATCGTTCGCGCCCGGGCCTCCAACGGCCGGATCTACAATGGCCGGGTCGTCGCGACCAAACCCGACAACGACCTGGGCCTCATCCGCATCTCGTCCCTGAAGATGCCGCCGGTGACTCCGGCCGCCACTCCCTGCCTGAAGAAGGGAGAAGCCGTCTTCTCGCTCGGCAAACCCCATGCCCAGGGAGACACGGCCCGGGTCGGCTCCGTCAAATCGATGCATTTCGGCCGTGTCGTACGCTATGGCAAATACGGCTATCCCGATGCCATGGTGCTTCGCATGGCCACGAGACGAGGAGAATCCGGAGGTCCCGTCTTCAATTCGCGCGGAGAGCTCGTGGGCATGGTCGTCTCGACCCTCTCCGCCGGCGGCCACCCTCTGAAGCTGGCCCATGCCATCCCCCTGCCCCCGATCGCCCGTTTCTACTGCGCCAATGCCACTTGTGGCCCCCGCTGGCGCAAGCTGGCCGCCATGAACACGAAGAGTTGCCCCTGAACGGGGATACCGCATTTTCCCCGCGCAACGTTAGCCATCGACATCCGAAAAAAGAGATCCGTATTACGGCAGCAGAATCGTCTGGCCGGTGGTCGCGCGGGATTCCAGGTCGGCGTGGGCGCGCGCCGCCTCTTCCAGAGGATAGCGCTGATTGACGGTGATCCGGATCCTGCCGGACAGGATCATGTCGAACAGTTCCTTCGACGCCCGCGCCAGATCCCGGTCATCGGCCACGTAATGCATCAGGATCGGTCGCGTGACATATAGCGAGCCGCGGGACGCGAGGTCTCCCAGGTCCACCCCGGTCACGGGGCCCGACGCATTTCCGAAACTGACCATCAGCCCCCGCGGACGCAGACAGTCCAGAGATGGCAGGAAAGTCGCCGCGCCAACGCCGTCGTAGACGACGGGCCCGCCCTCCCCTTCCGTGATCTCACGGACACGCGTCGCCATGTCTTCCGTCGTATAGTCGATCACGTGATCGTAGCCATGCGCACGCGCCAGCTCGGCCTTGGATCCGGAACAGACGCCGATGGTGCGCGCGCCCAGGGCCTTCGCCCACTGCCCGGCAATGAGGCCAACACCCCCTGCGGCAGGAAGGAAGACGACAGTCTCGCCGGGTTGCACCCTGTGGGTCTCCCTCAGCAGATACCAGGCCGTAAGACCCTTCAGCATCGCCGCAGCGGCCGTTTCGGCATCCATCCCATCCGGCACCTTCGCCACGCGCCCGGCGGGCATGACACGGTATTCCGCATACGCCCCTAGAGGTCCCGCACCATAGGCGACTCTGTCCCCGGGTTTCAGCGTCTCCACGCCCTCGCCGACGGCCTCGACGATCCCCGCGCCCTCCAGCCCGGGTATCGCGGGAAGCTCGACGGGATACAGACCGGATCTGTGGTAGGTGTCGATGAAATTGAGCCCGATCGCCTCGTGCCGCAGAAGAATCTCGCCCGGACCCGGCTCGGGAACGTCCATCTCTTCCAGCTTCAGAACTTCTGGCCCCCCGGTCCGGTGGATGCGGATGGCCTTCATTCCCCGTCCCTCCTGCCATGGACGATTTCGCCGATGGCCGTCACGAGCGGCTCCCATTCCAGCTCCTCCAGCGGAATGATCCGCACATCCAGGACGGCGGCCTTGCCCATCAGCGCCATGTAGCGCGGCTGGTTCCGGGCTTCGTCGATGAGATCGGTGGTCACGAGGATTCCGACACGTTCCCCCTCGCGGCCGAAATGGTCGCAGAGATTGTCGGCTTCATGCAGGGCGTCCATCAGCCGGTTGCGGTGTTTCCTGTTCTCGGAATTGAACTCCGACTGCAGCGCCTTGCAGGAAACGAAACCGAGATTCTCGCCCTTGCGCACGATGACGTCGATCTCGTTCTCCCCGTAGAAATCACCGACGCGCCAGCCAAGCACCTGGGAATAGATTGCCTCGTCGGCCCCCGCCTCCATGGCCGCCAGCCAGGCCAGCTCCTCCAGCCAGCCACCGGAAAGGAAACGGCGCGCCGCCGCGTCGCGGGCCATGATGTTCCCGTCTTCGCGCACCAGCAGATCGTGGGAGAACATGTGCTCTATCAGGCCGGCGAGATCCTGCGCCACCGCCTCGCTCTCGGGCATGCCAGCCTTCGTCAGCAGCCTGTCGCGCAGAGGTTCGAAAAGCGTATAGTTGTGCTCGATCGCCTTGAGCAATGGTTCACGGGCCCGCGCGACATTCTCGTCGCCCGGTCTGCCCTTGAGAAACGCCCCTCTCTCCTCAAGAATTTCGGCTATGCTTTTCGACCGCATCATCCGGGGCAAGTTACTCCCACATGCCCTCCGCATTCAAGCCAAAACTGGAAAGGAAAGCGCCGGACGCTGGGTCCGGCGCCATACGCATGCGAACGGAAAAATCGCGTCAGTTGAGAGGCTTGCTCAGAGTGAACGCGCCACGCAGCTGCCCCGGCTTGAAGCCGATGGCCTTGTCCTCCGGATAGTAGGACTTGATCTTCTCGTACAGGGCCGGATCCACCTTGCCGCCATGGCAGGTCAGGCAGGGTTTGCCCACGGGGATCGCCTTCATGAAGCGGAAGACCTTCTTGCCGTCCTGCTCGACGATCTCGAATCTGGCAAGCTTCTTGGGATCCGCGCCCTCGGCGATCTTCTTCTCGAACATCTCCATGGTGGCCTTCTCCCAGGCGTCCGGAGCGTTCTTCGGGTTGCGCAGCTTCAACGCGGTGCGGCCGACCTTCCAGCCATCCTTGTTGTATTTCGCGGTGATCTCCTGCGCCTTCTTGTGACACACCTCGATGGCGGCCGCCGGCCCGTCCTTCTTCATGGTGGGAACCAGAGTGCCCTTCAGCTCCTTCATGAAGGCCATCACGATCTCCTTGGCCTCTCCGGCAAGGGCCTTGGGATCCTCCGCGGCCCGGGAAACGCCCGCGGAACCGAGCGCCAGAAGCGCCATGGCTGCAACAATGCTCTTCTTCATCACTTGCCGTCCACCTCTCGTTTCGGATTGTTGGTGCAGGTTGAATGCGAATGGGGAAACTCTATATCCGAAACAGGGCGGATTTGGGAGCCCTCTCCCCCCTTTCTTTCCGCCATCCCATTTCCGAGCCGCAACAAGTGCGACAATCTGTCAACAACCAGCCAAAAAAAGGACTGGACAAATATCAGAATCTGCTTATATTAGAATTATTCTAAGTCGCAGATAATGATCGTGCTCACGCAGGAGGAGACAGAAACATGACCGAGACCATCGAAACCAATGAAGTGTTCGCCATGCCGCGCCTGAACGAGCCGGCTCCGGAATTCGAGGCGCCGACCACCCACGGTGTCAAGAAGCTCTCCGATTATCGCGGCAAGTGGCTGGTGCTGTTCTCGCATCCGGCCGACTTCACGCCGGTGTGCACCACCGAGTTCATCGCCTTCGCACGCCGCGCCGGAGATTTCGCCGAGATCAACACCGAGCTGCTCGGCCTGTCCATCGACTCCACGTTCTCCCACATCGCATGGGAGCGCAACATCAAGGAGAAATTCGGCATCGAGATCCCCTTCCCGATCATCGCCGACCTCAAGATGGACGTGGCGAAGAAGTACGGCATGATCCACCCCGGTGCCGCGGACACGTCCGCCGTGCGCGCCACCTTCATCATCGATCCGGAAGGCATCCTGCGCGCCATGGTCTACTACCCGATGACCAACGGCCGCTCCATCGACGAGATCCTGCGTCTGGTGAAGGCCCTCCAGACCTCCGACGAGCACGGTGTAGCCACACCCGAAGGCTGGCAGCCCGGCGAGAAGGTCATCGTGCCGCCTCCGGCCACGATCCAGGATGCCGAGGAGCGTCTGAAGATGTCCGACGCCGAGGTCACCGACTGGTACTTCGTCAAGAAGGATCTCTGATCCCTCTCCGCATCCATGTGCATCCTCCCTGCGAAACAGGAGGATGCACACTCCCTCTTCAAGCTTCCCCTCCCTCCCCTCGGAACCCGTCCGCGCCGCCAGGCCGGGCGGGTTCTCCTTATCCGGAAGCGAACAAAAAGACGCGGTCACACGAAGTGACCGCGCCACATGAGAAGGAAAGCTTCTTCCACCTCAGAACTGAAAACCGACACCCAGCCGGACCATGCTGCCATCCACGGAAACATTGTGCGGATGACCGATGTTGCTGAAGTCGAAGGATTCGGTACCGAGATCCGTATACAAATACTCCGTCCGGATGAACCACCTCTCGTTCACGTGCAGATCAATGCCGGCACCAGCCGTCCAGCCGAGGAACATCTCGCGCGCCGAATCGGCAGGAATGGAATGCCGAGCCGTCATCCGGGAGTATGCAAGACCTCCCGTGGCATAGAGCAGCATATCACCCATGGAGAACCCGACCCGACCGCGCACGGTACCAACGTAGTTGATCTCCAGCGGTGTGAGCCAGTCCTTGGATTCCTTCAGATCTCCGCCGGTGATGTCCGCCTCCATGCCCAGCAGAAGCTGGCCCGTCTGGAAGTTCGCTCCGGCGAATGCCGTACCCGTGAAGCCATCCGGATCCGGTCCTCCGAAGCCATACGGCGGCCTGTCCTTGGCGTCGAAGAAACTGTATCCGACGGCACCACCCGCATAGAAGCCCGTCCAATCGTAGATCGTGGACTGGGCATGGGCACCACCGACCGCGATCGAAATGGCTCCGGCCATGGCGATGCCGAAGAAAGTCGATCCTCTGAACATGCAACCTCCCCTAGCAAAAGGTTCACCAAAAGCCCCTCCAGCCTTTGGCCGCATCCCCCCCTCGACCGGGGGTTGTATCACCTTGCAGGGTATCGATGGTTGCATTTATGCAACAGATGTGCCGCAAGTTGCGGGTATTTTCCGGCCACCACAACCGCAATCGGACGTTCCGATCCCGCTTACTCCAATTCCATGAGAAGGTCCTTGGCATCCACCTGCTGCGCGGGGTGCACGAGGATTCTGGAGACCTTTCCGTCCACCTCGGCATGAATCGCCGTCTCCATCTTCATCGCCTCCAGAGTGCACAGCACGTCGCCGGCGCGAACCTCCTGCCCCTCCTTGACGGCGATGGTGGAAACCATGCCGGGCATGGGAGCCGCGATATGCTTCGGGTTGGCGGGATCGGCCTTCGGATGCTTCTTCTCGTGCGCCTCGGACGCCGTGACGGCGACGGAAACGGTGCGCGGCGTACCGTTGAGCTCGAAGAAGACCTTGCAGTAGCCCTCCTCGTCCTCCTCTCCGATCGTCAGCAAGCGGATATGCGGGCTCTTGCCCTTCTCCAGATCCACGGAGATCTCGTCTCCCGGCTTCATGCCGTAGAAGAAGTTGATCGTCGGCAGCACATGGACGGGACCGTTCTCCTTGCGCTTCAGCGCGTAGTCCACGAAGACCTTCGGGTACATGAGATAGGAGTAGAGTTCCTCCTCCGAGATCTCCCGGCCCACGGCCTCCTCCGCCTTGCGCTTCTCCGCCTCCAGATCGGCCGGCGGCAGATCGGCGCCGGGGCGCCCCGTGATGGGCTTCTCGCCCTTGAGAATCTTCCTCTGGAGCTCTTCCGGCCAGCCGCCGGGAGGCTGGCCAAGTTCACCGCGGAACATGGCCACCACCGACTCGGGAAAGGCGATTTCCCTGGCGGGATCCAGCACGTCCTCCGGAGTGAGGCCCGCGGACACCATCATCAGCGCCATGTCGCCGACCACCTTGGAGGAAGGGGTGACCTTCACGATGTCGCCGAACATGCGGTTCACCTCGGCATACATCTTCGCCACCTCGTGCCAGCGGTCGGAGAGCCCGAGCGCCCGCGCCTGCTCCTTCAGGTTGGTGAACTGGCCGCCCGGCATCTCGTGCAGATACACTTCCGAGGCCGGAGCCTTCAGATCCGCCTCGAAGGGCGCATAGCGGGTCCGCACGGCCTCCCAGTAGTCGGAGAACTCGCGGATGGTCGCCGGATCGAGCCCCGTGTCGCGGTCGGTATTGCGCAGGGCTTCGACGATCGAACCCAGGCAGGGCTGCGAGGTCAGACCGGAAACGGCGTCCATGGCCGCATCCGCGGCATCCACGCCGGCCTCCGCGGCGGCAAGGACGGTGGCGGCGGAAATTCCGGACGTGTCATGCGTGTGGAAATGCACGGGAAGGCCCGTCTCCTCCTTCAGCGCCTTGACGAGAATGCGCGCCGCCGCCGGCTTCAGCAGGCCGGCCATATCCTTGATGCCCAGAACGTGCGTGCCGGCCGCCTTCAGCTCCCGGGCCATCCGGACATAGTAGTCGAGATCGTATTTCGGCCGCGAGGGATCGAGAATGTCGCCCGTGTAGCAGACGACCGCCTCGCAGATCTTCCCGGTCTTCAGCACCTCCTCGATGGAGACCTTCATGTTCTCCACCCAGTTCAGGGAGTCGAAGACGCGGAACACGTCTATGCCGCTCTCCGCCGCGCGACGCACGAAACCGCGCACCACGTTGTCGGGATAGCTGGTGTAGCCCACCGCATTGGATCCCCGCAGCAGCATCTGCAACAGCATGTTCGGCATGGCCTCGCGCAGGGCGCGCAGGCGCTCCCACGGGCATTCCCCGAGGAAACGCATCGCCACGTCGAAAGTGGCGCCGCCCCAGCATTCCATGGAGAACAGGGTCGGCAGCCTGTGGGCGTAGGCGCGGGCAACCTTCACGATGTCGTGGCTGCGCATGCGCGTGGCCAGCAGCGACTGGTGCGCGTCACGCATAGAGGTGTCCGTCATGAGCAGGCGCTTCTGCTCCAGCATCCACCGGGCGACGGCCTCCGGCCCCTCCCGGTCGAGAATGGCCTTGGCCGTTCCCTCGAAGGGGGGCGCGCCCGCCTCGTGTTCCGGCACCCGTATCAGAGGCAGATGGCGGGAGGGCTCCGGCCTGCCCTCGACCTCGGGATTGCCGTTCACCGTGACATTGGCGATGAAGTTGAGCAGCCGGTCGGCGCGGGCGCGCGGGCGCGGAATGTCGAAGAGCTCCGGCGTCTCGTCGATGAACCGCGTGGTATAGGAGCCGTCACGGAACTTCGGGTGGTCCAGCAGGTTCAGAACGAACGGGATGTTGTTGGCCACGCCGCGGATGCGGAATTCACGCAGACCGCGCTTCATGCGGTCCACGGCCTCCTCCGGCGTCGTCGCCCAGGCGGTGATCTTCACCAGCAGGGAGTCGTAGTAGCGGGTGATGACCGCCCCGTTGTACGCGGTGCCCCCGTCCAGACGGATGCCGAAGCCGGACGCGGAACGATAGGCGGTGATCCTGCCGTAGTCCGGCACGAAGTTGTTGAGCGGATCCTCCGTGGTGACACGGCACTGAAGCGCATGGCCGTGCAGGGAGATGCGCTCCTGCGGGGGAACGAAGCTCTCCTCCACGCTCCCGATGCGGGCCCCTTCCGCGATTCGGATCTGCGCCTTCACGATGTCGATGCCGGTGACCTCCTCGGTCACCGTGTGCTCCACCTGGATGCGCGGGTTCACCTCGATGAAGTAGAAGTCCCCCGTGTCCGCGTCCATCAGGAACTCGACGGTGCCGGCATTCACGTAGCCGGCCTTGCGGCCCAGCTTCAGTGCCGCCTCGCACAGCTCCGCCCGCCTCCGGTCGTCCAGATAGGGCGCCGGCGCCCGCTCCACGACCTTCTGGTTCCGCCGCTGCACCGAGCAGTCGCGTTCGAAGAGATGCACCAGATTGCCATGGGTGTCGCCCAGCAGCTGCACCTCCACGTGCCGGGCGCGCTCCACGAGCTTCTCGAGATAGACCTCGTCGTTGCCGAATGCGTTCAGGGCCTCCCGGCGCCCCTCGAGAACGTTGGCCTCCAGTTCGTCCTCGGTGCGGATGATGCGCATGCCCCGGCCGCCACCGCCCCAGCTCGCCTTGAGCATGAGGGGATAGCCGATCTCCGCCGCCAGACGGCGCACCTCGTCCATGTCCTCCGGCAGCGGATCCGTGGCCGGCATGACGGGCGTACCCGCTTCCACGGCCATGTTGCGCGCCGAGACCTTGTTGCCCAGCGAGCGCATGACCTCCGGCGGCGGACCGATCCAGACGAGGCCGGCCTCCATGACCGCCTCGGCGAAATCGGGATTCTCGGAGAGAAATCCGTAACCAGGATGGATGGCATCCGCCCCCGAATCCCTGGCGACCCGCAGAATGTCCTCGATGGACAGGTAGGCCTTCACCGGCCCCAGTCCATGCCCGATGAGATAGGCCTCGTCCGCCTTGAAGCGGTGCAGCGAGAGCATGTCCTCGTCGGCATAGATGGCGACGGTGGCGATGCCCAGTTCGTTGGCCGCGCGCATGACGCGGATGGCGATTTCGCCGCGGTTCGCGACGAGCAGCTTGCGGATCTTGCGTTCGGTGGCGGTCACGGTTCTCTCCTGTGGCCGTCGTTGATCGTTGTTCAGGCGGATTGTCGCATGACATATCGCATTATGCGCATGCGAACCAGTGTCAAAAGGGCAAGGAACGGGCGAATTTTGCCGCACGACGCGGTGGAACCGGCGTATACGGACACCTTTTTCCGGCTGCGGGGCCAGCCGGGAAACCGTCCGCGCGGGAACGTACTCAGCCACCGCCACGCCGGAAGGTCCGGTCGAAAAGCTCAAGAAATTCCGCAGCGCCGTCTTCATCCAGCGCCGAGACATCCAGACGCACCAGCAGCCGCGGGAGGACGAGCCCGCCGATCCGGAGATCCTCCATCTCCTCCACCTCGATGCGGACATCTCCCACGGTCCAGCCGTCTGCCCCGCCGGATCCGATCCTCCTTCCGGCGAGCCGTTCCAGCAGGCGGAGGAAATCCGCCTTCGAGATGGTCATCTGCTTGGTGACGGTCATCCCCCCGCCACGGGCGGCCAGACGGCCAGTGTCCTTCCATCCTCCAGGGGAGTTGCGTCGATCTCCTCCACCGGGACGTGACGGCCGTCCACGAGGACCATGTGCACCGCCTCGCGCGGCACGCCGAGATCATCCAGCACGGAGCCGATCGTTGCGCCCTCCGGCACCTCCAGCCGCGCCATGTTGCGCTCGCTCCCGGCCGGGAGATGGCGCGAGAGAGTGGCGAAAAGCTTCAGCGTGACGGTCATGGAGGCTCTCCGGTTCCTGTGCCGGCACCCGGGAGGTGCCCGTGGGGACAGCCTACGAAACGCCGCGCGAGAGATCCACGTAGGCTTCCGCGATCCGGTGGGGCTCCCTCAGCAGAACGTCCTTCCAATGGCCCAGCCTCATGCGGCCCTGTATCAGGCCGCGCAGACAGCCGACCATCCGCACGTGCCCCGCGGTCTGCGCCCCGATGAGCCGGTCGTCGTGGAATTCCAGCCGGATGTAGCGCCAGCGCGGCTCGTCCAGCAGGGTGGCGCGTTCACCGATCTCCAGACCGTCATGCTTGCCGAAGGAGGTGGTGATGAGCCCCAGCGTCTCGAGCACGTTCATCGGCAGCGCGCAATGGTATTCCGCATCGATGCCCGCCATGTTCTTCGCCGCGATCACCGCCTGCTCCACGGCCACCGGCTGAATGGCCAGAGTGGAAAGGTCTCCCGTGGAGAAGTCGCATCCCTCGGCGCAGTCGCCGGCCGCCCAGACGTCCGGCAACGACGTTTCCATGCGCGAGTTGACGACGACGCCCGTGCGCTTCTCGATGCCGGTGCCGTCCATGCATTCGATGTTCGGCGTCACGCCGGCCGCGACGACGAGAAGATCGGCCGGCAGGGTTTCTCCGCTGGACAGCTCGACGGACAGTCCGTCACCGGCTTCCGCCACCTTCTCGATACGCGTCGAGGTCAGCACGCGGACGCCCCTTTCCTCGCACCAGCGTTTCAGCATGCCGCCGGCGGTCTCGTCCAGCATGCGCGGCACCATGCGGTCCTCGATCTCGACCACGGTCAGCGACACGCCGCGCTTCACCAGCGCCTCGAGAATGATGGAACCGATGAAACCGGCTCCCATCAGCACCACCCGCGCGCCCTCCCGCGCCATTTTCGCAATGGCCCGGGCGTCGTCCACCGTCCAGCAGTGCCGTACGCGATCGCCGGAAAGCCCCTCCACCGGCGGTTTCACGGCTCGCGCCCCCGTCGCCAGCAGCAGCCGGTCGTATTCCAGGCGTCCGCCGTCCTCCATTTCCACCGTCTTCGCGGCGGCATCCACCTTCGCCACGCGGCCGCGCACCAGCTCCATGCCGTTTTCCGCGTAGAACTCCAGCGGACGGTGCAGCCACATGCCCTCCTCGCCGATCCGGCCGGTGAGGAAATACGGAATGGCCATTCGCGAATAGGGGGCCTCACCCTCTCCGTCGATCAGCGTGACCTTCGCGGACGGATCCAGTGCGCGCAGCGCCTCCGCGGCACGCACGCCCGCCGGCCCAGCTCCGATGATGAGATGATGCATCAGCTTCCTCCCTTCGTGCCCCGGATGCATGTCGCGCCGCTCCGCACGGAAGGGCGCGGGAGACGCGCATCCGGCGGACGGATGGACGGGAACGGGATCCCGGACGGCGGTCTCCCGCGCGTCCGGGATCCGGACCGGTTCTTCAGGACAGTCCGAGCCGCGAGAGCGTCTCTCCGGTCGGCACGCCGTCCGGCGTCCAGCCGCGCAGCTCGTAGTACTCGGGCAGCATCTTGTCGAGGCCGTTCACAAGCCCCTTCGCGGGGCCGGTCCTGGCGGCCTCCTTCAGGATGCGGCGAGGCAGGGTGTCGTCCGCCGCCGTGAGGCCGGCATCGAGATTGAACTTGCGCTCCATGTTCCAGATGCGCTCGCCGACCTCCATCAGCTTCTCCACCGACCAGTCGCCCTCGCAGGCGGCGTCGATCATCGGCGCGATGTCCTCGGCCGACCAGGCGAAGGTCGTGAAGATGCACAGCCCGGAGGAATCGACGAAGGCCGTCAGATCCTGGAAGACCTTCACCAGCCCGGCCTTGCCGTCGGTTGAAAGCGGATCGGTCTTCTCCGGAATGCCCAGGACCTCGGAGGCCACCGTGTACGAGCGCAGATGGCAGGCGCCGCGGTTGGACGTGGCGTAGGTCAGGCCCATGCCCTGAATGCCGCGCGGGTCGTAGGCCGGGAACTCCTGGCCCTTCACCGTCATGGAGAACTCCGGATGGCCGAACTTCTCGCACAGACGCTTCGAGCCCAGTCCGAGCAGCTTTCCGAAGTCGGTGCCCTCGCAGATCGCGTCAACGGCGGCCACGAGCGCCTCGGCGGAACCGAACTTCATCTCGATGCCGCCGGTGTCCTCCTTCGTCATGGCGCCGGTCTCGTACAGCTCCATGGCGGCGGCGATCGTGGATCCGGTGGTGATGGGATCCAGCGCATGCTCGTTGCAACGGTAGTTGCAGTAGGTGAGCGCCTCCAGGTCGTTCACGCCGGTGTCGGCGCCGAGCGCCCAGGCGTTCTCGTACTCCACGCCACCCGAGGCATGATGGTACTGCGGCTTGTCCTTGACCGAGAAATGGGTCGGGTCGATCTGGGAGATGCGGCCGCAGGCGATGGTGCAGCCGAAGCAGGCCCCGTTGCGCGCCAGATTCGGCTTGCCGTCGCTGCGGCGCGGCTCGTGCATGGCTTCGCCGGAGATGTCGTTGGCGCCCTCGAACTGCACGTCCCGGGCGTTGCGCGTGGGCAGCGCGCCGATCTCGTTGATGACGTTCATCAGCACCTGCGTGCCGTAGGTCGGCAGCGCCTGCGAGGTGACGGCATTCTCCGCGATGACCGCCTTGGCCGCCGCCACCGCCTTCTCGAAGGCCTCGGGATCGTTCACCTCGATGCCCCTGGTGCCGCGCACCGCCACCGCCTTCAGGTTCTTGGAGCCCATGACGGTGCCCACGCCGGAGCGACCGGCCGCGCGGTGCTTGTTGTTGACCACCGCGGAGTACAGCACGCCCGTCTCGCCCGGCACGCCGATCGCGGCGATCTGGAACATCGGCTCCTGATGCTTCTCCTTGATCCAGTCGTCTGCGAACCAGACGGACTGGCCCCAGATTTCGGAAGCGTCATGCAGCTCGGCCTCGTCGTCGTTGACGACCAGATACACCGGCTTGGGAGCGCGTCCCTCGAAGATGATCATGTCCCATCCGGCGTTCTTCAGCTCCGCGCCGAAATAGCCGCCGGAGTTGGAACAGGCCACGCAGTTGGTGAGCGGACTCTTGGTGACCACCGAATAGCGGGCCGCGGTGGCGGCGTTGGTGCCGGTCAGCGGACCGGTGGTCATGATCAGCTTGTTGTCCGGTGAAAGCGGATCGACCTTCGGATCGATCTCCTCCACCAGATACTTGGTGGCCAGACCGCGCTGACCGAGATACTGCATCGCCCAATCCATGTTGAGCGGTTCTTCCTTGCACGTGCCTTCCGTCAGGTTGACGCGCAGAATCCTTCTGGCCCAGGCCATGATGTACTTCCCTCCCTGATTCCGTTACGCCGTCGCCTGCGGTGCCGTGTCGGTCTTCTCCGCCCAGGCGCGCATCTTCTCGAAGCCCTGCACGGACACGTCGGTGAATACGATGGCCTCCGTCGGACAGGCCCGCGCGCAGGCCGGATCGCCGCCGCAGAGATCGCACTTGATGACCTTGCCGGTGGCCGGCTCGTAGTTGATGGTGCCGAAAGGACAGGCGATGGTGCACACCTTGCAGCCCACGCATGTGGCCGCGTTCACCACCTTCACGCCATTCTCGTTCGTGATGGCGCCGACCGGGCACACCTGCATGCACCAAGCCTGATCGCACTGCGTGCAGGTGTAGGGCACGAAACGCGCCTTCTCGTGGAAGTCGAACACCGTGATCCGCGAACGGGCCGGATTGAACTCGCCCGTGTGCTCGTAGGAGCAGGCCAGCTCGCACTGTCGGCAGCCCGTGCACTTGCCCACGTCGATGACCAGAGCCTTTTCCATGTGGATTTCCCTCCCTCAGGACTCGAGACGAATGCGCCCGATCAGCCGCTCGTGGATACCCGGCTCATGCAACCGGAAGGCGGCATTTTCAGGCGGAATCCGGTTCAGTCTGTTGACCTCTGAAACTTTTGTCAATGGCCACCGGCATATTCCATCAGTCCGTATGCACACGAAAATGTGAACGGCATGAAAGTGCCGTTGCGGCCCCCTGGAACCGCGCCGCGGAACATGCCGGACGGCCGGCCGCGAGGACGGAAAATTCAGATGTGGATGGCCCGCCCCCAGGCGTCCAGAACCGATTCGTGCATGGTTTCGGAGAGCGTCGGATGGGGGAAGATGGCATGCATCAGCTCCTCCTCCGTCGTCTCCAGCTTCATGGCTATGACGAATCCCTGGATCATCTCGGTGACTTCCGGCCCCACCATGTGCGCTCCGAGCAGCTGGCCGGTCTTCGCGTCGAAGACGGTCTTCACGAGACCCTGGTCGTCGCCCAGCGCTATCGCCTTGCCGTTGGCCAGGAAGGGGAAGCGTCCGACGCGCACCTCGTGCCCGCGCTCCTTCGCCTCCTCCTCCGTGAGGCCGACGGAGGCGACCTGCGGATGGCAGTAGGTGCAGCCCGGTATCTGATCGCGGTCGAGGGGATGCACGTCGTCCAGCCCCGCGATCTTCTCCACGCAGATGACACCCTCGTGCTCCGCCTTGTGGGCCAGCATGGGAGGGCCGGCCACGTCGCCGATGGCGTAGACGCCCGGCGCGCTGGTGCGGAGGAAGCCGTCCACCCGGATGACGCCGTTTTCCGTCTCCACGCCGGCCTCCTCCAGGCCGATGTCCTCGATGTTGGCGACCACCCCGACGGCGGAAAGGACACGCTCCACGGTCAGGGTCTCGCCATTCCCCTTTCCGGTTTCCACGGTGGCCGTGACCGTCTCCCTGCCCTTGTCCAGACCCGCGACCCTGGCGCCGGTCATGATGCGGATGCCCGCCTTCTCCAGTCCCTTCCGGGCGATCTGCGCGATCTCGGCATCCTCCGCCGGGAGGATCCGGTCCATGATTTCGACGACCGTCACGTCGACGCCCAGCGCATTGTAGAAGGACGCGAATTCCATGCCGATCGCGCCGGAGCCCACCACCAGAAGCGACTTCGGCAGCCGGTCCGGATTCAGGGCCTCGAAGTAGCTCCACACCAGCTTGCCGTCGCGCTCCAGCCCCGGCAGGTCGCGGGGGCGCGCGCCGGTCGCGACGATGATGTGCTTCGCCGCATACTCGCCTTCCGCCCGGCCGGTCACCGCCAGCCGCCCCCCGCCGAGCAGACGGCCGCGCCCTTCCAGAACCGTCACGCCGTTCTTCTTCAGCAGGTGCCCGACGCCCCGGTTCAATCGCCGCGACACCGCCCGCGAACGCTTGATGATGGCCTGGAAGTCGAAGGAGGTCGCATCGGCCTTCAGTCCGTAGTCCTTCGCATGCTGCATCAGCTCCAGCACCTCCGCCGAACGCAGCAGCGCCTTGGTGGGAATGCAACCCCAGTTGAGACAGATGCCGCCCAGATGCTTCTCCTCGACGACCGCCGTCTTCATGCCCAGCTGCGCCGCCCGGATGGCCGCCACGTATCCGCCGGGCCCGGCACCGAGAACGATCACGTCGAAGGTCTTGTCAGTCATCGGTCTTCTCGCTTCCTGCAAGGCGCGAACCGCCCCCACGGGCCGGCCGCCCTTGTCATCCCCTCAGGCCAGCATCAGGGCCGGTTCCTCGATCAGCTCACGGAATGCCGACAGCGCCTGCGCACCGAGGGCGCCATCCACCGCCCGGTGGTCCACGGAGAGGGTCACCGTCATGACGGTACGCACCTCGATCCCGCCGTTCTCCACCACGGGACGCGGCTCGCCACGCCCCACGGCGAGTATGGTCGCATGGGGCGGATTGATGACGGCCGCGAACTCCTTCACGCCGTACATGCCCAGATTCGAGATGGACGTCGCGCCACCCTGGTATTCCTCCGGCAGCAGCTTGCGCCCCCGCGCGCGCGCAGCCAGATCGCGCATCTCGCGCGAGATGGCGCTCAGGGTCTTCTCCTCCGCCCGGCGGACGACCGGCGTGATCAGGCCGCCGTCGATCGCCACCGCCACCGCCACGTCCACGTGATGGTGCAGCATGATGCCCGCATCCGACCATGTGGCATTGGCCGCCGGCACCCGTTTCAGCGCCATGGCCCAGGCCTTGATGATGAAATCGTTGACGGAGAGCTTCCACTCGGGCTTTCCGTCGGCGTCCTTCGGGGCGGTCGCGTTGATGCGCGCCCGCGCCTCCAGCAGCCGGTCGATGACGCAATCCACGGTCAGATAGAAATGCGGAATGGTCCGCTTGGAGAGCGAAAGCCGTTCCGCGATCGTCCGGCGCATGGAATCGAGCGGCACGAGGTCGTAGGACCCCTCCTCGTAGAGCGCGAACACCTGATCGTCGCCCAGCCCCGCCGGAGCCGCAGCACCAGCGACCGCGGGGGCCTTCACGCCTTCCTCGATGGCCTTTTCCACGTCGCGCTTCACGATGCGGCCGCGCGGTCCGGTGCCCTTCACCAGAGACAGGTCGATCCCCGCCTCCTTCGCCATCCTGCGCGCCAGAGGGGAGGCGAAGATGCGCCCCGCCCCTCCGGCGTCCGCCGTTTCGGCCGCCGGAGCCGACGTCGCCGACCGTTCGACCGCCCCTTCCGTGGATGCGGTCTCCGCAGCCGCGCTCCGGGGTTCCGGTTCCGCCCCGCCTTTCCGCGCATCCTCGCCGCCGCCGGCCGGAGCCGCCGGAGCCTCCGCGCTCGGGATCTCGACGGAGGCCGGATCCTCGCCCTCCTCGGCCAGAACCGCGATCACCGCCTTGACGGGGACATTGTCCGTGCCCTCCGGAACCACGATGCGCGCCACGGTGCCCTCGTCCGTGGCCTCGACCTCCATGGTCGCCTTGTCCGTCTCGATCTCGGCGATGACATCGCCCGGAGAGACGGAATCCCCCTCCTTCACCAGCCACTTCGCCAGCCGCCCGTGTTCCATCGTCGGCGACAGCGCCGGCATGAGTATCGGTATGGCCATGGCCCGCCTCCTATCTGTAAAGCACCTGCCGCGCCGCGGCCGCGACCTCCTCCGCCGACGGCAGCGCCATCTTCTCCAGGTTGGCCGCATAGGGCATGACGACGTCCCGGCCGGTCACCGTCAGGATCGGCGCATCGAGCCAGTCGAAGGCTTCCTGCATGACCCGGCGCGAAATCTCCGCGCCGATGGAGCACACCGGCCACCCCTCTTCCACCGTCACCAGGCGGTTGGTCTTCTTCACGCTTTCCACGACCGCGGGTATGTCCATGGGGCGCAGGGAGCGCAGATCGACGACCTCGGCGGAAATGCCGTCCTCCGCCAGCATCTCGGCCGCCTTCAGGGCGTAGGTCATGCCGATCCCGAAGGAGACGATGGTCACGTCGCCACCCGACCGCGCGATCCGCGCTCGCCCGATCGGCAGCACCCAGTCGTCCACCACGGGCACGGGAAAGCTGTGCCCATAGAGAATCTCGTTCTCCAGGAAGATCACCGGATCGGGATCCCTGATCGCCGCCTTCAGGAGCCCTTTCGCATCCGCCGCCGTGTAGGGCATCACCACCTTCAGCCCAGGGATCTGCGCATACCACGCCGCGTAGTCCTGGCTGTGCTGGCCGGCCACCCGCGCCGCCGCGCCGTTCGGCCCGCGGAAAACGATCGGCACGGAAACCTGCCCGGCCGACATGTAGCGTTGCTTGGCGGCCGAATTGATCACGTGGTCTATGGCCTGCATGGCGAAGTTGAATGTCATGAACTCCACGATCGGACGCAGGCCCGCGAAGGCCGCGCCCACACCGAGGCCGGCGAAGCCGTATTCGGTGATCGGCGTGTCCACGACGCGCTTCTCGCCGAACTCCTCCAGCAGCCCCTGCGACACCTTGTAGGCCCCCTGGTACTGGCCCACCTCCTCGCCCATGAGGAACACGCGATCGTCCCGCCGCATCTCCTCCGCCATGGCGTCGCGCAGCGCCTCGCGCACCGTCATCTCGACGAACTCGGTCCCCTCCGGCAGCTCCGGATCCGAAGCCGGCGGCGGCGTGATGGAGAGATTGCGCTCCGGATCGGGGCCGCCATCACCGTATTCCGCCGTCGTCTCCGCCGTCGCGATCGCGGGGGCGGCCGGTGCGGCCCGCGTGTCGGCCGCCGGTGCGCCCGTGGACGTCTCCACATCGGCGGACGCCTTCGCGTCGGCGGACGCTCCTTCCCGCCCGGCACGGGCGACGAGGGCGTCGACATCCACATTCTCGCCCTCCTCGGCAATCACCGCGATCGGCGTGTTCACCGCCACGCCGTCCGTACCTTCCGGCACGAGAATCCGCGCGACGACACCGCCCTCGTCCGTCTCCAGTTCCATGGTGGCCTTGTCCGTCTCGATCTCGGCGATGACATCGCCCGGAGAGACGGTATCCCCCTCCTTCACCAGCCACTTCGCCAGCCGTCCGGTTTCCATGGTCGGCGAAAGCGCCGGAAGTGGAACCACATGCGCCATGGCTCAGCCCTCCCCGCGTGCGTAGATGTCCGTCCAGAGCTCCCCGGCCGGCGGTTCGGCGTCCGCCGTGGCGAAATCCGCCGCCTCGGAGACGATCTTCCGCACCTCCGCGTCGACGGCCTTCAGGTCCGCCTCCTCCGCCCAGCCCTTCTCCAGCAGGCGGTTCTTCGCCTGCTCGATGGGGTCGTGTTCCTGACGCATCTTCTGCACCTCCTCGCGGGTGCGGTACTTCGCCGGATCGGACATGGAATGTCCGCGATACCGGTATGTCTGCATCTCCAGGATGTACGGCCCCTTGCCGGCGCGCACATGTTCGAGCGCCCGTTCGCCGGCCGCCTTGACGGCCCGCACGTCCATGCCGTCCACCTGCTCGCCGGGAATGCCGAAGGCCGCGCCGCGCATGTAGAGCTCCTCGGGCTTCGCCGCGGACCGCGTCACCGCCGTTCCCATGGCGTAGCGGTTGTTCTCGATGATGTAGACGACGGGGAGCTTCCAGATGGAAGCCATGTTGAAACTCTCGTAGACCTGCCCCTGGTTCGCCGCGCCTTCGCCGAAGAAGGCCAGCGTCGCCTGCCCGTCCTCCATGTAGCGGTTGGCGAAGGCCAGCCCCGTGCCCAGGGGAACCTGCGCGCCCACGATGCCGTGCCCGCCCCAGAAGTGCCCGTCCACGTGGAACATGTGCATGGAGCCGCCCTTGCCCTTCGAAACGCCGTGCATCCGCCCCGTCAGTTCGGCCATGACGGCCCCGGGATCCGCGCCGGACACCAGAACGTGCCCGTGGCAGCGGTAGGAGGTGATGACGTCGTCCGTCGGGCGGCGGGCCATGAACATGCCCGTGACCACGGCCTCCTGGCCTATGTAGAGATGGCAGAAGCCGCCGATGTAGCCCATGCCGTAGAGCTGTCCGGCCTTCTCCTCGAAGCGGCGCACCAGAAGCATGGTGCGCAGGGCCTCGAATTCCTGGTCCCTGTCGAATTCGGCGACGGGTGGCGCGTTTCTGCGCGTCCGCTTCGCCGCGGTCGTCCTTTTCGCCATGAGAACTCTCCCTCGAACGGACGGAAACACCTCGTCCCGCCGTACGCGATTCCCCCGCGGATGCGGGGATTATACACGTAACAGCGTGTCCTATATAGGATTTTTCCGATTTAACCGGATTTTGGTTTATTCCGCTGGCGACGCAACGTCTTTTCACTGCGTGCGCAGGCTGACGATCTCGTCGGGCCGCGCATAGCCGAGCATCCGGCGCACGCTTTCGTCCAGCATGTCGGCATCCAGACTTTCCGCACGGAGCAGCTTCACATGGGCCTCCAGGGCTTCCCGGCGGGCCTTCAGCCGGTCGCGCTCCAGCTTCGCCATGGCCAGTTTCTCGCGCACGCTCTCCTGATAGGAGAAGGACCGCGCCCCGTATTTCGCATGCCATCCGAAGAAGGCGTACGCACCGAGACAGATCGCCGTGATGACCAGTTTCGTCCTGTTGCGGCGCATGGTTCGGGCTTCTCCGGTCCGGAAGGGGTTCATCCCAGATGGCCTTCGACTTTCCAACCGCGGGGTTAACAAATCATGAAGGCCGGCCCTTCCCATGGAATGGATGAATCACCATATGAATCCATGCGGGGTTGGACGAACGGAGGAAGGGAGGAAACGCCATGAAAACCTTCGACCTGTTCAACAAGGCCCTGCAGAAGGCCGGTACATGGATACGCGAGATCGCCGAGGAAATGGACACCGAAGACGAACAGCTCGCGTATCATGCCCTGCGTTCCGTGCTGCATGCCATACGCGACCGGCTGGTCGTGGACGAGGCCGTTCAGCTGGCCGCCCAGCTGCCGGTCCTGGTACGCGGAATCTACTATGAGGACTGGGATCCGTCGAAGACGCCCGTCAAGGTGCGGCACCGCGAGGAATTCCTCGATCTGGTGCGTCGGCACGCCGGGAAGTACGGGCGCCTGGATCCCGAGAAAGCCGCGCCGGCGGTCTTCGCCGTGCTGAAGCGGCACGTGAGCGAGGGCGAGATGCGGGACGTCACCGAAGCCCTCCCCGGCGAAATACGCGAACTGCTGGCGGCCTGACCGGCCGTCGGCGCAAGAGGGCGCGCGTCTTTTCCGCTTGCCCGGCGTCGCGCCCTCTTTTTTCTCATTCCCCCAGCAGATGGCCCACCACCTGACGCGCATGCGGCCGCGCCCGGTGTTCGAAGAGGTAGATTCCCTGCCAGGTGCCGAGAACGGGCCGCCCGCCGTTTACCGGTATCGAGAGCGAGACGTCGGTCAGCGCCGACCTGATATGCGCCGGCATGTCGTCCGGCCCCTCCATCACATGCCGATACCAGGGTTCGCCTTCCCGCACCAGCCGGCGGAAGAATTCGTCAAGATCCCGCTGCACATCCGGATCGGCATTCTCCTGAATGGTCAGGGATGCCGACGTGTGCCGGCAGTACAGGGTCAGCAGCCCTTCGCCGATCCCGCTGCCGGAGACCCAGCGCACCACCGCGCCGGTGAACTCGTACAGCCCCTGCCCGTGCGTATCGATACCGAAAACCGTCTGAATCTGTCGCATGGCCCCTCTCCGCAAGGTCCGGAAAGAGTAAACGGAATCTCTCCGGAGTCCTTCAATTATGCGCGCCCAGTTTTGCCTGATGTCAAAACGCGCCTGATAGCCTGCTTCCCATAACAGGGGAACAGGACGTCAGACAATGAGTGGGAAAACGACATATCTTCTGAGCAGTTTGATCGTGGCCGTGGGACTGGCGGGGGCCTCCGCGGACACGGCTCTGGCCAGCAGGGCCAACTTCGACAGCAGCCACAGCGTGTTCACGAAGGCACGCGGGGAAACCCGTCCGCCCATCGGCTACGTGAACTTCTGCGCCCGGTATCCTTCCGAATGCCGGACCATCGCCATCCGCGGCTCCGGCAAGGTGCACCTCACGCCAGCCCGCTGGGATCTGCTGATGCAGGTGAACAGCTTCGTGAACCGCAAGATCGCGCCGGTCACCGACCAGGAGCTCTACAACCGGCCCGAGGTCTGGGAATACCCGACCAGCGCCGGCGACTGCGAAGACTACGTGCTGCTCAAGAAGCGCTATCTGGAAGGCCTCGGCTTTCCGCCGGAGACGCTTCTCATAACCGTCGTGCTCGACGAGGAAGGCGCCGGCCACGCGGTCCTCATGGTCCGCACCGACAGCGGCGACTTCATCCTCGACAACCGCCGCGACGGCGTGCTGCCTTGGTACAGGACGGGCTACCGCTATCTGAAGCGCCAGTCCCAGCGGGATCCGAACCTCTGGGTGTCGCTCTCCCCGGGCCGCAGCAGAACGAAGATCTTCGGCCGCAACTGACGGCCGCAGGAGATCCCAGGGATGCAGACCCGGCCGGCGTCCCCCTCCCCCATCCCCACCGAAGGCCGGGTTCACGGCCGGCTCCGTTCCCCCACCCGGAGCCGGCCACTTTCTTTCCGGCGGCCGCGATGGCGGTTCAGATCTCCTCCAGCGTCCGCAGATAGCGCGGAAACTTCTCCGCATAGTGTCGCGCTCCCTCCACCAAGGCGGCAGCCTCCTCGTCGGAGAGCTCGCGGACGACCCTTCCGGGCATTCCCACCACCAGGGAGTTCGGCGGGATTTCCTTCCCCTCGGGGATGAGCGCGCCGGCACCGATCACGGAATTCCTTCCGATTTCGACTCCGTTCATCACCGTGGCACCCATGCCGACCAGCACGCCGTCCCCGATGGTGCAGCCGTGCAGGATCACCGAATGGCCGACGACCACGTCACGACCCACGGTCAGGGGAAATCCGGGATCGGTGTGCAGCACGCAATTGTCCTGGATGTTCGAGCCCTCCCCGATCACGATGGGTTCGTTGTCGCCGCGCAGAACCGCGCCGAACCACACCGACGCACGGGGACGCAGCTCCACCCGTCCGATGACGGCCGCGGTCGGCGCGATGAAATATTCGCCCTCGGGCGGCAGCTTGGGCCTGTGCCCATCGAACGCATAGATGGTCATGATCCGGTCCTCCCGACTTGAATCTCCATCTCAAGAGAACCAGCCATCCGGCTTGCACGCAAGGCGGAAGGCGCATCCGTCTACCGGATGCGCCTTCCGCCGGACGCCCTTCCGGGGGGCAGGGCCGGAAAGGCGCCGCATGGACGGCACGCCCGGTGGGGGCTCGCTCCCGGACGTGCCGCCGACCTCGCGACGCGGGTCCGCGGACCCGCATCATTCGGTCAGCATGGTGTACTGGCTTATGAAGCCCTCGTTCTCCGCGATGACCTCCTCCGCGATCCGTATCGCCTCCTCCAGGGACGGTATGCCCGTGATCGCGCTGTCCCGCAGCCGGATCACGTAGGAAAGGTTGCCCTCCATGTCCGCCTCCGTGCCGATGAAGAGGCTCATGCGCGATCCCACGCGGATGTAATGCGCGGAACGCAGCTCCTTGCCCTTGTATGTCCACTTGCCCCGCACGTCGTGCAGGACGAAGCCCTTGATGCTCTTGGGAAACTCCATGTCGCTTCTCCCTGTGGCTCCGGCCGGGCCGCGGGACTTGCGCCCCGGCCCGCCGGATGCGTTCCTCCCTCAGGCTGGTTCGGCGGCCAGCGCGTCGCCACCCTCTACCGGTTCGTGAATGGCGTCCTCCGAGCGCGCGATGACGACCGCCGCACAGGCGTCGCCCCACACGTTGATCGCCGTGCGGAACTGGTCGAGGATCCGGTCGATGGCCAGGATCAGACCGATGCCGTCGAGCGGCAGCCCCGCAGCGGTCAGCACGATGCCCATGGTCACCAGCCCGGCGCCCGGAATGGCCGCCGCGCCGATGGCCGCCAGGGACGCGGTGATGAAGATGACGATCTGCATGCCGAAGGTGAGATCGACGCCCAGAAGCTGGGCGATGAAGATCACCGCCACGGATTCGTACAGGGCCGTGCCGTCCATGTTCACCGTGGCGCCGAGCGGCAGGACGAAGTTCGTCACCTTCGGATCGACGCCCGCCCGGTTGGTGAGGTTGCTCATGGTCATGGGCAGGGTGGCCGCCGAGGAGGCCGTGGACCACGCGGTCATCAGCGCCGGCGCGACCGCCTTGAACAGCTTCAGGGGATTGTACTTTCCGAAGACCCAGACCAGCGCGGTCAACGTGATGAAGGCATGGATGCCGAGACCGACGAGCACCGTCACGGCATACTTGGCCAGGGCTTTCAGGGCGGCGAATCCGAGATCCATGAAGATGGCTGCCACCAGCATGAAGATGGCGTAGGGCGCGATCACCATGATCGCCATGATGCCCTTCTGCATGATGCGGTCCAGACCGTGGATCACGTCCGTCATGGCGTCGGAGGCCTTGCCGACGATGGAGGCCATGATGGCGAGGAAGATGGTGAAGAAGATCACCTGCAGGATGTCGCCCTTGGCGAAGGCCGCCACGGGATTCTTCGGGATCATGTTGACGAAGGTGTCCACGATGATGATGACCGCGGATTTCTCGCCCACGCCGGCCTTGCCCACCTTGCCCGGCACTTCCGTGCCGATGCCCAGGGCGGAGAGCGCCTCCTTGTCGATGCCCAGGCCGGGATTGAAGATGTTCACCACCAGCAGGCCCGCCGCCACCGCCAGCGCCGTCGTCAGGAAGTAGAATCCGACCGTCTTGCCGCCCAGCTTGCCGAGCGCCCGGACGTCGCCGAGATTGACGATGGCCATGTAGATGGAGGCGAACACCAGCGGGATGATGAGCATCCGCAGCAGCCGTATGAAGATGTCGCCACCGTACTTGAACACCGTCTTGACGGCATAGACCGGACCGGTCGTGACGCCGGCGCCGTACATCACGTTGACGGCCAGACCGAGCGCGATGCCCAGAACGATTCCGATTAGGATCTTCCACTGGAGATCCAGTCCCTTGCCCTTCTTCTCCGTCGCGCCCATGGCTCAGTCTCCCCCGTAGTAGTCCTCGGTGATCGCGTAGGAGCGCACGGAGACCCGCGCCTTCACCGGGATGTATCCGTTCATGAACTCGAGAATGCGGCCGTTGGCCTCCAGCTCCGCCAGGATGAAGGTGTTCAGCATCTGCACGAAATCGAGATTCCCCTTCGCGACGGCGAAGCCGTAGTAGTCGGGCTTGAAGGGCCTTTCGAACACCTCGACGACGAACTGCGCCTTCTTCGCGTTGTCGTGAAGCCAGACCTTCAGGAACATCTCGTCATGCACCATCAGGTCGGCCTTGCCGGCGAGAACCGCTTCCGCCGCCTCCTCGTTGGACGGATAGGAGACGATCCGTGCGCCGGGGAAGAAGCGCGGAGCGACCCGCTCGGGCGCCTTGCCCTTCGTCACCGCGACCGTCAGTCTGCCGATCCTGCCATTGCTCCTCAGGCGCTCGAGAAGCGCTCCGTAGTCCTTCACCAGCGCCGCGCCGAGCCTGGCCATCCGGCCCTTGTTGACCATCACCGACAGACCGGTCTCGAAATAGGGATCGGTGAAATCGACCACCTTCGCCCGGTCGAAAGTGATGCTCATGCCGGCCATGATCACGTCGATCCGTCCGTCGCGGAGCATCGGGATGAGTTCGCCGAAGGACTTCGGCACCACGACTTCCAGCTTGACGCCCAGCTTCCCCGCGAGCAGGGAGGCGATGTCCACGTCGACACCGACCCGCTTGCCGTCCCGCTCGAACGAAAAGGGCTTGAACAGCGGATTCACGCCGACCTTCAGCGTGCCCGACTGCATGATGCGCGCCAGCGTCGGCGAGCCCGACGACACCACCTCCTGGGCCCTCGCCGCGCCGGAAACGAACAGGGCGCCCGCGGCACAGGCGACGAGCACCAGAGCCGCAAACGCCCGGAACACATACCGTTTCATTGCGTTTCCCTCCCTCTGTGGTCGGGGCAACGCCTGTGCGGTCCAAGCCTGCTTGTTATGGTTGTTGTCGTCTCAAGCGCACCCCGGTCGAAGGGAAGTTAACATATTGTTAATGATGAGTCACGCGCATTCGGTGAAGTGTGGGAAAATATTCGCGCCAGTGCAGGGGGAATGTTTCACGCACGAAACGAAACGGCCCTTCCGACACTTGCCGGAAGGACCATCATATCGCGTTTGCCTCATACAAGCACCGGAGGTCAGGGGGATTTCCCGTCACCCCCCTTCTTCCCATCCGTAATCGGAAGATCTTCCATTCTCTTCTCGGTGGTTTCGATCACGTCCTTCAGACGCTTCAGAAAATAGCCGCCACGCGATTCCGAGAGACCGTATTCCCAGCCGTCGACGGTCCGGCGGATCTTCTCCGCCGTCTTCCGGTCCTTGCCCTCGCGCACCACCTTCACGGCCACCCAGAGGGCATTGCCCTCCCTGTACACGTCGTGTCCGACGACCAGGCCGTCCTTCGTCTCCACCTCCGCATGGACCACGGGACGGTCCTTGTGCTCGCGCGCCTTCCGGACAAGCTCGAAATCGAGCTGCGCCATGTCGCGCGCCACGGAGGCGATCTGGTAGTTGGGCTTCTCCTTCGCGCCGGCGGGCTTGTTCACGATCTCGAACAGCGGATCGCCGTCCGCTCCCTTCTCGCCCGTGGCCCGCACCTCCAGAACCTCGCCGTCCGCATGCACGATCCTGCCGCGCACGATGTCGTCACGCGGGAGGTCCACCGCGTAATGGTTCACCCAGCGGGTCAGCGCGGGCACGGCGCGGGCCAGTCCCTCCACGAGCCAGACCTGGGGATCTCCGGCCAGACGGACGTACTGTCCCTTCTTTCCCGCGCCCACGCGGTCGTACGCCGGCTTGCCCAGTATCACGTCGGCGATCACCTTCCCGGCCGCATCGCGGATCGTCACCCGGGTTCCCCTGGCGTCCTTCGTGCCGGGCGTGTCCACGTCGAGCAGCACGTAGTTCTTCTTCAGACGCGTCTTGGGCTCCACCTTGCGCAACGCGACGAGCGAAACGAGAAACCGGCGGATCTTGGCCACGTCAGCCGGATATTCCGCTTCGCCCGCGAACCAGGCGTCCCCCTTGCGCACGAGCGTGATGCGGTCCTTGCCGTCGTCCATCACGATGTCGATGCGCGCGGCGTTCCCGCCCTTCTTCGCCAGACCGGGCAGCAGGGGCTCCCCGACACCTTCCGCCTGGAGCCGGGCATGCGTGGCCTGCCAGCTCCACACGGCAAGCCCCGTGGACACGAGGGCCAGAACGGCCAGAACGAGCAGCGTGCGAAACTTCGGCATCTTCAGGCCTCCCTGAATGTCCTGCGCGCCCTGCGGGCCCTGGCCCGCCGCACCAGCGCGACGACGAGCGCGATCAGCGCCACGAGCAGGGCCACCCCCGCGATGTTCACGGCCTTCAGCCAGAACCCGAGATTCTCGATGTCGCGCACCAGCGCCCTCTGCACGTCGCGGAGATTGCGACGCAGGCCGAGGATCTCCGAACGCACCTGCACGATCAGATCGCGGTCCTTCTCGGAGATCACCACCTTGCCGCCCTCGACGCGGGCCTTGATGCTGCTCAGGCGCTTCTCCGCCTCCTTGAGCTTCTCCTTCAGCTCGCGTTCACGCGCCCGGAACCGGCGCTCCGCGGCCCGCCGGATCTCCTCGACGCGGACGAACGGGCGCTGCTTCAGCGAACGCCCCCGCAGGCCGGACAGCGCCCCGCCACCGGACATCCGTTCCAGAGCGTTGAGCAGGAAGGTGGCGTTGGCCGCCGCGGGAATGATCATCGTCTGCGTTTCGGAGATCTTCCTCCGCGTCGCCCAGAAACGGTCCGACAGCGTATCGGAGTCGGCGAACACCAGCAGGTTCACCCGTCCGGTGCGCGGCGCGGCGGAAGCCTTCTTCCCGCTCTTCTCCGCGGGCTTCCCTTTTCCGCCTCCCTTTTCCTCCGCGCCTTCCTTCCCGGAGGTTCCACCATCCGTCGCGGCGAAGGCGCTGTTGGCCTCGCCCTTCACCCGCGCCGCCAGCACCACCGGCCTGCCGCCGGGCTTGTACGCGGCAAGCAGCTCCAGCGGATTGGGCATGGCCATGTAGTCGGTGCTCATGAGCATGGCGCGGTCCGAGGTGCGCACCAGCGGCTCGAAGGTGATCTTCGCGTCCTTCGCCTTGCGCAGCGCGCCCGCCGAACCGACGATCATGTTGTTGACATTGGCGAACACCGGATCCCCGGGCCGGACGAAGGCGCGCCGGTCCAGCTCCATCCACACCAGATAGCTGGCCGCCTGCTCGCGCCCGCCATTGTTGAAGATCACCTTGCGGGCGAAGGTGATGTCGCCGACGATCCTGCCCGTGGAGACCTCGACGCCCCACGCGGCGAGCATCTTCGCCACCGGATCGTCGGCCTTGAGCGCGCTCCTGCCGATCAGGTCGCGGTCGATGGCGGCCGCCTCGTTCCACGGATCGGCATAGACGATCACGGGTTTTCCGGAGAGCGCGAAGGCATCGACCGAGCGGGCCAGCTCGTCCCCCATCCTGGCGGGCGTGACCACCAGCAGCACGTCCACCGTGGAGGGCACGGCCTTCGCCGTCTCCTCGATCGGGATCACCTTGTAGAACTCCCGCATCTGCAGGATCACCGCCCAGTCGTCGCGGCGTCCACCGCGCGGCGTGAACCCGCCGAACATGGGCAGCGAAGTGATCACGCCCACGACCTTCCTGTGCGGCGTGTTCAGCTTGTGGACCAGCTTCGTCAGATCGTATTCCAGATATTCCGCCCGCTCGGCGGAAAGGAAGGGGATGACCTCCCTCTGGTCGGTGGAATTCTCGCCGACCAGTCCGAAGTAGGCGTTCTGTCCGTCGCCGAGCGGAATGGCCTGCAGCCCCGCCGCGATGGCCCGGTCCTCCTCGGCGGAGAACGGCTCCGGGTCGATCACCTCCACCTTGAGCATGCCGTGGGACAGATCCGCGTAATGGCGCAGCAGGGCCTTCACGCGCGCGCCGTAGTCCGCGTAGAGCGGCGCCCGCTCGGCCAGGGACTTGGAGAAGTACAGCCGCAGCGTGACCGGCTCCTCCAGCGAATTCAGGACCTTCCGCGTGGCATCGGAAATGGTGAAGAGCTTCTCCTCGGTGAAGTCCACCCGATACTGCCGCAGCATCTGCGAGGCGAAGAGGTTGAATCCGGCCAGCGCGACCATCGCCAGAACGATGGCGGCCACCGCCGCCCCGCGGGGGCCGAGTCCGGAAAGCGATGCCTTCATGTCCCCTGCCCTCCTAGTCGGCCTTCTTGATGTTGACGACGATGGTGTTCACGAACAGCCAGAAGGCCGTCATGGACACCCAGTAGACCACGTCCGACAGCAGCAGCACGCCGCGCGAGACGGAACCGAAATGCGTCAGCGCCGACAGCGAGGCGATGGCCTCCGCCACCGCCTCCGGCAGAAAGGCGCGCACCGCGTCCAGAACCACCGGCGTGCCCGCCGTCATGAACACGAAGATTCCCAGCGCCGCCAGGATGAAGGCGATCACCTGGTTGCGCGTGAGCGCCGACAGGGCCGCCCCCATGGCGAGAAACGTCCCGGCCATGGCCCAGGCGCCGAAGTAGCTCACCGCGATCACGCCGTTGTCCGGTTCGCCCAGCCAGTTGACCGTGGCCCACAGGGTGAACGTGGCCATGAGCGCCAGCCCCATGAAGAGCCAGCCGGCCAGCCACTTCCCCACCACGGCCTCGGTGACCGTCACCGGCAGCGTCATCAGCAGCTCGATGGTGCCGCTGCGACGTTCCTCCGCCCACAGGCGCATGGAGATGGCCGGAGCCAGCACGAGGAACAGCCATGGCAGATACTGGAAGAAGGGCATCAGATCGGCCATGCCCCGCTCGTAGAAATTCCCCAGCTGGAAGGTGAACACGCCGGCCAGCGCCGCGAAGATCACCACGAAGACATACGCGATCGGCGTCGCGAAATAGGACGCGAATTCGCGCTTGACGATGGGAACGAGCGCTCTCATGCCGCTTTCCTCCCTTCCGTCGTCAGGTACCGGAAGACGGCCTCCAGCGATCCGCGCGCATCCTCCGGCGCCATGGCGGCCAGCTCCCCGGCGGTGCCGTCCGCGATCACCCGGCCCGCCGCGATGATGATCGCCCGGTCGCAGACGGCCGGCACTTCCTCGAGGATGTGGGTGGAGACGATGATGGCCGATTCCTTCGCCATCTCGCGGATGAGCTGGCGCACCTGATGCTTCTGGTTGGGGTCGAGCCCGTCCGTCGGCTCGTCGAGGATCAGCACGGGGGGCTCGTGCAGGATGGCCTGCGCCAGTCCCACGCGCCGCTTGTAGCCCTTGGAAAGCGTCTCGATGGTCTGTCCGAAGACGGGTCCGAGCTGCGTGCGCTCCACCGCCCGGTCGATGGCCCGCGCGAGCTTCCGTCCGCGCAGGCCGCGCACCTCGCCGACGAACTTCAGGAAGCCGCGCACGGTCATCTCGCCGTATGCCGGCGCGCCCTCCGGCAGATAGCCCAGATGGCTCTTCGCCGCCACGGGGTCGGCGAACACGTCGATGTCGCAGATGTAAGCGTGTCCCGCGTCGGGTTCCAGAAATCCGGCGGCCATCTTCATGGTCGTGGACTTCCCGGCGCCGTTCGGCCCCAGAAACCCCAGAACCTCGCCTTTCTCCACGGAGAGGGATATGCCGTCCACCGCCCGGATGTCGCCGAAACTCTTGCGCAAGTCCTCGAGCCGCAACAATGCCGGCATGACGCTACCTCGCTTGTCTGGGAAGGTTTCAAACGGAACCGGCCGGCAAGGCCGCTTCACCATATAGCCCCGCCGGCCTGAATCCGCAAGCGAACGACCTTCTCTATCGCCTTAAAAATTCGAAGGAAAAGACGGAATCCCACCGGCGCCCGCCAAAAGCGTTCGGGCCATGCTCCACGAAATGCGAGGCCCTGATGTCGGCCATGGACGGATGCACCGCGTCCTGCCGCGCGGACAGGCCGTTCCGGAAAGGAAGCCCCCCTGCCCGGCGGCGACCATGCGTTTCCGCGGACCATCGAAAAAGGAAACGGCCCCGGATGGGTCCGGGGCCGTCCATGTCGGAAAACGTCTCTTCGGGCGCCGTTCAGTGCGAGTAGAACTCGACCACCAGGTGCGGCTCCATCTGGACCGGGTACGGCACGTCGGAGAGCTGCGGCACGCGCAGGAACTTCGCGGTCATCTTCTTGTGGTCGACCTCGATGTAGTCCGGCACGTCGCGCTCGGCGGAGGCGACGGCCTCCAGCACCAGCGGAATCTCGCGGGACTTCTCGCGGACCTCGATGACGTCGCCCTCCTTCACGCGGTAGGAGGGAATGTTCACCCGCCGGCCGTTGACCTTCACATGGCCGTGGTTGACGAACTGGCGCGCGGCGAAGATGGTCGGCACGAACTTGGCGCGGTAGACCACCGCATCCAGCCGGCGCTCCAGCAGGCCGATGAGGTTCTCGGCCGTGTTGCCCTTCATGCGGTCGGCCTCGAGATAGGTGCGGTGGAACTGCTTCTCGGTGATGTCGCCGTAGTATTTCTTCAGCTTCTGCTTGGCGCGCAGATGGATGCCGTAGTCGGACAGCTTGCCGCGGCGGCGCTGGCCGTGCTGGCCGGGTCCGTACTCGCGGCGGTTCACCGGGCTCTTCGGACGGCCCCACAGGTTTTCGCCGAGATAGCGGTCGATCTTGTACTTGGACTGGTGGCGCTTGCCGGAATTCTTCCTGGCCATGTCTGTATCTCTCCAAAGTCACCAATGCAAAAAGGCGCGAAGCCGTCAGGGCTCCCCGCCGGGGTTATGGAGCCCGCCCTCCTCATCCCGGTCTCCCGGACTGACAGGAAACGGCTCCCGACGCCGTTTCCGCAGGCAGGCGGAGAGGCTTATATGACCAATTCCCCCCGCCGTCAACCTGCCCCGCGCCGGCCTTCCTCCCCCGCATCCCCGACGACCGCCATCCGGGGAAAGCCCTCCGCCGCGAGAACCGCGCGCAGCCCTTCCCCCGGAGCCGTGGCGAAGACCCGGCCGCCATGGGCATCCCCCCGGTCGTCGCAGCCTTCCGCCACCTCCAGGGCGCGGCGGGCTATGGCCGCGGAAGGATCGACGAAGGTCACCGGCCATGGCGCCACCCGCTCCATCTCCTCCCGAAGCAGCGGATAGTGCGTGCAGCCGAGCACCACGACGTCGGTGGCGCGTCCCTTCCGTTCGACGAAGGCGGGCGCGATCTCGCGGCGCAGGGCTTCCGGGTCCACGGGGCGTCCGGCCAGCTTGTCCTCGGCCATGCGGGCCAAGCCGGCGGCACCATGGAGAACCACCTCGCAATGGAAGGCGTATGTGTGGATCAGGGCGGTGGTGTATTCGCGCTTCACGGTGCCGGGAGTGGCCAGCACGCCGATGACGCCGGTCCGGGTCAGTTTCGCCGCGGGCTTGATGGCCGGCACGGTGCCCACGAAAGGCATGTCGTATTCCGCCCGCAGCGCCGCCAGCGAGATCACCGAGGCGGTGTTGCAGGCCACGACCACCACGTCCGGCCGCGCGGCGTCGATCAGCCGGCCCATGAGGGAGACGATGTGGGCGCGCAGCGCGTCCTCCTCCCAGTCGCCATAGGGGAAGCCCGCGGTGTCCGCGGCGTAGTCGATGGCCACGCGCCCGCGCCCGGCCGCCCGCAGCGCCCGCGCCACGGTGAGCCCGCCCAGCCCGGAATCGAAAACGAGGATGCGCCGCATCTGTCCCATCCATTCCCGTCACGCGGGAATCGCGAACCTTCCCGACGGCATGTTCGCCCGCGCGGCGAGCGGGGTCAACCTTCCGCATCCCCGCGCCGGCGGCGGTCGTGACGGATGCCGGAAAGCGTGCGGATGATCCCGCGGAAGGTGCGCACCTCCTGCTCGGAGAGCTCGGCACGCTCGAACATGTTGCGGAGATTGCGGACGATGGTGGGGCGCATGTCCGGTGACTTGAAATAGCCCGCCGCCTCCAGATCGCTCTCCAGATGCTCGAACATGCCGATCAGCTCCGCCTTGGTGGCGGGCCGGGAATCGGGCATCTTCAGCCCCGGAGCCAGCGCCGGCGCCTCGTCCGTCTCCATGCCGAGCGTCTCGCCGTGCTCGTGCCGGTACCATTCGTAGGCCACCAGCAGCACGGCCTGGGCGATGTTGATGGAGGCGAAACGCGGATTGACCGGGGCGGTCACGATGACGTCGGCCAGCGACACCTCGTCATTGGTCAGTCCCCAGCGCTCGCGCCCGAACAGGATGCCGAGGCGCTGCCCGCGCCGCACCCGTGCGCGCATGTCGCGCCCCGCCTGCTCCGGCGTGATGACGGTCTTGGTCATGCCGCGGGGGCGGGCGGTGGTGGCGTAGACATGGTGCAGATCGGCGATGGCGTCCTCCAGCCGGTCGAACACCCGCACGCCGTCAAGGATGAAGTCGGCCCCGGAAGCGGCCTTGCGCGCCCGCTCGTTCGGCCATCCGTCGCGCGGATCCACCAGCCGCATCTCGGAAAGTCCGAAATTGGCCATGGCGCGCGCCGCGGTGCCGATGTTCTCCCCCAGCTGCGGGTTGACGAGGATCACCACCGGCGCATCCGGATCGCACTTCTCTGGAGCTCTGGCCTTGCTCATGCCCTGATTCCCCATGGTTGACGGGAAAAGCATGTATCACGCCGCACCTCCGTGCTCCAGCGGTTCGTTCATGGCGTCCCCCACCGCATGCCATCCCTTTCCGGCCATCCGCGCCATCCGGCTTGACGGCCAGCATTCCGAAACCGGAAAGGCGCCGGACGGCCACCGGACATCGCCAGATTCCAAAAATGGAAAATTCTGGATATTTATCCATTTTTGGAATATATGGAAACATATCCAGACGCTTTCATGGGAACGCCCGAATGAACATGCCATCACCCCGAATGGGTACGGATCGCGAGCTGTCCGGCCCGGCATTGCGCACCTTCTTCAAGATAGCCGAGGCCTGGAAGCTCGACCGCGATGAACAGATGCGCCTGCTGGGCCTGAACGCCATCTCCACCTACTACAAATGGAAAGAGGCTCCGCAGAAGGCGCGTCTGGGGCGCGACACGCTGGAGCGACTCTCCTACATCTTCGGCATCTACAAGGCGCTGCAGATTCTGCTGCCCGACCCACGGGCCGCCGATGGCTGGATCAGGAAACCCAACAAGGCCCCGCTTTTCGGCGGGAAACCGGCCCTGGAGCGAATGCTGTCGGGCAATGTCGCCGACCTCTACGTGGTGCGCGAATATCTCGACGCCCAGCGCGGAGGCTGGAGTTGATGGAGCTTCCTCCGCTTGCGCGCATTCGCTGGCGACCATGCTGGCGCATCATTCCTTCCCGCTTTCCGCCCATCGATCTGTTCGAGCGGGTGGCCGACCCCGGCGATCTCGAGGCGGTCATCGAGATAGAGAGCATGACCAACCCGCGCCTGCGCGAGGAAGCCGGCGAGCTGCGCCTGGTGGCGGAGGAAGACCGCGTAAGCGGCCCCGGCGCGGGCTACATAATGGCCGCCTTCACGCATCTGAACCCACAGGGCAGCCGCTTCAGCGACGGCTCATGGGGCGTCTATTACGCCGCCGCCGACCTCGACACGGCGATTGCCGAAACCATCCACCACCGGCAAGTGTTCCTGCGCGCGACGGACGAGCCGCCCATGGAGCTGGACATGCGGGTGCTCGTGGCCGACGCGGAGGGCCAACTGCACGACATCCGCCCATGGCGCGAGAGACGGCCTGAGCTTTATCACCCATCCGATTATTCAGCCCCGCAGGCGCTGGCGCGGCAATTGCGCGAGGGAGGCTCATGGGGCATCGCTTATCACAGCGTGCGCCACGCGGGCGGCGAAAACATAGCCGTCTTCCGCCCGCCCGTCCTCTCCAACTGCCGCCAGGAGCGCCACTTGTGCTACGTCTGGGACGGTGGAAAGATCTCCCACGTTTATGAAAAACGCCCCTTGGGCGGAGCAAATCCATGAATGCCCTCCCGCCCCCGGACGCTCCGGGTATTTTACCCGCGGCATTCATGCGGGGTGACGGATATCCGCTGTCAGGACTCTATCGTAAGTAATTGAAATGCTGAATAGATTCCCGCTTTCGCGGGAATGACGAAGGAGGAGTTTTCGTCATTCCCGGGCTTGACCCGGGAATCCATGCGGCATTGGTGGCAGGCTCCATCGCCTTCGGGTAGAGATGGCTATTCGGGGCGCCGCCAGCAAAGTTTTCCGCGATTATCCGCGACGGGAATTTCCCGCCCGTGCGTATGTTTTCGTGTAAGGAACTATTCGGGGAGGAATGCACCCATGTCCACCAAGACCATTTCCCGGAACAACGGAGCGCCCATGCGTGGGCTGATGCGCCACGCGGCTATCTATGCCGTGGTCATCACTGCCTTGATGGTTTTCAACATATTGCGCGCAGGTGGGATTACCTGGGCCATCTGGCCGGCCCTGGGATGGGGCATCGGCCTGATTTATCATGCCTCGAGGGTTTTCCGGCGCGGTAATCCCTCCTGACATTTTTGGCATTACCGGGGACCGGGGCAAATCATCCCCCTGCCCTCACCCCGTCATTTCGGCGATCTTCTCGCGCACGGCTTGCAGGGCCTCCTCGGCCTTGCTGGCGTCGGGGCCGCCGGCCTGGGCGAGGTCGGGGCGGCCGCCGCCGCCCTTGCCGCCCAGCGCGGCGGACGCCGCGCGCACCAGTTCCACGGCGTTGACGCGGCCGGTCAGGTCATCGGTGACGCCGGCGACCACCGCCGCCTTGCCGTCGACCACGTCCACCAGCACGACGACGCCGGACTTCAGCTTGCCCTTGCCGGCGTCGGCCAGTCCGCGCAGCTCCTTGGGCGGAATGCCCTCCACCAGCTTGAGCATGGCCTTCACACCGTTGATCTCTTCCGTTTCGTCTGCCGCCGCGCCGCCGCCCATGGCCAGCTTCTTCTTGGCCTCGGCCAGTTCGCGCTCCAGCTTCTTGCGCTCCTCGAGCAGCGCCGAGATGCGCCCGGGCACTTCTTCCGGCTTTACCTTGAGGGCGCCGGCCGTCTCCTTCAG
>CAYSHK010000022.1:0-3976 GCA_964430935.1 uncultured Rhizobiaceae bacterium
CATCGCAACGCGCTGCGACAAGCTGACGAAAACCTACATGGCCGCAATCTGCATGGTCGCGACCCTCATCTGGTGGCTCAATTGAGTCCAGACCCTAGTGTCGTTGATGGAAGTCAACGGCCGGAATGGCATAGGGAACACGGAAGGTGGGAGATGGTGAGGGCAGGGAGGAGGGGGCGGTGGATCATGGCGGTGGGCGATCGTGAAATCAGGGAGGGCGGGGTGGCGGGATGTGGAAGGTATGGCGGGGCCGGCGAGGCGGGCCGGGGATGCGCGGCGGATCCTGCGTCCCCTGCGGGATGGGCGGCGGGCGGGATGATGCGACATGTCCGGCGACGGTCCTTCGGTGGGAAGCCGCCGCCGGCGGGTGGGCGACCATCCGTGTCCATAGGGAGGTCCGCTCGCCGTAAGCGGATGATATGCATGCGGCATGTTTCTGGGGCGGCGGGCGATCCGGGCTTTGCAGCTTCTGCCATTTTGTCTATCCAGAGGGTGGGGGCCTGATGCTATAGTCCATGCCCGACCATCCAACCGGAGAGCCTTCATGGCGAAGAAGACTGCGACAGCTGCCAGCACCGTGAAAGCCGACGATACGGCCGATGCGGGCCGGAAGAAGGCCGAGGGCATGAAGGCCCGCACGGCGGAGAAGGTCAATCTGCCCACGCCCAGGGTCACGGGGCAGACCCTGCCCGTGCCGACGGAGGAGGGGGGGCTTGCCGCCTATCTGCAGAAGATCCGGGAATTTCCCATCCTCTCCGCGGACGAGGAATACATGCTGGCCAAGCGCTGGCGCGAGCATGCGGACCGCGAGGCGGCCCACAGGCTGGTGACGTCCCATCTGCGGCTGGTGGCCAAGATCGCCATGGGCTACCGCGGCTACGGCCTGCCCATCTCCGAAGTCATCTCCGAGGGCAACGTGGGCCTCATGCAGGCGGTGAAACGCTTCGAGCCGGACAAGGGCTTCCGGCTGGCCACCTATGCCATGTGGTGGATCAAGGCGGCCATCCAGGAATACATTCTCCGCTCCTGGTCGCTGGTGAAGATGGGAACGACCGCGAGCCAGAAGAAGCTCTTCTTCAATCTGCGCAAGCTCAAGGGCCAGATCAAGGCGCTCGACGAGGGCGACCTCAAGCCGGAGCAGGTGAAGGAGATCGCCGAGAAGCTCGGTGTTCCGGAGGCCGACGTGGTGTCCATGAACCGGCGTCTGGCCGGCGACGCCTCCCTGAACGCGCCGCTCAGGACGGACGGCGACTCCAGCGGCGAGTGGCAGGACTGGCTCGTCGACGAGGACGAGAACCAGGAGGAGAAGCTCGCCGAGCGCGAGGAGCACGAGCTGCGCATGAAGATGCTCCGCGACGCCATGGAGAAGCTCAACGACCGCGAACGGCGCATCTTCGAAGCCAGACGCCTGCGCGAGCCGCCGCTCACCCTGGAGGAGCTGTCGAAGGAATTCGGCGTCTCCCGCGAACGCATCCGCCAGATCGAGGTCCGGGCCTTCGAGAAGGTGCAGAAGGCCATGAAGGAAGCCGCCGCGGAACAGGCCGGCGGTTCCTGATTTCCATCCTTCCGGTCGGGGTGCATCCCCCGGTTGCGCCGTCGGCGGCGGTGCCCGCATGGTGTCGTGAAATGACGCCTTCCGTTAACCATGTGGGCAGAAAGGTTATGGTCCGCCTACGGATTTTACCCGTTGTTCACGTCTCTCCCGGATCCTGCCGATGCTGGAGAATGAGGGGACTCCGCAAGATCTTGGGGCTCGGGGCACCGGGGGAGGCAAAGGTCAGTGAGCAGGTACGGCAATGTGAACGGCAGACCGGGTTGGACGTTCGTGGCGCTTGCCACGCTGGTGTTCGCCGGAGTGCTGTATTTCGGGTCCGGCGTGGTCCGGGAAAGTCTCGACCATTTTCTGCGCGTCAACGCCATGGCCCGCCTCCAGGACTGGGCGGTGCACATCGCCGAGGAGCATCCCTCGCTTCTCCAGGATCTCTCCGACGAGCGGAGCCGCCGCGATCTCGCGGCGCATCTGGACGAGGAAGCCAGATTCTACGGCGTCACGCGCTACTCCGTCATCGGGGTGAACGGCCGTCTGGACGGTGTCGGGCGAACCGGGACGGTGGCGGAGGGGAATGCGGGCGCGTCCTCCGGCGCCTTCGATCTGGCGGGCATGCTGTGGGCGGAAGGCGGAGGGAATTCCCAGCATCTCACGGTGGCCATTCCCAATGCCCGCGGCAAGACCGTGGCGCACCTCGAGGCGCGGATCGACCAGACGCATCTGCGCGCGCTGCTTTCCGATTCCGTGTTCCAGATCCTTCTCGTCGGGCTGGCGGGTCTGCTGCTGACCGGCGTGGTGGCATGGAACGCCCATCGCCAGATCATGCGCGACGCCAACCACAAGCTTTCCATCCTGTCCGGCCGCGACATGCTGACGGGACTGCTCAACCGCTCCAAGTTCGCGGGCGAGCTGGAGCGCATGCTCAGGCGCGCCGACGAGGAGGGCGCCATGGTCGCCTTCTTCCACCTGGACGTGGACAATTTCGGCAACATCATCAGTTCCCACGGCTACGACGCCTCCGACAAGTTCCTGCAGGTGATCGCTGTGCGCCTGATGGAGCTGGCGGGCGGAGAGGGGCTGCTCTGCCGGCTCGACGGCGACGAATTCGCGCTGGCCTGGATCGTGCGCGACGAGCTGGAGGCCCGCCGGCTGGGCGAGCGCATCCGCCGCACCATGCGCATGCCGGTGGCGGTGGACGGCCGCAAGATCCACTACACGGTCTCCACGGGCACGGCCCTGTATCCGCGGGACGCGGCCAGTCTCAAGCTGCTGGAGCGCCGGGCGGCCTTCGTCTGCTGGGTCGTGGGCAGCGAGGGCGGCAACGACCTGCGGTTCTACAACACCGAGATCCGCGAGCGCCACGAGGAATATCTGGCGCTGGAGAAGCGGCTGAAGCAGGCCATCGAGGATGAGGGGTTCGAGCTGCACTTCCAGCCGCTGGTGCATCTGCGTGACGGCAGCCTCTACGGCTTCGAGGCACTGGTGCGCATGCGAGACGGCCAGGGCGGCCTCATCGCTCCCGACCGCTTCATCGCGCTGGCGGAGCGGCTGCATCTGATGGACGCCCTGGGGGGCTTCGTGATCCGCGAGAGCTGCAAGATCGCCGCCCAGTGGCCGGAACATCTCCGGGTCGCGGTCAACGTCTCTCCGGCCCAGTTCAAGTCGGGGAATCTGGCTTCGGAGGTGGAGAAGGCCCTCGAGGACGCGGGACTGGCGCCCGACCGGCTGGAGATCGAGGTGACGGAGAGCTTCCTCGTGGAGGACTCGCCCTTCATCCAGGAACAGCTCCAGGCGCTGCGGGAGCTCGGGGTGCGCATCGTCCTCGACGATTTCGGCACCGGCTATTCCTCTCTGCACTATCTGTGGCGGTTCCGGTTCGACAAGGTGAAGATCGACCGCTCGTTCGTTGCGGCCATGGACACGTCCATGGAGGCTCGCTCCATCCTGCGCGCCATGCTGGTGATGTTCCGCGCCCTCGGAGTTCCGGTCACGGCGGAGGGCATCGAGGACGCCCATCAGGTGGCATTTTTGCGCAAGCTGCGCTGCGAGATGGGGCAGGGCTACTATTTCGGCCGTCCCATGGCGGCCACGGAGATCGCGGCGCTCGTGCTCCGCGACTGGCAGAAGCGCCGGGATGCCGCGTTCCTGTCCGGTGTGGGGAGCGATCTGCCAGAATCCGGATGCCGGCGTGCCTGAAGGCGGAGCATCCGGATTCCCGACGCGCTTCCGGCGTGATGCGGATGACGGAAGGAAATGCGGCTTCCATGCCGTAGGCGATGAATTTCGCCGCCACATGGGAAGTACGCTTCAGGTGCCGTTCCCTCCGTCGTCCAGCAGGTTCCTCAGCATCTTCCGCACCTGTTCCCCGATTTCCGGATGCGACAGGCCGAAGGCGACGTTGGCCTCGAGAAATCCCAGCCGCGAGCC
>CAYSHK010000023.1:0-39793 GCA_964430935.1 uncultured Rhizobiaceae bacterium
TACCGACAGGACGGTAGAAAGGTATCCCCGCTTCCCCGGCGGCGCTGGCGGCGGTATCCGTCATGGTCCTTCCCCTTGGTGTGCGCAGTCGCCCCTTACCCATTTTTCCGACTGCATGGCTCGGGCTTTACCAGATACCGCACGGCGGGTGTTTGACCAAAGTCATAATCCGTACAAAGACAGTGCAAATCCGCCACGCCACGCAACCTTTCTCGCGTCGCGGCAGGCATTTTCCTTGCCCTTCTCACCCTTAAATTGCACAATATGGATACCTCAACCTGACATTTTCCTGACGGAGCATGTCAGACGGAGGACACGTGCTCCTTCATATGCTGACGGCACATTCCGGATCACGTCCGGAACGTGAGCGTGAGTGATTTCAGAGCATGGAACGACCGAACACGATCAGGAGGAACATATGAAGATGAAGGCAGCACTTGGCATTCCGGTTTTCGTGACCACCATCGCGGCGGCGGCCATTTCCGCCCAGGCGGCCATGGTGTGCACCGATGCGCCCGTGGAGAAGTGGATGAGCCGCGACCAGGTCGCGAAGATGTTCACCGAACAGGGATACGACGTGCGCAAGGTGAAGCGCGAGGACGATTGTCTCGAGGTGTACGCGATCAAGGACGGCCGCAAGATGGAGATCTACATCGATCCCGTCACCGGCAAGATCGTCAAGACGAAGATCAAGAACTGACATGGTGGATGGAGTGGAACACTCCGGGGGGGCCGGAAATGCCGTTTCCGGCGCCCCACGGACCGGCGGAGAGGAAACCGTCCGTGTCTGGGATCCGCTGGTGCGCATCTTCCACTGGTCCCTCGTGGCGGGCATCGCACTCGCCTGGATCACGTCCGAGGGACTGGACAGGGCACATGAACTGATCGGTTATGGCGTGGCCGCCCTCGTGGCGGTCCGTGTCGTTTGGGGATTCGTGGGCACGCGCCATGCCCGTTTCTCCCAGTTCGTGAAAGGCCCCCGCGCCACGCTGGAATATCTCGGACAGATGGCCCGCGGCAAGGCTCCGCGGTATCTTGGACACAACCCGGCAGGGGCGGCGATGATCGTCGCCCTGCTGACGACCATCTCCATCACGCTCGTGACGGGATGGATGATGACGCTGGACGCCTTCTGGGGCGTCGAATGGGTCGAGGAGCTGCACGAGGCGACGGCGATTTTCGTCCTCGTGCTCGTCGCATTCCATGTCGCCGGCGTCATCCATGCCTCGGTGGTCCATCGGGAAAGTCTCGTGAAGGCCATGATCACCGGCCTGAAGCGCAAATGACGCGAACGCCCTGCGGAGGCTGACCGCACAGCCCTCTCGTCCAGCGCAAAGGCCTTCCGCAGGCAAAGGGCCCGCCGCAACCGCGGCGGGCCCTTCCCTTTTCCGTGTTCCGTTCCGCCGGGGAGCTCCATCACCGGCGGAACGGCTATCGCATGATCACTCGGCCGGCTGGGAGGCGATGACCTCCTGCTCGCGCGGCACGAAGATCGTGTACAGGTAGAGGATCACGGCGATCAGAACCACGACGCCGGCACCCTCGCGCAGCAGGTAGAACATGCCGAGCTCATCCTGCACGTCCATGAAGTTCTCGCCACGGACGCGCTGCAGATGCACCTGCACCGCACCGGCGAAGGTCAGCGCGAAGGTGATGAAGGCCATCGCGCCGCTCATCACCCAGAAGGACACCATGTTGAGCACCTGGTTGTAGGGCTCGCGACCCAGCAGCTTGGGCATGGCGTAGGTGATGAAGGCCAGGTTGATGCAGACGTAGGCGCCGAAGAAGGCCAGATGGCCGTGCGACATGGTTACCTGCGTGCCGTGCGTGTAGTAGTTGACCGGGGCCAGCGTGTGGAGGAAGCCCCAGATGCCGGCGCCGAAGAAGGCCAGCACGGCGCAGCCGAGGGCCCACAGCAGGGCGGCCTTGTTCGGATGGTTCCTCTGGCCCTTCCAGACCATGGTGAAGGCGAACAGCACCATGGCGAAGAACGGAACCACCTCGAGCGTCGAGAAGATGGAGCCGATCCACTGCCAGTAGGCCGGCGTGCCGATCCAGTAGTAGTGGTGGCCGGTGCCCAGAATGCCGGTGAACAGCGACAGGGCGGCCAGACCGTAGATCCACTTGTCCACCACCTCGCGGTCGACGCCGGTCAGCTTCAGCATCAGGAAGGCCAGGATGGCGGCGAGCACCAGCTCCCACACGCCCTCGACCCACAGATGCACGATCCACCACCAGAACATCTTGTCCAGCGCCAGATTGTCCGGGTTGTAGAGGGCGAAGAGGAAGAAGATGGCTATGCCCCACAGGCCAAGCAGCAGAACGTTGGCGATGGCCGTCTTGCGTCCCTTCAGCACCGTCATGGTGACGTTGTAGAGGAACATCAGCGCGGCGACCACGATGCCGAGCTGGACCCAGAGCGGCTGCTCGATGAACTCGCGGCCCTGCTTGCCCAGCAGCCAGTTGCCGTTGAACAGGTCGAACAGATACGTGACCACCACGCCGGCGGTGCCGAGCACCAGGATCGCCAGCTGTATGTAGGCGATGGTCGGGCTTTCGATCTCCCGTTCCGCCTCTTCGGGAATGATGTAGTAGGTGGCACCGAAGAAGCCCACCAGCAGCCACACGATCAGCGAGTTGGTGTGCAGCATGCGCAGCGAGTTGAACGGGAAGATCTCAGCCAGGAAATTCGGATTCAGGTAGATGTAGCCAATGGTCACGCCCATCAGCACCTGAACCAGGAACAGCGCCATGGCCACTATGAAATAGGCCATGGCTATCTTCTGGGATTGGTACTTCATGGTTGCTTTCTCCCCTCAATCAACCGGCGATGTTCGGCGGCCAGTTCTGCGTGTTGATCTTGCTCGTCCACTCGAAGAAGTCGACGAGGTCGTTCAGCTGCTGATCCGTCAGATTGAACTGCGGCATCTGACGGCGGCCCTCCACGCCGGTGGGCATGGACTTGATCCAGGTGATGATGGCCTCGCGCGCGGCCTTCGGATCGTTGTCGTTGTTTTCCATGTAGCGCTTCCACACGTTGCCCAGCTCGGGAGCGTAGTAGGCGCCCTCGCCGAGAATGGTGTGGCAGTTGATGCAGGCGTGCTGCTCCCACACCAGCTTTCCGCGGGCGACGGATTCGGTCACGGGCTGGGTCGACGTGTTCACGATGTAGCTGTAGCTGTGAGCAACAAGCCCGACGAACACGACGAAGAAGAATATCGTGCCGCCGAAAAAGATGTTGCGGGCTGCGGATTTTGTTTGCATGACCGCTCATCCCCTCATTTGTTCATGTGATACGGGCTGACATCTGACATTAAGAAGCCGTCAGGTTCCGACGCCTTGACAATTGTCAAGATTTCCCCCTCCTTTTTCGGGACGTTTCGCCTCGCACCAGCCAAAGTATTGCCTTACCGCATCGCGGACGGCGGGGTTTGTAGTCAGTATGCAGACGGCAAAAACGTGACGCAGATCAAATTCCGGAATTCCCATAACATAGCGTTGTACTCGGGATTATTCTGCGTCATCTTGCCCCCCTTCCGTTCTTGATGAAAGTCAAATGCGTTTTGTTGGCCCTTGTCTAGACTTCCCCGCGTCGACAACCGTCAACTCCTAGAGGGACATCATGAGGAAATTCACCGTAACTGCCTCCATTCTCGGGCTTGCGGCAGGCGCCGCCATGCTCGCGGGAAGCACCGGGGTGGCACTGGCCGAGGAGGTCAAGCTCACGCCGGAACAGTTCGAGAAGGCCAAGACGCTGTACTTCCAGCGCTGCGCCGGCTGCCACGGCGTGCTGCGCAAGGGCGCGACGGGCAAGAACCTCGAACCCAAGAACACGCGCAAGCTGGGCACGAAGAAGCTGGTGCGCATCATCACCGAGGGCACGGACGGCGGCATGAACCCGTTCTCGGACATCTTCTCCAAGGAGGAGATCGAGCTGCTGGCCAAGTACATCCAGCTCGAGCCGCCGAAGCCGCCGGAGATGAGCCTGGCCATGATGAAGAAGGCCACCAAGGTCCTCGTGGACCCGAAGGACTATCCGAAAAAGCCGCTGCATGACCGCAACTGGGAGAATTTCTTCCTGGTCATCGAGCGTGACGTCGGCAAGATCGCGGTGGTTGACGGCGACAAGTACGAGATCGTGGCGCACCTGCCCACCGGCTACGCGGTGCACGTGCTGAAGGCCACCGAGCACCACAAGTACGAGAAGCCCGTCGGCGGCGTGCCCGGCCGCTTCTGGTACATCATGGGCCGCGACGGAAAGATGTCCAAGGTGGACCTCTTCCAGAAGCCCGAGAAGATGCTCGTCGCCTACACCAAGATCGGCTACGACGCGCGCGACGTGACGGTGTCCGGCGACGGCAAGTACGTGCTCGGCGGTTCCTACTGGCCGCCGCATTTCGTGATCGCCGACGCGGTGACCATGGAGCCGCTGAAGGTGGTCTCCACCCGCGGCGTGAACATCGACGGCAACTACGTGGAGGAGTCCCGCGTCGCCGCCGTGTACACGACGCCGAATCAGAGCTCCTTCCTGATCGCCGCGAAGGAGCTGGGCCAGATGTGGCAGGTCGGCTACAAGGACCTGAAGAACCTGAAGATCGTGCAGATGGATACCGCCAAGTATCTGCATGACGGTTTCTTCGATCCCACCGGCCGCTACTTCCAGATCGCGGCCAACGCCTCCAACAAGATGGTGGTGGTGGACACCGAGGAGTGGAAGACCGAGGCCATCATTCCGGTCGGCAAGAAGCCGCATCCGGGTCCGGGCGCCAACTGGGTCGACGACAAGTGCGGTCCGGTGGGCGGCACGGTCTACCTCGGCGAAGGCAAGATCACCACGTGGGGCAACGATCCGAAGGGTCACCCCGATCAGGCGTGGAAGGTCTGCTACAACGTCACGCTGGACGGCCCGGGCGTGTTCATCCGCACGCACCCGAACAGCCCGTACGTGATCGCCGACCAGACCAAGTCGCCCGACGAGGAGGTCCGGCAGGCCATCCAGGTTCTCGACAAGAAGACCCGCAAGCTGCTCGATCCGATCGTCGTGACCGAGAAGGAAGGCTATGCGGCCGTGCACATCGAGTTCAACAAGGGTGGCACGGAATTCTGGGTCTCCGTCTGGAACCGCAAGGATCCGAAGAAGCCGAACGGCGAGATCGTGATCTACGATGCCAAGACTCTCAAGGAGAAGAAGCGCATCAAGGGTCTGTACACGCCGACCGGCAAGTTCAACGTCTACAACCGTACCAACCACGTCACCTGACGCGGATGGTCGCGGTCGGAGACGTCCATGCCTGACCGTTGATTGACGAAACGGGGCGGCAATTCCGGATCGGGATTGCCGCCCTTCCCTTTCGTGCTCCCTCCGGCTGTTGTATTCTCTCCGCCGCGACGGCAGATGGCAGAACGAGGAGGGAACACATGAAACGCACGGTGATCATCCTGGCATCCCTGATGGCGGCGACGGCCATGCCATCCGCGGCGGCACGGGCAGAATCCCCACAGCCGCCGCAGATGACCGAAGAGAAGAAGCAGATCTGCGAAAAGGCGGAACAGCGCTACCGGAAAATCTACGGCCACGCGTCCTCGGACCTGCTGAAGGACGGCATTCACGTGGTGAAGATGTACAAGTACACCTTCTGTCCGCCTCAGGTGACCATCAGGCAGGGAGAGAGCGTCCGCTGGGTGAACGTGGACAAACGGACCTCGCATTCCGTCTGGTTCCGCGACGAGGGCAAGCCGGAATCGGACCGCATCTTCCCCGATCCGGAGGAAAAGGTGGAAATGAAGTTCGATCTTCCGCCCGGTGAATATCCCTATCTGTGCGGGCCGCACTGGCAGTCGGACGGCATGATCGGCAAGGTGATCGTCGAGCCCGGCAAGTGACGCCACGCCCGGTAACCCCGCTCCCTGCCGGAGCGCCCCGCGCGGGGCGTTCCTCCGGCGGGACTCAGTGCGCCGGCCGTTCGCGGGCGGCGTACTCCTCCCAGGCGTCCTCCGCGGCATCGGCCGCGTCCTGCACTTCTATGAAGATCCGGCGGATGTCCGGATAGCGCGCGCGGATCGCCTCCTCCAGATCGTTGATGGCCTTCTCGATGTCGCCACCGCGCATGTTGTCGTGCACATCCAGGGACAGCGCCAGAAGAATGTCGTGCGGCCCCATGTGCATGGTGCGCAGCTCGTTGATCGACTGGACGGCGGGCGACGCCATGGCCAGCTCCTCGACGCCCTCGACGACCTCCGGACTGGCCGCCTCCCCGATGATGAGCCCTTTCGTCTCCCGTGTCAGGAAGATGGCGACGCCGGCCAGAAGCAGGCCGATGGCCACGGAAGCGATGCCGTCCATGCGCGGCATGTCGAGAAACTCCGCGGCGAGCAGACCGCCAAGCGCGATCAGCAGACCGGCCATGGCCGCCATGTCCTCGAAAAGAACCACGAAGATCGCCGGATCCTTGCAGGTCCGCGCCGCGGACCAGAAGGAACGGCCGGAACGCACCTTGCCGAATTCCTTCCATGCCACGAAGAAGGAACCGCCCTCGAAAAGGATGGACAGGCCGAGCACCACGAAATTCACCCACGGACTCTCCACCGGCTCCGGATGGATGATCTTGTGGATCCCTTCGTACATGGATACGCCGGCACCGACGGAAAAGATCAGCAGGGCGACGACGAACGCCCAGAAATAGATTTCGCGTCCATGGCCGAAGGGATGTTCCCTGTCCGCGGGGCGCGCGGCCCGCTTCATGCCGTACAGCAGCAGAACCTGGTTGCCGGAATCCACCACCGAGTGGATGGCCTCCGAAAGCATCGCCGAAGAGCCCGTGTAGAGCGATGCCGCGAACTTGGTAAGTGCAATCAGGGTGTTGCCGGCGAGCGCGGCGAGAATCACCCTCGTGGAACCGCTTGCCATGTCTGACGAATCCGTGATTTGCCCCGGGACGAACGAGAGGTGAATATAGGACCGGTTTCCGCTCCGATGCAAACGGGAAAGTGCACATGGACATCCGCACCACCGCAGCCGCCCTGCTGTTCGCCCTGGCGGGCGCCGCGTCCGCTACAGCCGGCGAGGCTGACGTTGTGGCCGCCCGCGCCGAAGCGGAAGGCGGAGACGCCTGGCGCTTCGAGGTGACCGTCCGGCATGCCGATTCGGGCTGGGACCATTATGCCGACGCCTACGAAATCCTGGATCCGGAGGGAAAGCTTCTCGGCCGGCGCGTGCTGCTGCATCCGCATGTGGACGAACAGCCCTTCACCCGGTCGATTTCCGGGGTGCGCATCCCCGACACCCTGAAGCGGGTGCGAATCCGCGCCCACGACAAGGTGCACGGATGGGGCGGCCGCGAGCTGACGCTGGAACTGCCCCGCTGACACCGGGCAGGAAGCCGTCGGGATGGGAAGGGGGCGGCTTCTCACGCCCGCCCGGCCGCGACAGGACGGGGCAGACGCTCGATCCGCCCGATCAGCTCCGAGAGCACCTGCCGGCGGTCCAGATTCAGCGCCTCCGCCCGTCCCGCGGCGGAAAGGGCCTCGCCAGCCAGATCGGCCCAACGCCCCGCCTCGCGGGCATGTCCCGCGCGGGCCAGCTCGAGGGCGTTGCCATGCATCCATTCGATGAGCAGATCCATGAAGAGCCGGAAGTCGTCCCTGTTGCGCACACCGGAAAGCGCCTCGGCGAGCGGCAGCACGACGGCCCTGTCCAGCGGACCGGAGGGCGCGGAGGCCGCGTCCCGGAACCGGGTGAAGAGTTCCGCCGCCCGTGAGCCGGAAAGGGCCAGCGCCCGCCCCGGGCTGCCGCCGGAAAGCGCCGCGGCCGTCTCCAGATCCTCCATGTCCCCGCCGTCCGCGCCACGCACGAGCGCCAGCGCCTCCCGCACCTGCGCCACCGACAACGGCCGCAGGGGCAGATGGATGCAGCGCGACCGGATGGTCGGCAGCAGCCGGCCCGGGGAGTGGCTGACCAGCAGGAACAGGCAGCGCGCGGGCGGTTCCTCCAGTATCTTCAGGATGGCGTTGGCCGCGGCGGCATTCAGGTCGTCCGCGGCATCGACGACGGCGATGCGCCAGCCGCCCTCCGCCGCCGTATGCGTGAGAAACCGCGAGACCGCGCGGGCTTCGTCCACGCTGATCATGGCCCGCATCCGGCCGGTGCGCGGATCGGGCGTCCGCGTGCATGTCACGAGATCCGGATGGCTGCCGGCGGCCACCGTCCTGAAAACCGGATGGTCCTCGTCCACATGGAGGGAATCGGCATCCTCCGGCACCGCGCCGGGATGGGCGAGCATGAAGCGGGCGAACCGGTAGGCGAGCGTCGCCTTGCCGATTCCCGCGGGACCGGAGATCAGCCACGCATGATGCATCCGCCCGGACCGGAGGGCCTCCAGTATGCGCCGTTCCGCGCGCACATGCCCGATCAGCCAGGGATTGGCGGCCGGAGAAAGGCCCCCTTCCGCATCGTCTTCGCTCATGCCAGCCCCCTGCTCCGCAGCACCTCGAATATGCTCCGCTCGACGGCGTCCATGTCGCCGGAGGCGTCGATGACGACGCACCGATCCGGATTCTCCCTCGCAATTCGCAGATAGGCTTCGCGCAGGCGCCGGTGGAAATCCGCGCCCTTGCGCTCGAACCGGTCCTCCGCCGCATCGCCGCGCGCCCCGTTGCGCATTCCCGCGCGGCGCAGCCCCTCCCCGACCGGAAGGTCGAGGATGAGCGTCAGATCCGGACGGGTGTCGCCGACCACCTCACGCTCCAGCACCTCCACGAGTTCCGGAGGACAGTCGCCGGCATAGACCTGATAGGCCCGCGTGGAATCCATGAAGCGGTCGCAGAGCACCATTTCACCCCGCCCGAGAGCCGGTCGGATCAGCCGCCGGAGATGGTCGTCCCGCGCCGCGTAGTTCAGCAGCGCCTCCGCCGTCGCCGAAAGGGAATCCGCGTCCCCACGGACGAGCAGCGCGCGCATGGCCTCCGCGGACGGCGTACCGCCGGGCTCGCGGGTCGTCGTCACGACCCGGCCCCGCGCACGGAGACGCTCGGCCAGACGCCGCAACTGGGTCGTCTTGCCGGTTCCCTCCCCGCCTTCGAAGGTTATGAAGGATCCCCTTTCCATGGCTGCGACATTGGCACAGCCCCCGCCGCCAGACAACAGGTCCGCACCGCACATTCATTACGCACGGAAGGCGGCTCCCACGCCCCCTCCCGGCCCGCCCGGTGGGACATCATCCCGTCCATGCCCTCTTTTATTTGCAAATGATTCTCATTTGCATTAATAGAATCCATCCACATGGGCCGGATCGCCATTTCCGTCCCATGCCCAGACACCCCCGGTATGGAGATTCGACGATGTTCACACCTTCCAGAGCGACCATGGGCGGCCGGCGCGGCATTTCCGCCATGGCAGCGGCCTTCCCCCTTCTCGCTGCGGCGGAACCCGCACTCGCCGGCACGGAGACCACGACCGCGGAAGCGGTTTCCGCCTTCACGCAATCCTTTCTCGTCATGTTGCGCGAGGGCGCCGAAGCGGTACTGATCATCGCCGCCCTGTGGGCCGTCCTGCGGCAGATGGATGCGCACAGCGGCATGTTCCGGGCCCTGCTCGCCGGAGCCGCGGGCGGCATCCTCGCGTCCCTGGCCGCCGCATGGGCCTTCTCCGGCTTCCTCGCGGCCAACCCGGAGGTCGCGGAAATCTTCGAAGGCCTGGCCCTCGTGCTGGCCGCCGTGGTGCTGCTGCTCGTCTCCTCGTGGCTGCTGGGCCGCAGGGAAGCGGCGAAATGGCGAGACCGGATCCACCGGGGCGCCCGAAGCGCCGTGGCCGGGGACAGCGTCGCGGCGCTCGCCGCGACGGGCTTTCTGGTCGTGTTCCGCGAGGGAGCGGAAACCGTGCTGTTCTATCGCGCCATCGTCTCGGGAACCGCGGCCGGGACCACCGCGCCTCTGGCCGGCGGAGCCGCGGCGCTGGCCGTGCTCGTGGCGGCGGCCGTGCTCGTACGGACCTTCGGCCTCCGCCTGCCCCTGCGCGGGTTCTTCACGGCGACCGCATGGTCGCTCTTCGTCCTGGCCGTCGTCTATGCGGGCAAGGGCGTCCATGAGCTCCAGGAGGCCGGATGGCTCACGGAAACGTTCCTCGCCGGAATGCCGAAGATCGGGATTCTGGGCATCCATCCCTACGCGGAGAGCCTGCTGGCCCAGATCGCGGCGCTCGCAACGGGCCTTCTCCTGAACCTGCGCGCCATCCGCCCGGTTCCGGGCGGTCAGCCCGCGGAGTGAAGGTCTCCGCCGCCGCATTCCACGAAACACAGGTCCGGCGGGGCGGATTCCGCCCCCCGGCCGCGCCGTTGCGGAAACGTCTAGTCCAGCAGCCCCAGATTCCTGAGGCGCTCGGGATCCTGGTCCCACTTCTCGCGGACCTTGACGAACAGGAAGAGATGCACCTTCCTGCCTCCGAGCAGTTCCGAAAGCTCCTTGCGGGCCGCCTGCCCGATCTCCTTGATCGTCTGCCCGCCCTTGCCGATGACGATCTTCTTCTGCGATTCGCGCAGGACGTAGATGGTCTGCTCGATGCGGATGGAGCCGTCGGGACGCTCCTCCCACAGTTCCGTCTCCACGTGGGAGGCGTAGGGCAGCTCGTCGTGCAGACGGAGATAGAGCTTCTCGCGGGTGATTTCCGCGGCCAGCATGCGCAGCGGAAAATCGGAAAGCTGGTCCGGGGGATAGAGCCAGGGCCCCTCCGGCATCCGCTCCGCCAGGTAGTCCCGCAGATCGGCCACGCCGTCGCCCTTCAGCGCGGATACCATGAACGTGGCCTCGAACGGGTATTCGGCATTGAACCGGTCGGCCAGCTCCAGAAGTCTGCCCTTCTCGATCAGATCAACTTTGTTGAGAACCAGAATGGCCTTGCGGCCCGACTTCTTGAGTCCTTCCAGGATCCGCTCGTTCTCCTCGTCCAGACCGCGCCGCGCATCCACCAGCAGGGCCACCACGTCGGCATCCGCCGCGCCGGCCCACGCGGCCTCGACCATCGCCTCGTCCAGCTTGCGCCGCGGCTTGAAGATGCCCGGCGTGTCCACGAAGATGATCTGCGCATCCCCGACGATCGCGATCGCGCGTACGCGGGTGCGGGTGGTCTGCACCTTGTGCGTGACGATGGAGACCTTGGCTCCCACCAGGGAGTTGATCAGCGTGGACTTGCCCGCGTTGGGCGCGCCGATTATGGCCACGAACCCGCAGCGGGTCCCCTCTCCGTTACGGTCCCTCTCGTTGTTGCCGCCGGATTCCTCCGGCATGTCCTTCTCGTTCATTCCCTGTCGTCTTTCTGCTGTTCCAGCAGCGCCGCCGCGGCAGCCTGCTGGGCCTTTCTCTTCGAAGTGCCCGTTCCACCGGCCCGCCCAACTCCCTCGATCTCCACCTCGACGGAGAAACGCGGAGCATGGTCGGGCCCGGACCGGGCCACGTCGCGATATCGCGGAGCCGGAAATCCCCGTGCCGCCGCCCATTCCTGAAGCGCCGACTTCGGATCCCGGGGCGCGTCCTCGTAACGGGCGAACAGCGGCTCCCAATGGGAGATGATGAATTTTTTCGCCGCTTCAAGCCCCCCGTCGAGATAGATCGCGGCGATGGTGGACTCGCACAGATCGCCCAGCACGTTGACCGAGGCCTCGGCCTGCCGGCGGTGCGTGGTCTCGCCGGTGCGCATCAGCTCCGCCAGCCCGAGCCGCCGTGCCACGTCCGCACATGTCTCCTTGCGCACCAGATGGTTGAGCTGCCTCGCCAGCGTGCCCTCCTCGCGCTCCGGGTAGCGGCGGAAGAGCGCCTCGGCGATCACCAGCCCCAGCACCCTGTCTCCCAGGAATTCCAGCCTCTGGTAGTCGCGCGAACGGGCGTCGCGGCCCTTTCCGGCGGAATGGGTCAGGGCCTGCGCGAGAATCTCCGGATTCCGGAACCTGTAGCCGGCACGCCGGGCGAAGAGATCCGCGAGCCGCCCGGAATCGGTATCGTTGCGCACGGCCACGGACACCTCAGTCAACCCACGTGCCGATCCGGCTCCACCGGATCACGAACGGCCACATCCAGGGCTGCCAGATGGAGGCCTCCGGCTTGTGCGAGAAGAAGATGACGGTGGCCTTGCCGACCAGGTTCTCCCACGGCACGTAGCCCACCTCGTCGAGAAAGCGCGAGTCCGTGGAGTTGTCCCGGTTGTCCCCCATCATGAAGTAGTGGTTTGGCGGCACGATGTAGACGTCCGTGTTGTCGGCGATCCCGTCGTCGTAGAGGTCGTGCACGATGTAGCTGACACCGTTCGGCAGCGTCTCGCGGTACTGGCGGATGTGCCGGCCCTTGTTCGGCCCTTCCGGAATGATGAAATCCTCCACCCGCTCGCGGGGCACGGCCTCGCCGTTGATGTAGAGAACCCCGTGCAGCACCTGGATGCGGTCGCCCGGCAGGCCGATCACCCGCTTGATGTAGTCGATGCGCGGATTGCGCGGCAGCTTGAACACCACGACGTCGCCACGCTTCGGACGTCCCTCGAAGATCCGCCCCTCGAAGGAGAGGGGGCCGAACACGAACAGATCCCTGCCGAAGGCGGATATCGTGAAATTGAAGGAATACTTCGAATAGCCGTAGGACAGCTTGTTCACGAAAAGGTAGTCGCCGATCCAGAGGGTCGGGATCATGGATCCGGACGGAATGTTGAAGGGCTGGAAGAAGAAGGTGCGGATCACGAACGCGATCAGCAGCGCCTGCAGGACGACCTTGACAGTCTCCCAGATGCCTTCGTCCGCCCGTTTTCGGGTCTTCTCGTCCCGAGCTGCCTGCGGCCTGTCATTCATGGATCAGCTGTTCCCTGCGAGCCCCGTGTCCTTTCCTGTTAGGCCAGCCTCCGGAGGCAAGTCAATCGAAAGCCCCGGAGACGACGTACAATTTGCCGCCATGTGACATGCCCGGCACACTGCGCGACGCCGCCCGTCTCCGTCCGGAAGGACGGACCTCCCGGGCATTCCGGCCATGGACGTTCCACCGCGGCTTCAGAGGGCTTCGATGACGACCATGGCCTGAGCATAGGGATATTCGTCGCTCAAGGCCAGATGAAGACGGGTCCGCCGTCCTGCCGGCGCGATGCGCGCCAGTCTGGCCGCCGCCCCGCCTCCGAGCACCAGCACCGGCCTGTGCAGCTCGTCCCGTTCCACGCAGATGTCCCGCCATCCCACGCCGTCGCGGAATCCCGAACCCAGGGCCTTGGCCGCCGCCTCCTTGGCTGCGAAGCGCCGCGCCAGCGTGCAGGCCGCGGCATCGCCGCGCCGCCGCGCCAGCCGCGCCTCCTCCTCGCAGAACACCTTGCCGAGAAAGCGTTCGCCGTGCCTCTCCAGCATCCGCGCGATGCGGCGGATGTCCACGAGGTCGGTGCCGATTCCGATGATCACCGCCCTACTCCGCCGCTTCCTGCCGGGTGATGCGGCGCGCCAGGGTCTGCCTGCGGCGCTCCTGGTAGCGTTCGATCGCCGGCTTGGTGAGAAAGTACATGGCCGTCCCGCAGATGAGACCGAGCGGAATCGCCCCCACCGTCATGGGCACGATGATCGGCCCCATGACACCCCAGAACTGATGCCAGAACTCCGCCGGATCGGTGAACAGGAGGAGCCCGATCCCGTGCGGAAGCTCGATGTGTATCTCGCCGCGATGCTCGTAGCCCAGCATCAGCCCGCCGAGATTGTACGTCGCCCACCAGATGAAGGGGAAGGTCAGCGGATTGCCCACGGACGTTCCGAGTGCGGACGCCAGTATGGACCCCCGCAGCACCCACGCGATGATCGCGGAAATGATGAAATGGAACCCGATGAACGGCGTGAACGACGTGAAGGCTCCGCAGGCGAACCCCAGCGCGATCTTGTGCGGGGAGGCGGAGATCCGTTTGGCGCGATACCAGATGTACGTGTAGGCCCGCCGCAGTCCTCCCGGCGGAAAGAGGAAACGCCAGATCCGGACGGGAATGGACGGTTTGTCTCTGCGGGCGAACATGTAGGGTTTTCTACCTGGCTGTCCTTCGGCGATCGTGGACGCACGCACCGGGCTACTTCTTCAGGCCCCGGCTCCCCGGCTTCACGGCCGGTATGGCCTTCAGCTCCTCCGGAAGCGCGTCCGGTTCATATGTTTCGATGCGCAGCTGCGCGAGCGAGACGAGCGGCACCCCGACATCGGCCCGGCCGCCGGACCGGTCGATCAGACAGGCCGCGCCGGCGACCTCCCCCCCATGCTCCCGGATGCCGGCGATGCACTCGCGGGAGGACAGCCCCGTCGTGACGATGTCCTCCACCATGAGGCAGCGCGCGCCCCGTGGTATCTCAAATCCGCGACGCAATTGCAATTCGCCGTCGACCCGTTCCATGAAGATCGCCGGGCATCCCAGATGCCGCGCCGTCTCGTAGCCGACGATGACGCCGCCCATGGCCGGAGAAACGACCAGGTCGAACGGCCCTCCGATCTCCGCCTCGGCCCGCCGCGCCAGCTCTCCGCACAGCCTCCCGGCGCGCCGCGGGTCCATGAGCACCCGCGCGCATTGCAGATACTGCGGGCTGCGCAGACCGGAGGAAAGGATGAAATGCCCCTCCAGAAGGGCACCGGCCTCGCGGAATTCGTCGATAACCTGCTCGGGCGTCATCATGCGCTCTTGTCTCCCCGAAATGTGTCATGAATGCGCTGCCGCGCGCTATCCCGTGTAGCGAACGGCCTCCGCCACCACGTCGGAATGGTTCAGGGCGGTCAGGATGCCGTTCAGGTGCTCAAGATCCCGCACCTCGATCACGGTGTCGAATTCGTAGAAATCGCTGGCCCGGTGGGTCATGACCAGATTCTCGATGTTGGCGCCCCGGTCGCCGATGATGCGGGCCACCTCGGCCAGCACGCCCACCTCGTTGTGCACCACGACCATGATGCGGGCCGGGAACAGGGAACCGTCCAGCTCCGCGGTGTTCCAGGCGAGATCGATCCACTCGTAGTCGTCCTGGTTCTCGTACTTCTCCAGCGCGCGGGCGAAGATGGGATAGACGGTCACGCCCTTGCCGCGCTCCCTGATGCCGACGATCCGCTCGCCGGGAACGGCCCCCGTCTCCGGAGAGATGCGGATGGGCAGCTCCCGCTCCAGCCTGGGCGCGATGATGGCGTTGCGCACGTTCAGCTCGCCGTGCCTGTCGGTGGCGCGCCTTCCGGGAATGGGCGCCGGCTCGCCCTCCTGCGAACCGTCCAGCCCCATCGCCTTCAGGACCTCCCCGACCACGATCTCGCCGCGCCCCAGCGCCTCGAGCCCGTCCTCCACGTCCATGATGCCCAGCTTGGGAAAGGCCACGGCGAGTTCACCGCGGTCGAACCGCCTTCCGAGTTTCTCCAGCCAACGCTCGAGAATCTCCTCGCCGAGCCCGATGTAGTCGGCACGGGTGGCCAGGCGGTTGGCACGCCGGATGGCGGCCCGTGCCTTGGCCGTCACCACCACGTTCTCCCACGCCGCGGGAGGCACCTCCTGCGCCCTGGAGGTGATGATCTCCACCTCGTCGCCGTTGTTCAGCTGCGTGACGAGCGGCGCATGATGACCGTTGATGCGGCAGCCCACCGTGGCGTTTCCGATGTCCGTGTGGACGGCGTAGGCGAAATCGATGGCCGTCGCCCCGCGGGGCAGCACGATGAGATCGCCCTTCGGCGTGAAGCAGAACACCTCGTCGGTGAAGAGCTCGAGCTTGGTGTGCGCCAGGAAGGCCTGGGGCGTCTCTCCGTCCTCCAGACGCTCCACCAGATCGCGCAGCCAGGAATAGGCGTTCGCGATCTCCACCGGAACGGTGACTCCGGCCTCGCTCTCCTCCCGGCTCCGCGCGTCCTTGTAGAGGCCGTGGGCGGCCACGCCGCGTTCCGCCACCTCGTGCATCCGCCAAGTGCGTATCTGCAGCTCCACCGGTTTCCCTCCGGGGCCGCGCACGGTGGTGTGGATGGAACGGTAGCCGTTGCGCTTGGGCATGGAGATGTAGTCGCGGAACCGGCCGGGCACGATCTTCCATGTCCGGTGGATGGCGCCCAGCGCCCGGTAGCAGTCCTCCGTGGCGTCGACGATGATCCGGAAGCCGAAAATGTCCGTGACCTGCGAGAGGGAGAGGCGCTTCATCTGCATCTTGCGCCAGATGGAATAGGGTTTCTTGCGCCGACCGGAAACCTCGCCCTCCACGCCGTGACGGGCGAGCGCCTCCTCGATCTCCGCCCTGATCGCCTGGAGCGTCTCCACGCTCTCCGCCTCCAGCTCCCGCAGGCGCTCGCGGATCTGCGTGTAGGCCTTCGGGTTCAGAACCTGAAAGGCCAGGTCCTCCAGTTCCTCGCGGATGGTCTGAAGACCCATGCGCCCGGCCAGCGGCGCATAGATGTCCATGGTCTCCTCGGCGATGCGCTTGCGCTTGTGCTCCGGCATGAAACCGAGAGTGCGCATGTTGTGCAGCCGGTCGGCGAGTTTCACCAGCAGGACGCGCACGTCCCGGGACACCGCGAGAAGAAACTTGCGCAGGTTCTCCGCCTGCGCCGCCTCGCGGGAGATGAGATCCAGGCGCCGGATCTTGGTCAGCCCCTCGACCAGGGACGCGATCTCCTCCCCGAACAGCCGTTCGATCTCCGCCAGCGTGGCGTCGGTGTCCTCCACCACGTCATGCAGCAGCGCGGTGACGATGGTGGCGTCGTCCAGCTTGAGATCCGTCAGAATGGCCGCCACCTCGAGCGGATGGGAGAAATAGGGATCGCCGCTCGCCCGCTTCTGATCGCCATGCGCCTTCATGGCATAGACATAGGCGCGATTGAGGAGGTCCTCGTCGGCATCCGGATTGTAGCTGAGCACCCGCTCCACCAGTTCGTACTGGCGCATCATCGGCTTCGACTGCCTGCCGCCGTCGGCAATGATCGTGGAAAGCGACGTCATCGGTGCCCGTTCTTCCTGAATGATTCCACTTCCTATCTAGAAGGTCCCGGAGCGCAAGGCAAACCTCATTCCGTCCACGGGAGGAAGCGGACGTGCGCCCATTCCGGGGGGCGGCGGGCCGCAGCCCACCGGCATGCCGCCCGCCGGCATGGAAAAGGGCCGGCCCGAAGGCCGGCCCCCTGGGAATTTCCTGCACGAAGGCCGCCGACGGCGCCCCCGTTTCATCCGGAACGGATCAGAATCCGGAGCGCTGGGAGCCGGGGCTCTCCGCCGGAGGCAGCCCCTCCAGGCCACGCAGAAGCTCCTCCTCCGTCATCCGCTCGCCCTCGACCTCGCCGTCGTCGGACGGAGCCGCCTCCGGGGCGGGCGAAGCGAGCAGCGGCGCCTCGGTGACCTCGGGCTCGTCCACCTCGACATGCTTCTGCATGGAGTGGATCAGCTGCTCCTCCAGATCGTCCGGATTCACGGTGCTGTCCGCGATCTCGCGCAGCGCGACGACGGAGTTCTTGTCATTGTCCCGGTCGACGGTCAGGGGCGCACCCTGGGAGATCTGCCGGGCGCGGTACGCCGCGAGCAGAACCAGCTCGAACCTGTTGGGGACCTTTTCAATGCAATCTTCAACGGTGACGCGCGCCATGTCGCTGTCATCTCCCTGCCAGATGGAACGATGAGCCGGGATGCGCATGGCGGAGCCGACGGCCCCGCCCCATGGATCCCGGTTCCCGGAAGACGCCTGCCCCTTCCACCGGAAAAAGCCGCATCGGCTGGATGCGACGGGCATGCGTCCACAGGCACGAAATGGCCGCCAGCGGGCTGGCAGCCTTCCTTCCACACTTCAATAGCGCCATTTCCAGCCGGACACAAGGGAAAGAAGGGATTCCGCGCAACAGAGGATGCCGCCGGCACCGGCCGGCGCCGGCGGCACCTGCGCGAAACCGTCCACCCCCGCCGAACGGCTCCGCAATTCCCGGCCTATTCGACAATGACCTTCGCACCGACCTTCACACGGTCGTAGAGGTCGATCACGTCGTCGTTGACCATGCGGATGCATCCGGACGAAACGTTCCGGCCGATGGAGCGGGGATTGTTCGTGCCGTGGATGCGATAGAGCGTCCTGCCGATGTAGAGCGCCCTGGCGCCGAGCGGATTGTCCGGCCCGCCCTCCATGACTTCGGGGAGCTGGCGGTTGTGCTCCTTCAGCTCGCGCTCGATCATCTCCTGCGGCGGGCGCCATTCCGGCCATTCCTTCTTCATGGTAATGCGGTGGGTGCCGCTCCACGTGAAGCCCTCGCGGCCGACCCCCACGCCGTACTTGATGGCCTTGCCGCCCGGCAGCACGTAGTAGAGGGCCTTCTCCTTCGTGCTGACGTAGATCGTGCCCGGCGCAAGCTTCCTGCGGAACGGAACGACCACCTTCCCGAGATACTTGCCACGGGAATAGATCTCGGTTCCCCTGCGCGCCTTGCGGGGAGACGTCGGCACCAGACTGCTCAGCTTCACCGGCTTCGTTCTGCGTTGCACGGTCCGCTTGCTGGCGACCTTCCGCGGGTGGCGGACATGCCGCACGCGCTTCCGGGCCGTGCGCCTGACGCGCCGTTTCGTAATTTTTTTCGTTCGGTCGGTGGTGAAATTCGTCTTGACGACCCGGCTCTTCGTAGTTTTCACCGGATCCTGCGTTCGCGCATGAAGCGGTATGGCCAGAATTCCCGTCATGAGAATCGCGGCCAGAACCGTTCTGGATATCATTGTATGCACCCCCTCCAAAGGTTGAGGGAACCTGTTCCCCCGGTCTCGAGCTCAACAGCGAATGCGGATGGATTTCCTCCGACCCGCGCGTGTAGTGAAAGCATCATGCACGGATCGAGCGCAAATAAATGCTACGTGATCACGCCAATTCTGTGGCACCGGGCCCGCACCTTTCCCGGCATGCGGGCGAGCGCCTGCGCCGCTGTCCACCCGCCCACAGGATGCCGCCATTCCGGAGCCGCCTCCGCGAGCGGCAGCAGCACGAAGGGCCGTAACGCAATGGCGGGATGCGGCAGCACGAGCCCCCGCCTCTGGAGATGGTGCGTTCCCAGCGCGCCGGACGGCCTGCCCGTGCCGGCCGGAGCGAGCACGCGCCCACCCACGTCGAGAACGTCCAGATCCAGGGCCCGGGGCCCCCAGTCGCGTCCGCGCCTGCGCCCCGCCTCGTTCTCCAGCATGCGCAGCCGACGCATCAGGACATGAGGGGAAAGGTCCGTCCGCACCACGGCCACCGCGTTGAGAAAGGAAGGCTGCGCGACCGGGCCGAACGGAGCGCTGCGCCAGAGGTCGGACACGCTCTCCACCTTCCCCACCTCGCTCTCCAGTCTGCGGACGGCTTCGGACAGGGCCTCCCCGGGCGCTCCCCAACATCCACGGACATTGCTCCCCAGGGCGACCAGCGCCATTTTCATGCCCTCTTCCCCTTCCAATCTGTTCCGACCGGTTTCATTGACTCCCCTCCTCCGGAGGCGTATGGATTCCACCCACCTTCGTATTTGCTCAGTATCCTGATAATTTGGATGGGCAAATTCATTTCATCACGTAAGGAGTACCCATTCCATGCAGCTTTACAAGGACGAGAAGACCTCCCTGTTCCTCGACGGTTCCAATCTCTACGCCACCGCCAAGGCCCTGGGCTTCGACATCGACTACAAGCGGCTTCTGGCCTACTTCCGGGAGCGCACGCGCCTCATCCGGGCCATCTACTACACCGCCCTGATGGATGACGCCGACTACTCCCCCCTGCGGCCGCTCATCGACTGGCTGGACTACAACGGATACATGGTCGTGACCAAGCCGGCCAAGGAGTTCGTGGACAGCAGCGGCCGCCGCAAGGTGAAAGGCAACATGGACATCGAGCTGGCCGTCGACATGATGCGTCTGGCACCTTCGCTCGATCACGTCATCCTGTTCTCCGGCGACGGCGATTTCCGCTCCCTCATCCAGGCGGTGCAGGACATGGGCTGCCGCGTCACCGTGATCTCCACCCTTTCCGTGCGCCCCCCCATGATCGCCGACGACCTCCGCAGGCAGGCCGACGAATTCGTCGATCTCGTCGAGCTCGAGAAGGAGATCGGCCGGCCGCATGTGGACCGCACGCCCCGTCACGACGATTCCGAAGAGTACGACGAGGACAGATGAGCCACACCGGCGGGGACATGTCGGAGCGGGAGACGCCCCCCTCCCCTTCCTGCCAGCCGCCGCGGGACTGCTCTCTCTGTCCACGCCTGGCGGCCTTCCTGAAGGAACAGCGGGAGGCGCATCCCGACTGGTTCAACGCACCCGTGCCCCCCTTCGGCGATTCCCACGCCGGCATGGCCATCATAGGACTTGCGCCGGGCCTGCGCGGAGCCAACCGCACGGGGCGTCCGTTCACGGGCGACTTCGCCGGCGATCTCCTCTACGGAACGATGATCCGGCTGGGACTGGCGGAGGGACGCTACGCGGCCCGGCCGGACGACGGCCTGGTCCTGCGCGACGTGGTGATCATCAACGCGGTGCGCTGCGTGCCCCCGCAGAACAAACCCACGCCCGCCGAGATCCGTACCTGCAACCGCTTTCTGCAATGCGAGTTCGACCGCCGGCCGGAACTGCGCGTCATTCTCGCCCTCGGCCGCGTCGCGCATGACGCGGTGCTCATGGCGCACGGTCTCGTCAGGGCGCGCTACCGTTTCGCGCATGGAGCGCGGCACGAACTCCCCGGGGGACGGGTGCTCTACGACAGCTACCACTGCTCTCGCTACAACACGCAGACCGGCCGCCTGACCGCCGAGATGTTCCTTGATGTCATGACCCGCATGAAACGCGAACTCCGGAGCGCCTGAAGCGGGCAAGGCGCGTCGGCCCTCAGGCGGCGACGCGGAGTCCGTCCTGCAGACGCATCGCGAGCCGGGCCGTTTCCTCGTCCGCGAATTCGGCCAGCAGCTCCGCCAGAGCTCCGCGTTCGGCGACGCTCAGATCCTCGTAGCCCGTCGCGATTCTCTCCAGCACGAGCAGGCCGAACTCGGACGGGGCACGCCCCTCCCCTCCGACACCCTCGATACCGTGCTCATGGGCTACGTCGAGCAGCGTGCGGACCAGCATGAAGCAGCTCTCCGGCAGGCCCGAACGGCGATAGATGCCGCGCAGCGAGACGAGCCCCATGCGGTGCCGGGCCGCCCGGACCTTGCGGACGGACACGCCCGCGAGGAAGGCGAGCCCATGTTCGAGAACCGCCACGTGTCCCCGACAGGCGGCCCTCAGGAGAATCGCCGGTGTCAGGATGTCCTTCCGGCTTGCGAAGGCGATGGCCGCGGCGAGCTGATCATCCGTGCGCGCCCGAGCGAACACCTCGACGAGGGCCTTCTCCTCCGCCTCGTCCACGAAATTCACCGAGTGCAGAACGGGCAGCAGTCCTTCGCTCTTCAGCCGATTCCGCATGCGCCCGGAGACATGGGCGACATGGGCCACGCGAATCTCCAGCGGCAGGTCCTCCATCTCCAGCAGACGGTGGATCACATCCGCATCGTCGCGGAAACGCACGTAGATGCGCTTGCAGTTGCGGTCGCAGCCCGCCGCGGCGGGGTTGTCCAGAAGCGCCATGACCATCGCCTTGTCCCCCTCGATGGCGATGAAGTCCGCCACGGCGGGATCGAGATCGGGCCGTCCGGCGATCACCAGACGCCGCGCGTGGTCCCCGGCGCGGAATATGGCAAGCTGCCTGCGCCCACCGACGGACGGCGAATTCTCCAGGAAGGGAAGCGCGATGTCCTCCTCGTCCGCGGCAATGGCGAAGACGATATCCGGATGCAGCCCCTCGCAGGGCGTAAGCATCCGCACGATACCGGAACGCACCGCCTTCACGGGATCGTCCAGCAGCCGGAGAAGATACGGAAGAGCCGCGTCGCGGTCGATTTCCGGCGTTTCCGGATCGGTGACGAATTCCGCCAGCTGCCGTCCCAGCGCCATGCGATCGGTGACCATGCCGTTTTCGATGACATTCTCGAAAACGGAAACGTCCAGGTTGGGACGGTGTTGCGTCTTTCTCCGCAAAAACACGGACTTACCCCCATGAAATCACTGCCGTTGCCTCTTCATGGCCGGGACCGCGCAAGGTCTCCAGCCCGATACGGATCATCGGCGATTATGGTTAACAAACGGTGCAGAAGCCCTTTCCGGGACGTTAACGCCCCTCCCTACGACCATGGCAGCCCTTGCGGGGCACGCGCCGATGCGCTAGCCAGAAGGGACTGCATGTCAGGGGGCGCTCCCCCTGGGGCGGACGTCTCAGGCTCCGCCATGTGCCTCCCGCAAGGGAGAAGACGGCAGGCGCCGTGCGCGGTTCTTCATGCCCCCTTTCGTCAGCGGCGTGCGCGCACTTTCTGGCGGCCTGCCGTGCCGGCCGCCTCCCGCGGCTCGAGACTGGCAGAAACTGACAAGAAGGTTCCGAGCGACACATGAACAAGTCTGCTGACAAATCGAAGAAGAATCCCGAGGCGGTGAGCAAGGAGGAAAGCGAAAAGGCCATACTCGAACTGAAGGGCAAAAAATACGAGCTGGACATTCTCCATGCATCCATGGGACCGGACGTGATAGACGTCCAGAATTTCTACCGGCGCACGGGCTGCTTCACGTACGATCCCGGATACACCTCCACCGCCTCCTGCGAATCGAAGATCACGTTCATCGACGGCGAGAAGGGAATCCTTCTCTATCGCGGCTATCCGATCGAACAGCTTGCCGAATACGGCGACTATCTGGAGACGTGCTACCTCCTCCTCTATGGAGACCTGCCCACCCAGGCGGAACGCCGCCGCTTCGACTACGAGATCACCCACCACACCATGGTGCACGAGCAGATGCGCGCCTTCTTCCAGGGCTTCCGCCGCGACGCGCATCCCATGGCCATCATGGTGGCGGTGGTGGGCGCGCTGTCCTCGTTCTACCACGACAGCACGGACATCAACGATCCGCACCAGCGCGAAGTGGCGACGCGGCGCATGATCGCCAAGGTCCCGACGCTGGCCGCCATGGCCTACAAGTACTCCCTCGGCCAGCCGTTCATCTATCCGCGCAACGACCTCGACTACGCGTCGAACTTCCTGCACATGTGCTTCTCCGTGCCGTCGGAGGAATACAAGGTCAACCCGGTACTGGCCCGGGCCATGGACCGCATCTTCATCCTGCACGCCGACCACGAGCAGAACGCCTCCACCTCCACGGTGCGTCTGGCCGGCTCCTCGGGCGCCAACCCGTTCGCCTGCATCGCCGCCGGCATCGCCTCGCTGTGGGGGCCGGCCCACGGCGGCGCCAACGAGGCGGCCCTGAACATGCTGGAGGAGATCGGCACACCGGAAAACATTCCGAAATACATCGCGCGCGCGAAGGACCGGAACGATCCGTTCCGCCTCATGGGCTTCGGCCATCGCGTCTACAAGAACTACGATCCACGCGCCCGCATCATGCAGCGCACCGCGCACGAGGTCCTCGCGGAGGTGGGCGATCCGAACGATCCGCTTCTGGAGGTCGCGCACGAACTGGAGCAGATCGCCCTGAAGGACGAATACTTCCTCGAGCGCAAGCTCTATCCGAACATCGACTTCTATTCGGGAATCACCCTGCGCGCACTGGGCTTCCCGACCTCCATGTTCACGGTGCTCTTCGCGCTCGCGCGCACCGTCGGCTGGATCGCCCACTGGCGCGAGATGATCGCCGATCCGCACCGCCGCATCGGCCGCCCGCGCCAGCTCTACACCGGCCCCGTCATGCGCGACTACGTGCCCATGTCCAAGCGCGGCACCGGACTGGGGGACGGTATCCACAACCATTGAAGCAGGCCGCTTCCGGATACGAAAAACACCGCCGGCCCGCATGGGCGGCGGTGTTTTTTCATGGATGGCGCGGGATGGCGGCGGAGCATTCCGGATCGCGGGCCGCCACGGCCGGGACGCTCAGGCCGTGCCCCGCGGCTCCTTGAGCACGGAACGGCCGGCATACCGCGCCTGGCTTCCCAGCTCCTCCTCGATGCGCAGCAGCTGGTTGTACTTCGCCAGACGGTCGGACCGGGACATGGAACCCGTCTTGATCTGACCGCAGTTGGTGGCCACCGCCAGGTCGGCGATGGTCGCATCCTCCGTCTCGCCGGAACGATGCGACATCACGGCGCGGAAAGCCGCCTTGTGCGCCATTTCCACGGCGTCGAGCGTTTCGGTCAGCGTGCCGATCTGGTTGACCTTCACCAGAATCGCGTTCGCCGCATCCAGACGGATTCCCTCCGCGAGCCGTTCGGTATTGGTCACGAAAAGATCGTCGCCGACGAGCTGCACCCGGTCGCCGATGCGCTGCGTCAATTCCTGCCAGCCGCCCCAGTCGTCCTCGGCCATGCCGTCCTCGATGGAGAGGATGGGATACTGGTTCACCAGCGATTCGAGATAGTCCACCATGCCATGGGAATCGAGAATGTGCGTCTCCTCGCCGCTCATGTGGTAGACGCCATCCTTGTAGAACTCCGTGGACGCAGCGTCGAGCGCCAGCCAGATGTCCTCGCCCGGCTTGTAGCCCGTCGTCTCGACGGCCTCCATGATGAAATCCAGAGCCTTGCGCGTGCCGGCAAGATTCGGCGCGAAGCCGCCCTCGTCGCCCACGTTGGTGTTGTAGAGGCCTTTCTTGAGCGCCGCCTTCAGGGCATGGAAGACCTCCGCGCCCATGCGTACCGCCTCGTGCATGGAGGGCGCGGAAACCGGCATGATCATGAATTCCTGGAAGTCGATCGGGTTGTCCGCGTGAGCGCCGCCGTTGATGATGTTCATCATCGGCACCGGCATGATCCGGGCATGCGGCCCGCCGATATAGGCATACAGGGGCAGTCCAGCGGAAGCCGCCGCCGCCTTGGCCACGGCCAGGGAGACGCCGAGAAGGGCATTGGCTCCCAGCCGCCCCTTGTTCCTGGTGCCGTCCAGATCGATCATCGCGTTATCGATGGCGATCTGGTCGCGCGCATCCATGCCCCGCAGCCGCTCGAAGATCTCCCCGTTCACCGCCGTGACGGCACGCAGCACGCCCTTTCCACCGTATCTGCTGGCATCGCCGTCCCGCAGCTCCACCGCCTCGTGCGCACCGGTGGAGGCTCCGGAGGGCACCGCCGCCCGCCCGAAAGCGCCGTCTTCCAGAATGACATCGACTTCGACTGTGGGATTGCCGCGGCTGTCGAGGATTTCGCGGGCCTTGATGGTCTTTATCGCGCTCATGAAATGATTGTCCCGAAAGAGAGGTTCGAACAGGTGGTGTTTCTATACTCCCCCCCATGCCCCCTTTCAATGCGCCTGCGGCAGATTGTGGGCACGGCGGGAGGCCGGACGGGAAATCCGGCCCTCAGGAAAGGCTTTTGGCCACCGCGTCGAAACGCATCAGCACCTCGATCAGGCGCGGCATTTCGTGCAGAGGCACCATGTTGGGGCCATCGGAAGGGGCATTGTCGGGATCGTCGTGCGTCTCCACGAAGATACCCGCCACGCCGACGGCCGCCGCCGCCCGGGCCAGGGGCTCCACGAAGCGCCTGTCGCCGCCGGAGGCGCCGCCCAGTCCGCCCGGCTGCTGCACCGAGTGGGTGGCGTCGAAGATCACCGGGGCCCCGAAGTCCTTCATCACCGGCAGTCCCTTGAAATCGTTCACGAGCGTGTTGTAGCCGAAGGAAACGCCACGCTCGGTGATCATCACGTCCGGATTGCCGGAACCTGTCACCTTGCCGATGACGTTTCCGACGTCCCAGGGCGCAAGGAACTGTCCCTTCTTGACGTTCACCACCCTGCCCGTCCGCGCGGCCGCGACCAGCAGATCCGTCTGGCGGCACAGGAAGGCGGGAATCTGGAGAATGTCCACAACCTGCGCGACGCGCTCGCACTGGTCCGGAAGGTGCACATCGGTCAGAACGGGAAGACCGAACCGCTCCCGAATCTCCGTGAAGACCTCCAGGGACGCCTCCAGGCCCATGCCCCGGGCTCCGGAAAGGGATGTCCGGTTCGCCTTGTCGAACGACGCCTTGAACACGAGGCCGATGCCCGCGCGCTCCGCCATCTCCGCGAGCCGCTCCGCCATCATCAGGCCATGCTCGCGGGATTCGAGCTGGCATGGCCCGGCAATCAGCGCAAGCGGCAGCCGGTTGCCGAAGCGCACGTTTCCTACCGAAACGACCGGAGAAGGTTCATGTTCCATGGTCCGCTCCACAGCGAAGAAGTCACTCTCCGCCCCCGGCCTCGCGCCGCGCGGCGATCTTTTCGGGATCCTCCGCCAGCATGGCCGAAACCACCGCCTCGGCGCAGACTTCCCCGTCCACGCTGGCCTTGCAGTCGAACCAGTAGATGTTCCGGCGTCCCTTGATGGTCCTGACGTCGAACCGGATCGTCTCGCCCGGCACGACGGGACGGCGGAAGCGCGCCTTGTCCACGGAAACGAAATAGACCAGGGAATCCGCCGCCTTTATGCCCTTGTGCGCAAGGACCATGACACCCGCCGTCTGGGCCATGGCCTCGAGGACGAGCATGCCCGGAAACACCGGCTTGCCGGGAAAATGCCCGGCCAGGAAAGGTTCCTCTCCCGTGACGGTCTTGTATCCGACGGCCGACGACTCCCCATCCATCTCCTCGACCCGGTCGATGAGGAGCATGGGATCCCGATGGGGCAGGATCTCCTTGATCCGCTCCAGGTCGGCACTGTCCAGTTTTTTGTCGCTCATGCGCAGCTGCTAGCCTCTTCGGGGGCCACGAGGCCGGTTGTCAGAACTTCGTGCCTATGCCGAACTGGATGAGTTCGTCCTTGTCGTAGCTCTCCTTCTTGACGGCATAGGCCACGTCGAAGCGCAGCGGCCCGAACGGGGACTGCCATATGACACCGCCGCCAACGGTCGCACGCAGTTTCGGCTTGTCGCCGAACGCCGCCCCCGGCGCATTGAAAACCGTACCGAAATCGGTGAACACGGATCCCGTCAGACCGAAGGATTCCGGAAGACCGAGCGGGAAGAGCAGCTCGACGGTGCCGATCGCATAGGTCTTTCCACCCAGCGCATTGTCCGCCGTGTCGCGCGGACCGACGCCGGAAACCTCGAAACCACGGAAGGAGGGACCGCCCTTGTAGAAACGGTCGGTGATCTTCACTTTGTCGCCGTTCCAGCCCTCGATATGTCCGGCGGTGCCCTTCAGCTTGAGAACCATGCCCTCCATGAACAGCGGCATGAAATAGTAGCCCGCGACTTCCGCCTTCACATAATGGACCGTGCCACCGAGACCGGCCACATCCACCGCGAGCTGTCCACGGAAACCCGAGGTCGGATTTATCGGGCTGTCCAGATTGTCGTACACGTAGGTGAAGCCGAGGGCGGAAATGTAGTCCGTTCCGCGCGAATCGCAGACGGACGGCGAATAGTAGGTGGTATCGGCCGTCCCGTCGCCGTCGGTGTCCAGATTCACCGCATCCGGATCGCAGACGTTGATGATGCCGTCGCCATCATGATCCGCCTCGGCGTCACCCTTGATCTTGGTGTCACGGTAGGTGAAGTTGTAGCGCGTATAGAGCTTCTGGTAGTCGTCGAGCGAAAAGCCCAGACGCAGACCGAACCCGGCACTGTTCGTCCGGTAGCTCGATTCGTCCTCGAAATCCGTATGCGACCCGAACAGGTCGATGCCCGCCGTCATGTCGCGCCCGAGGAAATAGGGCTCGGTGAAACCGAAATTGACGGACTGGCGCTTGAACGAGGCCGAAGTCTTCACGTCCAGCCTGCGGCCCGTTCCGAGAAGATTGCGCTCCGAGTAGTTGATGGAGCCGACCACGCCCTCCGTCGTGGAGTACCCGGCGGAGAAGTGGATGGAGCCGGTGGACTTCTCCTGCACGCGGATCACGAGGATCATCTTGTCCGGCGCGCTGCCCGGCTTCTCGGTGATGTCGATCTTCTCGAAGAAATCCAGAGCCGTCAGGCGGCGACGGGCCCGGTCCACCAGGAAACGGTTGTAGGCGTCGCCCTCCGCCAGCCGCAGCTCGCGGCGGATCACCTCGTCGAGCGTCCGGGTGTTGCCGACAATGTCGATGCGCTCGATATAGACGCGGGGACCTTCCTGCAGATTGTAGCTGATCGTCAGCTCGCGAGCCGCCGAATCACGCTCGATCTGCGGCTGTACCCGTGCGAAGGCGTAGCCCTTCTGGCCGGCCTCCACGGAAAGCTTCTCGATGGACTTGTCCACTTTGGAGGCGTCGTAGATCTCGCCGGGCTTCGTCTCCACCTTCTTGCGCAGCTCGTTCGGATCGAGATCCGTGTCGCCGGCGTTCACCACCACGTCCTTGACCTTGTACTGCGGCCCTTCGTTGATGGTGAAGGTGATGTAGAAATCCTCTCCGTTCGGCGCCAGCTCGGCATCCGCCGAAACGATCTCCACATCCGCGAAGCCATGCTTCAGGTAGAAGCGGCGCAGCAGCTCCTTGTCGTAGGCCAGCCGGTCCGGATCGTACCGGTCGGTGGTGGAGAAGAACTTCCACCAGGCCGATTCGGACGTCGTGATGACATCGCGCAGCTTGCTGTCGGAAAAGGCCTTGTTGCCCACGAAGCGGATCGAGCGCACCTTGGTCGCCTTGCCCTCGGTGATCTCGTAGACGAGATTCACGCGGTTCTGCGACAGCCGGATGATCTTGGGCTCCACGCGCACGCCGTAGTAGCCCGCGCGGCGATAGACGGAAATGATGCGCTGCACGTCCGACTGGACCCGGGCGCGCGTCAGCATCATGCGCTCGCGCAGCTCCGTCTCCTTGGCGAGGTCCTTGTCGGAGATCTCGGAATTCCCCTCGAAGTTCACGCGGTTGATGAGCGGATTCTCCGTGACGCGCACAACCAGCACATTGCCGCGCCTATAGATGCGGACATCGGAGAAAAGGCCCGTCTGGAACAGCGCCTTGAGGGATTCGTCGATGCGCGCCGGATCGAACGGATCACCCGGCGCCACCTGCAGGTACGCCCGCACCGTCTCCGGCTCCACGCGCCGGTTGCCCTCCACGACGATGCGGGAGATCGTCTGCGCCTGCACCGCCGCGACCATGCCCGTGGCGCCAAGGGTCGGCGCAGCGAGCAGAAGAGCAACAGCCAGGCGACCGATGTTGTTGAATTTTGTCTTCTTCATCAGACAGTTGCGTCCCCAGTTCTTTGCGCCACCCCAGCTTCGCGCATCAAGGATTCCCGTGTTCTTTTACGACGTTTGCCAACGGTTGGAAACACCGCTTGCAACTTTTTTTGGAATCTCCCGCAAGCTGTGACCTCCCTGCCCCACTATCTCGAGAAAAGATGCAGGATGTCGTTGAACGTGGTGGCCAACATGAGAGCCAGAACCAATGCCATCCCCAGCTTGAAGCCCAGCTCCTGCGCCCTCTGGTCCAACGGTCTCCCCCTGACCGCCTCGATAAGATAGTAGAGCAGGTGCCCGCCATCCAGCATGGGAATGGGCAACAGGTTAACGAATCCTATACTGACCGAGAGCACCGCCGCCAGCTGGATCAGCATGGCCAGCGATATCGATGCCGCCGCGGAAGTGTACTGCGCGATGCGGATCGGTCCCGCCATCTGGTCCGTATCGGCTTCTCCGACCACCATGCGGCGAATGTAGGTGACGGTCCCCGAAAGGATCGCCCACGTCTGCTTCGCACCGTAGGCGACCGCCTCCACCGGGCCCTTGCGCCGGTAGCTTATGTCCTTCGCCACGTTGTGCTGCACGCCCAGAAGGCCGACCTTGACCCGGCCGCCCAGTCCGTCGGGCACCTCGCGCTCCGCCGGCACCACGGTGAGCTCCACGTCCCGCCCGTCGCGGCGCACCACGACCTTCAGCTCGCGTCCGGCGCTCTGGGAGACGATGCGGCGCAGATCCTGAAAGTCGTCGATCTTCTCGCCATTGATCGCGACGACCCGGTCGCCGGGTTGGAAACCGGCCTTGTCGGCAGGCGTTCCGGCCTGCACGGTGTCGATCACCGGCTCCAGGACCGGCACGCCGACCACCATCGCGTTGGCCGCGAAAATGAAGATGGCCAGCAGGAAGTTCGCGAAGGGCCCGGCGGCGACGATCAGCGCGCGCTGCCACAGCGGCTTCGCGTGGAAGCTGGTCGGACTGGCCTTGAGCGCCGCCTCCCTGGCCGGCATGGATGCGGCGTTCTCGTCGCCCTCGAATTTCACGTACCCGCCGAGAGGCAGCCAGCCGACCTTCCAGCGCGTACCGTGCCGGTCGTTCCAGCCGAAGATTTCCCGCCCGAAACCGATGGAGAACACCTCGATGCGCACGCCGCACCAGCGCGCCACGAGAAAGTGGCCGAGCTCGTGGAAGAAGACGATGCCCGTCATCACCGCCAGGAACGGCAGGATGTAGATCACGGCGCTCCACAGGGAGGAGATCGGCAGGGCGAGAAGGCTGGTCAGATCCATGGAATGCTCCGATTCTGTACCGGTGTCCCTTATGCAGACACCTCATGGCGAAATTGAGATACCGCCCCCGGTGGTCTAGGCGTGCTTCTGCAAGACCGGGGCCAGCTCCCTTGCCCGTCTCCTGCCATATGAATCAGCCTGCCAGACGTCGTCAAGGTCGCTCAGTCCACCGAGCATCCCTTCCCGCTCCGCGGCATCGAGCGTTTCCGTCACCAGCGAGACGATTTCTGTGAAGCGCAGCCGGCCTCCGAGAAAGGCTTCGACGGCCACCTCGTTGGCCGCGTTCAGGATGGTGGTGGCGTTGCCAGAGCGCTTCAGGGCGGCCAGCGCGAGCGACGGCGCGGGGAACCGCGCGGGATCTATGGCCTCGAAGGTCAGCCGTCCCAGCGCGACCAGATCGAGCCGCTCCACCGGCGCCTCGATCCGTTCCGGCCAGGCCATGGCGCAGGCGATCGGCGTGCGCATGTCCGGCACGCCCAGCTGGGCGAGCGTGGATCCGTCCACGTAGGAGACGAGGGAATGGACGATGGACTGCGGATGGATCACCGCGTCGAGCTGGTCGGCGCTCACCGGATAGAGATGATAGGCCTCGATCAGCTCCAGCCCCTTGTTCATGAGCGTGGCGGAATCGATGGTGACCTTCGCGCCCATGTCCCAGTTGGGATGCTTCAGCGCCTCCTCCGGCGTGACCTCGCACAGCGATTCCAGATCGCGCTCCCTGAACGGCCCACCGGAGGCCGTGAGGGTGATCCGCTCCACGCTGGCGCCGTTGCGCCGTTCGAAACACTGGAATATGGCGCTGTGCTCGGAATCCACGGGCACCACCCGCACACCACGCTCCTCGGCCCGGCGCATGAACAGCTCGCCCGCCGAGACGAGGCACTCCTTGTTGGCGAGGGCCACGGTGTTGCCCGCCTCCACGGCCGCGAGGGTCGGCTTCAGACCGGCCACACCGACGATGGCCGCCATGACCATGTCCACGGGCCGGGCGGCCGCCTCCAGCACCGCCTCCTCGCCCGCGGCGGCCTCGATGCCGGTACCCGCCAGCGCATCCCGGAGTTCCTCCAGCCGGCTCTCGTCGGCGGTCACCGCCACCCTGGCGCCGAACTCGCGGGCATCCGCCGCCAGTCGCGCGATGTTCGCGTTGGCGACGAGCGCCTCCACGGCGAAACGGTCGCGATGATGGCGCACTATGTCCAGCGTGGACTGCCCGATGGAGCCCGTCGCCCCCAGTATCGTCAGGGTTTTCATATCTTGTCCCACCAGAACAGAACTCCACAGGCGGCATGCCGGAACGTGCCGCCCGCCCATGTTCCCCATGCCAGGGCCAGCACGGCCGCCGCCACCAGGCCGTCCACCCGGTCCAGCACCCCGCCGTGGCCGGGAATGACGGAGCCCGAATCCTTCACTCCGAAACGACGTTTCGCGGCACTCTCGAAAAGATCCCCCACCTGCTCCCACGCCCCGAGGATGGCGCCGAACAGAACCAGGGGCGGCACGGCCAGTCCGGAAAGGGCCGCGAAAATCCCCGCCGCGAGGGCACCCCCCGCCACCGCGCCGAAGAACCCGCTCCACGTCTTGTTCGGCGAGATGCGCGGAGCGAACTTCGGACCGCCGAACCGCCGGCCGACGAAATAGGCCAGCGTGTCCGCGGACCAGACGGCGGCGAAGAGCAGCAGAACGGCCGCAAGCCCGCACGGATCACCGGCCCGCAGGGACACCAGGGCGAAGGCGGGCATCGCCATGTAGGGTACGCCCGCGGGATGGAAGACCGTGAACCCTTTCATGGAGCGGGCCGTCAGCCAGATCGAGCCGCCCCACGCGAAGAGAACCGCCAGCCACAGCGCCGGCGAAGCGCCGTGCACCAGCCCCGCGACGGCGCCGGCGACGCCGGCCGCGGCATGGAGCACGAACTGGGCGCGGTCCCCGCCGTGCACGATGGCCGCCCATTCGTGCGCCATGAACACCACGAGCAGGAGAACGAGCGCCAGAAAGGGCAGCACGCCGGCCCACGTCAGCAGGAGGGCGGCGGGAATCAGCACAGCGGCGGCCATGATCCGCCTCGAGAGATTGCCGCCTCTCCGCGGCGCTGCGGCGCCCTCGTTCTCCGTCATGCGATGCCCCTACACCTGGGCGGCACGGGCCTCGCCCGCGACCAGCCCGCCGAAACGCCGCTCCCGGCCGGCATACTCCTCGATGGCCGCACGCAGCAGCTCGCCGTCGAAGTCCGGCCAGAAATCCTCCACGAACACCAGCTCGGCATAGGCGGACTGCCAGAGAAGGAAGTTGGACAGCCGCTTCTCGTTGCTGGTCCGGATCAGGAGATCCGGCTCCGGCAGGTCGGGCGCATACATGCAGGCGCTGATGTGCTCCACCCCTATCTCGTCGGGCGAGAGCCGCCCGGCGGCGACCTCGCGGGCCAGCATCCGGGTCGCGTGCGCGATCTCCTGCCGTCCGCCGTAGTTGAAGGCCACGACCAGGGTCAGCCCCTTGTTGCCCTGCGTCAGCTCCTCGCACTGGCGGAGCAGCTGCACGATGTCCGGCCCCAGCCCTTCATGCGATCCGATGATGCGGATGCGGACCCCCATGGCGTGGAGCTCCGCCACGTCCTTGTGGATGAAACGCTTCAGCAGCGTGAACAGATAGGCCACCTCGGCGCGGGGCCGCGACCAGTTCTCGGACGAGAAGGAATAGAGGGTCAGGACCTCCAGTCCCATGTCGTGGGCCGCCCGCACCGTCCGCCTCACGGCGTCCACCCCCGCCTTGTGGCCGGCCGAACGGGGCAGCCCGCGCGCCTTGGCCCAGCGGCCGTTGCCGTCCATGATGATGGCTACGTGCCGCGGCATGGCACGCGGCGTCGCCGGTTCCGGCAGTCTACTGGCCCCTTGCTGCTTCATGCTCGCCCTGGTGTCTCCGGAAATATGGATGCCCCCTTTCGCACGCAAGCCGTTCAGACCTGCATGATCTCCTCGTCCTTCTTGGCAAGAAGGTCATCTATCTCCTTGATATATTTGTTCGTCAGCTCCTGAACCTCATCGGCAAGGCTGTGATGCTCGTCCTCGCTGATCTTGTGTTCCTTCTCGAGCTTCTTCAGCATGTCCATGCCGTCGCGCCGCACGTTGCGCACCGCGACACGGGCCTGCTCCGCATACTGATGGGCGACCCGCGTCAGCTCCTTGCGGCGCTCCTGGGACAGCTCGGGGATGGGCACGCGGATGACATTGCCCTCGGTCTGCGGATTCAGGCCGAGCGAGGATTCGCGGATGGCCTTCTCGACGGCCTGCACCAGCGACTGATCCCACACCTGCACCGAGAGCAGGCGCGGCTCCGGCACGGAGACCGTTCCGACCTGGTTGATCGGCATCTTCGACCCGTAGGCATTGACCTGAACGTGTTCCAGAAGCGACGTGGAGGCACGCCCGGTACGCAGCCCCGCGAACTCCTCCTTCAGAACGTTCACCGCGCCTTCCATGCGGCGCTTCAGATCGTTCATGTCGAGACTGTCGGTATCGGACATCTGACGAAACTCCCCTGTATCTCAGAATTGCGGTTTCCGCCTTCGCGCACGGATGCGGCCCGTGTCAGTCTCCGGCCACCACCCGCGTGAAGGTCCCCCGTCCCTGCAGCACGTCCAGAAGCGCTCCCTCCTCCCGGATGGAGAATACGATCAAAGGAATGCCGTTGTCACGCGCCAAGGCGATGGCCGCGGCATCCATGATCTTCAGATCGCGCTTCAGGACCTCCGTATAGGTGATCTCGTCGAAACGCTCCGCCGAAGGATCCTTCTTCGGGTCGGCCGAATACACACCGTCCACGCTGGTTCCCTTCAGCAGCGCGTCGCAGCCCATCTCCGCCGCGCGCAGGGCGGCGCCGGTGTCGGTCGTGAAGTAGGGATTTCCCGTGCCCGCCGCGAACAGCACCACCCTGCCCTTCTCCAGATGGCGCACGGCGCGGGGCCGCGCGAAGCTCTCGCAGACGGTGGGCATGGGTATGGCCGACATGACGCGGGCGTCGACTCCCCTGCCCTTCAGCGCGTTCTGCATCGCCAGCGCGTTCATGACCGTGGCCAGCATGCCCATGTAGTCGGCGCTGGCACGCTCCATGCCCGAAGCGGCGCCGGCCACGCCGCGGAAGATGTTGCCACCCCCGATGACCAGCCCGATCTCGTGTCCGCGCCGGTGCGCCTCGGCGATCTCGCCGGCGACCCGGTCCACCATGTCCATGTCGATGCCGAAGTCCCGGGCGCCCATCAGCGCCTCGCCGGAAATCTTCAGCAGCACCCGCCTGAAACCGTTCTCGGCCATGGCCGCCCTTTCCTGATGCATCCCCCTGCGAAACGAATCCGGAGCAGGAAAAAGGCCCCGCCTCGTCGAGGCAGGGCCTTAGCACATTCATGCCCGCTCCGCCACCTCGGCGCGGTGCTGTCAGTTGACGCAGCGCCGCGCAGACGGAGCCGGAGATCCTCACACTCCGGCGGTCTTGGCGACCTCCGCGGCGAAGTCCTCCTGCTTCTTCTCGACGCCCTCGCCGAGCTGCATGCGCTGGAAGCCCGTGAGCTTCACCGGAGCGCCGACTTCCGATTCGGCTTCCTTGACCACCTTCTCGACGGGCGTCTCGTTGTCCATCACGAAGAGCTGGCTCATCAGGACGGATTCCTTGAAGAACTTCTTCATCCGGCCCTCCACCATCTTCTCGATGATGTTCTCCGGCTTGCCGGATTCTCGGGCCTGCTCCATGTAGACGGCGCGCTCGCGCTCGGCGACGTCGGCGGGGATGTCGGCCTCGGTCAGGGCCAGCGGCGCGGCGGCGGCAACATGCATGGCCAGCTTCTTGCCCAGCTCCTCGAGCTTCGCGGTGTCACCGGAGGACTCCAGGGCCACCAGCACGCCGATCTTGCCCAGCCCGGGCGCGGCCTGATTGTGCATGTAGGCCACGACGGCACCCTCGGGAACCTCCAGATAGGCGGTGCGGCGCACGGTCATGTTCTCACCGATCTTGCCGACCATCTCCTTGACGTACTCTTCGACGCTCTTTTCGGAGCCGGGGAATGGAGCGGCCTTGAGGGCCTCGATGTCACCTTTGGCATCCAGGGCCACCCGGGCGATCTCGGAGACCATCTTCTGGAACTCCTCGTTGCGGGCGACGAAATCGGTCTCGGAGTTGACCTCCACCAGGGCGGCGCGGGTACCGTCGGTCACCACGCCCACCAGCCCCTCGGCGGCGGCGCGGGACGATTTCTTGGCCGCCTTGGAGAGCCCCTTGGCGCGCAGCCAGTCGATGGCCTTCTCCATGTCGCCGTCGTTCTCGGTCAGCGCCTGCTTGCAGTCCATCATGCCTGCGCCGGTCTTCTCGCGCAGTTCCTTCACCATGCTCGCGGTGATCTTGCTCATCGTTCCGTATCCTTCTTCTGGAAAGGCCGGCGCACGCCGACCGGAGGGGGACGGCGCGCGCACGGCGCATTGCGCAGTCTCGGCGGCGGACGCCCGTGCCCGCCGTACCGCTCAGTTCTTCGCGGCCTTCGCCTGGTCCACCTTGGCCCGCGGCGGCTTGCCGGCAAGCAGCTCCTTCGCCTGCTCGATCCACTCCTCGCGCTCGATGCGGCCGCCCAGGCCGAGCTTCTCGTCGAGCTCCTTCGCCTGCTCGGGCGTGAGCTCCGCAAGCTGCCTGAAGGAAGTGATGCCGCCCTCGCGCAGCTTCTTCTCCAGCACCGGGCCGACACCGGACAGCAGGGAGAGATCGTCGCCTCCGTCGGTGGAACCCTCGGCGGCCGGAGCCTCCTCGGCGGCCGGAGCCTCCTCCGCGGGAGTCCCGGCCAGCGCCGGCTCCTCGATCACCGGCTCGGCCATCTCGCCGATGTCCTCTCCGGCGGCGCCGGCAGCCATGGAGATGCCCTCGATGGCGGCCTTGGAGATCAGGTCGCAGTACAGGGCGATGGCGCGGGAGGCGTCGTCGTTGCCCGGGACGGGATAGTCGATGCCGTCCGGGTCGCAATTGGTGTCGAGAATGGCCACCACCGGAATGCCCAGGCGATTGGCCTCCTTCACCGCGATCTGCTCCTTGTTGGTATCGATGACGAACATGATGTCGGGAATGCCGCCCATGTCCTTGATGCCGCCCAGCGCGCGCTCCAGCTTGTCGCGCTTGCGGGTGAGCTGGAGCAGCTCCTTCTTGGTGTAGGCCTCGGCCTTCTCCGAATCGAGGATGTCCTCCAGCTCGCGCAGCTTGCGGATGGACTGGGAGATGGTCTTCCAGTTGGTCAGGGTGCCGCCCAGCCAGCGATGGTTGATGTAGTACTGGGCGCAGGCCTTCGCGGCCTCGGCGATCGGCTCGGAGGCCTGCCGCTTGGTGCCGACGAACAGGACGCGGCCGCCCTTGGCCACGGTGTCGCGTACCGCCACCAGCGCCTGGTGGAACAGCGGAATGGTCTGGGAAAGGTCGATGATGTGGATGCCGTTGCGGGCACCGTAGATGTAGGGGGCCATCTTCGGATTCCAGCGGTGGGTCCGATGGCCGAAATGCGCGCCGGCCTCGAGCAGGTCGCGCATGGAAACGTCAGGCAGAGCCATGGCCTGTCACTCCTTCTTCTCCGGTTCGATCCTCCGCGCGGGCCGTGATGTCACCCTCCCCGTGGAGGGCACCGGATGGCCGAAGGGCTATGTGGGAGCCTCCGCTCCGTGCCCGACAGCCGCCTGGCCGCACGCGTGTGAAATGGCCGCGCGGGTTCTTCCCCGCGCGGCGTGCGCCTGCTTTTACGCGACAGCGCCTCCGATTGCAAGAGGCTTTCCCGGAGGATCCCCCGGCTTCAGGCCTCCATGGCCTTCCGCAGGTTCTCGTCGATCTTCTCCAGGAAACCGGTGGTGGTGAGCCATTTCTGCTCGGGCCCGATGAGGATCGCCAGATCCTTGGTCATGAAGCCCGATTCGATGGTCTCGACGACCACCTTCTCCAGCGTCTCGGCGAAGCGGATCAGCTCGTCGTTGCCGTCCAGCTTGCCGCGGTGGGCCAGCCCGCGCGTCCAGGCGAAGATGGACGCGGTGGAGTTCGTGGAGGTCTCCTTGCCCTCCTGGTGCAGACGGTAGTGGCGGGTCACCGTGCCGTGCGCCGCCTCCGCCTCCATGGTCCTTCCGTCCGGGGTCAGCAGCACGGAGGTCATGAGACCGAGGGACCCGAAGCCCTGCGCCACGATGTCGGACTGCACGTCGCCGTCGTAGTTCTTGCACGCCCAGACGAAACCGCCCGACCATTTCAGCGCGCAGGCCACCATGTCGTCGATGAGCCGGTGCTCGTAGGTCAGGCCGTGCTCGTCGAAGGCCGCCTTGAACTCCTTCTCGTAGACCTCCTGGAAGATGTCCTTGAAGCGGCCGTCGTAGGCCTTCAGGATGGTGTTCTTGGTGGAGAAGTAGAGCGGCCACTTCCGGTTCAGCGCGAAATTGAAGCAGGCCCGCGCGAAGTCGTAGATCGACTTGTCGGTGTTGAACATGCCCAGCGCCACGCCGCCGCCGTCCTGCTTGACGAAGCCGTGCACCTCCCGCTCGACGACGGTGCCGTCCTCGCCCTCGTAGCGGATGGTGAGCTTGCCGACGCCCTCTGGTATCACGAAATCCTGCGCCCGGTACTGGTCGCCGTAGGCGTGGCGGCCGATGACGATGGGACGCGTCCAGCCCGGTACCAGGCGGGGGATGTTGCGGCACACGATGGGCTCGCGGAAGACCACGCCGCCGAGGATGTTGCGTATGGTGCCGTTGGGCGAGCGCCACATCTTCTTCAGGCCGAACTCCTCCACCCGCGCCTCGTCGGGCGTGATGGTCGCGCATTTCACGCCGACGCCATGCTCCTTTATGGCCAGCGCCGCGTCGATGGTCACCTGGTCGTCGGTCGCATCGCGGTTCTGGATCGACAGATCGAAGTAGAGGAGATTCACGTCCACGTAGGGCAGGATCAGCTTCTCCTTGATCATGTGCCAGATGATGCGGGTCATTTCGTCGCCATCGAGCTCGACGACCGGGTTTTCCACCTTGATCTTCGCCATGTATCCCTCTTCGTTGCTTGCGGCAGTACGTCCTTCACGCAGGTCATAGAGCATATTGCGCCCGCGGAAAAGTCATCCGGGGGACGCAAGACTTTTGACGCATGCGCGAACGGACTGCTACATGGAACCGCGAACAGGGACGAAACGGCACAGGGCGGAGACCGGCGTCATGGGTCATGCAGGCGATTTCGACGTGATCGTGTCCGGAGCGGGACCGGCGGGACTGGCGGCGGCGGCCCTCTGCGCCGAGGCCGGACTGCGCACCGCCATCGTCACGGGGCCGGCGGATCCCTTCGAGAAACGCCACGACCCGCGCACCATCGCCCTGATGCGCCCCTCCGTGCGGCTGCTGGAGCATCTGGACCTGTTCTCCGAGGAGCTGCGCGCCGTGTCCAGCCCCCTGAAGCGCCTGCGGCTGGTGGACGACACCGGCGGGCTGTTCTCCGCCCCCACGGTCACCTTCGACGCCGCGGATGCCGGATGGGACGCCTTCGGGTGGAACATACCGCTGGAGGACCTCCACCCGGCGTTCGCGGAAAAGGCCCGCGCTCTGGGCGTGGAGTTCATCCGCGCCTCGGCCGCGGGCGTGGAGGGAGACCGCCGCGAACTGGCCCGCCTGCGCCTCGACGACGGCGGCGAACTGGCCGCGCCGCTCGTCATCGCCGCCGACGGCCGTGCCTCGCCCGTCCGGGAGACGGCCGGTTTCGTCATGCTGCGGCACGACTACGACCAGGTGGCCATCGGCTGCTTCTTCTCCCATTCCGCGCCCCACGACGACATGTCCACCGAGTATCACAAGGACCAGGGGCCGTTCACCACCGTGCCGATGCCGGACAACCGCTCATCCCTCGTCTGGATGGTGCGACCGGACAGGGGAAGGGAGATCATGGCCCTGCCCCCCGCGGAACTCGCGCGGCGCATCCAGCTGGAAAGCCACGGCGATCTGGGCCGTGTGACGGACCCCACCGAACCGCGCAGCTTTCCCATGCAGACCATGAACGCGGTGGAATACGCCCGGGACCGGATCATCCTCGTCGGCGAGGCGGCCCATGCGGTGCCGCCCATCGGCGCGCAGGGCCTGAACATGAGCCTGCGCGACGCGGCACTGGCGGCGGAACTCGCCGGAGACGCCCTCGCCTTCGGAGAGGACATCGGCGGAGCCGAAATCATGGAGCGCTACGACCGCATCCGTCGCCGCGACGTGTTCCCGCGCAAGGCGGCCATCCATCTGGTCAATTCGGCGCTGCTGACCGGTTTCGCCCCGTTGCAGGCCCTGCGCGCCGGCGGCATAGCCCTGGCCGCCTCCCTGCCCTGGTTCCGCGACATCGTCATGCGCCAGGGCCTCGCCCCCGGAGAGGAAAACGTCCCCCGCGTGATGCGTGAAGGC
>CAYSHK010000024.1:0-33911 GCA_964430935.1 uncultured Rhizobiaceae bacterium
TTCCGCCAGCGCCTCGAACCATTCGATGTGGCCCGGGCGCATGCGGCAGAAGCGGTTCTGCGGCACCCGCATCACCGCCACCTCCTCCGGCGGCAGCCCCAGCATCTCGCCGCGCAGCACGCGGTGGATGCCCCCATGGGCGACGATGATCGCCGGCTCCCGCATGTCGGACAGAAAGGCGCGGATGCGTTCCGCCACGTCGGCGTAGCTTTCGCCGCCCTCCGGCCGCCAGAAATAGTAGTCCCGGGGCGTTTTCCAGGGGTTGACGCCGGCCTTGATCAGATCGTCCCAGACGGTCCCCTCCCAGATGCCGAAGTCGCGCTCCCGCAGCCGCTCGTCGAAGGTCACGGCCGATTCGTCCAGTCCGTAGGCGTCGAGGATGTAGGCCAGCGTCTGGCGCACCCTGCGCATCGGGCTCGCGTAGAGCGTGAAGGGGGCGATGTCCGGTTCCAGTTCCTTCAGCCGCCGGGCGATGGCACGCGCCTGTTCGTGACCACGGGCGTTGAGCTCCGTCTCCACGTGTCCCTGCACGCGGCGCTCGGCGTTCCAGTCCGTCTCGCCGTGACGGATGAAATAGCACTGCGGGCCGCGCATCTATTCGTCGCCCAGCGCCTTCATGCCGATGACGTGATATCCGGCGTCCACATGCACCACCTCGCCGGTCACGCCGGCGGAGAGGTCGGACAGCAGCCATGCGGCGGTTCCGCCCACGTCGTCGATGGTCACGTTCCGGCGCAGCGGGGCGTTGGCCTCGTTCCAGTCGAGCATGAGGCGGAAATCGCGGATGCCCGCCGCCGCGAGGGTGCGGATGGGGCCCGCGGAGATGGCGTTGACCCGGATGCCGCCGGGACCGAGATCGGCGGCGAGATAGCGCACGCTGGCCTCCAGCGCCGCCTTGGCCACGCCCATGACGTTGTAGTGCGGCACCCACTTCTCCGCGCCGTAGTAGGACAGGGTGACCATGGATCCGCCATCCTTCATCAGCTTCTCCGCGCGCTGCGCCACGGCGGTGAAGCTGTAGACGGAGATGTCCATCGTCAGCCGGAAGTTGTCGCGCGTGGTATCCACGTAGCGGCCCTTCAGCTCGTCCTTGTCGGAGAAGGCGATGGCGTGCACGAGAAAGTCCAGTCCGCCCCATTCCCTCTCGATCTGCGAGAAGGCCGCGTCGATGGAGGCGTCGTCCGTCACGTCGCATTCCGCCATGATGGAAACGCCCAGCTCCTCCGCCAGCGGCAGAACGCGCTTCTTCAGCGCCTCGCCCTGGTAGGTGAAGGCCAGCTCGGCGCCCTGTTCGGCGCATGCTTTCGCAATGCCCCAGGCGATGGAGCGGTTGTTGGCCACGCCCATGATGAGGCCGCGCCTGCCGGCCATGAATCCGGTCTTGCTCATCTGTGGAAACCCCGTCCTCTTTCAGGTGTTTCGCCCTTTTTGCACCATCGCGCCCCTCATCACAAGACTTGCATTTGCCCCCGCCAGGGGGGAGAGTGCATCCCCGGACCCGAAACCGTACACCGGAAGAGGCGCGCCATGTCCGATCCGTTCGAGAAGATCCGCAACCTCACCGCCGAGAAGGATTTCGCGAAGGCCACGGATCCGTTCGCCCTGTTCGGAAAATGGTTCGAGGACGCCCGGAAGGTGGAGACGGAATATCCCGAGGCCATGTGTCTGGCCACGGTGGACGAAACGGGCATGCCGGATGCCCGGATGGTGCTTCTGAAGGGATACGACGAGCGCGGTTTCGTGTTCTACACCAACATGGAGAGTGCCAAGGGCGAGGAACTGAAGGCCAATCCGAAGGCCGCCCTGAATTTCTGGTGGCGCGACCTGCACCGGCAGGTGCGCATCCGCGGACTGGTGGAGCGGGTTTCCGACGCGGAGGCGGATGCCTATTTCGCCTCCCGGCCGCGCGGTTCGCGCATCGGCGCGTGGGCCTCGCGCCAGTCGCGGGAGCTGGAGAGCCGCTTCGCGCTGGAGAAGGCGGTGGCGAAGTACACCGCGAAATTCAACGTCGGAGAGATTCCCCGTCCGGACTACTGGACGGGCAACAGGGTCGTCCCGCTGCAGATGGAATTCTGGCACGAGCGGCCTTTCCGGCTGCACGAGAGGCTGGTATTCTTGCGGCCGTCCCCGGATGCGCCGTGGACGCGGAAGCTGCTCTATCCCTGAGGCGTCCGGAACGGCGGTGGAACCGGGATGGACGGGTCCGGAAGGAGGGTGAGACATGGCCGACGAAGCGAAATGCCCCGTGACCGGAGCCGGCGTGGAGGAGGCCGCGCGCAAGCCCGCCGGCCGCGTGCCCGAGGACCAGCGCAAGACGCTCGTTCTGACGGGAGCCTCGCGCGGCATCGGGCATGCGACGGTCAAGCGCTTCTCTTCCGCCGGCTGGCGGGTGCTCACCTGTTCGCGGCATCCCTTTCCGGAGGACTGCCCCTGGGAGATGGGCGAGGAGGACCATATCCAGGTGGACCTCGCCGACCCCGAGAACACCGAGCGGGCCATCGCCATCATCCGCGAGCGGCTGCAGGATCAGGGCGGACGGCTCAACGCTCTGGTGAACAATGCCGCCATCTCGCCCAAACTGCCGGGCGGAAAGCGCATGGATTCCATCCACACCAGCATCCCCGACTGGCAGACCGTCTTCCAGGTGAACTTCTTCGCCCCCATCATGCTGGCGCGCGGACTCATCGAGGAACTGAAGAAGGCCCGCGGAGCCGTGGTCAACGTCACGTCCATCGCCGGTTCGCGCGTGCATCCCTTCGCCGGCTCGGCCTACGCCACCTCGAAGGCGGCGCTTGCGGCCCTGACCCGCGAAATGGCCCATGACTTCGGTCCGCACGGCATCCGGGTCAACGCCATCTCGCCCGGCGAGATCGAAACATCGATTCTCTCCCCCGGCACCGAGAAGCTCGTCGAACAGATCCCGCTGCGCCGTCTCGGCCAGCCGGAGGAGGTGGCCAAGGCGATCTACTTCCTCTGCACCGACGCCTCCAGCTACGTCACCGGCGCCGAACTCCACATCAACGGCGGCCAGCACGTGTAGAGAGCGACAATTTACAATTGCACTTCAATCGCATTATGTACTATCGGTAGATATCGGCGGATCACCATGATGATCCGTGCATTTCCCGTTTCCCGTATTTCTTCTGCCCATGCCCGAAGATCCGAAGCCCTGGAAATCCATCGACGAACAGATGGATCTTCTCGGCCGCCGGGGTATGTCCTTTCAGGACAGGGAGTTGGCACGGAACTTTCTGGAACGTGTGGGATACTACCGGCTCAGCGGATATTTCTATCCTTTCAGAAAGACAGATGGGCATGGCCGCCGAACCGACGAGTTCCTTGAAGGGTCCCGCTTTGAAGATGTTGTCGCGCTGTATGTCTTCGACAGGAAGCTGCGACTGCTCACGATGGACGCCATAGAACGAATCGAGCTCGCGATACAGGTGGACATCGCCTATCGTCTCGGAAGGTTCGACCCTTTCGCACATCACAATAGCAAACTGGTTCATCCGAATGCCCTCCGCAAAGTCAAGCGCAAAAATGGGCAGTCGGTTTCCCAGTTCCAGTCCTGGATCGAGCGATATAATAGGCATGTCCGCAGGGCGGCCAAGGAAACATGTGTCAGACACAATCTTGAAAAATACGGCCGACTGCCCATCTGGGCGGCGATCCAGATATGGGACTTCGGCTCCATGTCGAAGTTTTTCTCCATGATGCGTCATGAAGACAAGAGCGTCATTGCTGAAAAATACGGAATAGCTCCCAATGAATTGCAGTCATGGTTGCGCAGCCTCAATTTCATCCGCAATGTAGCTGCCCACCATGGGCGGTTGTGGAACTGCGCCATTGTCGAAAGAGCAAAGCTACCGAAAAATCATGCGGAATTCAGAAGACTCGATAATTCCCGCCCCTTTCTGTATTTCTGCCTGATGAAGCACCTTCTTGATATCATCAGCCCGAATTCTTCGTGGGGGGAGCGTTTCATTTCCCAGGTGGAAAGCTTTCCAGCCCCGGAAAATCGGGCTGTCTCTCTCCAAGATATGGGAGTCCCGGAAAATGCCGATTGGCAAAGATGGGAAGTGTGGGGTTGAGGAGAAAATAACGGCCGCCGCGTACACCTCAAATCAATGAATAATAAGAAGTGCAGAGGCGGCGGGCATATTGCTTTTCTTTATAACCGAAGTGAGCGAAGTGTCAACCTGAAATCAATTCCAGATTGCGCTCCATGAGGGATCGCGTGCGGGTTGCGGGAATTTGTTTCACACCGCCTTCGCGTGACGGTTGGGCTGGGGCTGGTAGTAGGCGTCGAAGGCGGAGGCCACGGTGCGCACGAAAAGCCGGCGGTCTTCCGGCACGATCACCTCGCCGTCCTCGATGCGGCACAGGCCGTCGGCCTCCAGCGGCTCCAGCTTCTCCCAGGCGTCGGCCAGCGTCTCCGGAGCGAAGCCGTGGCGCTGCGCGATCTCCTCGGGACGGACGCGCAGGAAGCACATGAGCTTCTCGATGATTTCCGCGCGCATGAGATCCTCCGGGGTGTATTCCACGCCCCGGTCGATGGTCAGCCGTCCCTCGTCGATGGCGGTGGCCCATTTCGCCATGTCGCGGGAGGACTGGGCGAAACCCTGGGGCATGGAGGAGATGGCGGAGGTGCCGAAGCCCAGAAGGGCGTCCGCCGGATCCACCGTGTAGCCCTGGAAGTTGCGCCGCAGGGTGCCGTTGTCCAGCGCCTCGATCATGGAGTCGCCCTCGCGGGCGTAATGGTCCAGCCCGATCGCCCGGTATCCGTTGGCGCACAGGGCCTCGCCCATGGCGAGCGCCTGTTCGTAGCGCTCCTCGATGCCGGGCAGGTCCTCGTCGCGGATCATCTTCTGGTGCTTCTTGAACCACGGCACGTGGGCATAGCCGAACACGGCGATGCGATCCGGCGCCAGGCCCGCGGCCATGCGCCCGGTCTCGCGCACGCTCTCCACCGTCTGGCCCGGCAGGCCGTAGATGAGATCGAAATTGACCGCCTCTATGCCGGCCGCGCGCAGATCCTCCACGCAGCGGGCCACGGTGTCGTAGGGCTGTATGCGGTTGATGAGCTGCTGGACCCTCGGGTTGAAGTCCTGTACGCCGAAGCTGCCGCGGTTGAAACCCATGTCGGCCAGTGCCTTCGCCTTCTCCGGGGTGAAGCCGCGCGGATCCATCTCCACGGCGATCTCCGCCCCCTCTGCGAAACCGAACAGATCGCGCACCTTCTCCACGATGGAGGCCAGATGCTCCTCCTTCAGGTACGTGGGCGTGCCGCCGCCGAAATGGAAATGCGTCACGCGGCCCTTCGGTCCCGGCACGAGCGGCGCGGTCATCTCGATCTCGCGCAGCAGACGCTCCACGTAGCGCTCCGCCCGGTCGTAGGTGTTGGGCACGCTGGTGTGGCAGCCGCAGTACCAGCACATCTTCGCGCAGAACGGGATGTGCACGTAGACCGAAAGCGTCGCGTCCTCCGGCAGCTCCGCCAGCCAGCCCTTCCACGTTCCGTGGGGGAAGTCGCCGCGGAACTGCACCGCCGTTGGATAGCTGGTATAGCGCGGCACGTCCTGGACGGCGTATTTCTTCAATCTCGGATCCATGGTTCCAATCTACTCCCAAGCGGTGGCCGCGGCAATCCGCCGGACGGAAAAGCGCGACGCGCGCCGACCGGACGTCCCGGGCTGGCGGGGCGGGTTCAGAAGGCCCGGTATGTGATGATGGTGCAGGTCTCCCGGATGCCCGGGATGGAATGCAGCCTTTCGTTGATGAAATGGCCGATGTCCTCGCCGTCCTCCAGATAGAACTTCACCAGCAGGTCCCACTCTCCGGCGGTGGAGTGGATCTCCGAGGCGATCTCCGCGTCGGCGATGGCCGTGGCGACCTCGTAGGCCTTTCCCAGCTCGGTTCTGATCTGCACGAAGAAGGGTTTCATGTCTTGCGTCTCCCTGCCGGATTTCCTGCGACTTTCCTCCTCCGCACGCCGCCGGTCAAGTCTTCCTCTTGCGTGCATGCGGAAAAAGGCTAAGAGTCCGGACCAGTGACCTTTTCAACTTTCCGTCAAAGGACAGCAGGGAGGCTCCCATGAAAGGAAAAATCGCAATCGCCGCCGTCGCGGGCATGCTGCTCGCCTCGGCGTCCGCCATGGCCATGGAGGTGAAGATCGGCTTCCTCGGCGGCTTCACCGGCCCCATCGAGAGCATGGTGCCGCCGATCGCCAAGGGGGCGGAGCTCGCCATCAAGGAGGTGAATGCCGCGGGCGGCGTTCTGGGCGACATGAAGGTGGCCATGCCGACCGGCGACACCACCTGCGCCGATGCCACGAAGGCCGCCGACGCCGCCGACCGGCTGGTGAACTCGGAGAAGGTTCTGGCCATCGTCGGCGCGCTGTGTTCCGGCGCCACCATCTCCGCCGCCAACAACGCGGCGATTCCCGGCGGCGTGACCATGATCTCCCCGGCCTCGACCTCGCCGGCGCTGACCACCCTGAAGGACAACGACCTCGTGTTCCGCACCGTGCCTTCGGACGCCTTCCAGGGGCAGCAGATGGCGAAGCTGCTGATCTCGAAGGGCATCAGGGAGGTGGCCGTCACCTACGTGAACAACGATTATGGCAAGGGCTTCGCGCAGGCCCTGTCCGACGCCTTCGCGAAGCTGGGCGGCAAGGTGCTCGCTTCCGAGGCGCACGAGGACGGCAAGGCCGACTATCGCGCCGAACTGGGGTCGCTGGAATCCACCGGCGCGGAGACGCTGGTCATTCTCGCCTACGCGAACGGTTCCGGCCAGACCATCCTGCGGCAGGCCCTGGAGGGTGGCAGCTTCGGCCGTTTCGTGCTGGGCGACGGCATGGCCTCCGACGAGCTGATCAAGGCGGTGGGCGCCGATGCGCTGAAGGGCGTCATCGCCACCAAGCCGGGCGCGCCGAAGGCCGCCGGAGCGGAGATCTTCGCGAAGATCGCCAGGGAGGGCGGCATCGACCCGAAGGCCATTTTCGCCGCGCAGGCCTATGATGCGGCGATGCTGCTGGCGCTGGCCGTGGAGAAGAACGGCAAGCCCGGCCGCGAGGGCATCAACAAGGCGCTGCGCGAAGTGGCCACCGCCCCCGGCGAGGTGATCCTGCCCGGCGAGTTCGCCAAGGCGAAGAAGCTGATCGCCGCCGGAAAGGACATCAACTACGAAGGCGCGGCGGGTTCCCATGAATTCGACGCCAACGGCGATGTGCCGGGCGTCATCGTCGAGATGACGGTGAAGGACGGCAAATGGGTGGAGGTGGGCGTCATCAGGTGAACGCCCGCCGTTCCGTCCGGCGAAACTTCAACGGCCCGGGTTGCGGTTGCGCTCCCGGGCCGTTCCGTTGTCTTTCGGCAGGCCCAGCTTCTCGGCCAGGGAGGGGAAGCGGCGGGCGACGAAGCGGTAGCTCCACACCACGAACATCCGCCGCAGCTTGCGCACAGCCGGAATGTCGTAGGAGAGGATGGCCAGCCCGAGGGGGATCATCCAGAAGCCCAGCACGGGCAGGAATCCGAAGAATCCGAGGATGACCAGCAGAATGCCGACGAAGATCCGCCCCAGCCGGTTGCGGGGCAGGCGGATCCTCCATTTTCCGATGCGGATCTCGTTCATCCGGACTCCTCTGGCAGGGATGCGCAGGGGGCAAGATGGAGCCTGCGAAGCGCCGGTGCAAGATGCATGGGAAATTTGTCGCGAAGAGGTGAAAAACCCCTTTGACAGAGCGGCGCGCATTGCTTATACGCACTCCCACGTGTTCCCCGGTAGCTCAGTTGGTAGAGCAAGCGGCTGTTAACCGCTGGGTCGCTGGTTCGAGTCCGGCCCGGGGAGCCATCCTCTCCCTTTCATATTGATGTGTGGGCACATCCCGGCTGATGCGCGCGGGTGTTTTTCTGCGTCCGTCACAAAAGGCGCGGCTGGGCCGGGGGTGGTTTCAGGGGATTTCCGATGTCCCGTGCCTCGAGCAGGCCGGGCGGGGCGGGGCGCAGCAGCCTCATGGCCTCGCGCGCCGGCGCGGCCGGGTCCAGCCATGCGTCGAGTTCCCCGGGCTCCAGCAGGGCGGGCATGCGTCCGTGTACCGCGGAGACGTCCGCATTGGCCTCCACGGTGATCACCACGGCGGTTTCGATCTCGGATCCGTCCGCTCCCAGCCATCGATCCCACAGACCGGCCATGAACAGGGGGGCTCCAGTCCGTTCACGGAACAGAACGGCGCGTCTGCATCCCCGTTCCCCCGTCCATTCGTGGAAGCCGTCCGCCGGCAGGATGCAGCGCCTGTGCCGGGCCGCGCCCCGGAAGAAGGGGCGCTCGAGCAGCGTCTCGGCGCGGGCGTTGATGGGACGGCGCAGGGCGCGCGGATCCTTCGCCCAGTGCGGAACGAACCCCCACAGGGCGAGCCGGAGGTGGCGCATTCCGTCCTCCTCCCGCCGCACGATCGCCACCGGCTCCCCCGGCCGGATCACGGGACGCGGCGGAAACCGTTCGTCTTCCGCGTATCCGAGCGCCGCCCTGAGCTCTTCCGGCGCGATGGTCAGCGAATACAGCCCGCACATGATGTCTCCGCGGTGTCCGGAACGGAAACGGCGGCCCCGATCCACGGGAGCCGCCGTTCCATTGTTGGTCGGAGTGGGCAGATTCGAACTGCCGACCCCCTGCTCCCGAAGCAGGTGCGCTACCAGGCTGCGCTACACTCCGCCATGGTCCTCCCGGGGCCGTTCGCGCCGGGCAACAGGTATATAACCCCGGCTTTCGCGGGCCGCAAGGGATCTCGCGGCTTCTCCGGCGAAAAAATGCGGGGGCGGACATTGCCCCCCGTCACGCTTCGGGGTATCTAGGGCGCGCACCGTCATGATGGGGCGTCGCCAAGTGGTAAGGCAACGGGTTTTGGTCCCGTCATTCGCAGGTTCGAATCCTGCCGCCCCAGCCACCCGGCCATCTCCCGTCCGTCGCTTTCCGCTCCATCTTCGCCAAAGGATGCGTGGACGCGGCCGCGATGTTGCGGCATTCTCCCCGTTCCGTGGGGAAGGAGGCGGCGATGCACGAACGGACGCACGAGACCCTTGGCGCGCGGCGGCTTGCGCTGCTGGTGATCGCCCCGTTCTTCTTCGGCTACTTCCTGTCCTATCTGTTCCGGGCGGTGAACGCCGTCGTGGCCTCCGATCTGGTGGCGGAGCTGTCCCTTTCCGCCTCCGCGCTGGGGCTGGTGACGGCGGCCTATCTCATCGGCTTCGCCAGCTTCCAGATTCCTCTCGGCATGCTGCTGGACAGGTTCGGACCGCGCCGCGTGCAGGCCTCGCTTTTCCTCGTCGCGGCGCTCGGGGCCCTGCTGTTCGCCACCGGCCGCGACGCCCTCTCCCTGGCGCTGGCCCGGGGACTGATCGGCATCGGCTGCGCCGGGGGACTCATGGCCGGGTTCAAGGCGGTGGCCGACTTCTCGCCGCCGGAACGGCGGGCGCTCTACAATTCCTTCATCATGGCCGCCGGCGGGCTGGGGCTTCTCTTCGCCGCCACGCCGGCGCGCATGGCCGCCGACGTTCTGGGCTGGCGCGGGCTGTTCGTCGCTCTCGCCGCGCTTTCGGTCGTCGCCGCGGCCGGCATCCGCTTCGCCGTCCCCGAGCGAAGGGAGAAGGGGCACGCGGAGAGCCTCGCGGCCCTGCTGAAGGGCATGCGCGCCGTCTTCGCCTCGCCGGCATTCTGGCGCGTGGCGCCGCTCGCCGCCCTGACCTCCGGATCGCAGATCGCCGTGCAGACGCTGTGGGCCGGCCCGTGGTTCACCGACGTGGCGGGCATGGACGCCGCCGGCGCGTCGCGGATGCTGTCGCTCATGGCGGCGGGATTTTTCGCCGGCACGCTCCTCAACGGCGTGGTGGCGGACAGGCTGGGCGCGCGGGGCGTGCCGCTGGACAGGGTGATGCTGGGTTTCGCCCTGCTGTTCATGGCCGCGCAGCTGGTCGCGGTGGGCGGATATACCGGCCCCGGAATGGCGCTGGCATGGTTCCTCATGCCGCTGGCGGGACAGACGGGCATCCTGGCCTATCCACTGCTGGCCGCGCATTTCGGGGCGCGTCTGGCCGGACGGTCCAGCTCGGCGCTGAATCTGGGCGTCTTCCTCGCCGCCTTCGCCGGACAGTGGCTGGTCGGCCTGGTGATCGACATGACCGGACACGCGGTGCGCCCCTATCCGGTGGAGGGTTTCTCCCTCGGTTTCGGCGTACTGCTGCTGCTGCAGGTGCTGGCGCTCGCCTGGTACTTCATCTCTCCACGCGGTTCGCGAGGATGACCAGCCGTTCCGGCACATGGGCGTCCGGCAGGGTGAGATCCCGCGTGACCGGCTGCGCGTGATCGAAGCCCCGGATGGCCGCTTCCCGCGGCTTTTCGATCAGATTGCCCGTGATGACGGCCGATCCGGCCTGCCGGTCCCACGAGATGGCTATCCCGGTGCCGCAGTTGCGCAGGATGTTGCCCGTCGCGGTGATGGTCTTCAGGTATTTGCCCCACCCTATCCAGAGGCCGCAGAAGCTGGCGCCCTCCACCACGTTCCCGGTGACCGCCGTCTGCTCTTCCACCGAGATGCCGTAGCCCAGTACGTCCGGCGAGGAGATGCGCGGAGAGACGTTGCGGATGAGGTTGCCGGTCACCGTGGCCACACGGCCGCCGTAGTCGGCGTTCGTGATGGAGATCCCCGCGGACGCGTCGCGGATGAGATTGTCGGAGACCACCGCCTCGTGGAACTCGAATTCCACGAAGATCGCGACCTCTCCGATGTCCTCGCAGTCGTTGCGGGAGATGATGATGGAATCGCCGGAATTGTTGCGGATCGCCGAGTAGGCGCACTGGCGGATGGTATTGTCGACCACCTTCACGTTGGCGGCCCGGTAGACGTTGACGCCGTTGCCGTTGGGGCCATCGCCGCCGCCGTCGGCGCGGATGCGCTCGATGATGTTCTGCGAAACCACCGCGCCGTCGGAACGCTTTTCCGGCTGCCATACGAGAATGCCGTTGTTGCCGCAGTCGTGCACGTAGTTTCCGGTGATGCGCAACCCCAGCCCGCCATGGGTGAAGATGCCGGCCAGTCCCGCCTTGGAGACGACGTTGCTCTCCAGGATTCCGGAACAGCTGTCGAGGAAGAGGGCATTGCCCGGAGCGTCCGAGACGGCGCATTTGGAAATGCGCACGTCCGGGCATTCGCGCACCGTTATCAGTCCTTCCATCTGCCCGGTGCCCGTGGCCCCCGTACCGTCGAAGACGATGTTCTCGAGGTGCAGTGTCCCCCTGTCCGCGAGCAGAAGGTGGTCGGCGCCGGGCGCGCAGGCCAGGCGGGAGCCGGTCTGGCCCACCATCCGGATCGCGCCGTCGTGTCCCAGATTGCGCACGCGCACGGTGCCGGGCGGCAGAACAAGAGCCGAGCCCTGCCTTTCCGCCTGATGGAGCGCCTCCCTGACGATCTCCGTCTGGTCCTGGTCGCTGTCGGGTATGATGCCGGCCCGGAGGCCGTCGAGCCTGCCGGCCACGGCCGTCGCCTGGACGGCCCGCGCCGGCCCCGGAAGGGCAAGGCCTCCGACACCCGCAAGAGCGGCCATGAAGGCCCTTCTAGACGCACTTGCCACTGTCACCGCTGTCCTTCCTTCCCCTTCATCGGATCGCACTGCCGCAATGTGGCGATCCCATGGGCGGGAGTATGAAAATGCACGTTTTGGGCGAATCTTGGACGGAGTTATCCCCTATAAATAGAGATCGCCTTTCCCTGCGCGCAGCAAGATCCGTGCCGAAGATCCGTCCCGGGTGCGGCAACAGGGCCCGGCGGATTTTGATCCATGTCAATGATCCTGCTATTCTGATTGCGCAAGCTGAACACGAGGCGGATCTGCCATTATGGCGGGACTCCGGTCTGAACCGGGATTTGGAGGGACAAGGAACATGAAGCTGTTTCTGCTGATTTACGTGCTTGCCGGCCCGACGCTCGCCGGCATCCTCATGACGGTGGCGCTGGCGGCGCGCATGTCCAATTCCGTCATGATGTGGCTGATCGCCGCGGGCTTTCTGATCGCCATCCCCGTGGCCTGGTTCGTGGCCAGGGCGATCGAGAATGCCACCGGCAAAAAGGCTTGAGCGATCCGCGCGAGCGCGCCGGTATCGGAATCGCGATGCACCATCCGGCCCCTTCCGGCATGGAAGGGGCCTTGTGTCCTTCCGGGATGAATGATCCCATGGTCGGTTCCGATGCGGAGATCCGCGTCCGGCGCATGGCCTCTCCGATCGGTGAACTGATTCTCGGCGCCTGCGGGGAGAGGCTCTGCCTCGTGGATTTCACGGACCGCACGGGCCGCTTCCGGCCGCTGGAGCGCCTGAAGAACCGGCTCGGCGCGCGGGTGCGCGAGGACCGGGAGGCTTCCCCCGTGCTGGAGGCCGCGCGGGCGCAGCTCGGGGAATATTTCGCTGGCGCGCGGCGGGAATTCGACCTTCCCCTTCTGCTCGTCGGAACACCCTTCCAGAAACGGGTCTGGGAACTCCTGCGCGGGATTCCCCACGGCCGCACCGTCAGCTACGGCGAACTGGCGGTCCGCATGGGGCGGCCGCGGGCGGCGCGGGCGGTCGCCGCGGCCAATGCCGCCAACGCCGTGTCCGTCATCGTCCCCTGTCACCGGGTGACGGCGGGCGGGGGCGGAATCGGCGGTTATGCCGGAGGCGTGGAGGCCAAGCGTTTTCTTCTCGGGCTCGAGGGCGCGCTTCCCGCCTTCTGACGGGATCGCCTCAGGCGGCGGGACCGTGTTCGCTCCGCGCCTCGGAGATGGCCTCGTCGATGGTCCTGGCCAGCTTGTCCACCAGCTCCGTCATGTGGCTTTCCTCCATGATGAAGGGAGGCGCGAGCAGAATGTGGTCTCCGGAGAAACGGTCCTTCGTGCCGCCCATGGGATAGATGATCAGGCCGTTTTCCATGGCTTTGGCCTTGATGCGCGCCGCCAGTCTCCAGGCGGCGGGGAAGGGCTCCTTGGTTTCCCTGTCGGCCACCACTTCCAGCCCCCGGAACATGGCCCGCCCGCGGATGTCCCCGATGTGCGGGTGTCCGCCGAAGCGTTCGGTGAGCATGTCCAGCAGCCTGTCGCCCATGGCGGCGGAACGGGCCACGAGACCGCTCTCGTCGAAGACCTTCAGCACGGCCGCGCCCGCCGCGCAGGCCGTCGCATGGCCGACGTACGTGTGGCCATGGGCGAAGGCGCCCGTGTTGCGCTCGATTTCCTCGACGATTTCCTCGCGCACCATCATCGCGCCGATGGGCTGGTATCCTCCGCCCAGGCCCTTCGCGAGGGTTATGATGTCCGGCACGATGCCGTCCTGTTCGAAGGCGAACATGGTGCCGCAGCGCCCCATGCCGCACATCACTTCGTCTATGATGAGCATCACGCCGTATCTGTCGCAGATCTCGCGGATGATCCGGAAATAGCCCGGCGTGGGCGGTGCCGCGCCCAGCGTGGCCCCGACCACCGTCTCCGCGATGAAGGCCGCGACGCGCTCCGGCCCGATGTCCAGGATGGCCTCCTCCAGCGCGCCGGCGACACGCCGCGTATAGTCCTCCTGCGATTCGCCCGGCCTCCGCCAGCGGTATTCGTAGCACGGCACGATCTTGCGCGCCGTCGGCATGAACATCGGGCCGAAGGGGTTGCGGTTCGGATGGGCTCCGCCGAGCATGGGCGTGCGGCCGGAGATGGACATGCAGCCGATGGTCGATCCGTGATAGCTCTGGCGGCGGGAGATGAAATGGTCCTTCTCGCCATGCCCGCGTTCGATCTGGATCTGCCGGGCCAGCTTCATGGCGGCCTCGTTGGCCTCCGAGCCTCCGGAGAGGAAATAGACACGCCATTCCCCGCCGGGGGCCCGTTCGGAGAGCAGGTCCGCCAGCTCCTCCGCGGCGTCGTTCGTGAAGAACGCGGTATGGGCGAACGGCATTTTCTCCAGCTGCCTGCGGATGGCCTCGATCACCACGGGATGGCCGTGGCCGAGGCAGGAGACGGCGGCCCCGCCGGAGGCGTCCAGATAGGCCTTGCCGTCGGAATCGTAGATGTAGACGCCTTCCGCCCGCACGGCGCGGGGAAGGGGCTGGACGAGAGAACGGTGGAGAACGTGGGAATGGGGGACAGGCACGGGCATGATGGAGCCCTCCGGATGAGCCCTGCGACGAAATGACCGACGGAATCCCTCTATTCCTCTTGCGCCGTTCTGCCAATGCCTAAAATGCATCCCATGGATGACAATTTCGCAATCCCGCTTCTGCGTGACCTTTTCGCAACGGCCCTGCGGGCCGCATCGCCGGTGGAGCGTGTGGCATCGGTTCTTCCGCCACGTCCTCCCGGGATGGTGACGGTGCTCGGCGCGGGCAAGGCCTCCGCCGCGATGGCCCGCGCGGTGGAGGAGGCCTGGGGACCGCCCGTGCGCGGACTGGTGATCGTGCCCGACGGCTACGGCGTGCCCTGCCGCCACGTCGAGATTGTCGAGGCCGCCCATCCCGTTCCGGACGCCCGGGGGCTGGAGGCGGCCCGGCGCATCCTCGACATGGCCAGGGGGCTGGGGGAGGGGGATTTTCTGCTCGCGCCCGTTTCCGGCGGCGGTTCCGCCCTGATGACGTTGCCGGCCGGGAACGTGTCTCCGGCCGACAAGCGGGCCCTGAACCGGGCGCTGCTGAAATGCGGTGCGGCCATCGACGAAATCAACACGGTGCGCCGGCACGTCTCGGCCATCAAGGGTGGCCGGCTGGCGCGGGCGGCATGGCCGGCGCCCGTGCTGGCGCTGCTGCTTTCCGATGTGCCGGGGGACGATCCGGCCGTCATCGCCTCCGGTCCCACGATCCCGGATCCGACGACCCGGGCCGACGCGCGGGCGGTGCTCGCCCGGCATGCCGTCGAGACGCCGGCCTCCGTTCCGGCATGGCTGGACGATCCGCGTTCCGAGACGCCCAAGCCCGGCGACGGGGACATGTCGCGCTCCGAATGGGAGATGGTGGGAACTCCCGCGGAGGTTCTGGAGGCGGTGGCCGCACATGCGCGCGGTGCCGGCCTCCGTGTGGTGAATCTGGGCGACCGGGTGCAGGGCGAAGCGCGGGAGGTGGCGCGCCGGCATGCCCTGCTGGCCCGCCGCATCGCCGCTTCCACGGGAGGGCGGCCCGTGCTTCTGCTGTCCGGCGGCGAGACGACCGTCACGGTGCGCGGTCGGGGCAGGGGTGGGCGCAATACGGAATATGCCCTCGCTCTCGCGCTGGCGCTGGACGGTCATCCCCGCATCCACGCCCTCGCCGCGGACACGGACGGCATCGACGGCACAACGGAGGCAGCGGGAGCCATCGTCCGTCCGGACACGCTGTCGCGGGCGCGCGCCATGGGCATGGATCCACTCCGCAAGCTGGCGGACAACGACGCCTGCGGCTTCTTCGGCGGTCTGGGCGATCTGGTCGTGACCGGGCCGACCCGGACCAACGTCAACGATTTCCGCGCCATCCTGATCTCCTGAAGGGCGCGGCATGGAGGGGCGGATTCCGTCGCCGCACGTCCATCGACGGAAGTGCCGTCGGGGCCGCATCCGCGACGGAACGGCGGGGCGGACAGGAAAACGGGGCGGAGGATCGCCCCTCCGCCCCGTTTTCACGCTTCCGCCGGATGCCCCGGCCGGATCACTCCGTGGAGGCCGAACGCAGCACCATCACGTCCTGCTTCGCGTGGCGCACGACCCTGGCCGCGTTCGGGCCGATGAGATAGTCGCGCATGGCCCGCCGGTGCGATCCCATGATGATGAGATCGCAGTCCAGCTTGTCGGCCACGGCGAGGATCTCGTCGTAGATGGTGCCCACGGCGACGTAGGCGTCCGCCTCCACGTCGTCCGGCATGTGCTCCTTCAGCCACTTGTCGAGCGCCTCCTCGGCCTTGGCCCGGGCCTTCTCCTCGAAGTCGGGCGGAAAGAAGGAGCCCACCACGGGCATCCCCATGTTGGGAATGACCGTGAGGATGTTCAGGTGCGCGCCGTAGGTCCGGCAGATGTCCAGGGCCGCCGGCAGGGGGCGTTCCCAGGAGCTGGCGTGCCCGAGGTCGATGGGCAGCAGCACCTGCTTGTAGTTGAGACCCGTCATGGTTCAGTCCTCCTCATGCTGCCGCGGGAGATTCGGCCTTCCGCCGCCGCCGCGCGAGCTGCGACATGAGCACGATGCCCAGAAGCACGGCCGCGGGGATGTAGAACACCTCCTTGGGCATGCGCTGGGCGTGCTCGTACACGCGGGCGACGACGACCGGCTGGTCGGCGTAGAAGTCGAACTGCTGCGAAAGCGAGAAGAACGGCGTGCCGGCCATGGGCTCCTCGAGCACGGCCTTCCCGTCCTTCGTCACGATCGTCAGGCCCGACTTCGCCAGCCGCTCCTGCGGGCTTGCGCCCCCCTTCATCTCCAGATTGATCGTGGTGCCCTTGATGCGGTCCGGATTGTTGAAGTCCGGTCCTTCGATGCGCAGTCTCAGCAGCTCGCCGTCGGGGGTCTTCTCCACGAGCTTCATGATCTGCGTGCCTTCGTGCTCGATGAAGGGCGGCTGCACCATGTCGAGCCAGAAGCCCGGCCGGAACAGCGTGAAGGCGATCAGCAGCATCGCCGCCGTCTCCCAGATGCGGTTCCTGACGAACATGTAGCCCTGGGTGGCCGAGGCGAAAAGCAGCATGGCGATCACTCCGACGACGAACACGAAGATGCCCTTCAGCACGCCCACGTCGATGAGCAGCAGTTCCGTGTTGAACACGAAGAGGAAGGGCAGGATCGCGGTCCGGATGTCGTAGGTGAAGCCCTGGATGCCCGTCTTGATGGGGTCGCCGCCGGAGATCGCCGCCGCCGCGAAGGCCGCGAGTCCCACCGGTGGCGTGTCGTCGGCGAGAATGCCGAAGTAGAAGACGAACAGGTGCGCCGCCACCGCCGGCAGCAGAAGGCCGTTCTGGGCGCCGACGGAAATGATCACCGGAGCCATCAGCGAGGACACCACGATGTAGTTGGCCGTGGTCGGCAGTCCCATGCCGAGGATCAGGCTCATCACCGCCACCAGCAGGAGCATGACGATCAGCGAGCCGGCGGAGAGGTACTCCACGAACGAGCCGATCACCTGATGGGCGCCGGTCAGGCCGATGGTGCCGACGATGATGCCCGCCGCGCCGGTGGCCACGGCGATGGCGATCATGGAGCGTGCGCCGGCAACCAGCCCCTCCACCCATTCGGAGAAGCCCTGCCGGATCTGGGCCGCGAAATCGAGCCGGCCGCGGAAGAAGCCCTTGAGCGCGTGCTGCGTCAGCGCGATGAAGCTCATGGCCAGCACGGCGTAGTAGGCCGAGGTGCCCGCGGACATGCGCTCGATCATGATCAGCCAGATCAGCATGATGATCGGGATGATGTAGTACAGCCCGGTGATCGCCACCTGCCCGGCGCGGGGCAGCTCGGTGATCGGGGCGTTCGGATCGTCGGGCTCGAGATCCGGATATTTCGCGGCCTTCCAGGCGAGGATCACGTAGGCCAGCAGGAACAGGGCGATCACCGTGGTGAAGGTCATGTTCGGGAAGGCCGTCTTCACCCATCCGAGCCCGTAGTAGACCAGGCCGAACAGGATCATCGTCGCCAGGAAGCCGCCGACGAACAGCATCAGGGACTGCGCCCTGGTCCGCCCCGTGTCGGGCTTGGGCAGCCCCTTGAGCCCCAGCTTGAGAGCCTCCAGATGCACGATGTAGACCAGCGCGATGTAGGAGATCAGCGCCGGAACGAAGGCGTGCTTGACCAGCTCGAAGTAGGGCGTGCCGGTGAATTCGGCGATCAGGAAGGCCGCCGCGCCCATCACCGGCGGCGTCAGCTGTCCGTTGGTGGAGGAGGCCACCTCCACGGCGCCGGCCTTCTCCGGCGAGAAGCCGGTGCGTTTCATCAGCGGGATGGTGAAGGTGCCCGTGGTCACCACGTTGGCGATGGAGGAGCCGGAATAGAGTCCGGAAAGGCCGGAGGCGACCACCGCCGCCTTGGCCGGGCCGCCGCGCAGATGGCCCAGCAGGGCGAAGGCCACCTTGATGAAGTAGCCGCCCGCGCCCGCCTTCTCGAGAATGGCGCCGAACAGCACGAACAGGAAGATCAGCGTGGTGGACACCTCCAGCGGCTTCCCGAAGACGCCCTCCTCCTGCATGAAGAAGTGCCACATGGCCTTGGAGAAGCTGGCGCCCTTCCACTGGATGACCTCGGGCACCCAGGCCTTGTCGCCGAAGAATACGTAGGCGAGGAACACGGAGATCACGATCACCAGGGGAAGTCCCAGCGCGCGGTAGGTGGTCAGCATCACCAGCGCGATGCCGATTGCGGAGATCCACAGATCGGCCGTGATCGGAGATCCCGAACGTTCCGCGATGGCGGTGGAGAAGACCACGCCGTAGAGGGTCACGACGACGCCCAGCGTGGCCAGCACCCAGTCGTACCACGGAATCCGGTCGCGCGGACTGGACTTGAACAGCGGGAACGCGAGGGCCGCCAGCACCAGCGCGAAGGCCAGATGGATGCGCCGCGTCTTGACCGAACCCATGTAGAAGGCGATGTCGAGTCCCAGGGCGCGGGCCCATTCCTGGAGCAGCGCCGGCAGCGGCGAGGCGATGTAGATCTGGTAGAGCGACCAGGCGATGCACAGCCCGATCAGAAGCTTGCCGGCGAAACCCGCCGGATTGCGTGCGCCGGTATCGGCCTCGGCCGCCAGTTCCTCGGCGTCGAGTTGATGGATCTTGGTTTCCTTGGCCATTTCTGACCCCTCCCTGTTCGGGCCGCAGGACGCAGGGGTCGATTATCCCGTTTTTCTGGCCCCCGGATGCAGCCCGTTCGTGCGTGAGTGTGCCCCGATGAACGGTCTTGCCGAAAGAAAAAGAAGCTGGAAATGAAAAAAGGAAAGGGGGAAGCCCGGCCGGGCTTCCCCCATGTGCGGATGGCTCACTTCATCCAGCCGCGCTCCTTGTAGTACTTCACCGCACCGGGGTGCAGCGGAGCGGAGAGCGAAGCGGAGATCATCTCCTTCTCGGTCAGATGACCGAAGGCCGGATGCAGCTTCTTGAAGGCGTCGAAGTTGTCGAAGACGCTCTTCACGAGGTTGTAGACCACGTCTTCGGGCACCTTGGCGGAGGTGACCAGCGTGGCGCGCACACCCCACGTCGGCACCGCCTTGTCCTGGCCCGGATACATGCCGGCCGGGATCTCGGCGAAGCTGTAGTAGGGCTTGGACTTGACCAGCTCGTCGAGCTTGGGCGCACGGGCGTTGACCAGATGCGAGGCGCAGGACGCCAGCGTCTCCTGGGTCAGGGCGGACGGATGGCCGACCAGCCAGAAGTAGGCGTCGATCTTGTTGTCGCACAGAGCCTGTCCGGTCTCTGCGGACTTCAGCTCGGCGGCGAGCTTGAGATCGGAACGCTTCCAGCCGAGGGCGTTCTCGATGACCTCCCAGGTGCCGCGGGTGCCGGAACCCGGGTTGCCGATGTTCACCCGCTTGCCCTTCAGGTCGAGAATCGTGTTCACGCCGGCATCGTTGCGGGCGACGATGGTGACGGGCTCGGGGTGGATGGAGAAGACCGCCCGCAGCTCCTTGAACGGCCCCTTGTCCTTGAACTTGGAGGTGCCGTTGTAGGCGTGGTACTGCCAGTCGGACTGGGCGACGCCGAACTCCAGCTCACCGTTGCGGATGGCGTTGATGTTGTAGATGGATCCGCCCGTGGACTCCACGGAGCAGCGGATGCCGGTCTCCTTGCGGCGCTTGTTCATCAGACGGCAGATGGCGCCACCGGTGGGATAGTACACGCCGGTGATGCCGCCGGTGCCGATGGAGATGAACTTGGTGCCGGCGGATGCCGGAGCCGACGCGTAGGACACGGCCATGATGCCGGCCGCGGCGACGGCGCCGATGAGAGTCTTTTTCATGCCTTGGATCCTCCCTTCTTTGGTCTAGAATAAGGCGTAGGCGAGCCTATGCCGAAATTTGATCCAAGACAACAGTGTTCTTGCACCTCATGCATGCAATATCCTAGACAGTGTTGCGCTTGTTTCGTGCAGGACGTCCGCCAGCGCCGGGCGAGGGCACGCCGGACTTTTCGGGATCCGCTCCGTCATGAAGAATTTCGTTTCCCTCATCAGGGTGCTTTCGCGTCTGGGCACCGGCAGGGCCCTGCTTCTGCTGGGGTTGATGACGCTCAACTCGCTGCTGGAGGGCGTCGGTATCGCCACCCTGCTGCCGGCCCTTCTCCTCGCGGCGGACGGCAGGATCGACGGAGCCAGCTCCCCCTTCGCCGGATACGTGACGAAATTCATCGAGACGCTGGGCCTGCCCGTCGAGTTGTGGTCCCTGGCCCTGATCGCCGGTCTGGCGCTGGTTCTCCGCGAGATCGTGGGCTTCGGCATTCTCCTCTTCACCAGCTACACCATCGCCGACATCGTGGCGATGTACCGCCACCGCCTGCTGACCGCCCTGGTGCGGGCGCGCTGGCCGTGGTTCCAGGACCAGCAGCTGGGCGGCATGGCCATCTCGCTCGCGCAGTTCACGGACAACGCGGCGAACGCCATGGACCGGGCGGTGTACGCCACGACGCAGATCCTGCGCGCCGCCGTCTACATCGTTCTCGTCATATTCATTTCCGGGTGGCTGTCCTTCGTCCTCTTCCTGGCCGGGGCGCTGATGTTCCTGCCGCTGCTGACCATCATCAACCTGACCCGCAAATACAGCGGCAAGCTCTCGGGGACGGCCAAGGACCTGAGCGCCTACTTCACCGACGTCTTCGCCTCCATCAAGACGGTGAAGGCCATGGGGCGCGAACGGAGCGTGCGGCCTCTCTTCGACAGATACATCCGGCGGCTCAACAAGTTCCGCAAGCGCCTCCTTCTCACCAGCCACGGGCTGGTTGCGCTTCAGAACATCCTCGCCATCGTTCTGGTTTTCGGGGCCCTCTACTTCGCGGTCAGCTGGCTGAAGGTGTCGGTGGTCGAGGTGGGCATGATCGCCGGCCTGATGATGAGCATCGTCAAGACCATTTCGCGGGCCTTCCGCGTGCTGCAGCGGGTCGCGGAGCTGGAGCCCTACCTGTGGCGGGTCGAGGCGCTGGTGGAATCCGCGGCCGATGCCCGCGAGGATCTGGCCGGCACGAAGGAGCCGCACCTTGAGAAGGGCGTCGATTTCGATCACGTGAGCTTCTCCCATCCGGGGCGGAGCGTTCTGGAGGACGTGAGCTTCCACGTCCCGGCGGGGCGGACGACGGTCTTCATCGGTCCTTCCGGTGCCGGAAAGACGACGATCGTCGATCTGATCACGCGTCTCTACGAGCCCCAGTCCGGCCGCATCCTCGTCGATGGCGTTCCTCTGGGCGAGCTGGACCTGCACGCGTGGCGCTCGATGATCGGCTATGTCCCCCAGGAGCTGATACTGCTCTCCGGGTCGGTGCGCGACAACATCACGCTCGGGGAACCCGTGGACGAGGGGACCCTGATGGAGGCTCTGGAGCTTTCCGGCGCGGCCGGTTTCGTCTCCGAGCTGCCCGACGGACTGGACACCGATCTCGGCGAGCGCGGACTGAAGCTCTCCGGCGGACAGCGCCAGCGTCTGTCGCTTGCCCGGGCGCTCGTGCACCGCCCGCGGCTGCTGATCCTCGACGAGGTCACGTCCGCGCTGGATCCGGAGACCGAACGCCGTCTCGTGGACCAGATCGGCGCCCTGGCCGGGCGGGGCGGCATGACCATCATCGCCATCACGCACACGAAGGCCTGGCTCTCCGCCGCCGACCGCGTGTTCCATCTGGAGAACGGCCGCGTCACCCGCATCGACGGGCACGCGGAGATCGGGGAAGGCATGAAATGATGCCGCCCGTCCTTCACGGGCGCGGCATGGGGATCACCCCTCCTTCAGCGCCGCGGCGAGCCGGGTCCGCAGGTCGCGCACGCGGGGGTCTTCGACGACCCCGTTCCGCGCCGCCAGCACGGCCTGGGAACGCAGGATCACGCCATCGTCCAGAACCTTCAGCTGATTGGCGCGCAACGTGGAACCGGTGGAGGTGATGTCCACGATCAGTTCGGCCATGCCCGCGGCGGGGGCGCCCTCCGTGGCGCCGAGACTGACCACGGTGCGGTATCCGCTCACGCCGTGACGGGCGAAGAAACGGCGGGTCAGACGCAGATACTTGGTGGCCACCCGCATCCGCCGGCCATGGCGGGCGTGGAACTCCTCCGAGATCTCCTCCAGATCCGCCATGGTGGCGCAGTCCAGCCAGCTTTCCGGCACCGCGACCACGACGTCGGCGTGGCCGAAGCCGAGGGGCGTCAGGATCTGCGCCGTTTCCTCCAGTCGGGCGATGTTCTCGCGCAGCAGATCCTCTCCGGTCACGCCCAGATCGACCTTTCCCTCGCGCAGGTGGTGGGCGATCTCCGAGGCCGACAGGAAGGCGATCTCCGCGTTCTCCATGCCGTCGATGGCCCCGCGGTATCCGCGCTCGTGGCCGATGCGCGAAATGTCGTACCCCGCCCGCGCGAAAAGCGCCCGCGCCTTTTCCATGAGCCGTCCCTTGGAGGGCAGGGCGATGACGAGCCGTCCATCCATCATCCCCCTCCCGCGGCCATCAACAGCCGCTCCGTATGCAGGCCGAAACCGCAGGCGGGGACGTTCGGCCCGCCGAGACCGGCCAGCATGTCGTCGTAGCGTCCGCCGCCGCCCACGGCCACCGTGCGTCCGCCGACGTCGGCCTCGATCTGGAATACAAAACCGGTGTAGTAGTCGAAGCTGCGGCCGAAGCCGGCGGCGAAGGTCGTGCCGCCGTGTCCGGGCAGCAGGGCGAGACGTTTTCCGAATTCCGCCACGGCGTCCTCCATGGGGCCTCCGGCCCGCTCCGCGATCCGCTCCAGGGCGTCCGCGCAGGCCCGCATCGGTCCGGAGATGGCAAGGAAGTCCTCGACCAGCGCCACGGCGTCCCGCGGCAGGGGAGGCGTGCGTCTGTCGCGGGCCTTTTCGAGCAGCCGCCGCGCGATGTCCTCCACCCTCCGGCCGCCGACGAGCGGCAGTCCGCGTTCCGTCAGCTCGCGCTCCACGAGCGCCACCGCCTCCTCCGGCCCCTCTTCGGCCGCGTCGGCCAGACGGTCCACCAGGTCGGAGGCCGATGTGCGCCCGCCGTCGTCGGGCGATGCCATGGCGTGGAGCGTCGCCCGGAAGTCGTCGGGACGGCGGAAGCGCATGAGCAGCCGCCGCCGCCAGCGACGGGGCATGTCGATGGAATCCAGAAGGGCGCGCAGCAATCCCGGATCTCCGGTCGTGACGCGCGGGGCGGACAGCCCCGCCAGCCGCACGGCCTCCAGGGCGAGCCCCAGGACCTCCGCGTCCGCACCGGCGGCGTCGCCGTGGCCGAACCATTCCAGCCCCGCCTGTTCGAACTCGTCCGCGAGCAGGGGATCGTCCACGCCGTGGAAGCGGAAGGCCGGGCCGCGGTAGCAGTACTTCGCCTCGCGGCGCGGATCCTCCGCCACCGCGAGGTGGTAGCGGCACGTCGGCACCGTGAGATCGGGCCGCAGGCACAGCTCCCGCTGTCCGTCCGGATCGGTGAACAGAAACGTCCGGGAACGGATGTCCTCGCCCGACTTCTCGAGAAATACGTCCGCAGGCTGAAGTATTCGCGGCCGGATGTGCTCGAAGCCACGCGATTCGAACAGCTCCATGATGGCCCGGTTCTGGGCCTGAAGCGCCTTGCGCTGCGCGGCTGTGAGGGAGGCGGGCACGGCGGTCACGCTCCGTCGGCCGGCGTCTGGGCGGCCAGCATCCCGCGCACCGTCTCCACCAGTCGCTCGCGCGGGGCGGAGATCTGCGCGGGGCGCTCGGACACCCACTCCTCGCGGGAGGAAATGGCCTCGGCCCTGCGGCGTCCCTCCACGAGGTCCTTCACCTGCACCTCGCCCCTTTCCCGTTCGTCCTCGCCGACGATGACGGCCAGCGGCGCGCCGCGCCGGTCGGCATACTTCATCTGCGCCTTCATGCCGGAGGTGCCCATGTACATCTCCGCGCGGATGCCTCCGGCCCGCAGCTCCTCGACCATCTTCCAGTAGTCGGCCACCCGGTCGCGGTCCAGCACCAGCACGACGACGGGCGCCTCCGCCCCTTCCGCGGAGAGCCGGCCCAGGTGCGAAAGGGCGGCGTAGAGCCGCGAGACGCCGACGGAGAAGCCGGTGGCGGGCACCAGCTCCCCTCGGAACCGCGCCACCAGATCGTCGTAGCGGCCGCCGCCGCCCACGGAACCGAAACGCACGAGCCGCCCCTCCTCGTTGCGCGCCTCGAACAGCAGCTCCGCCTCGAAGACCGGTCCGGTGTAGTAGCCGAGTCCGCGCACCACCGAGGGATCGAAGGCGATGCGGTCGGCGCCGTAGCCCGTCGCATCGAGAAAGGCCGCCATCTCCTCCAGCTCCGCGATGCCCTCGCGGCCCCGTTCCGATGTGCCGACCAGCCTCTCGAGGCGCGACAGGACGTCCGCCCGGCCACCGCCTTCCAGTCCCGCCTCCACGAATCCCATGACCCGGGAGACCTGGTCCGCGTCCAGCCCGGCGCCCTTCGTGAAATCGCCGGATTCGTCCAGGCGTCCCTCGCCCAGCAGCAGGCGTACGCCTTCCGGTCCCAGCCTGTCCAGCTTGTCGATGGCCCGCAGAATGGTCAGGCGGGAGGCTTCGTCCGCCGCCCCCACCATCTCGAGCACGCCGTCGAGGATCTTGCGGTTGTTGACCTTGAGCACGTAGTCGCCGCGGCCGATGCCCAGCCGTTCGAAGGTGTCCGCGGCCATCATGCAGACCTCGGCGTCGGCCAGCACCGAGGCCGTGCCGACGGAATCGGCGTCGAACTGCATGAACTGGCGATAGCGGCCCGGTCCGGGCTTCTCGTTGCGGAACACCCATCCGGCCCGGTAGCTGCGGTAGGGCTTGGGGAGCCGGTCGTAGTTCTCGGCCACGTAGCGGGCCAGCGGCGCGGTGAGGTCGTAGCGCAGGGAGAGCCACTGCTCGTCCTCGTCCTGCAGCGAGAAGACGCCTTCGTTGGGGCGGTCCTCGTCGGGGAGGAACTTGCCGAGACATTCGGTGTATTCGAAGAAGGGCGTCTCCACGGGTTCGAAACCGTAGGCCTCGTAGACCCCGCGGATGACGTCCAGCATCCGCCGCGTGGCGACGATCTCCTCCGCGCCGATGTCGCGGAAACCCTTGGGCAGGCGTGCCTTGGGGCGCGGCGTCTTCCTTTTCTTTCTGCTGCTGGCCATGAACCGAATCCCGATCACGCGGCATGCGGCTTCCGGCCGCGCCGCCTCATGTTCCCTGCGGCTTCTAACGCAACGCCGCACAAGGGGCAAGGGAGGAGGGACTCAGGCGGCCCGCGGCTCGACCTCCCGACGGATGATGTCGCCGACCCGTTCCCGGGCGACCTCGAGATCGTACCGCATCTGCATGCCGAGCCAGAACTCGGGCGTCGTACCGAAATGCCGCGCCAGTCTCAAGGCCGTGTCGGGCGTGATGGCGCGTTTCCCATTGGCCATCTGGCTGATGCGGATCTGGGGAACGCCGAGCGCCTTGGCCGGGGCGTACCGGCCGATGCCCGCCGGCTTCAGAAAGTCCTTCTTCAGAACCTCGCCCGGATGCACGGGAGGAAAATCCGCCATGACCTCATCCTCCATGATAATCCACATCAGCTTCCGGGATGCGATCCTAATCACGTCATCCGGACAACCCTTGATGCAGCGGCGTTCCCAGGCGGCGATGGCCGCGGAATTGGCGAATGACCGGATCATGAAGACATGATATCGCAGCGCGTAAGCTAACGCAGCGCGTCATGAATGGTTCTCATGTCTCGCGCACCACCCTCTGCCGCTGTTTTCCGAGGCCGGTGCCCGCGAGTTCCATGACGTCGCCTTCCTTCAGATAGCGGGGCGGCTTGCGGCCATGGCCGACGCCGGCGGGGGTGCCGGTGGCGATGATGTCGCCGGGCAGCAGGGTGAAGTGGCGCGACAGGTGGCTGACCAGCTCCGCCACGGTGAAGAACATCGCGGCGGTGTTGCCCCTCTGCATGATCTCGCCGTTCAGGCGCAGCTCCAGGTCGATGGCCTGCGGGTCGGGCAGCTCGTCCTTCGTCACGAGCCACGGGCCGACGGGGCCGAAGGTGTCCAGCGACTTGCCCTTCACCCACTGTCCGGTGCCCTCCAGCTGGGCCGCCCGTTCCGAGACGTCGTTGACCAGCACGTATCCGAAGACGTGCTCCAGGGCTCTTTCCACCGGAACGTTCTTCGTCCTTGCGCCGACGACCACGCCCAGCTCCACCTCCCAGTCCGCCTTCTTCGACCATTCGGGCAGGACGACGTCGTCGTCGGGTCCGCAGATGCAGCTGACATGCTTGGTGAAGACCACCGGCTCGGCGGGTTTCTCCATGCCGATTTCCGCGGCATGGTCGGAATAGTTCAGGCCGATGCCGACGAACTTCTGCGGATCGGCGATCGGCGGCGCGATGCGCGGCGTGCCCTCCACGGGGGGCAGGGAAGCCGGATCGAGCTGCGCCACCGCGTCCAGCAGTCCGGATTCCAGCACCGCCGGCGTGATGTCGCCCACATGGTCGGAAATGTCGTACATGCGTCCCGCCGCGTCCACGATGGCGGGCCGCTCCAGTCCCGGTTCCCCGTAGCGTGCGAATTTCATCCGTCCGTTTCCTCCCTTTGGCCCAGCAGCAGGATGTGCAGGCGTTTCGGTCCGTGCGCCCCCATGACGAGGGTCTGCTCGATGTCGGCGGTACGCGAGGGGCCGGTGATCCAGTTGACGGCCCTCGGCATGCCGCCCCCGCCGCGGACCGCGCGCAGCTTGTCCCATGCCTCTTCGTAGCAGCCGACGACGGCGTCCGTCCGCAGCAGCACGACGTGGTTCTCCGGCAGGAAGTTGACGCTCGTCGGCGTGTCCGCCCCGGAGACGAGCATCAGGGTTCCGGTTTCGGCGATGCCGCAAAAGGCTTCGGAGAAACCGGTCGTGTCCGTGGGGTCGGCGGCTCCCGCGAGAACGGTCAATCCGGCCTCCTCCCACGGCATGTCCGGATCGGTGCCTCCGGCGCGCAGCACCGGCGGCAGGCCATGCGCCTTCAGGAATTCTCCCACCGCCGCCGGTACCTCCCGCGTCGCGCCCACCGCCGCAAGGGTCGCCCCGGCCGTTTCGGCCTTCCGCCGGAACAGCGCGAGCGCCCCGGAGGCATCGGCGGGGCGTGCCATGGCCGGGATGGTGCCCCGTGGATGCTCCGCCAGACGTTTCGCCGCATCTTCCGGGGAGCCGGCACGGGCGACGCGGATCCGCGCGAGGATGTCCCTGCCGGTCGTCATGGGCGTTTCCTCCGGACGGTGCGCCACAGGTGGGCGAAGGTGCGCCCCTGGGGCGGCGGCAGCTCGCGCTCCGCCATCCAGGCGGACAGGCCGGGAATGCGCCGCAGGAGCTCCTTCCGGCGCAGGGCGAATTTCAGAAGGGGTACGGCGATGCGCATGGCGGCCGCGTAGAGACGCGGATGGCTCGCCAGCCGGGCCCAGAGTTTCAGCCCCAGCCGCTGAAGAGGGGAGACCTTTCCCTGCCGGAAGGCCCGGGCGCGCCAGAGGCGGATGAGGGAGGGGAGAGGGATCCGCATGGGGCAGACTTCGGCGCAGCGCCCGCACATGGTGCAGGCGTCCACGATGTCGGACGTGCCGCCGATGCCATGCAGGGCAGGGGCCAGAACCTCCCCCATGGGGCCGGGATAGACGCCGCCGTAGGCATGCCCGCCGACGGCCCCGAACACGGGGCAGTGGTTGAGGCAGGCGCCGCAGCGGATGCATTTCAGGATCTCCGAGAAGGGACCGGCGAGGATGTCCGAGCGGCCGTTGTCCAGCAGCACGATGTGCATCTCTTCCGGTCCGTCCACATCCCCGGGTCTCCGCGGACCGGTGAAGAAGCTGGTGTAGCTGGTGATCTCCTGCCCGGTGGCCGAACGGGCGAGCAGGCGCAGGATGGTGGTGGCATCCTCCAGGGTGGGCACCACCTTCTCGATGCTGGCGAGGACCACATGGATCCGCGGCAGCGTGGAGGAGAGGTCCCCGTTGCCCTCGTTCGTGACGAGCACGGTGGATCCCGTCTCCGCGATCAGCAGGTTGGCCCCCGTGATGCCGGCATCGGCGGTGCGGAACTTTTCGCGCAGGATGGCGCGCGCCTCGGCGACGAAGTCCTCCTTCTCCACCAGCTTCCTGTCGGAGGGCAGGGCGGTGTGGGCCTCGCGGAAGGCGGGTTCGATCTCGCGCCGGGACAGATGGATGGCGGGAGCCACGATATGGCTGGGCTTTTCGTTCCGCAGCTGGATGATGTATTCGCCCAGATCGGTTTCCACCACTTCCATGCCCGCCCGCTCGAGCGCCGCGTTCAGCCCGGTCTCCTCGGAGATCATGGACTTGCCCTTGGCGACGAGCCGCACGCGCGCCTCGCCGAGGATGTCGGCGACGATGCGGTTGGCCTCCGTGGCGTCGGCGGCGAAATGCACCTTCGTGCCGGCCGCGCGGGCCCTCTCCACGAAGGTTTCGAGAAGGACGTCCAGATTGTCGAGGGTGAAGTCCTTGATGGCGGAGGCTTCGTCGCGCAGCCGCTCGAACTCGGGAAGGGCCGCCCTGGCCTTCGCCCGTTTGGCGATGAAGCCGCGCGGCACGTTCCGCAGGGCCTTCTGCAGCAGAGGATCGGAAAGCGCCGCCCGCGCCCTGTCGCGGAATCCGCTCATGCCGCGTCCTCCCCGATGCCGGATCCCGTCGTGCCGGCCAGCAGTTCCGCCACGTGCAGGACGCGGATGTCCATGCCCAGCCGCGCCATGCGCCCGGCGAGGTGCAGCAGGCAGCCCATGTCCGGCCCCACGAGCGTGGTCGCTCCGGAATCCCGTACGTCCCGCGCCTTGTCGGTCGCCATCCGCACGGAGATCTCCGGCAGCTTGACCGAGAAGAGCCCGCCGAAACCGCAGCAGGCCTCCGGATCCGACAGTTCCACCAGTTCCAGCCCGGGAATCCGCCGCAGCAGGGCGCGCGGCGCTTCGTGGATGCCCAGCTCCCTCCGGGACGAGCAGGAGTCGTGCCAGGCGACGGGGCCGCCCTCCCACCGGCGCAGCAGGGGGGAGGCGTCGTGCGCATGGAGGAATTCGCACAGTTCGTACGTTTTCTCCGCCAGCTCCCGCGCCCGGCCCTCGTCCGGGGTTCCTGCGAAAAGCTCCGGATAGTGGCGCCGCACCATGCCGGCGCAGGAACCGGAGGGGGCGACCACGAAATCGAACGGGGCGAAGAGGTCGAGCATGCGCCGCGCCACGTCGCGGGCATCCTCCTCGTCACCGGCGTTGAATGCCGGCTGCCCGCAGCAGGTCTGCCCCTCGGGCGCCTCGACGCGGAATCCGGCATGCTCGAGCAACCGAACGGAGGCGAACCCCACGGAGGGGCGCATCGCGTCTACGAGGCATGTCGCGAACAGGGCGACGGTTCCGCCCTTCTGCGGCGCGTGGCTCATGCGGACTCCCGTACTGCGCAACCGGTGGCCGGAAGCGCAAGATGCCCGAGCGGACGCGCCGGAGCAATGCTATTTTTTGGCGACGCGGGTGCGGCCGGTGCGGGGGCGCTCCATGAGCTCGAGCCTGCGGCGGGCCTCCGCCTCGCGCTTCTCCGCCATCTCGGCTTCGCGCATGACGCCCTTCATGTAGACCATGTGTCCCCGCGCCTCCGCGGCCGCCCGCTCCGGATCGCCGCTCATGACGGCATCGTAGATCTGCTTGTGCTTCTCGAACAGAACCATCCCGTGGGCCCCGTGGTTGGCGGCCAGTTCGCGATTGTAGAACACGCCCTCCGCCAGCATGGAGAAGATGGAGCGGATGGTCTGGATGAGCATCAGGTTGTGCGAGGCCTCCGCGATGGCCATGTGGAGATCGACGTCCAGTTTCGCCTCCAGCTCGCGGTCGTCGTTCTTCGCCGCCTTCTCCATGTCCCGGATGATGCGGGTGAGGATCTCGCGGTCCGTTTCCGTGGCGCGGACGGCCGCCCAGCTCGCGGCAATGGCCTCCAGCTCGCCGCGATACTCGAGGAAATCGTAGGTGGCACGTGGGTGGCGGGAGAAAAGATCCACCATCGGCTGCGAGAACATCGACCCCATGATGTCCGCGACGTACGTGCCGCCGCCATGGCGGGAAACCAGCAGGCCGCGACGTTTCAGTTCCTCAATGGCGTCACGCAGCGTCGGGCGGGAGACTTCCATCGTCTCGGCGAGTTCGCGCTCTCCGGGCAGACGGTCGCCGGGACGCAGCGTTCCTTCCAGTATGAGCTCCTCGATCTGTCTGGCGACCTCCGTGGAAACCTTTCGCTGGTTGACCGGTGAAAAGACGCTGCTGGCCATGAGTCTCTCCCTTCATCTCATGCCGACGAGAATGGGCAGTCGGACGGTTAGCTGATACGGCCACCCTTGACGTTCCGTGCCGATGGTTCCGGGGCGGCCGTGCCATGCGAAAAAAAGCATGTACCATATTGCTACCACAAATGCATGCCCGAAGGTAATATGCAATTTGCGGTATGCGCCCCGCGGTGGCGGTTCATTCCGGAGCAGGGTCGTCGCCGGCCTTCCGGTGCCGTCATGCTTTCCCTAACAGTCATTGAAAGAAGTGGTCAAGTTTGATACCCATCAACATGCTGACAAGGTTCGGATGCAGCAGGAGTGCGGCTGCCGGCAGGGGAGAGAAAAAGAACTGGACGGGCGCTGCCGGTTCCGTACCCGGGTCTTTGAAGAGGGAGGTTCCTGAAACCATGAAGAAGATGCTTGTCGCCGCGGCCGTTTCCCTGGCCGTGGCCGTCGCGGGCAGTGCCGGGGCCGTTGCCGGCAAGGTGCGCCTGAAGATCGAATCCACCTATCCCACGAAACTCGTGCAGCTCGGCACGCTGGGCAAGTCCCTGGAGAAGACGATCAACACCATTTCCGGGGGCTCCGTGCAGGTGAAGCTCTACGAGCCGGGCGCGCTGGTTCCGGCGCTGGAGGTGTTCGACGCCGTGAAGTCCGGTGCCGTCGACGCCGGCTGGTCCACTCCCGGCTACTGGCAGGGCAAGGAGCCCGCGCTGGCGCTGTTCGCCGCGGTGCCGTTCGGCCCGTCCGCCGGCGAATATCTCGCCTGGATGTGGTACGGCGGTGGCGAGAAGATGATGCAGGAGATCTATCACCGCCACAACATCCACTCCATCCTCTGCGGCGTGATCGCTCCGGAGGCCTCCGGCTGGTTCCGCGAGCCGGTGAAGTCGATCACCGACCTGAAGGGCAAGAAGATGCGCTTCTTCGGCCTCGGCGCGAAGGTGATGCAGAAGCTCGGCGTCGACACCCAGCTCCTCGCTGCGGCGGACATCTATCCCGCCCTGGAGCGCGGCACCATCGACGCCACCGAATTCTCCATGCCGGCGATCGACCTGAACCTCGGCTTCTACCAGATCGCCAAGCACTACTACTTCCCCGGCTGGCACCAGCAGTCCACGCTCTTCGAGCTGATCATCAACAAGAAGAAGTGGGACGCCATGGACGCCCAGCAGAAGGCCGTTCTGGAAACCGCCTGCAAGGCCAACGTGGCCATCGGCCTTGCGGAGGGCGAGGCCATCCAGTTCAAGGCCATGAAGACGCTGCAGGAGAAGGGCGTGCAGCTCCACAAGTGGAGCAAGGAGGACCTGGACGTCCTGCGCAAGACGTGGAACGAGGTCGCCGCGGAGCTGGCGGCCCAGAATGCCGATTTCAAGAAGGCCTGGGAATCGCTCCAGAAGTTCCGCGAGGACTACAAGCTGTGGAAGCAGTACGGCTATCTGGACTGATCTTCTGATCCGGATTCCGGGCCCGGCGGCATCTCCGCCGGGCCCGTCTTCCGACACGGGGCAACGATCCGCAAGGAGGGGCGGCCATGCGCGCCCTGCTCAAGCTCAGCGAATTCATCGACGGCATTCTCGCCTTCGTGGCGAGGATCGGCGCCTGGGCCGGCATGCTGCTGGTGCTGGTGGTGTGCTATGACGTGGGCAGCCGCTACTTCGGGCTTCCCAAGCCGTTCGGCCTCAACTCCACCATGGTGCAGGAGTCCGAATACTGGCTCCACACCATCCTGTTCACACTGGTCATCGGCTACGCCTACACGAAGCAGGCGCACGTGCGCATCGACCTTGTCCGCGAACGCCTGCCGCTGAAGGCGCGCTACGTCATCGAGATCGTCGGCATCGTCTTCTTTCTGCTCACCTACGTGGGCGTGGCGGTCTACTACACGACGGAATACGCCATCGCCTCGTATCTGGAGAACGAGGTGTCCAGTTCGACCATCGGGCTGTCGAACCTCTGGATCCTGAAGAGCTTCCTGCCCACCATGTTCGTGCTCGTGGGGCTGGCCGGCGTGTCCCAGCTCATAAAGTCGGTGGCCGGACTGCTCGGCGTCCTGCCGCCCGAGAAGATCGCCGAGACGCTGGGAGGGGATCTCTGACATGCCGCTCGCCGAGATCCTGCCCCTGCTCATGTTCGCCGCCCTCGGCATCCTGCTGTTCATGGGCTATCCGGTCGCCTTCACGCTGGGAGGGATCGGACTCGGGTTCGCCTTCCTGGCCATCTGGATCGATCCGTTCCTGTTCGACTGGCCGCAGTTCGGAGCCATCCCCTCGCGCATCTTCGGAGCGATCGCGGAGAAGCTGATCCTCACGGCCATTCCCATGTTCATCTTCATGGGAACCATGCTGGAACGTTCCGGCGTGGCGCGCGACCTGCTCAACTGCCTTCAGGTGCTGATGCGCCGCGTTCCGGGCGGTCTGGCGCTGGCGGTGACCCTGATGGGCACCATCCTTGCCGCCACCACCGGCATCATCGGCGCCTCCGTCGTCATGATGAGCCTGCTGGCCCTGCCGGTGATGACGCAGCGTGGATATGACCCGCGTCTTGCCACCGGCACCATTGCCGCCTCGGGCACGCTGGGCATACTCATCCCGCCCTCGATCATGCTCGTGATCATGGCCGACCTGCTGGGGCGCTCGGTCGGAAACCTGTTCGTCGCCGCCGTCTTCCCCGGCTTGATCCTGGCGGGCCTCTACATCCTCTACATCGTGGTGCGCACATGGACGAAGCCGGAGCTCGCCCCTCCGCTGCCTCCGGACATGGGGCCGACCGGCATGGGACCGGTCCTGGTCATGGTGCTGCGTTCCTTCCTGCCGCCGGTGATTCTGATCGCCATCGTCCTGGGCTCCATTCTCGCCGGTCTCGCCACGCCGACCGAGGCGGCGGGCGTGGGCGCCATGGGCGCGCTGATCCTCGCCTTCATCAATCTCGTGCTCCTGCCGTCCCTCGGAGTGGGGGAGATCGACTTCGCGGCCTCCGGGGAGGTGAACCTGGGCGACCGGCTGGAGGGCGGAACCTTCGCCGAGCGGCTGCGCGGCTTCGGCGGCGTCATCGCGGACGTCGTGCACCGCACGGCGCTGACCAACGCCATGCTGTTCGGAATCTTCGTCGGCGCGACGCTGTTCTCCTTCGTCTTCCGCTCCCTCGGCGGCGACGATCTGGTGGTCGGCATCGTGGAATCGCTGGGTCTCGGTTCGTGGGGCCTGCTGTTCGTGCTGATGGGGATCGTCTTCTTCCTGGGCTTCTTCTTCGACTGGATCGAGATCACGCTGATCGTGCTGCCCGTCTTCTCCCCGATCATCGAGCTGATGGATTTCGGCAACCATGTCGCCAAGCCGGAACTCGTCTACTGGTTCGCCATCCTCCTGGCGGTGAACCTGCAGACCTCGTTCCTGACGCCACCGTTCGGTTTCGCGCTCTTCTACATGAAGGCCGTGGCGCCCAAGTCGATCCGCATCCAGCAGATCTACGCCGGCATCAT
>CAYSHK010000025.1:0-13232 GCA_964430935.1 uncultured Rhizobiaceae bacterium
GGAACTGTCAAGGGATCACCGGCGAATCCGGATGCGCATCCAGGCGCGATCCTATTTCTCCCTTGCTAGTTGCGCAATAGTTGTATCGTAGCCGGATAATTTTCTTAATGGAAAATTTACCAAGATCCTCAACTTTCGTTCGAGGGAATGCTGCCCGTCCGGCTTTCGATTCGACCATGCCGGCGAGGCGCGGAATCGTTCACACTTTCTGTGAGAGCATGGGCATGAAGCCGGCAAGTACCTGGAGCGTCAAAGGCATCGACAGCATCACCCGGGAGCTCGCCAAGAAGGCGGCGCATGAACGGGGCATGACGCTCGGACAATGGCTCAACGACGTCATCAGGCGTCAGGCGGAGGAGACCGGCGAAGAAGCCGCTCCGGACAAAGAACGGGCCGGAACCGATCCCGACATCGCGCACAAGCTGGACGAACTCGCCGAACAGCTCCGCGCCCTCGTGCACAAGGAACAGAGCACCGCCGTTTCCCGCTTCACACCGCCCGGCGAGGACGAGGCGGCCGGGCTGGCCGAGGTCATAGAGCGCATCGAGCGCAACGAGGCGGCCACGGCCAAAACCCTCGACGTGATCAACGCCCGCCTCGACGAGCTGGCCGCTCAGATGCGGGACGTGGCCGCCCGTGTCGCCGAACACGGCGAACCCGCGACGGCCAGGGACGGCGAGCTGGAAACGGCGTTGCGCAACGTCGTGGAGCACCTGGAGCAGTCCGAGACCCGCACGTCCGAAACGCTCGAGCACATCCAGCGGCGTCTCAACGACGTTGCCGCCCAGGCTGCGGAAGCCGCGGAGCTCGCGGCTGCGGGAGGCGGCGGAAAGACTCTGGAGGACATCGAGAGACGGCTGGAGATCCTGAACGGCCATCTCGCGGAGATCCGCGAACGCACCCCGGAAGACGGCCGGGCGGACGTCGATGCGCATCTGGAAAAGCTCGCCGAGCGCGTGGACGCCGTTTACCGCACCAGCCAGGGGCTGCCGGGCAAGGTGGAAGGGCTGGTTTCCGAGATCGCGGAAGCCCGGTTCGGCGAGATCGAGTCCCGCATCGACACCATGGTGTCCCGTCTGCGTTCGCAGCTGGAGCAGATGGCCGCCGGAGCGCTGGAATTCGACAAGGTTTCCGCCCGTGTGGACGAGCTGGACCGCAAGCTCGACCAGGTCGCCTCGCAGGCGGCCTCCGCGCAGGAACTGGAAGGGATGCGTGCGGCCATCGAGCAGCTTTCCATGCAGGTGGAGGCGAAGGCCGACAAGAAGGATTTCGACGCCATCACCCGGCGGCTGGAGACGTTCATCACCTCCCTGAAGGAGGACCGGGCCGGACGCGAGAGCGCATCCGGTCTGGAGAAGCGGGTTCTGGAACTCGAGGAAACCCTGCGCAAAATTTCCGAATCGGGAGACGGACCGGCGGCGGCCGTCGCCGACGAGACCGCCGAACGCCTGGAGGAGAGCATCAGGCTCATCGAAAGGCGGCTGGAAAAGGCGGAGGACAAACTGAACCACCTGCCGGTGCTCGAGAATTCCATAGCCGCCCTGAACCGGGCGCTGGAGGACATGCAGCTCTCCGGCGACGCCTCCGGGGAGGATCCGGCCGACGAGATCCGCGCCCTGCAGGAAGGGCTGCAGGCGGTCAAGGACGCCGCGGCGAGCTCGGATGCGCGGACACGCGAGACGCTCACGGCCGTTCACGAGACGCTGGCGCACATCATAGACAAGCTGGACACCTTCGAGCGGGAAGCCGCCGGGACCGACTCCGGCAACAATGCGACGGACGGCGGCAGCGGAGAGCCGAAACCGGCCGCCGAAAAGGCGTCCGCTGCGGTTGCGACCGGGAAGGCCGCCCCATCCGGCGCATCGCCCGCCGCGCAGGACATGGTGAGCCGTCTCGCGAGCGAGGCTGCCCGGGCCGCGCAGGCCGCGGATTCACAGGCCGTGGATGCCACGCCGCGCCCCACAACCGCGACGCCCGGAAGAAAGCCCGCCTCCCCTGCCGAGCGCAACAAGGCGCGGCAGAACGCCGGCGACGACGATGCGCCCCTGAAGGAGGATTTCATCGCGGCGGCCAGGCGGGCCGCCATGGCCGCCTCCGGAACCGGTCCGGATTCCGGCGCGGCTTCCGGCCAGGGGCTGATCGGCCGTCTCGTGACGCGCAAGGGCCAGCGGCCGGAGGACGACGCCCCTTCCGGGCGGGAGCGCACCGAGCCCCGCCCCGGGCGGGACAAGGCGGAGACGGACGAAGCGGAGAGGAAATCCTTCTCCCTGTCCTTCTTCGGACGCAACAGGAAGGACGCCGAAGCCGAAGCCAAAACCGGCAGGGAGCAGCGGACCGATGGCGACAAGGCGTCCGCCCCTGCCGTGGAGGAGGCCGCGGAAGCTGGCGGAGGTCGCCGTCGCCGCCTTCTGCTGATGGGGGTGGTGCTGCTCGCGGCGGTATCCGCTCTTGTCATGCGCCAGCAGCAGAACGCGGAAAGCCCGGCCTCCGAGACCGTCGCTCCGGCCGTTTCCACTCCCACGGAGGGCAAGGCGACGGATGCGGCGCCCGCTACGCCGAAGGCCACGGAGGACGATGCGTCCGGACAGCCGGGGAATGCCAAGGGGGCGGGCCGCTCCACCTATCTGTTCGAAAAGCTCAACGCCCGCATCGCGGCTCTCTCCGATACGTCCGAGGCGACGGAAAACGCGGAATCCGGGGACGGGGCGGACGGGATCGTCACGGCCTCCCTCGGCGATACGGGCGACAAGACCACCGATGCGTCGCACGGGACCGGGGATGGAGCGAAGACGCAGACCGGAAGCGCCGACGGCATCGGCACGCCCGCCCTGCGCGCCGCGGCGGAGAAGGGCGACCCCCGGGCGCAGTTCATCATGGGCAGCCACCATCTGGAGCGGCGTGATTTCTCCAAGGCCGCCGAGTGGTTCGGGAAGGCGGCACGGCGCGGTCTCGCCGTCGCCCAGTACCGGCTCGGCACGCTGTACGAACGCGGCCGCGGCGTGAAGCGCGACGCCAAGGAAGCCCTGAAGTGGTACGAAAAGGCGGCCAAGGCCGGCAACGTGAAGGCCATGCACAATCTGGCCGTCATGCTCACCAACGGCCAGGGCGGCCGGACTTCCTATGCGGAGGCCGCCAGATGGTTCCTCGCGGCGGCCCGGCACGGTCTGCGGGACTCCCAGTACAATCTCGCCGTGCTCTATCAGCGCGGGCTCGGCGTGCTGAAGGATGAGGAAGAGGCCTACAAATGGTTCGGCATCGCCGCCCGCATCGGCGATGCGGATGCGGCGCGCCTGAAGGACAAGCTGAAGGCCGGCCTGGACAAGGCGACGGTCGCGCGGCTGGACAAGGAGATCTCCTCCTGGAAGCCGGCCCGTGCCGTCAAGGAAGCCAACTTCATCGTCGTGGACCGCCCCGAATGGCGCAGCAGGAAATCGGCCGGGACCACGGCCGCCGCAACCACCGGACCGGGCCGGATCCTCAAGGGAGCGGAGCGCATCCGCCGCATACAGGAGCTCCTGAACCGGCTCGGCTACGATGTCGGCCCCGCGGACGGCAAGATGGGCAACCGCACGGCCAACGCGATCCGGCTCTTCCAGCTCCAGGCGGGACTGCCCGTCAACGGACAGCCGAGCGACACCGTTCTGCGGCTGCTGGAGCGGCGCATCAGCGGCAATGCCCCCCGCAAGGACCGCCCCAGCGCCTGATCTCCTTCCACGGGACTGGAAACACGGAAGCTTTCTCCCCATAATCCGTGCATGGACACGGATCGGACCTTTCCGGCCCTTCTTCTCGGCCTGCCCCTGTGGACCCTGCTTCCCATCGCCGCCAGAAGCGATCTGGCCGAAGGAGCGGCACTCGTCGCCCTGGCGTGGACCATCCTGCTGATCGCCGGGTTGCTGATCCGGCCCATCGGAGGCGCCATGCCAGCGGTGTTCCTCGCCGTCTGTCTGCTGCCGCTGCCGTTTCTGCCCCTGCCGGCCGCGCTCGTCCTCTCCGCCGCGCTCGCGGTCCTGTCCGCATGGTGGAGCCCTGCGGAACTGCGGCTCCGGAGCGGCATCGTCGCGGCCATGTCGGTGCCCCCTCTGATGGCCATCATGGCGTCCTTGCTTCCGTGACCCCCTCTCCCCGTTCCACCGGGAAATGGAATGTCCGCTTTTCCGTGACGGGAATTCCCGCTAGAAACGGGGCATGTACGAGAAAGTGACAGAGGGCGTGCGGGTGATCGTGCAACCCGAATACCGGGAGGAGCAGTCCGACCCGTCGCAGGGCTACTACGTCTGGGCCTACCATGTCGTCATCCGCAACGAGAGCTCCAGGACCATGACCCTGAAGACGCGCTACTGGCGCGTCACGGATGCACGCGGGCGCGTGCAGGAGGTGCGTGGCGCGGGCGTGGTGGGCGAACAGCCGCGGCTCGAGCCCGGAGAGAGCTTCGAATACACCTCCGGTACGCCCCTCGCCACACCCGGCGGCTTCATGTGCGGCGCCTACCAGATGGAGCTGGAGGACGGATCCATGCTGGAGGTGGAGATCCCCACCTTTTCCCTGGACATCCCGGAAACGCGGCGTCTCGTGCATTGAGCCGCCCCTTCCGGCGAAGGGCGGACCGCCCTCACTCTCCTTCCGCGCTCCCCAGGACGCGACCGGCCACGGCGTCCAGTTTGCGCAGGAGAGCGGGATCGCGTGCCTCCGGGGCCGTGATGATGGCGTATTCCAGAGCGGTATCGGAACCCGCCGGGCAACTTTCGAATTCGCGCGGAAAATCCTTCAGCAGGCGGCGCACCAGCCGGGCGGCATTCTCCGAATTCTCCTTCATCACCTGGAGGATGGCCGTTATGTCCACCTCGCCATGGTGCGGGTGCCAGGAATCGTAGTCCGTGACCATGGCCACGGTGGCATACTTGATTTCCGCCTCGCGGGCGAGCTTGGCCTCGGGCATGTTGGTCATGCCGATCACGTCGCATCCCCAGGCCCGGTACATGTTGGATTCCGCAAGGGTCGAGAACTGCGGCCCCTCCATGGCCAGATAGGTTCCGCCCCGGTGGTGCCTGAGATTTTCGGCGCGACAGGCTTCCTCGATCCGGTCCGCCAGAACCGGGGAAACGGGATGGGCCATGGAGACATGGGCGACGCACCCCTTGCCGAAGAAGCTCTTGGGCCGGGCGAACGTGCGGTCGATGAACTGGTCCACCAGCACGAACGTGCCCGGCGAAAGATTTTCGCGGAACGAACCACATGCCGACAGGGACACCAGGTCGGTCACGCCCAGCCGCTTGAAGCCGTCGATGTTGGCGCGGTAGTTGATGTCGGAGGGAGGCACCCTGTGCCCCTTCCCGTGGCGCGGCAGGAAAACGACCTTCAGGCCGTCCACCTCGCCGACGAGATAATCGTCCGACGGCTCCCCCCAGGGCGAATGGACGCGCACGCGCCTTGCGCCCTCCAGCTCGATGCCGTAGAGGCCGGAGCCCCCGATGATCCCCAGAACCGCCTTCTTCTTCGCCATCTCCCGACCTCCAGATCGTCCGGTTCCAAGCCTTTCGCGCCACGCACGGAGAATGCGGCGGCGCCCACACGTGCAGCCGGTATATCAATGCTTCGGAAACGAAGAAAGGCCCGGAACGCGCGTTCCGGGCCTTTCGCATTCATGCGCGGCGAAACCGCCTCAGTGCTCCACCCTGCTCCACAGAGACTTCTTCACCATGAGCATGAGCAGAGCGAACACGCCGAGATAGAGCAGCGTCATCAGGCCGACGCGCTTGCGCTCCTCCATCTTGGGCATGGACGCCCAGGCGAGGAAGGCCGCCACATCCGTGGCCTCCTGGATCAGGGTCGGCTTGGTGCCGTCCGCATATTCCACGTCCTCGCCGGCCAGGGGCGGGGGCATAGCGATCCAGTGACCGGGGAAGTAGGGATTGTAGTTCAGTCCCTCCTTCTCCTCGCCATGGGGCGGATCCTCGTAGCCCGCGATCAGCGAGCGGACGTACTCGGCGCCGCCATTGCCCTTGAAGAGCTTGATGAAGGGCGAGATGTACCAGGGATAGTACCAGCCCTCGCGCGCCTTCACGATGAGCGAGAGATCGGGCGGCAGGGCGTTGTTGTTTGCCGCCTTGGCCGCCTGTTCGTTCGGATAGGGAGCCGGGATGGCATCGGACAGACGGCCCGGCCGGGTGATCGGTTCGCCCTCGTCGTTGACCTCTCCGGAAATCTCGTATTCCGCGGCGATCTTCTTCACCACGTCCACGGGCAGCTCGGGACCGCCCGGTTCGGTGAGATTGCGGAAACGGATGTACTTCAGGGAGTGGCAGTTGGAGCAAACCTCCTTGAAGACCAGCCAGCCGCGCTGCAGCTGCGCCCGGTCGAACTTGCCGAAGGGACCTTCGAAGCTGAAGTCGTAGTCCTCGGCGTTCTTCTGTCCGCCGCCGGAGGCATGGGCCGGAGCCACGAACAGCGCTGCGGCCAGGCCCAGGGCGGTGAACATCTTGGTGATCGTTTTCATGATCGCAGTTCCTCTGTGTTCTTGTCCTTCGGGACCCTCAGGCCTTGGCCTTGCCGAGAACGGCCTCGGAGATCGAAGCCGGGATCGGCTTCGGCTTCTCGATGAAGCCGAGCAGCGGCAGGATGACCAGGAAGTGGATGAAGTACCAGGCCGTCGCCAGACGGGCCACGAGCAGCCACGCGCCCTGCGCGGGCTGGGCGCCGGCGATGCCGAGCACCAGGCAGACGATCACCAGCAGCCAGAAGAACTGGCGGGCGAGCGGACGGTACTTCAGGGACTTCACCTTGGAGGTGTCCAGCCACGGCAGGAAGAACAGGATGATCAGCGAGCTGAACATCACGATGACGCCGCCCAGCTTGTCCGGAATGGCCCTGAGCATCGCGTAGAACGGCAGGAAGTACCATTCGGGCACGATGTGCGCGGGGGTGGACAGCGGGTTGGCCGGGGCGAAGTTGATGGAATGGCCGAGGTACCACGGCGAATAGAACACGAAGGCCGCGTAGACCATCAGGAACACCAGGATCGCGAACAGATCCTTCATGGTGTAGTAGGGGTGGAAGGGCAGCGTGTCCTGCTCGCTCTTCACCTCGATGCCGTCCGGGTTGTTGTTGCCCGTGACGTGCAGGGCCCAGACGTGCAGGAACACCAGCGCGGCCAGGACGAAGGGCAGCAGGTAGTGCAGCGAGAAGAAGCGCTGCAGCGTCGGGTTGGCCACCGAGAAGCCGCCCCACAGCCACTGCACGATGTAGTCGCCGACCACCGGAACGGCGGAGAACAGGTTGGTGATCACCACCGCGCCCCAGTAGCTCATCTGGCCCCACGGAAGCACGTAGCCCATGAAGGCGGTGGCCATCATGGCGATGAAGATGATCACGCCGATCATCCACAGGATCTCGCGGGGGCTCTTGTAGGAGCCGTAGTAGAGCCCGCGGAAGATGTGGATGTACACGGCGATGAAGAAGAACGAGGCACCGTTGGCGTGCATCCAGCGCAGCAGCCAGCCCCAGTTCACGTCGCGCATGATGTGCTCGACGGAATCGAAGGCCATGGAGGTGTGCGGCGTGAAGTGCATCACCAGCACGATGCCGGTCATGATCTGGATGACCAGCATCGTGGCGAGGATGCCGCCGAACGTCCACCAGTAGTTCAGGTTGCGCGGGGTGGGAAAATCGACCAGCTGGCCGCGCACCACCGACAGAATCGGCAGACGCTGGTCCACCCAGCGCGCGATCGGATTCTTGAATTCGTACGTGGAATGACCGCTCATGAGTTCAGCTCTCCCCTCAGCCGATCACGATTGTCGTGTCGGAAGTGTACTTGTAGGGCGGAATGTCGAGATTGCGCGGCGCCGGCCCCTTGCGGATGCGGCCCGCGGAATCGTAGTGCGAGCCGTGGCAGGGGCAGAACCAGCCGTCGTAGTCGCCCTGTTCCCCGAGCGGCACGCAGCCCAGATGCGTGCAGATGCCGATCTGCACGAGATACTTCTCGTTGACCTTGCCGTTGGCGTCCTTCACGCGGTTCTCGTCCGTGGCCTCCGCATCGGGCGGCAGATTGGCATTGCGCGCGATCGGATCCTTGAGCTCGGCCAGCGGCGTCTTCTTGGCCTCCTCGATCTCCTTCGGAGTGCGGTGGCGGATGAAGACCGGCTTGCCGCGCCACTTGATGGTGACGCCCTGTCCCTCCTCCAGGGGCGCCAGATCGAATTCCGTGGACGCCAGCGCCAGAACGGACGCGTCAGGGTTCATCTGGTCGATGAAGGGCCAGATGGCCAGCGCGGTACCCACGGCACCGACCGCACCGGTGGCGATGTAGAGAAAATCACGCCGGGAAACGTCAGCGTTTTCGACTTTGGTGGTCATTGTTCCAGATCCCTTGCTTTGTACCCTGCCGGTCTGTCTGCCGTTCCCCCGAACGCAGGCAGCCACGCGACTGCATAGCCGGCATGGTTGGCGGAGTTTTGGCACCGAGGGACATCAATGTCCAGTCTTGAAGTGTCGCACTTTGACGCAAATCATTAACGATGTGCGAATTTCATGCTGCGGGAGGGGCGTATCGACGCATCTGCCGCAACGGAAGGGGATGCCGGCGAATCTCACCTCGCCGCGTGCCTGCGACCTCGCCGGTCGAGCCCCAGCGCGGAACGCAGAAACGGCTGCTTCAGGGCCGATTTCCTCTCCCGCAGATCGAATGCGTCGTGGAGGCGGTCGCAGGAGCGGATGACCCGCCTCCATTCCGCGCGCACCTTCCGGTCCAGCTCGCCGCAGGTGGGCGCGGAGAGGCGGCGGATGCGCCGCTCCGCGGTGCGGGCGCACTTCGTCCAGATGGAAATGTGCCGGTTCTCGTGCCAGGCGAGATGCTTCAGGAAGGCCCGCCACCGGCGCTTCACGCTCCGCGGGAAGCGGCGCTCGTTCAGGGCGCGCGGCAGGAGCATCGTGTAGCTGATGCGGAGGGTTCCGCGGCGGATGCGGCACCCCCGGGGGGTCCGGCGGAGGAACGTGGAGAGGGAGGACCGCATCCGCGTCCGAGCGAAGGAACGGCGCCCGCCCACCAGCGGCCCCCGGGCCCGCAGCTCCGCCAGAAGTCCCGCCTCCGTGGTGGCATGGAGCGGGAAGGTGCTCTTCCTCACGCTGACGACCGGTGCGGCCCCGGCGGCCGGAGGCCGTGCGGACGCGGACACCAGCGCCACGGCCAGCAGAAGGATCGCCGTTCTTGTCTGCAGCATGACATCGCCCCCTGTCGTTTTCGGTCTCCCGCGGTCTATGCCGGAGGCCTCCGCATGGGCTATCCTATTTTCCCGAAAATGAACATCGGGTTTCATGCATCATGAAACCCCTCCGGATCCGGTGACACGATGAACGGCAGATCGCGACAGTCGGAGAGGCATACCGGCGTGGTCAAGTTCTTCAATCTGACCCGCGGCTACGGCTTCATCAGGCCGGACGGGGACGGCCCCGACGTGTTCGTGCACATCACGGCGGTCAACAGGGCCGGAATGGCGGCACTGGAGACGGGCATGCGCCTGAGCTTCACCCTCGAGCCGGCTCCCGGCGGACGGGGCGTTCAGGCGGGGGAGCTGCAGCTTCTGGACGATCCCGGCCCGGAAGGGGCGTGATCCGCCGCACGGAGGGCGGAAGGAAGTCAGTCCAGTTCGCGCAGCACCTGCGTCAGGGTATCGAAGAGGCGGGCGATCTCCTCCCCGGAGATGATCAGGGGGGGCGACAGCGCGATGATGTCGCCCGTGGTGCGGATCAGCAGCCCCTTCTCCCAGGCCTTCAGAAAGGCGGAGAAGGCCCGTTTCGTGGGCCGTCCCTCCATCGGCTCCAGTTCGATGGCCCCCACCAGGCCGAAATTGCGGATGTCGATGACGTGGGGCAGCCCCTTCAGGGCGTGGATGGCGTCCTCCCAGACCTTCTCCAGCTCACGGGCGCGGGTGAGCAACCCTTCCTCCTCGTACACGTCCAGCGTGGCCAGGCCGGCCGCGCAGGCCAGCGGATGGCCGGAATAGGTGTAGCCGTGGAAGAGCTCGATCATGTGCTCCGGTCCGGTCATGAAGGCGTCGTGGATCTCCGCCCTGACCCCCACCGCGCCCATGGGCACGGCTCCGTTGGTCAGCCCCTTCGCCATGGTGATGATATCGGGAACCACCCCCAGCCTCTGGGCGGCGAAGGGCGCACCGAGACGGCCGAACCCGGTGATCACCTCGTCGAAGATGAGCAGAATGCCGTGCCTGTCGCAGATCTCCCGCAGTCTCTCCAGATAGCCCCTGGGCGGCAGCAGCACGCCGGCGGAGCCGGCCATGGGCTCCACGATCACCGCGGCGATCGTGGAGGGATCGTGCAGCGCCACGATGCGTTCCAGGTCCTCGGCCAGCTCGGCTCCATGTTCGGGAAGCCCCCGCGAAAAGGCGTTGCGGCGCGGATCATGGGTGTGGCGCAAGTGGTCGACACCGGTGAGGAGCGGACCGAAGGACCTGCGGTTCGGCCCTATGCCCCCGACGGAGATGCCGCCATAGTTGACGCCGTGATACCCCCTCTCGCGGCCGATCAGGCGGTAGCGGCCGGAATCGCCCCGCGCCCGGTGCCAGGCCACGGCGATCTTCAGGGCCGTCTCCACCGCCTCGGACCCCGAGTTCGTGAAGAAGACGTGGGAGAAACCCTCGGGCAGAAGGGCGGCCACGCGCGAGGCCAGTTCGAACGCCTTGGGATGCCCCATCTGGAAGGGGGGAGCGTAGTCCATCTCTCCGGCCTGGTCCCGGATCGCCTTCGTGATGCGTTCCCGGCCATGGCCCGCGTTCACGCACCACAAGCCGGAGGTGCCGTCCAGGATGTCCCGGCCGTCGGCGGAGCGGTAGTACATGCCCTTCGCGCCCACCAGCAGCCGCGGAGCGGACTTGAACTGGCGGTTGGCGGTGAACGGCATCCAGAATGCGCGCAGATCGTTGGGAATCATGACCCTTTTCCTCCCGTTGCTTCCGGAGGATGGCAAAGGCGGACGGGGACGTGTAAGGACCAGAGACGGTCATTTTCCCTTGCCAGAAAAGCATGCTAGGAAACGGCGGACCGCAAGAAGAGGCACGACATGACGTTCACCCGTCTGGCCACCGAATTCCTGACCCGGGCGCTTCCGCCCGAGCTCTCGCACGAACTGGCGCTCAAGGCGCTGGAACACGGACTGTTTCCCCGGATCGAAAGGGTGGACGATCCGATTCTGCGCACCTCCGCCATGGGACTGGACTTTCCCAACCCGCTGGGCATGGCGGCGGGTTTCGACAAGGACGCTCGCGCCTTTCCCGCCCTTCTGGCCATGGGCTTCGGGCATGTGGAGGTGGGCACGGTCACGCCGCTGGCCCAGGCCGGCAATCCGCCTCCCCGCCTCTTCCGCGTGCGCCGCGAGGGGGCCATCATAAACCGCATGGGCTTCAACAACGCCGGGCATGCGGCGGCGCACGCCCGCATCTCCCGCTGGCGGGACGCCGGGGGGCGCGGCATTCTCGGCGTCAACATCGGCGCCAACAAGGACAGTCTCGACCGTGTTCGCGACTATGCGCTGGGCGCGCGCTGTTTCGCGCCCGTGGCGGACTATCTCACAATCAACGTCTCCTCGCCGAACACTCCGGGACTGCGCAATCTCCAGGCATCCGAGGAACTGGCGCGGATACTGGACGGCGTGCATGCCGAGATCGCGCGCGGCGGGCACGCCACGCCGGTGCTGGTCAAGATCGCGCCGGATCTGGACGACGCGGCCCTGGAGGCGATCGTGGAAACGGCGGTGGCGCACGGCGCGGACGGACTGGTGATATCCAACACCACGGTTTCGCGCCCGTCCTCCCTGCGGCCACGGGACGCGCTGGAACCGGGCGGGCTCTCCGGCCGTCCCCTGTTTTCGCTCTCGACCCGCATGCTGGCCCGCGCGCACCTGCTGGCCGGGGGGCGTCTGCTGCTCGTCGGCGCGGGAGGCGTGGATTCCGGCGAGCACGCCTGGCAGAAGATCCGCGCCGGCGCAACCCTCGTCCAGCTCTACACCGGCTTCATCTACGAGGGTCCCGAAATCGTGCCGGCCATCCTGCACCACGTCGCGAAAAGGCTGCGGCAGAACGGTTTCACCTCCATTGACGAGGCGGTCGGCTCCGGCGCACAAGACTGGCTGACGGACCACCGAACCACAGGGGAACGGACATGAGCGTGAAGATCTACCACAACCCGCGCTGCTCCAAGTCGCGACAGACGCTGCAGATCCTTCAGGAGAAGGGCATAGAGCCGGAGGTGGTGAAGTATCTGGAGACCCCTCCCACGGAGGAGGAGCTGCGCGGGATCATCCGCATGCTGGGGCTGGCGTCGGCCCGCGAACTCATGCGGAGGAAGGAGAAGGAATACAAGGAGCTGGGACTGGACGACCCGGCGAAGACCGAGGACGAACTGATCCGCGCCATGGTGGAGCATCCGCGCCTCATCGAACGGCCCATCGTCGTCCGCGACGGCAGGGCCGCCCTGGGCCGGCCGCCGGAAAAGGTGGTCGAGATCCTCTGAGCGAAACCTCCGCGACACCGGATCGCGCCCCGCCGGCCGTGGGATCGCTGCTGCCGGCATCCGGGCGCGCTTTTCCATCCGATACCCGCCGTTTCCACGCTTCCCGACTCATGGAAGCGTGGAAATATCGCTTGTCAGGCGTGGTGCATGATGGACGGGAACGTCCATGTCCCGCCATTTCCGGGAAGATGGAAGGGGCACGCTTCGGGATCGCATACGCACTTCCGGCCCACCGGACGACCGACGAAGAGAACGGACAAGCGGAGCTGGAGTCTTTCGGATGGCCTCCCCAGCCCACACTGTCGGATGCACCGCCTCTCCGGTCCACGAACCTGAAAAACGGCGGGCGGAATGGAGGCATGTCCCGGTACGTTCCATGTCCGGAGCATGAAGTCCATGCCTAGAACATGAAGGCGCGGCCGCCCCTCCATCTCCAACATCATGGCCAACGTCCCGTCCATGATCCAGTGGACGGGCGTCCATGCCGCCTCCGCCCCGGAGAAAGCCGCCCTTTCCCCTCCGGATTCCGGAAAGGGCGGCCGCCTCCATCACCGGCGCGTCTCCCCGGGACCGGACGGTACGGACACGTCAGGCCACCTGCCTGGCCCCGGCGCCTTCCCCGCGATAGGCCAACGCTTCGGCCACATGCGCCCGCCCCACGGTCTCCACACCCTCCAGATCGGCCAGGGTCCGGGCGGTGCGCAGGATGC
>CAYSHK010000026.1:0-5005 GCA_964430935.1 uncultured Rhizobiaceae bacterium
GCTCCGACGCCCTGCGGCTGGCCGAGCAGAACGGTTTTCAGACGCTCGGGATGCAGCAGCTTCGCGGCCGCCGCCTTCACCTGCTCCAGCGTGAGCGCGCGGATCATGTCGTTGCGTTTGCGGATGTAGTCGATGCCCAGATTCTCCCGCTGTATGGCCAGCAGCCCGGCCGCCACCTTGGTGGTGGAATCGAAGCGCAGAGGGTAGGCGCCGATGAGATAGGTCTTGGCCTCCTCCAGTTCCTTCTCCGTCGGCCCTTCCTTCGCCATGCGGGCGATTTCCGCCTTCATGATGCGCACGGCCTCGCCCGCCTTCTCGTTGCGCGTCCCGGCGGAGGCGAAGAAGACCCCCACCCTGCGGTACGTGAACATGGCGGAGTAGGCCGAATACGCCAGCCCGCGCTTCTCGCGCACCTCCTCGGTCATGCGGGAGCCGAACCCGCCGCCGCCGAGGATGAAGTTGGCCACGTAGGCGGGAATGAAGTCGGGATCGGAACGCACCATCCCCTCGTGCCCCATGACGATGAGCGTCTGCGGGATGGGCCGCGATATGATTTCGGTGCGTGGCCCGGGCGGGATCTCCGGCGGCGCGACTTCGGGCATTCCGGACTTCTCCGGCAGATCGCCGAAAACTTCGTCGAGCAGCCGGGAGAGCGTTTTCGCGTCGATGTCGCCGGCCACCGCGATCACCAGCCCGGAACGGGCGAAAAGCCGTCCGTGCAGATCGCGCAGCGCCCGCGCCGTGACGGCCTTCACGCCCGCCTCGGTGCCCTCGGTGTCGCGGGCGAAGGGATGGTTTCCGAACAGCAGCTTCTTGAAGGCCATGAAGGAGACATGGTCGGGATCGGCCGACTTCCTGCGGATGGACACGAGGAGCTGCTGGCGGATGCGCTCGAGCGGCTTCTCGTCGAACCGCGGCGCGTTGAGGGCCAGTTTCAGCAGGGCGAACGAGGCGTCGCGGTTGCGTGTCAGGGTGCGGAAGGATCCGCTGAAGTATTCCTGCCCGGCGCTGTAGGACATGCGCATGGCCAGCTCCTCCATGCGGGACTGGAAGGCCTCCGACTTCATCTCCCCGGCACCTTCGTCGAGCATCGCGGAGAGGAAGTTCGCAAGCCCGCGCATGTCCTCGGGATCGTTGGCGGCGCCACCGCGGAAGGAGAAATCCATGGCGATCAGGGGGACCGTATGGTCCTCCACCAGCCAGGCGGTGATGCCCTTCGGCGTGCGCACCTCCTGGATCTCGATGGCGGAGGCGGGTGCGACGGCGGCCAGGAGGAACAGGCACAGCGAGAGGATGGCTCGGACGGTCATTCGGCTTTCTCCCTTGCCGGTTTGCCCGCTGCGGCTGGGCCTTTCGCCCGCGCGTCCGCCGCGTTGGCGGACGGTTCGGCCTTCAGCAGCAGGCCGGTGACGGAATTCTCCGGCCGCATGACGGCACGCGCGGCGGCCACCGCCCGCTCGGGCGTCACCTTCAGGATGCGCGCCTCCCACTCGCGGATGTCCGCGAGGGAGGAGCCCGTGGTCAGGGCGTCGCCGACCATCCGGGCCAGATAGAACTGCGAATCCAGGGCATAGGTGGCCTCCGCCACCAGGGCGTTGGCGGCACGCTTCACGTCCTTCTCCGGCAGCCCCTTCTCCAGCACCTCGCCGATGAGGGCGTCCAGACGGGCCTCCAGCCTCTCCATGCTCACGCCGGGCGCGGGCGTCGCGTAGATGCCGATGGTTCCGTAGTCGCGGTTGTTGCCGTCGTACCAGGCTCCGGCCCATGTGGCGATGCGCTCCCCGACCACCAGCCTTCTGTACAGCAGGGACGTGGCGCCCTCTCCGAAGGCCTGCGCGAACACCTCCAGCGCATGGGCCTCGCCCTTCTTCGCCCGCGGATAGGCCGGGGCGACGTACATGCGCTGGATGATCGGCGCCTTGACGCGGGCGTCGCGCATCACGACGCGCCGGGCGGCCAGCGGACGCGGCTCCCGGGTGCGCACGCGCTCGGCCTTCGGCGCGGTGTTGATGAGGCTCCCGTAGTGCTTCTCGGCCAGCTTCAGCACTTCCCCGGGCTCCACGTCGCCCGCCACCACCACGATGGCGTTGGCCGGCGTATAGTACTTCCTGTAGAAGGCCATGGCGTCGGAGAGACGCAGCCTGCGCACGTCGTCCATCCAGCCGACGATGGGCCTGCGGTACGGATGGGCCACGAAGAGCGCAGCATTGAGGCGTTCGGCGAAAAGCGCGCGCGGATTGTTTTCCGTCCGCATGCGCCTCTCCTCCTTGATGACCTCCCGCTCCGTTTCCACGTCCTTCGACGTGAGCTTCAGGTTCTGCATGCGGTCCGCCTCCAGCCGCATCACCAGCCCCAGGTTCTCCTTGGCGATGCGCTGGAAGTAGGCGGTGTTGTCGGCGGTGGTGAAGGCGTTGTCCTGCCCGCCATGCCGCTTGACGATCCTCGTGAATTCTCCGGCCGGCACCTTGTCCGTGCCCTTGAACATCAGGTGTTCCAGGAAATGGGTCAGACCCGACTTGCCGGCGGGCTCGTCGGCCGCCCCCACGCGGTACCACACCATGTGGGTCACCACCGGAGCGCGGTGGTCGGGGATGACGACCAGCTTCAGGCCGTTCCTGAGCTCGTATTCCTTCGCCTTGAGGTCGAGCGCCCGGGCGGGATCCCGCGGACCGAGGAGGACCGTCAGGGCCGCCGCCAGAGCCAGCAGGCCGGAGATCAGTATTCTGTGACGCATCGAATCATGCCTTCCTGTGGGCCATGCGTTCCGCGCGCGCAGTGTGCCCGAGCATCCCGCGCGTTGCATCTGAATTTTTCGTAAAACCGGAATGCCGGAGGCGTTTCCACCCCTTGGAAAGTCCCTGTACGGACACGGCGCAACCGGTGCGCATGGACCGCGCCGCACGCGCCAGGCACGCGACGGAGGGAGACATCGCTGCGGCGCATGATGCCAACCGCATGCCGGACCGGCGGAGTCGCCGTCAAGCTACTTGAACAGCTCGCCGATGTTGAAGATCGTGCCGTACTTCGGATTCTTCCGCTTCTTTTCCTCGCGGATCTTCGCGGCCAGCTCCCGGTTCAGCTCGGCGACGGTCTTGTGCGTGCCGTCCGGCCTGTAGGGATTGATGCCGTGCTTGACGTAGATCTCGTCGGCCTTGGAGACCGGCTTGCCGTCAATGGTCATGGGCCGGCTCTCCCCCGGCGTGGGTACGGCATCCAGCGACTGCGGCCCGGACAGGTTGCCGCCGTCCGCCGTGGCCGCGGCCTGCTGCGGCGTCGGGGCGGCGGCCGTGTCCGCGGGTGGACGGAGCTGCATGTCCGGCGGCACGGAGAGGGGGGGATTGGTGGAGACCAGACGCTCGTCCGGCGCCTGCTTGCCGATGCCCAGCGTGTCCATGAAACTGGATTCCGAGCATCCCGCCAGCAGCAGGGCCGCGGTCATGGCTGCGAATGTGCGTGTCGTCGGCATGGGTTCCGCCACTCTCCCCGTTGTTGCGTGCAAGGTGGGAATCAGCGCCCGGAATCCGGCGAAACCGTGTCGTCGCCCTTTTTTCCTTCGACGCTTCCACCATCCACGAATGAATCATACAGCACAAGGATGGCACCGGCAACAATGGCCACGTCCGCCGCGTTGAAAACGTACCAGGAGAACCCGCCGTAGTGGAACCAGAAGAAGTCGGCCACGGCCCCATGCACGATCCGGTCCAGCGCGTTGGCCAGCGCACCGCCGGTGATGAGCCCCACTCCGGCCGCCGGCAGGGGGCGGGTGAAACGCGCCATCCATACCCACAGGGCGGCGACGGTGACGACGGAGACGGCCACCAGAAGCCAGCGCCCGAGTTCGGTGTGCTGCGCGAACAGGCCGTAGGACACGCCCCGGTTCCAGGCCAGCACGATGTCGAAGAACGGCGTGATGCGGATGCGCGGATAGACCCAGTTGTCCATGTCGTGGACGCCCAGCATCAGGAACTTGAATCCCTGGTCCGCCAGAAAGGCCAGAATGGCGTAGACGGCCCCGATGAACGACACCGGTCCCCAGAGGCGGAAGTTGCGCGGTCGGTTGTTCATGGCATTTTGTCCAGTAATCGTTGTGCCCATGCGCGCACGGCGGGAGAAATCCACCCTGTTGCCTCCAGGCATTCCTGAAGTCGCCGCTCCGGAGCGTAATGCAGAATTCTTTCATGATGGGCGATGCGGTTTCGGAAATCCCGCATGGCATTGTAACGCATATGCAGCTGCTTGCGATCATATCCCGCTGGCCGATGAGTGAACCCTTCGTGCAAATGGCGCCGCCAGTATTGTTGCCGTCTTTCGTATCCGCTGGAAAGCAGGGCCGTCCAGAAACCGAAAGGCAGCTCAGTCAAAATGGATTCCGGGAAAACCGGTTTCCGTTTCTTCCTCAGTTGAGAAATGGCCGTTTGCAACTGCTTCTCCTGTACGGGCAGCAGGGCTCCCTTGCTCAGAAACCAGTCATATCCCAAGGCGGCAGACAGAAGATGATTGATCTCGTTGCGCAATGCAACTTCCAGAAAATGGGCACAAACCAGAAATTCAGCACTCAGAAAAATGTTGGTCTCATATAGTCGCAGGGCTTCCTCAGGTGTGCGGGCCTGCGCAAGATAAGGACGCAAGCGCTGCTTTGACAAAAAGCGTTCCAGCTCCGCAAGAGAGGCTTCCGCGTCGTCTTCTCTTGACATCCGCGCAGCTCCTCCTATCATTCAGTATAGCTGAGCCGCAGTGATGCCTCTGCGCAAGCATGCAGCTGCGGACTGGGTGCTTAAAGGCACACAAACCCCGCCGCGGATCTCCGCGGCGGGGTTTGCCGTTTCAGGCTTCCAACGTCCGCCCGGTGCGTCGCATCCATTCGCGGACGGCCTCGGCGTCACGGGGGGTGATGTCCGGGAATTCCGGATCGGTACCGACCTCGGGCGTGATCTTCCACGAACGGGCGCACTTGCGGCCCTGCGCCCTTTCCACGACCACGGCGACGCCGGGCACCTCCTCCAGG
>CAYSHK010000027.1:0-4811 GCA_964430935.1 uncultured Rhizobiaceae bacterium
CGGTACGGGATGATGCGCGCCGCGAACAGCAGCTTGCCGGAAGCATGCGTCTTGCCGCGGTCGTGATCGAAGAAGACGCCCGGGGAGCGGTGCATCTGGGATACGATCACGCGCTCCGTGCCGTTGATGATGAAGGTGCCGTTCTTGGTCATGAGCGGGATGTCGCCCATGTAGACGTCCTGCTCCTTGATGTCCTTGACGGACTTCGCCTCGGTGTCCGGATCGATCTCGAAGACGATCAGACGCAGGGTGACCTTCAGCGGCGCGGCATAGGTCATTCCGCGCTGCTGGCACTCCTCGACGTCGTACTTGGGCTTCTCGAACTCGTAGCGGACGAACTCCAGCATCGCCTGCCCGGTGAAGTCCGAAATCGGGAACACCGACTTGAAGACCGCCTGCAGGCCCTTCTCCTCGCGCCCGCCCTCCGGTTCCTCCAGCTGGAGGAAATGATCGTAGGATTCCTTCTGAACCTCGATCAGGTTCGGCATCTCGGCCACTTCCTTGATGTGACCGAAACTCTTGCGAATGCGCTTGCGTCCATTCATCGGCTGCGACATTTCATATCCCTGTATCATGCGTCTGGCCGTGAAGCCCTGAAATCCTGCCCCGGGTCCGCCATCCCGACCGCCCGGACGGACCGGCGTCCCTTCCGTTCAGGCCGCCTGCCGCGGGAAACCGCCCGCCGACAAGCCACTGAAACGGCTTGCCGCATCTCCCCCGTCCGCCGGGAAATGCGGGAAGCCGTTCATGCCCCCTTCCGCATCCGTTCGTGCGGCGGCCTTCCGCCCGGCCCTAAGGGCCGGACGAAAAAGCCTCGCGATCGTCATCACTTGATCTCGACGGTGGCGCCAGCCTCCTCGAGCTTCTTCTTGATCTCCTCGGCCTCCTCCTTGGGGACGCCCTCCTTGACCGGCTTGCCGCCGGCCTCGACGAGCTCCTTGGCCTCCTTCAGGCCGAGACCGGTGATGGCGCGGACCTCCTTGATGACGTTGATCTTCTTGTCGCCGTGCGACACCAGGATCACGTCGAACTCGGTCTTCTCCTCGCCGCCGCCGGCCTCGCCGCCGGCACCACCGGCCACCGCGGCCACGGCCACCGGAGCCGCGGCGGAAACGCCCCACTTCTCCTCCAGCATCTTGGACAGCTCGGCGGCCTCCAGGACGGTCAGGGAGGACAGTTCTTCGACAATCTTCTCGAGATCAGCCATTTTCTTCTACCTCGGTTATCGGTTTGAACCAGTTGTCGCTTCCGGCAACCGCGCCGGAAACGGATGTCTTGTGTGCGCCTGATGCTCAGGCGGCCTGCTCTTTCTCGGCACGCGCCGAAATCACCCGGGCGATCTGACCGCCGGGCGCCTGCAGCACGCTGGCGATCTTCTGCGCCGGAGCCTGGATGAGGCCGATCAGCTTGCCTCTCAGCTCATCCAGCGACGGCAGTTCGGCCAGCGCCTTCACGCCGTTCGCGTCGAGAACGGAGGAGTCCAGGACGCCGCCAAGAATCTCGAGCTTGTCGTTCTTCTTGGCGAACTCGGCGACGATCTTCGGCGCCACCACGGGATCATCCGAGTACATCAGGACCGTCGGTCCCTTCAGATACTCGGCCATCCCCTCCTTGGACGTGCCTTCCAGAGCAAGCTTGGCGAGACGGTTCTTGGCCACCTTGACCGAGCCGCCCGCCTCGTACATCCGGTTGCGGAGATCGGTCATCTCCGCCACCGTCAGGCCGAGATTGTGGGCAACGACCACCGACGAAGCGTTCGAGAACACTTCGTGCAGCATCGCGACCACTTCCTTCTTCTTGGCTCTATCCACTTGCTCTTCTCCTGTTGGACGGTTCCGGCATCCCGCGACGCCGGAGTCCGGTCCGGTTGGACAAGCCGCCGGGCTGCTGCGGCCCGTCCCCGGCAGGTCGCCCTGGGACAGGCTGCATGTCCGCATTCCCGAGCGGCGCTCCCTTGGCCTGTCCCCCCGCGCCACGACGTGCATCCACGCCACGGAGCGGGTCCGCATGGTTCAAACCGACCACCTCCGGCATGCGCCGGGAAATGATCCGTTTGTTCCCATCTCATGCAGGCCGTCACGCTCCGGACGTTTAAGCCGGGGAACCCGGAGGCTCCCCCGACACCTGCAATCTCGGACAGGTCTTCCACCGTCAGGACGGAACGGCATCGCCGTCCCGGCCGGACGATACCGGCCCCGCCGACGCATCCGCCGGCGGAACCGAATTCTCGATCATGCGGCGCCGGTGATGGATCCGAGATCCACCTGCACACCGGGCCCCATCGTGGAGGACAGGGACACCTTCTTCACGTAGGCGCCCTTCGCCCCCTCGGGCTTGGCCTTCAGCACCGCATCGACGAAAGCCTTGATGTTCTCCTCGAGCCGGTCCTCGCTGAAGCTCGCCTTGCCGATGCCGGCATGCACGATACCGGCCTTCTCCACGCGGAACTCCACCGAACCCGCCTTGGCCGCCTTCACGGCCTCCGCGACGTTCGGCGTCACCGTTCCCACCTTGGGATTCGGCATCAGGCCGCGCGGCCCCAGAATCTTGCCGAGGCGGCCCACCAGCGGCATCATGTCCGGCGTGGCGATGGCGCGATCGAAGTTGATCTCGCCCTTCTGGATCTGCTCCACGAGATCCTCGGCGCCCACGATGTCGGCACCGGCCTCCCGGGCCTGATCGGCCTTCTCTCCGCGTGCGAACACGGCCACGCGCACCTCCTTGCCGGTTCCGGCCGGGAGCTGCACCACGCCGCGCACCATCTGGTCGGCATGACGGGGATCCACGCCCAGGTTCATCGCCACCTCGATGGTCTCGTCGAACTTGGCGGTCGCGTTGTCCTTGACCAGCTTCACGGCCTCCGAAAGCGGATAGACCTTCGTGCGGTCGATCTTCTTCAGCGCCTCGCGCATTCTCTTTCCGTGCTTGGCCATGACGCTCACTCCACCACCTCGAGGCCCATGGAGCGGGCCGATCCCTCGATGATCCTCATGGCCGCGTCCATGTCGCGGGCGTTCAGATCCTTCATCTTCTGCTCCGCGATCTCGCGGATCTGGGCCTTCGTCACCTTGCCGACGACATCGCGCCCGGGCTCCTGCGACCCCTTCTGGATGCCGGCCGCCTTCTTGAGCAGGTAGGACGCCGGCGGCGTCTTGAGCTCGAAGGTGAACGACTTGTCCTGGTAGATCGTGATGGTGGTGGGGATGGGCGCCCCGGGCTCCATGCCCTGCGTGGCCGCGTTGAAGGCCTTGCAGAACTCCATGATGTTCAGGCCCCTCTGGCCCAGGGCCGGGCCGATGGGCGGGGACGGGTTGGCCTGTCCCGCAGGCACCTGAAGCTTCAGGTAGCCTTCGATCTTCTTTGCCATTTTCCTTGCCTCCTTGTCAGGGTCCGCATCCGGGGACACGGAGCCCGAAGGGTTTGTGGTGCGGCCCCGCGGCGGGTCTGGCGGAACCTTCCGCGGCGCCTCCCACGTTCATCGGACGGCCGGCTTCGAAGAGGTCAGCCCTTCTTCTCGACCTGGCCGTACTCCAGTTCGACCGGCGTCTCGCGGCCGAAGATGGACACCGCGACCTTCAGCCGGCCGCGCTCCTCGTCCACCTCCTCCACGACGCCTTCGAACGAGGCGAACGGGCCGTCGATGACCTTGACCTGTTCGCCGATCTCGAAACTGATCTCCGTGCGCGGCTTCTCGACCCCCTCCTTCACGAGACCGAGAATCCGGTTGGCCTCCTCGTCGGAGATCGGCATCGGCTTGTTGCCGTGATCCGCTCCGAGGAAACCGGTGACCTTGGGCGTGTTCTTGATCAGATGGAAGGCCTGGTCGGTCATCTCCATCTTCACCAGCACGTACCCGGGGAAGAAGCGCCGCTTCGTCTTCACCTTGCGGCCGCGGCGCACCTCGACCACCTCCTCGGTCGGCACGAGAACCTCTTCGAAGAGATGGGAAAGCCCCTGCGCCTCCGCCTGATGGCGGATCTCCTCCGCCACTTTCTCCTCGAGATTGGAGTAGGCGTGCACGATATACCAGCGCTTGGTCATGAAAGCTTCTCTTGATGCTGTTTGCCCCTGCGGAATCCGGACCGCCCCGTACGCGACCTCAACGCCCGTAGATGATGAGATTGACACTCCAGTGCAGGATGGCGTCGACAACGAAGAAGAACACCGCCGTCAGCGCCACCATGATGAGGACCATGACGGTGGTGATGATCGTCTCGTTCCGGCTCGGCCAGGTGACCTTCGCGGTCTCCTGCCGGACTTCCCGGATGAACTGGAACGGATTGAACGACTTGGCCATCTCGCATTCCTGAAAAAAGGGACCGGCCGCCGCAACAGCGCTGCACGTCCGGCACCCGCATGTACTGACTTCCACCCTGCCGGTTCCGCCCCGCGCGAAGCCCGCCATCCGCATCCGGATGGAATCGCATGGACGAAGGACAGTTCCGCAGTTCAGCCAGCCGCGCAAGCTAGCCGAAACCGGTACGCAAAGGCAAGAGCCAAATTTCCAAAAAAGGCCGCCCGCCAGTTGCGGACCGCCCGGACATGGCAGGGGCGGAGGGACTCGAACCCCCGACCTGCGGTTTTGGAGACCGCTGCTCTACCAGCTGAGCTACACCCCTTCACGTGCGGTGCGGCATGCTCCGCGGGGAAGCACGCCGCACCGCCGGTTGCATGTCCTCATTCGATGATTTCGGAAACGACGCCGGCGCCGACGGTGCGGCCGCCCTCGCGGATGGCGAAGCGCAGACGCTCCTCCATCGCGATCGGCGCGATCAGCTCCACCTCGAACGTCACGTTGTCGCCGGGCATCA